>NZ_BMGB01000001.1:1070881-1670881 GCF_014639655.1 Conyzicola nivalis
CCCCCCCCCCCCCCCCCCCACTCTATTGCTGGATGGGATGTCCGGCGGGTCCTAGCCCTTGGTCAGGCCAGCGAAACGCACCTTGAACGACGCGTCGAGGGTGAGACCCTCGACGGTCGAGCCGGTGACGGCAAGCTGGGCGCCCTGGAGCAGCGGGACGGTCGACAGATCGGCCGCCACCTTGTCCTGGATTTCCTCGATGAGGGCCTGGCGTGCAGCGGGGTCGACGGTGCTCGCCTGCTCCAGGATCATGTCGTTCACTTCGGCGTTGTCGTAGTGGTTCGACAGGAAGTTCTCGGTGAGGAAGAACGGGGTGAGGTAGTTGTCGGCGTCGGAGTAGTCGGGGAACCAGCCGAGCTGGTACGACGGGTAGACGTCGGCGGTGCGGTCCTTCGAGTACTGAACCCACTCGGTCGGCTGGATGTTCACGGTGAACAGGCCGCTCGACTCGAGCTGGTCCTTGACGAGCGCGTACGCGTCGCCCCACGAGGGGCCGTAGCGCTCGGCGACGTACTGCAGGCTGAGCTCGACGGGGGTGGTGATGCCGGCTGCCGCGAGGGTGGCTGCTGCCTTCTCCGCGTCGGGTCCGCCTTCGCCGTCGCCGTAGAGTCCCTTGAGCGACTCGGTGGCACCGGTGAGGCCGTCGGGTACGTAGGAGTAGAGCGGCGTGTAGGTCTCCTTGAAGACCTGGGTCGCGATCTCCTGGCGGTCGACGAGGTCGGCGGTCGCCTGGCGAACGGCGAGGGCCTTGGCCGGGTCGGCCTCGGGGGTCTTGGCTCCGAAGGGCATCGTGTCGAAGTTGAACACGATGTACTGGATCTCTCCACCGGGGCCGTCGACGACCTTGACCGAGTCGTTACCGCGCAGGTCTTCGACGTCGGTCGCAGACAGGCTGCGGAACGCCACGTCGATGTCACCCTCCTGGATGTTGAGCTTCAGGTTGGACGAGTCCGTGTAGTAGCTCAGGATGACGGAGGAGTTCTTGGCCTCGCCGAGGAGTCCCTTGTACTCGGGGTTCGGCGTGAACTCGATCGTCTTGTTGAAGTCGTAGCTCGTGATCGAGTACTGGCCGGCGAAGGCGTTGCCCTCGACGATCTCGTCGTCGGGCGTGAGCGAGTCAGCGGAGAAGACCTCTTCGTCGACGATCGGGCCAGCAGGGCTGGACAGGATCTGCGGGAAGATCTGGTCGTTCTCGGCCTTGAGGTGGAAGACGACGGTGGTCTCGTCGACGGCTTCGGTGCTCTCGAGGTTGTAGAGCAGGCTCGAGGGGCCGTTGTCGTCCGCGATCGCGAGCTGGCGGTCGAACGTGAACTTCACGTCGGACGCGGTGAGGTCGTTGCCGTTGGCGAACTTCAGGCCCTCCTTGAGCACGACCGTGTACTCGGTCGGCGCCGTGAACTCGGCGGACTCGGCGATGTCGGGCTCGACATCGGGGCTGCCCAGCGGGGTGTTCATCAGGAACGGGAACACCTGGTTCTGGACGCCGAACGAGCCGTTGTCGTAGGAACCGGCGGGGTCGAGCGCGGTGACCTGCTCGGTGGTTCCGACGAGGATTGCGCCGTCTCCGGACTCCCCGCCGCCCTCTTCAGTGGCACAGCCGGTGAGCACGAGAGCGAAGGCTGCGGTTCCGGCGAGAATTCCCGCCGCGCGCCTGCCCTTCATTGATGCGAAAGCCATAAGCGTGTACTTCTTCCTGTGTGAGTGCAAGAAATGAATGTGCGGCGCACGCCAAAGGACCACGCCGTACATTGCTGTGGTCTAGTAGTAACACAGATACAACCGGGGCTCCCAGTCAGCAGGGTCGACGCCGCGGATGTTTACACGAAAGCAACATTCGCTCGTGAAAGGCCTTCGCCTATCCCGCGCGGAGGGCCCGGCGCTCGCCCTCGACGCGCACCAGATCACGCTGGATCTGGCCGTATTTCTCGACCTCCACCGTGGCATCCGTTCTCTGCAAAGCCCCGAGAAGGTCCTTCTTCTGGCGGAGCAGGTCGCGGTCGATGAGCCCGGCGACCACGTCCCTGCAGTAGGCGCCGATGAGTTCCGGACGTTCGGGGATGGGCGCCACGCCGAGCTGCTTCACGAGGGTGGCGAACGGCAGGGGCACCTCGTCGGAGACGCGCGCGAGCCAGTCGGGCGCCTCCCAGTGCTCGGCGCTCGTCGCGATCGCGTCGCTGACGACCGCGAGCGTGTTGTCGGTGAAGGTGACGGCGGCGGCGCGGCGGATGAAGTCGAGGCCCACGTCGGTGGGGTACTGCAGCATCGCCATCAGCGCGTCACGCTCGAGGCGCGTGGTCGGGTCGGTCGGAAGCTGCATGAGCGAGAGGCTGGTGTCGAGCTCGTGGGCGTCGCCGGGCGACTTCGCCTCGGCGCCCGAGGAGGAGCGGGCGGATGACACGGCACGGCGCACCTCGTCGAGCTCCATGCCCAACCACTGGGCCGTCTGCCGCACGTAGCCGACCTCGAGGGCCTCGTCGCGGATGCCGGCGACGACGGGGGCGGTCGCCCGCAGCGCGGCGACGCGTCCCTCGACGGTGGCGAGGTTGTGGGCGTCGAGCACGCGCCGGATCATGAACTCGAACATCGGCTTGCGCGTGGTGACGAGCCGGCGCACCGCGTCGTCGCCGCGGTGGAGGCGCAGGTCGCACGGGTCGAGCCCGTCGGGGGCGACGGCCACGAAGGTCTGGGCGGAGAAGCGCTGCTCCTCGTCGAAGGCGCGGCTGGCGGCCTTCTGCCCCGCGGCGTCGGGGTCGAAGGTGAAGATCACCTCGCCGGTGCTGCGCACGTCGCCGGCCACGTCGCCCATCACCCGGCGGATCATCTTGATGTGGTCGACGCCGAAGCTCGTTCCACAGGTGGCGACCGCGGTGGTAACGCCGGCGAGGTGGCAGGCCATCACGTCGGTGTAGCCCTCGACAACGACGACCTGCTTGCCGCGCGAGATGTCCTTCTTGGCGAGGTCGAGCCCGTAGAGCACCTGGCTCTTGTGGTACACCGGCGTCTCGGGGGTGTTGAGGTACTTGGGGCCCTGGTCGTCGTCGAGCAGCTTGCGCGCGCCGAAACCGACGGTCTGCCCCGTCGTGTCGCGGATGGGCCAGACCAGCCGGCCGCGGAACCGGTCGTAGACGTCGCCCCGCTCGCCGCGGCCGAGCAGGCCGGCCACCACGAGCTCGTCGTCGCTGTAGCCGAGGGTCTTGAGGTGCTTGCCGAGGGCGCCGTGGCGCGGGGCGAAGCCGATGCCGAAACGCTCGGCGGCGCCCTGGTCGAATCCGCGTTCGCCGAGGAACCGGCGGCCGGGCTCGGCCTCCTCGCTGCCGAGGGAGGCGACGTAGAAATCGGCTGCCGCCTGGTTGGCGCTCAGGATGCGGGCCCGGTTGCCGTGGTCGCTGGCCTGACCGCCGTCTTCGTAGTGCAGTTCGTAGCCGAGACGGCCGGCGAGCAGCTCGACAGCCTCGGAGAACGACACGTGGTCCATCTTCTGCAGGAACGAGTAGACGTCGCCGCCCTCGCCGCAGCCGAAGCAGTGGTAGAAACCGACCTGGGGCCGCACGTGGAAGCTGGGGCTGCGCTCCTCGTGGAACGGGCAGAGGCCCTTCATCGATCCGACGCCGGCGTTCTTGAGGCTGACGTAGTCACCCACGACGTCTGCGAGGTTGGTGCGCGACCTGACTTCGTCGATGTCGCTACGTCGGATCAGGCCTGCCACGTGACGAGTCTACGGTCGCCACTCCCCCGCCGCTGTCACTCGCGCCGATCTGTGGGCGGGCCGCCCGGACCGCCCACGCCCGCCATAATTTTGGAAATTCAGGATGTCTCGTCGCGGGCGGGTTTCACCGGCGCGGAAACACGCGGGTGGGGTCACGCGCACCGACGCGACATCCTGAATTTCCGATGGGGCGGCTGGTTTGAGGCGCGCCGTCGCCTCTCAGCGGCGGCCCACGCCCGCCACGTTTCGGAAACTCAGGAGGTCTCGTCGCGGCCGGGTTTCACCGGCGCGGAAACACACGGGCGGGGTCACGCGCACCGACGCGACATCCTGAATTTCCGAAAGGGCGGCGCGGGGGGGTGAGGGTGTGGGTGTGGTCAGCGCGCTGCCACGCCGGGTCCGCCTATGAGGCGGGCGTGCCAGGCCAGGGCGGACTGGTCGGTGAGCGACGCGACCTGGTCGACGATCACGCGCTTGCGGGCGTTGTCGTCGGACGCCGCGTGCCAGTCGGCCGCGAAACCGGCGTCGAGGTCGCGGTGTTCGGTCGCCAAGAGAGCGTTCGCGAGGTCGGTCAGGATGTCACGCTGCTCCGCGTAAATCGGCTTGCGGGCGTTCGTCGACATCACGTTCGCCGCCACGATCCCCTTGAGCACGGCGATCTCGGCCTGGGTGTCGCGCGGGATCACGACGTCGGCGCCGAACCGGATGAGCGCTCCCGAGGCGTGGGCGGCACGGGTGGCGTGCACTGCCTCGTGGGCGAAGCGTCCGATCAGCTGGCTGGTCAGGTTCTTCAGGCGCGCGAGGTCCATGCGCGAGCCGCTCCACGACTGCAGCCAGTAGTCCAGGCTGTCGAGCCGGTCGAACGCCGCGATGAGGGTGTCGTGGTCGAATTCCCCGCCGATCCACGCGAACATCGAGTCGACCAGCTCGTCGTGGTCGGCCCGGGCGCCGAGCGCGGGCACGTCGAGGAACCCGCCGACGACGGCGTCCTCGAAGTCGTGCACCGAGTAGGCGATGTCGTCGGAGAGGTCCATGACCTGGGCCTCGATGCAGCGCTGCCGGTCGGGTGCGCCCTGGCGCAACCACTCGAACACCGCGGTGTCGTCGTCGTAGAAGCCGAACTTGCTTCGTCCGCTCGGGTCGGGGATGCCCTGCGACGCTGGCCACGGGTACTTCGTGCTGGCGTCGAGCGAGGCGCGGGTGAGGTTGAGCCCGTAGCTTTGGCCATCGCGGCCGAAGACCTTGGGCTCGAGGCGGGTCAGCAGCCGCAGCGTCTGGGCGTTGCCCTCGAAACCGCCGAAGTCGATCGCCCAGTCGTTGAGCGCCTTCTCACCGTTGTGGCCGAAGGGCGGATGCCCGATGTCGTGCGCCAGGCACGCTGTGTCGACCACGTCGGGGTCGAGGCCGAGGCTCTCGGCGAGCTCGCGGCCGACCTGCGCCACCTCGAGCGAGTGCGTCAGGCGGTTGCGTGCGAAGTCGAGTCCCTGCGTCGGGCTGAGCACCTGCGTCTTGGCGGCGAGACGCCGCAGCGCGCTCGAGTGCAGCAGGCGCGCGCGGTCGCGGGCGAAGTCGCTGCGCCGGCTCGAGTGCTCTTCGGGCAACCAGCGCTCGGCGTCGGCCTCGCTGTACTGCCCGGTATCTCCCCTAGCCACCACTGTTGTGCAATTCGGCCTCGATCAGTTCGGTGCGGAAGCTCTCATCGAGGTTCCGGCTGTCGAGCCAACCGTACGGCAGGCTCGGCTTCTTGGGGCTGCCGGCACGGCCGCGCGGGCCCTCGGCCTCCTTGCCCGGGTACGGCTGGTCGAAGTCGAGCGTCGCGATGAGGTCGTCGATCTCCTGCACGCTCGACGACATGGCCAGAGCCGCGCGGGTCTCGCCGCCGACCGGATAGCCCTTGAAATACCAGGCCACGTGCTTGCGCATGTCGCGGCAGGCCCGGGCCTCCTCGCCGTCGTAGAACTCGATGAGCAGCTCGGCGTGACGGCGGTAGGCGCGCGCGGCCTCGCCCAGCGTCGGCTGGGCCTGCAGCTTTTCTCCGCGGAACGCCGCGGCGAGATCACCGAACAGCCACGGGCGACCGAGGCAGCCGCGGCCGACGACGACCCCGTCGCATCCGGTCTCTGCGACCATGCGGATCGCGTCTTCCGCGCTCCAGATGTCGCCGTTACCGAGCACGGGCACGTCGGTGATGGTCTGCTTGAGCTTGGCGATCGCGCTCCAGTCGGCCTGGCCGGAGTAGAAGTCGGCGGCCGTGCGTGCGTGCAGCGCGATGCTGGCGACGCCGGCGCCCTGGGCCGCCTTCGCGGCCTCGATGTAGGTGAGGTGGTCGTCGTCGATGCCCTTGCGCATCTTGATCGTGAGCGGGATGTCGCCCGCCGCCTTCACGGCGCCCTCGACGATGTCGCGGAAGAGGTCTTGCTTCCAGGGGAGCGCCGCTCCCCCGCCCTTGCGCGTGACTTTCGGCACGGGGCATCCGAAATTCAGGTCGATGTGGTCGGCGCGGTCCTCGGCGACGAGCATCGTGACGGCCTCGGAGACCGTCGTCGGGTCGACACCGTAGAGCTGGATGCTGCGGGTCGACTCCGACTCGTGGTGCTTGATGAGGCGCATGCTCTCGGGCGTGCGTTCGACGAGCGCACGGCTCGTGATCATCTCGGAGACGTAGAGGCCGGCGCCGTATTCGCGGCAGAGCCTGCGGAACGCGGTGTTCGTGATGCCGGCCATCGGTGCGAGCACGACCGGTACGTCAAGGGCGATGGGCCCGATCTGTAGGGTAGGAAGTGTGGCGGTCACGGCGGTCATTTGTTCAATTCTTCCACGTTCTTCATATTCGGATACGCGAGGCGCAATGACCGGTTCAGAACGAGTGGCTTCGGATGCTGCGAGCCGGGGTATCGAGGTGGAGTTCGTCGAACGTCCCGCGGCGGGTTCGCTCGAAGAGGCGGCCGCGCTGATGGGCCTCGACCCGGCCGGGATCGTGAAGACGCTCGTGGTGAAGCGGCACGATGGCAGCTACCTGTTCGCCCTCGTCCCGGGCGACCGGCAGATCTCGTGGCCGAAGCTGCGCGCCGTCGTCGGCGTCAACAAGCTGCGTCTGCCCGAGGCGTCGTTGGCGCTCGAGGCCACGGGCTACGAGCGCGGAACGATTACCCCGCTCGGCTCGTCGACCGCGTGGCCGGTGTTCGCCGACGAGCGCATCGCGGGCCTGCGCATCGCGATGGGGGCGGGCGAACACGGGATGAGCGCCTTCGTCGACGCGGACTCGCTCATCGCCGGCTTCGACGCGACGGTCGCCGACATCTCGGACTGAGCGCGGCGGGAGCCGCGGCATCCGGCGCCCGTCTGCCCTGCCGGGCTGCGGCGGGAGGCGTTTTCGGAAATTCAGGAATCCCGGTCGCGCACCGTCACCACGACCGCGGAATCCCGCGGGTGGCGAAGCCGGTCGCGACCGTGTCTCCTGAATTTCCGAAGGGGCTCGGTGGTAAAGCCGGCCGGGTGACTGCTAGACGCGGTCCTCGTCGAGCTGCCGGTTCACGGCCTGCTGCGTCGACTGCGGGATCTCGCACGAGTCGCCGATGCACGCGGCGGCGGACGGGTCGCCCGCCATCACGAACGGGGTGGTCTGCGCGGCGGTCATGATGCGTCCCGCTCGGACTGGGCCTGGGTCAGCACATCGGCAAACGCCGCGGCCTCTTGCGCGCCGGAGACACCGTACTTCCCGTCGATCACGAAGAACGGAACGCCCTGGATGCCGTAAGCCTGGGCCTGCGCGACATCCGCCTTCACGTCTGCGAGGTAGGTCTGCGCCTCGAGCACCGCGACGACCTCGTCACGGTCGAGGCCGACGCCCGCCGCGACGTCGGCGAGATCGGCGATGCGGCCCACGTGGCCGCCGTCGACGAAGTAGGCCTTGAGCAGCGCTTCCTTCATCTCGAGCTGCACGCCCTTGCTCTTCGCGAAGTGCAGCAGCTCGTGCGCCTTGATCGTGTTCGTCTGGTGCACGTGGTCGTAGTCGTAGTCGAGTCCGACGCTCTTGGCGATGCCGGTAACGCGGTCGAGCATCATGTCGACCTGCTCGGGCGCGATGCCCTTGCGCTGGCTGAGGAAGTCCTTGGGCGAGCCGTCGAAATCGACCGGGGTGTCGGGGGCGAGCTCGAAGGAGTGGTACTCCACCTCGACGTCGCCGCCGAACTGCGCGGCCCCGGCCTCGAACTTGCGCTTACCGATGTAGCACCAGGGGCACTGAACGTCGGACCAGATATCAACCTTTATCGGAGTACTCACCCCAGAGCCAACGCACCGCCCGTCCCCCTATTCCCCGGTTGTTTCGGAAATTCAGGAATCGCGGGTTTTCGCCAGGCGCTGCGGGCCGGAAATACGGGCTTTTTAGGCGGATGCGCGACGCGAGTTCCTGAATTTCCGCACGAGCAGGCGGGTGCCCGGGCGGCGATGGCGCGCTCGACCGCGAGCACGATGCGGTCCCACTCGCGGAAGACCATGTTGGCGCTCGGCCGCACCGGGTGCATGCCGGCGATCGTGATGTCGAGGTCTTTCGTGCGGTCTTGCTCGAAGCGGTTCTCGTGGAACTCGCGCCCGTCGGTCTCGACGCCCACGACATCGTCGACCACGAGGTCGATGCGTTCGAGGTCGCCCAGTCGCACCTGGATATCGACCTCGTGTCCGAGCATCCGGAACCGCGTGCGCGCGAGGCTTTCCGGCAGGCTCTCGCACCGAGCGTCCACCCAGTTTCTGATCGCGCGCCGGTTCCATGGCAGGTGCACGAAGATCCGCTCGAAGTCCATCCGGTCGATGCGGCCGGTGTGCAGCGCCCAGTCGAGCGCCGCCACGGCCGTCTCGAACTCCTCGTCGAGCACCACCCGCACGAGGGCGTCGCGCAGGTCGACACTCGTCGCCGTGCCCCGCCGCGCTACGTCGGACTCGTCCCAGTGCAGCACCAGACCTCTCACGTGCCGCTTCGCGAGCAGGACGAACCGGTTGGAGGGCGTGCGCAACCGCGCAGCGTTTTCGTGCACCGACACGTGTAACGGATGTCTGCCCAACACCCACCCGCCGGCCGCGATCACGGCGGAGATGCCGGTCAGCCTCCCGCCGACGCGCACGGCGCGCACCCGAGGATCGCCCTCGGGCAGCGTCGTGTACCAGCCCTGCCGTGCCCGGATCACCTCCCCGCGCCGCACCGCGAGCGTGAGGTCAAGGTCGCGGGCGCCGAGCGCCACGAGCTGCTGTTTCTGGGCCATGCCGCCGAGCCGCTCGACGAGTGCCGCGATGTTCGCCATGCCGACATGCTGGCCGTGCGGGCCGCACCCCGGGCCCGACGCGCCCGATCCGTGCACGCCGGCGTCGCGCCCGCCCCTGTGGAGGGATGGCGCGCTGGTCACCCGCCGCGACTCCGCGTGTGTTCTTCGGAAATTCAGGAAACGCGGTCGAGGCGGTGTGACGGATGCGCCCAAAGCCGCGCGGCGCGAGTGCGCTCGCGACGGGATGTCCTGAGTTTCCGATCACGGGTGTGGGCGGGGTGGCGGGAGCCGCGACATCCGCACGCCTGTTTTGGAAACTCAGGAAGCGGCGTCGACTCGGCTCGCCTGCGTCGCGATTTCTCGCGGGCCCTCGAACGGCAAACGCCGCCGCATCCTGAATTTCCGAAGAAAGGGCGGGATGCGGCGGCGGCGGCGCGCTGGCACGTGGCCAGAGCGCGGGTGGCTAGGCGCCGAGCAGCTGCTCCGCGAGGTAGCCGCGCAGGCGGTCGAGCGAGACGCGCTCCTGCGCCATCGAGTCGCGTTCGCGCACGGTCACGGCGTTGTCCTCGAGCGACTCGAAGTCGACGGTGATCGCGAACGGGGTGCCGATCTCGTCCTGACGGCGGTAGCGGCGGCCGATCGCGCCGGCGTCGTCGAAGTCGACGTTCCAGTACTTGCGCAGGTCGGCGGCGACCGAGCGGGCCAGCGGCGACAGCTGCTCGTTGCGAGACAGCGGCAGCACGGCGACCTTCACCGGCGCGAGACGGCGGTCGAGGCGCAGCACGGTGCGCTTGTCCACGCCGCCCTTCGCGTTCGGCGCCTCGTCCTCGGCGTAGGCGTCGATCAGGAACGCCATCAGCGCGCGGGTGAGACCGAACGCGGGCTCGATCACGTACGGGATCCAGCGCTTGTCCTGCGTCTGGTCGAAGTACGACAGGTCGGTTCCGGATGCCTCGGAGTGCGTCTTGAGGTCGAAGTCGGTGCGGTTCGCGACGCCCATGAGCTCGCCCCACTCGCTGCCGGCGAACCGGAAGCGGTACTCGATGTCGACGGTGCGCTTCGAGTAGTGCGACAGCTTCTCCTGCGGGTGCTCGAACAGGCGCAGGTTCTCCGGCTTGATGCCGAGGTCGGTGTACCAGGCGAGCGAGGCGTCGATCCAGTACTGGTGCCACTCTTCGTCGGTGCCGGGCTCGACGAAGAACTCCATCTCCATCTGCTCGAACTCGCGGGTGCGGAAGATGAAGTTTCCGGGCGTGATCTCGTTGCGGAAGCTCTTACCGATCTGGCCGATGCCGAACGGGGGCTTCATGCGCGCGCTGCCCATGACGTTCGCGAAGTTGACGAAGATGCCCTGCGCGGTCTCGGGGCGCAGGTAGTGCAGCCCCTCCTCGTTGTCGACGGGGCCGAGATAGGTCTTGAGCATGCCCGAGAAGTTCTGCGGCTCGGTCCACGATCCGGGCTGGCCGGTGTCGGGGTCCTTGATGTCGGCCAGGCCGTTGACGGGCGGGTGGCCGTGCTTCTCCTCGTAGGCCTCGAGCAGGTGGTCGGCTCGGTAGCGCTTGTGCGTGTGCAGCGATTCGACGAGCGGGTCGGAGAAGACCTCGACGTGGCCGGACGCCTCCCACACCTTGCGCGGCAGGATGACCGCCGAGTCGAGACCGACGACGTCGTCGCGACCCTGCACGACCGTCTGCCACCACTGCTTCTTGATGTTCTCCTTGAGCGCTACGCCGAGCGGCCCGTAGTCCCACGCGGAGCGTGACCCGCCGTAGATCTCTCCCGACTGGAAGACGAAACCCCGGCGCTTGGCGAGGTTGACGATTGCATCGAGGGAATTGGCGTTGGCCACAGATTTGCTCCAAAGTTCAGCCGTGCTGGATGCGCGGCCCGAGTAGAGCGTTCAGTTTACCGGCGCGCGTGGGCGGGCGCGGCCACGGACGGCGGGCGCGCGGCGGCGCGGAGAGCGGCGCCCAGCCCGGCGAGATCGGGAAATTCAGGATGTGGCGTCGGTGCGTGGTAGCCCATCCGCGTGATTCCGCGCCCGGTTCACGCGCTCCCGACGAAACATCCTGAATTTCCGAAGGTGCGGCCGGCCGCCGTGCCGGGGTGAGCGGGCGCGGCCGGGGTGAGCCGCCGTACCGGGGTGAGCGGGCGCGGCTGGGGTGAGCGGGCGCGGCTGAGCCCGGGGTGCCGGGGGCGGGCTAGCGCTTGGCCAGGGCGGTGACCACCGCGGCCACGTCGGACTCGTCGTTCCAGAGGTGGAAGGCGGCGCGGAGTCGTCCGGCACGGCCGGAGGCCTTGATGCCCGCGGCGACCAGGCGCTCGAGGTCGTGGCCGTCGGGGTCGGCCCAGGTCACGATCGCCTGGTTCTGCCGCTCGATGCCGATCGCGTCGCACAGTTCGTTGCCGAGCCCGCTCGTGCGCGCCCACACCTCGTCGATGTCGAGGGCCGCGAACATGCCGATGGCGGGTTCCGCCCCCACCCAGGCCGGCCACGCCGGCGACACGTCGAAGCGGCGCGCGTCGAGCGCCAGCGCCATGTTCGGCCCGTAGCAGGACTGCCACACGGCGTCCCCCGCGTACCAGCCGGCCTGCAGCGGTGTCAGCTGCGCCTCGAACCGTTCGCTCAGGGTGAGGAAGGCGACGCCGCGCGGCGAGCACAGCCACTTGTAGCTGTGACAGACGGTCGCGTCGAAGAGGGATGCATCGACCGGATGCACCCCGGCCGACTGGGTCGTGTCGCAGTAGGTGTAGGTGTCGTGGGCCGCGGCGGCCGCGACGATGGCCGTGACATCCGCGACGCGCCCCGTGGCGGACTGGACGTGCGAGAACACGACCAGCCACGTGGCATCCGAAATCTCGCCGGCGATCGCATCGAGCGGGACCGAGCGCACGACGATGCCGCGCCGCTGCAGGAACGGGAAGACGATCGATGAGAAATCGCCGTCGACGCAGAGGACTTCCGCGCCGTCGGGCACCGCGGCCGCGAGCAGGCTCGTGATGACGGAGGTCTGCGAGCCGGTCGCGACCCGGTCGGGGGTGACTCCGACGAGGGAGGCGTAGCTGGCGCGGGTGCGGCCGATGATGGCGTCGTAGTCCATCGGGAAGCGGTTCGACGCCGACCACAGGTCGAGGTCGGCCTTCTGCGCCGCGACGGTCGCGCGGGTCGGGAGTCCGATGGAGGCCGCGCCGAGGTAGAGACGCGGAGCCTCGAAACTCGCGATCGCGTCTGCGAGGGAGGGTGAGACGGTGGTGGCGATCGACATGGCTCCAGCATGCTCGCCCGCGCATACATGCAACAAGGGCATACCTCGGATGGAACCGATAACCTCGGGTTATGACCTTCGAGACCGATCAGCGACTCGACCGGCAGTCCGTCCGCATCGTGCGCGCGATCGCCGAGACCGGGAGCATCACCGCCGCGGCCCGTTCTCTCGGCTACAGCCAGCCCGCGATCAGCCAGCACCTGCAGCGCACCGAAGCGCGGCTCGGGCTCGCCCTCGTCGCCCGCGTCGGCCGATCCGTGCGGCTGACCGAGGCGGGAGCGGTGCTGGCGCGGCACGCGCTCACCATCACCTCCGCGTTCGATGCGGCGGAGGGCGACCTCGCCGACCTCGCCGGTCTGCGCACCGGTACCGTGCGGCTCGCCGCCTTCCCGACCGCCTCGTCGACGATCGTGCCCCGGCTGCTCGCGGCGCTCGCGGCCGGCCATCCGGGAATCACGGTCACCTACATCGAGGCGCAACCGCCCGAGGCCGTGCAGCTGCTGCGCGACGGCGGCATCGACCTCGCGATCACGTTCAGCTACCCCGGCGACCGGGCCGACCCGCACCGCGACAGCGCGAGCGGCCTCACCACGCAGCCGCTCTTCACCGAGGAGATGGTCGTCGTGATCCCCGCCGGCCACCCGCTCGCGGCACAGGACGTGATCGATGTGGCGACGCTCGCCAAGGAGCGGTGGATCGCCGGATGTCCGCGGTGCCGCGGCCATCTCCTCGCCGTCTGCGAGGTGGCCGGGTTCGCCCCCGTCATCACCTTCGAGACGGACAACGCCAGTGCGGTCATGAACATGGTCGCCAGCGGACTCGGCGTCGCGATGCTTCCCCGGCTGGCCCTGGCGACCGCGACGTTGCCGGTCGGGGCGGTCATCCGGCCGCACTCGCCGCGCAGCGTCCGCAGCATCCAGGCCCTCGCGAACGACGGCGCCCGCCGCGTGCCGAGCCTCGCCGCGACCGGCGCGGTGCTGGCCGCGCTCGACGGCGCCGACTGGGGGCTGGTGGGCGCGCGGGCGTAGTCGCTGCCGGTGCTGGCCGCGGGCCGCGCGGCCCCTTTCGGAAATTCAGGAACGCGCGTCGGTGGGGCCGGTGAAACGCGGCGTGTCACGGTAGCTGTCGACGCGACATCCTGAATTTCCGAAAGAAGGCCGCCGCGCTCGGAGTCGGCGCCGCACCGCCCTACAGCTGCTGCGCGCTCGCGGCGATCTCCTGAGCGCGCTGGATGATGCGCACGACCTCGAGCGAGTCGCGCGGGTCGACCGGCGAGGGGGCGCCGTCGCGCACGGTCGCCGCGACGCCGGCGTAGAACTCCGGGTAGGCGCCGAGCGAGGTCGGGTAGGCCGCGAGCCCCTCCGCGGACCCGTCGATGCCGAGCATGCCCCAGTCGGCGGGCGGCGTCACGCCGTAGCCCTCGCTGCCGGGCCAGCGCCCGTCCTTGAGCGCGGCCTCCTGGTTGTCCAGGCCGTTCACCGAGTAGCCGCTCTTGTCGCCGAGCACGCGGAAGCGCGGTCCGCTCTGCGCGGCCGCGCGGCTCATCGTCAGGTGCGAGCGCACGCCGCTGGTGTGCAGCAGCGAGATGAACGAGTCGTCCTCGCTCACTCCCCCGCGCACGACGCGCAGTTCGGCCTGCTCGACCGTGGCCGGCCCGAACAGGTGCAGCGCCTGGTCGATGAGGTGGCTGCCGAGGTCGAAGGTGATTCCGGCGCCCTGCTCGATCGTCGTGGTCTCCTGCCAGAGGCCCGGCTTCGGCCGTCCCCAGCGCTCGAAGGTCGACTCGAAGCGGTGCACTGTGCCCAGCGCACCCTCGGCGACGAGCTTCTTGATCGTGAGGAAGTCGCCGTCCCAGCGGCGGTTCTGGAAGACGATGAGCGCGTTGCCGGTCTCCTCCGACGCGGCGATCAGCTTCTTCGCGTCGAGCACCGACGGCACGAACGGCTTGTCGACGACGACCGCTGCCCCGCCCTCGAGCGCGGCGAGTCCCTGCACGAGATGCGCCTGCGGCGGCGACGCGAGGATCACCAGGTCGAGCTCGGCAACCCGCTCGAGCAGCGCCTCGGGGCTGTCGACGATCGTCGCGCCCGGGTGGTTCTCGCGCGCCTGCGCCTGGCGGTCGGCGTTGCCGGTCGCGATCAGGTCGAGCGAGAAGTCGGCGTTGGTCTCGATGAACGGCGCGTGGAAGACGCGCCCCGAAAGGCCGTAGCCGATGATGCCGGTGCGGATGGGTGTGGTGGAAGACATCCGTCCACCATAGCGAGGGGCGACGTGCGGATGCGCCCCGCGCCCGCCCCGCTCGCGTTACCCGCGGTGCAGCCCCCGGCGATCTAGGCGGTCGGCGCGTCGATGGCGCCGCCGAAGCGGCGGTTGCGGTTGGCGTACAGGGTGACGGCCTCCCAGAGCTGCTCGCGCGAGAAGTCGGGCCAGAGCGTGTCGAGGAAGACCATCTCGGCGTAGGCGCTCTGCCAGAGCATGAAGTTGCTGGTGCGCTGTTCACCCGAGCTGCGCACGAACAGGTCGACGTCGGGCAGGTCGGGGGTGTACAGGTGCTTCTGGATGGACTTCTCGGTGATGCCGCTCGGCTTCAGCCGACCGGCCGAGACCTCTTCCGCGAGTGCGCGCACGGCATCCGTAATCTCCTGCCGACCGCCGTAGTTGACGCACATCGTGAGGGTGAGCACGCTGTTGCCCGCGGTCAGCTGTTCCGCGAACTGCAGTTCGTTGATGACCGACGCCCAGAGCCGCGGTTTGCGTCCCGCCCAGCGCACGCGCACGCCCCAGTCGTTCAGCTGGTCGCGGCGGCGGTGCAGCACGTCGCGGTTGAAGCCCATGAGGAAGCGCACCTCGTCGGGGCTCCGCTTCCAGTTCTCGGTCGAGAACGCGTAGACGCTGAGGTGCTTCACGCCCAGTTGGATGGCGCCGGCGACGACGTCGAGCAGGCTCGCCTCCCCCGCCTTGTGGCCTTCGATGCGGGTGAGGCCTTTGCCGTTGGCCCAGCGCCCGTTGCCGTCCATAACGATGGCGACGTGTTCGGGTACCGCGCGCTTGTCCATGACAGGCGGGTAGATGCCCGTCCAGTCCACGGGTTTGAATTCCACGGCGTCGGCGTGGGTCATTCCGGGTTTGATTCTTCTCATGCGGTGGACCGATCGACGTGTTGGAGGGAGCGCAGCGTGCGCTCGAGATGGAACTGCGTGTAGGCCGCGACGACGCCGCTGGCCTGGTTTTGGTGACGTTCGTCGGATGACTCGACCACCGCCCAGTCGCCGGTAAGTAGGGCGGCGAGCAGTTCGAGCGTCTTGAGCTCGAGTCTCGGCGAGCCGGGCGGGGCGACCTCGTCGGCGACGACGCCTCCGAGCTGCGCCACGAACACGGTGTGCGGGCCGGGCGCGCCGGTCACGGCGCAGTCGACGAAACTGGGTGCCCAGCCGGCGATCGACAGCGAACGCAGCAGGTAGCTGTCGAGCGTCACGCTCGAGTGGTGCTCGCGGCGGGCTAGTGACCGCAGGGCGCCGACCAGCAGCAGGTATTGCTGAAGCGAGCCGTCATCGTCGGTGATCTTGTCGGCGGTCTCCACCATCACGCTCGCGGCGGTGTAGCTGCCGTAGTCGGCCGTGATCTCGGCGCCGTACGAACCGAGCGACTCCGCCTGCGTGATGATGTCGAGGCTGCGGCCCTCGAACAGCTGCACGTCGGCGACCATAAACGGCTCGAGCCGGGCGCCGAACTTGCTCGCGGTGCGCCGCACGCCCTTGGCCACGGCACGGATCTTGCCGTGGTTGCGGCTGAGCATCGTGACGATGCGGTCGGCCTCGCCCAGTTTGTGGGTTCGCAGCACGACGGCTTCATCACGGTAAAGGGGCACTTACCTATTATCGGCGCTACGACCAGAATGGAGGCGAGACGCACAGACGCGAGAGACAAGGAACCCCTGCACCATGGTCATTCTCGTCACCGGCGGCACCGGAACACTCGGCCGCGAACTCGTTCCGCGGTTGCGATCACGCGATGCCGCCGTCGAGGTGCTGAGCCGGCGGCAGCATCCGGGCTTCCGCACCGGCGATCTCAGCCGCGGCGACGGGCTCGACGCCGCGCTCGAGGGCATCGACACCGTCGTGCACTTGGCCGCGGGCAAAGACCAGGCGGGCGAGACGCGGGGGCTCGTCGACGCGATGAAGCGGCACGGCGTGCAGCGGCTCGTGTTCATCTCGATCGTGGGCATCGACCAGATCCCCTTCCCCTACTACGTCGACAAACTCGCCGCCGAACGGACCGTTCTCGACAGCGGCCTCGGCGTGAGCGTGCTGCGCACCACGCCGTTCCACTCCTTCGCGGCGGCGCCTTTTCTCGGGCAGCGCCTCTCCCCCGTGCTGTTCGCACCCCGGTTGAAGATCCAACCGATCGACGTGCGCGAGGTGGCGGTTCGGCTCGCCGACCTCGCCCAGGGCGTGCCGCGCGGTCGCGTGGCCGACGTCGGCGGCCCGTCGATCCTCGCCGGCCACGAGCTCGCCCGCGAGGTGAGCCGCCGGTTCGGCTGGAGCAAGCCGATCGTCGACTTCAGTCTCCCCGGCGGTACCTGGGCATCGTTCGGCGCCGGATACCATCTCGTGCCCCACCACCGGTCGGGCGGGCGCACCTTCGCCGCGTATCTCGCGTCCCTGTGACGCGCCGCGTCTGGCAGCCCGCAGCGGTGTCCCGCGCGGGCCGTGGAGCGACCAGAATGGTCTAGTGACAGAAGCCGCCTTTTTCATCCCCGCTTGGGCGGACATCCTGGCCATCGGCATCGGCAGCCTCCAGGGTGCGCTCTTCGCCGCCCAGTTCCGCGACCGCAGGCTCGACCTGTTGGGCGTCGCGGTCATCGGTATCGCCACCGGCTTCGGCGGCGGCATCCTGCGCGACCTGCTGCTCAACGAGCTGCCCGCCGCGATGCAGAGCAACTGGTACCTGCCGACCGCCGTCATCGCCGCGCTCATCGGCATGTTCCTCGAGCGGGTGTTCAACCGCCTGTCGAAGGTGATCACGGTGCTCGACGCGCTCACGATCGGTCTGTTCGGCGCCATCGGAACGACCAAGGCCCTCGCCATCGGCGTGCCCCCCGTGCCGGCCGTGTTCGTCGGCGCCCTGTCGGCCGTCGGCGGGTCGGTGCTGCGCGACCTGTTGCTCAACCTGCCGATCGCGATCATGCAGGTCGGCTCCCTCTACGCGATCGCCGCCCTCGCCGGCACCTCGAGCCTTGTCGTGCTCGTGGCATTCGGCGTGAACGTCACGGTGGCCGCGGTGGTTTGCGTCGTCGTCACGTTCGGCGTGCGTGTGCTCGCCGTGCTGTTCAACTGGAGCCTCCCCGAGCAGCGCCGCCTCGAACGCCTGCCGACGCTGCGGCGCTTCCGCAACATCCGCCACTTCCGCCGCTGAGCCCCGGCGAGCGGTCACCCGACCGCAGGCCCTCCCCGCCCCCCCCTTTCGGAAATTCAGGAGACGCGGCATCCGCTCTTCTTTCGACGCCCGGGATTGCGGGGTCGCGACACCCGCAACCGACCGCGCATCCTGAATTTCCGAAAGGGCCGGCACGGATCGAGGCCGCCAAAGCCAGACCCGCCGCCAGCCGACACGGGCACCTTCGAAAACTCAGGAAACGGATGAGCGGACGCCGACGGCCGCCCCGTGTTTACTGGGGCGGCCTCCGGAGCATCGACGGGGAGTCCTGAATTTCCGAAACAGCAGCGGACGGAGGTCAGGCAGGCAGGCAGGCAGGGCGGGTGCCCGGGTGCTAGACGGAGGCCAGCTCGCGGTCGTCGGCCGAGGCGCGCACGGCTCGGTTGACCGCGGAGACCACGGCCTTGAGCGAGGCGGTGGAGATGTCCGCGTCGATGCCGACGCCCCAGAGGCGCACGCCGTTGACGTTGAGGTCGACGTACGACGCCGCGTAGGCGTCGCCGCCCGCGCTGAGAGCGTGCTCGACGTAGTCGAACAGCTTCACCTCGATGCCCTGCTCGGCCATGATGTTCAGGAAGGCGGCGATCGGCCCGTTGCCGGTCGCGTCGGCGTTGATGACGTCCTCGCCGACGCGCAGCACCGTCTGCAGCGCCACCGCACCGTCGAGGTCGCTCGCCGTGCGGGTGCGGGTGAGCTCGAAGCGTCCCCACTTGTCTTCGGGGCGCTCGACGGGGGCGGGCAGGTATTCGTCCTGGAAGATCTCCCAGATCTGCGCACTCGTCACCTCGCCGCCCTCGGCGTCGGTCTTCGCCTGCACGACGCCCGAGAACTCGATCTGCAGCTTGCGCGGAAGGTCGAGCGCGTGGTCGGTCTTCAGCAGGTAGGCGACGCCGCCCTTGCCGGACTGCGAGTTGACGCGGATGACCGCCTCGTAGCTACGTCCGAGGTCCTTGGGGTCGATCGGCAGGTAGGGGACGGCCCAGACCAGCTCGTCGACCGTGACGCCCTTCGACGACGCATCGGCGGCCATCGCCTCGAAGCCCTTCTTGATGGCGTCCTGGTGCGAGCCGCTGAACGCGGTGTAGACGAGGTCGCCCGCCCACGGGCTGCGCTCGGGCACGGGCAGCTGGTTGCAGTATTCGGCGGTGCGCTTGACCTCGTCGAGGTCGCTGAAGTCGATCTGCGGGTCGATGCCCTGCGTGAACAGGTTGATGCCGAGGGCGACGAGGTCGACGTTGCCCGTGCGCTCGCCGTTTCCGAACAGGCATCCCTCGATGCGGTCCGCCCCGGCGAGGTAGCCGAGTTCGGCCGCCGCGATGCCGGTGCCGCGGTCGTTGTGCGGGTGCAGGCTGAGAATGATGCTGTCGCGCCGGGCGAGGTTGCGAGACATCCATTCGATCGAATCCGCGTAGACATTCGGCGTCGCCATCTCGACGGTCGCCGGCAGGTTCAGGATGACGGGACGCTCCGGGGTTCCCCCGAGGGCGTCGACCATCTGGTTGGAGATGTCGAGCGCGAACTCGAGTTCGGTGCCCGTGTAGCTCTCCGGCGAGTACTCGTAGTAGACGTCGACCTCGGGGACCGTCTTCTCGGCAATGCGGCACAGACGCGCGCCCTCGAGCGCGATGTCGATGATGCCCTGCTTGTCGGTGCGGAAGACGACATCGCGCTGCAGCACGCTCGTCGAGTTGTAGAGGTGCACGATGGCCTGCTTGGCACCCGCGATCGACTCGTAGGTGCGGTTGATCAGGCCCTCGCGCGCCTGCGTCAGCACCTGGATGGTGACGTCGTCGGGGATCAGGTTCTCCTCGATGAGGCTGCGCACGAAATCGAAGTCGGTCTGCGAGGCCGACGGGAAGCCGACCTCGATCTCTTTGTAGCCCATCTTCACGAGCAGGTCGAACATGATGCGCTTGCGTTCGGGGCTCATCGGGTCGATGAGGGCCTGGTTGCCGTCGCGCAGGTCGACGGCGCACCAGCGCGGGGCCTGGGTGATGCGCTTCGCGGGCCAGGTGCGGTCGGGCAGATCGACCGCCAACTGCTCGTGGTAGGGGCGGTACTTGTGGATCGGCATGCCGGAGGGCTGTTGCGTGTTCTTCATGGTCTCGTATCTCTCGCTTTTTGTAAGTGGTCAGCCGACAACAAACACCGCGACGAGTGAGGCCTGAAGGTTAGGACTCGTCGCGGCAGCTAAGGAGAAGCAGACCGAACAACACGCAATCAGGGTAGCACTCCCCTCCGGTGGCGGGTCGGCAGATTACTCAGGGCACTTGTCGTATGACTGGCAAACTCATACGATGACTGCACCACCCCCACCGAGCCGAAGGAGTCTCGTGAGTACTGCAACGACCGTCGACAGAATCCGCAGCGTGCGTTTGCGCTCCACGATGTTGCCGCTCCCCATGCCGATCAGCGACGCGAAGGTGCTGACCGGGCGGCAGAAACCGATGACCGAAGTGGCGATGCTGTTCGCCGAGGTCACCACCGAGCACGGCCTCGTCGGGCTCGGCTTCAGCTACTCGAAACGCGCCGGCGGTCCCGCCCAGTTCGCTCACGCCCGCGAGGTCGCACCCGTGCTCGTCGGCGAAGACCCCAACGACATCGCCCGGCTCTGGACCAAGCTGGTCTGGGCCGGCGCCTCGGTGGGCCGGAGTGGTGCCGCGACGCAGGCGATTGCCGCGCTCGACAACGCTCTGTGGGATCTGAAAGGCAAGCGCGCCGGCCTGTCGCTGTCGAAGCTGCTCGGTGCGCACCACGACTCGGTGCGGTGTTACAACACCTCCGGCGGATTTCTGCACACCCCGATCGGGGGCGTGCTCGACAACGCCACGCGGTCGATCGAGGCTGGACTCGGCGGCATCAAGATCAAGGTCGGCCAGCCCGACGGCGCCCTCGACCTCGCCCGAGTGAAGGCCCTGCGCGAGCACGTCGGCGACGACTTCCCGATCATGGTTGACGCCAACCAGCAGTGGGACCGCGCAACGGCCATCCGCATGGGGCGAGCCCTCGAGGAGTTCGACCTGGTCTGGATCGAGGAGCCGCTGGACGCTTACGACGCGGTCGGCCACGCCGACCTCGCCGCGCGCCTCGACACCCCGATCGCCTCGGGCGAGATGCTCACGAGTGTGCGCGAGCACAAGGAGCTCATCGACGCCCGCTCCGTCGACATCGTTCAGCCCGATGCACCGCGCATCGGCGGCATCACCCAGTTCATGCGCCTGCTCGCCCTCGCCGACGAGGCCGGCCTCGATCTGGCCCCGCACTTCGCCATGGAGTTGCATGTTCACCTCGCGTCGACCTACCCGCGCCAGCCGTGGGTGGAGCACTTCGAATGGCTCGAGCCGCTGTTCAACGAGCGCATCCAGATTGCCGACGGACGCATGATCGTGCCGTCCGCCGCCGGCATCGGACTCACGCTCAGTGATCGCGTCACCGGCTGGACCGTCGCTGACGACCTGGTCACCGAGTGAGCACGCCGCGACCGAACCTGACACGGCAGCTGGTGGGTGACCTGCTGCAGCTCGTGCAGGAGGGCGTCGTGCGTCCTGGCACCAAACTGCCGACCGAGGCCGCCCTGATGGAACGCTTCTCCGTGAGCCGCACCGTCGTGCGCGAGGCGCTATCGCAGTTGCAGGCCAGCGGCATCGTGCGCACCTACCAGGGCAGGGGCAGCTTCGTGCTCGCGACGCCCGACGAGCACGGCTTCGAGGTGGGCGCGGTGTCGCCCGGCGACCTCGACGCGGTACTCGCGCTGCTCGAATTCCGCACGGGGGTCGAGGTCGAGGCGGCGGGACTCGCCGCCCTGCGCCGCTCCCCGGCACAACTGGCCCAGATCGGCGAAGCGCTCGCGGAGTTCGCCGACGCGTCGGAACGACCGACAGCGGCGGTCGACGCCGATTTCGCCTTTCACCTGCGGGTCGCTTGGTCCTCGGGCAACCGGCACTTCCCCCAACTGCTGGAATCGCTGGGTAGAGGGATGCTGGCTATCCCGCGGTCGCGGCTCGGTCACGACGAACGGGCGTTCGCGCGCACCTACGCCGAGCACGCCGCGATACACGACGCCATCGAGTCATCCGACCCTCTTGCCGCGGGAGCGGCCATGCGCACCCACCTCGTCAACTCGTCCAGGCGACTGCGCGCCTGACCACTACCAGTACCCGAGCTTGCGCACGAAGCCCGGGTCGAACCGGCGGATGTATCCCGTGTCGTCGCGCGCGCGCAGCCCGCAGCGCAGGTACTGCTCGTGCAAAGCGCCGAGGGCGTCGGGATCGAGTTCGACGCCGAGTCCCGGCCCGGCCGGAACCTCTAGCGCCCCGTCGATGAAGGTCAGACCCGGTTTCACCACGTCTTCCGTCTTCCACGGCCAATGCGTGTCGCACGCGTAGTCGAGATTGGGAGTGGCTGCGGCAAGATGCGTCATCGCGGCCAAGCTGATGCCGAGGTGCGAGTTGGAGTGCATCGAGAGGCCGATGCCGAACGTGTCCGCGACGGCGGCGAGGCCCTGCGAGCGGCGCAGCCCACCCCAGAAATGGTGGTCGGAGAGAATCACCTGCACCGCGTCGGCCGCGACCGCCTCCCTGATCTGGTCGAACGCGACGACCGCCATATTCGTGGCGAGGGGCATGGGGGCGGATGCCGCGACTCGCGCCATCCCGTGGATTCCGGGCGACGGGTCTTCGAGATACTGCACGAGCCCCTCGAGTGCCTGCGCGACCCGGATTCCCGTCTCGGGCGTCCACGCGGCGTTCGGGTCGAGCCGCAGCGGCACTCCGGGAAACGCCGCGTGCAGCGCGCGGATCGCCTCGATCTCGTCGTCGGGCGGCAGCACGCCGCCCTTGAGTTTGATCGCTCCGAAACCGTACCGTTCGATCATCGTCGCTGCCTGCTCGACGAGCTGGTCGGGCGTGCGCGCCTCGCCCCACTCGTCGGGGTCGGCGCCGGGGTGTTCGGCCCACTTGTAGAACAGGTAGGCGCTGTAGGGCACCCGGTCACGCACCCGCCCGCCGAGCAGGTCGACGACCGGGCGGCCGGCCGTTCTGCCCTGGATGTCGAGGCAGGCCACCTCGAAGGGCGAGAAGACCCGGTTGACGACGCTGGCTCCCGTGATCATGCCGGCCACGCCGTCGCCCGCCGCGCCCGACCGCCGGGAGAGCACGTCGGCGACGAGGGCATAGATGCGGCCGGTGTCGAAGGCGTCGAGCCCCGGCAGGTCGGAGGCGACGGCCTCGAGCGCCTCGAGGTGGGTCTCGTCGGCGTAGGTCTCCCCCAGACCGACCAGCCCCGAATCGGTGTGCAGCTGCAAAACGGCGCGCAGGGCGAACGGTTCGTGCACGCCCACCGCGTTGAGCAGCGGCGGGTCGGCGAAGGCGACGGGGGTGATCTCGACCCGGCTGATGCGTGCCGCCGGCGTCATCGCTTCTCCCCGTCCGCCGTGGTGACGACGGGGGCGGTGTCGTCGACGGCCGCCTCCTTGGCGAGAGCCACGCCGAGCACGCTCTCCCCCGGCTTGAGGTGCACGCCGAACTTCTTCTCCGCGCGCTTTCTGAGCATGACCTTGGCGATCGGGATCAGCACGACGAGCAGCACGACCACACCGATGATGGTTCCCGAGATGGGCCGCATCACGAATCCGCTCACGTCGCCGCCGAAGATGCGCAGCGACTGGCGCACCGCGGTCTCCATGAGACTGCCCAGCACGAAGGCGAGCACGAGCGGACCCGGCTCGAAACCGAACTTCTTCATCAGGTAGCCGACGAGGCCGAACACGATCACGAGCACCATGTCGAAGATGCTGTTGCGCACCGTGTACACGCCGAGCAGGGTGATCAGCACGGTGATCGGGGCGAGGATCGCCGGCCGGATGCGGAGGATTTTCACGAATACGCCGACGAGCGGGATGCTGAGGATGAGCAGCAGGATGTTGCCGATGTACATCGAGTTCACCACGCCCCAGAAGAGGTCGGGGTGGTCGACGATCAGGGTCGGCCCCGGCACGATTCCTTGCAGCAACAGCGCACCGAAGATGATCGCCATCGTGGCATTGGCCGGAATGCCGAGGGTGAGGAGCGGAATGAACGACGAGGTGGCCGCCGCGTTGTTCGCCGTTTCCGGCCCCGCGACGCCCTGGAGCGCCCCGCGCCCGAAACGTTCCGGCGTTCTCGACACGCGCTTTTCGGCGGCATAGGCGACGAGCGAGGCGAGAGTGGCGCCGCCACCCGGGAGGATGCCGAGGAAGAACCCGATGACCGATCCGCGCCCGAACGCCCCCGACGACTCCTTGAGCTCCGCGCGGGACGGCCAGATGTTCGCGATCGTGGCGGGCGTGTCCAGCTTGTTCCGTCGGGCGTCGAGGTTGTAGAAGATCTCGCCGAGCCCGAACAGGCCCATAGCGATCGGCACGAAGTCGATGCCGTCCGCAAGGGCGAGGCTGCCGAAGGTGAAGCGCTCGCCTCCCGTGAACGTGTCACGTCCGACGGTGGCGAGCAACAGGCCGACGCCCGCGGCGATGACCGATTTGAGCCCGCCGCCGTTTCCGATGGTGGAGACGAGCAGGATACCGAGGAGGGCCAGCATCGCGTACTCGGGCGGACCGAAGCTCAAAGCTACGGATGCCACGAGTGGCGCCACGAGAGTGAGCCCGATGATCGAGATGGTGCCGCCGAAGAACGATCCGATAGCCGCGATGCCCAGAGCGGTGCCGGCTTTGCCCTTGCGGGCGAGCGCGTGCCCGTCGAATACCGTGACGACGCTCGACGCTTCACCGGGGAGTTTGAGCAGCACCGAGGTGATCGTGCCGCCATACTGCGCACCATAGAAGATTCCGGCGAGCATGATGATCGCCGCAACGGGTTCGATGGAGTAGGTGATGGGGAGCAGGATCGAAATCGTGGCGACCGGGCCGAGTCCGGGCAGCACGCCGATCAGCATGCCGATCAACACGCCGATCAGGCAGTAGAGCAGGTTCATCGGCTCGAGTACGACGCCGAACCCGTTGATGATGTTGGTGAAATCCATGGGCGGGGTTCTCTCAGAACAATCGGGGCAGCGGGATGCGGAGCGCGAGCACGAAGATCAGCCAGAACGCCAGGGTGATCGAGAGCGAGATGACGATCGACACCCACCACTTCTCACCGCCCAGAAACCGCAACCAGACGAAACAGAGCACGGCGCACGGGATCTCGAAACCCACGTAGGGCAGCGCGATGACGAGGGCGACGAGCGTGAGCAGGCCTATGGCCACAACAAGGGAATTGCGTGAGAACGCCTCGGCGTCCCAGAACCGGCGACCGCCGATCAGCAGCGCCGCGGAACACAGCACGATGACGAGGCAGATGGCGAACGGCCACAGCCCCGGGCCCGGCGCCGTGACGGCGCCGAGTCCGAGCTGCACCGAGCCGATGACGCCCACCACCCCCAGCAGGAGCGGCGCGACCGCCGCTCCGACGTTCGCCGCGCTTCCGGCGGGGAGGAAGTCCTCCGCGTCGTCGATCGGCTCGGCGGCGTCGTTGCTGACGCGGTCGGCGGGTGATGTCACGGGAGTTCCTCCGATTCTGGGGAGCGAGAGCGCCATGGCGGAAGCTACTCGACGATTCCGGCGGCGCGGGCGGCCTCCTCGTACGAATCCTTCGCCTCCTGCAGGTTCTCCGCCGTTTCTTCGGCGTCCGTCTCGTCCGCGGTGATGAAGCTCTGGGCGAGGAAGTCTTGGTAGTCGCCCGAGTCGAACGCCTCCGAGAATGCGTCGGCGAGTGTGTCGACGATCTCCTCGGGTGTCTCCTTCGGCACCATCACAAAACGGGTTTGGGTGACGACCACGTCGTGCCCGCTCTCGACCGCGGTCGGAACGTCGGGGAGGAACTCACTGCGCTCTTCGCCGAAGATGGCCAGCGGCACAAAGTCGCCCGACTCGATGTGCGGCATCGCCTCGAGGACCTGTACCGATGCCACGTCGACCTGGTTGCCCAACAGGGCGGTCACGGCCGGAGCCCCGCCGTCGAACGGCACGTCGGTGGCCTCGATGCCGAGGTCGTCGAAGAGCAGGTTCTGCGACAGCTGGCCGCCGGTGCCTACTCCCGCGGTGGCGTAGTTGATCATGCGGCCGGCGTCGGCGACATCGTCGATGGTCTCGAAGCCGCTGGCCTTGTTCGTGACGAGAACGTAGTCCTCCCGTCCGACGCCCGTGACGATCTGGATGTCGTCGAGCGAGATCGCTTCCGCCTCTTCGACGAACAGCGGGGTGATGGTGATGAGAGATCCGGAGACCAGCATCATCGTCTGGCCGTCGGCGGGACTGTTGAGCACGTCGCCCGCGGCGACGGCGCCGTTCGCGCCGGGCTGGTTGAACACGGTCACCGTTTCGCCCAGCGGCGTCTCGAGATCCTTCGCCAGGGCTCGGGCGAGCAGATCGGTGCTGCCGCCGGCAGAAGCGCCGACCTGCAATTCCACCGGTCCGGTGGGGAAATCGACGCCCTCGCTACTCCCGCCGCCGGAGGCGCCGTTTTGCACGCCGCTGCAGCCGGCGATGAGGCCGATGGTCGCGAGTGCCGAGAGGGTCAAGGCCGTGCGCCGGATGGTCTTAATGGGGCGTGATCTCACTGCATTCTCCTTTGAATTCGTGCGAGTCGGGCGGCACCCATGGACGACGGTCCACCGGGCGACGGTGCCCTTTGCTTGCAACGAATCTAGGCACAGGTGTGGATGCGTGTCTAAACCAAATTGTGCATTGGATGATACCCTCACGGCATCATGTATTCGCTAGAGCAGGTGCGTGGATTCGTCGCCGTCGCCGAAGAACTGCATTTCGGACGAGCCGCGGACCGCCTCCAGATGACCCAACCACCGCTGAGCCGGCAGATCCAGAAACTCGAGCGCAGCATCGGCGTATCGCTGCTCGACCGCAACAACCGGTCGGTGTCCCTCACCCCGGCGGGGCTCGCGTTCCTCGCGGAGGCCCGCCGCCTGCTCATCATCGCCGACACGGCGCCGGAATCGGCGAGGCGCATCGCTGAAGGGGTCGCCGGCCGACTGTCGATCGGGTTCACCGCGATGACCGCCGTCGGCGTGCTGCCGCACGTGCTGGCGGAAGCCGATTCGTTCCTGCCCGGGGTCGACATCGTGCTCAACGAGCTGGTCAGCGACGCCCAGTTCGAGGCCCT
Organism: Conyzicola nivalis; assembly: GCF_014639655.1. Taxonomy (NCBI): domain Bacteria; kingdom Bacillati; phylum Actinomycetota; class Actinomycetes; order Micrococcales; family Microbacteriaceae; genus Conyzicola; species Conyzicola nivalis. The sequence continues at coordinate 1,097,700 of NZ_BMGB01000001.1, forward strand.
GCTGGCGGGCGATCTCGACCTCGCCCTCGTGCGACTGCCGCCGCATCATCCGGAATTCGACTCGCGGCTCGTCGCGCGCGAGACTCTCGTCGCGGCCGTCCCTGCGGACCATCCGCTTGGCTCGACAACGGCGCCCGTCTCGGCTCGCGAGTTCGAGGGCCTCGACATGATCATGTACACGTCGACGGGGGCGTCGTACTTCGCCGATCTCGTCGCCAGCGTGCTGGTTAACGTTCGGCCGCGCTCGACGCAACGGCTGACCCAGGTGCACAGCATGATGTCGCTCGTCGGTGCCGGTCGCGGTGCCGCGATCGTGCCGGAATCGGCGGGCACCTTCCACATCGACGGGGTCGTGCTTCGGCCCATCATCGAATGGGACCGGCCCGTCGTCGAACTGCGTGCCGTCTGGCGGCGCGACAGCTCGAACGCGGCCATGAAGGGGGCGCTCGCACGTTTCAGCACGTTGCAGCCGTTGAGCGATTGATGCTCTGCAGGCATCAGTTGATGCCCAATCACTCTTGGACAGTCATATGAAGCCTTCCTACAGTTGACCACGAACCAGCCAGAGCTGGCACCGCCCACATCGCAGTGGACTATCGGAGGTAAGACAACGTGGTCGAATTCTCGCCGCAGCAACTCGCCGACACCGTCGGATCCGGACTGCTCTCGTTTCCCGTGACGCACTTCACCGACGATCTCGAGTTCGACGAGCCCAGCTACCGGGAGCACCTCTCCTGGCTCAGCCAGTACCCGGTGGCCGGACTCTTCGCTGCCGGCGGAACCGGGGAGTTCTTCTCGCTCACCGCTTCCGAGGTCTCCTCCGTCCTCACGGCGGCCATCGAAGAGGTCGATGGACGCGTTCCCGTGATCGCCCCCGCCGGCCTGGGCACGCGCACCGCGATCGAGCAGGCCCGCGACGCCGAGCGCGTCGGAGCCGCGGGCATCCTGCTGTTCCCTCACTACCTCACAGAGGCGTCGCAAGAGGGCATCGCTGCCCACGTCGAGGCGGTGTGCCGCTCGACCTCCCTCGGCGTAATCTTCTACAACCGAGCGAACGCCCGCATCACCGTCGAGACGCTCGCGCGGCTCGCCGACTCCTGCCCCAACCTCGTCGGGTTCAAGGACGGGCTCGGCGATATCGAACTCATGACCCGCATCTACGCGCGGTTCGGCCAGCGGTTCGTCTACATCGGCGGCCTGCCGACCGCGGAGACATTCGCGCTCCCCTACCTCGAACTCGGCGTGACGACCTACTCGTCGGCACTGTTCAACTTCGCCCCCGAGTTCGCGCTCGAGTTCTACGCCGACGTGCGCGCGAAACGGCACGACGCGGTCTACGCGAAACTGCGCGATTTCGTGCTCCCCTACCTCGACATTCGGGACCGGCGGAAGGGCTACGCGGTGTCGATCATCAAGGCCGGTCTCGACGCCGTCGGCCGGCGCGGGGGTCCGGTGCGGCCTCCACTGCTCGGCCTGACGCACGAGGAACGCGACGAACTGCGCGAACTGACCGCCGCAAACGCTCTCCAGCCCGCACGGTAGCGTCGCGCCCGCGACGACCACCGGCACAGCCATCACCTTCGGCACAGACTTCGACGAAAGGACCATCGTGACGATAACGGGAGAAATGCTGATTGGGGCGGAGCGCGTGCGGGGCACGGCTGGCTCGTTCCGCGCCGTCGACCCGTCGACCGGAGAGACCGTTGAACCCGACTTCGGGCAGGGCGACGAGGCCGACGTCGACCGCGCCGCGCTGCTCGCTCACGACGCGTTCGACGTCTACCGGGCGACCTCGCCCGCACAGCGTGCCGATTTTCTCGAGTCGATCGCGCGTAACATCGAGGCGCTCGGCGACACCCTCATCGACCGGGCTCGGCTCGAATCGGGTCTCCCGGCCGCTCGGCTCGAGGGCGAACGCACGCGGACGACGAGCCAACTGAGGTTGTTCGCCGAGCTGTTGCGCGGCGGCACGTCGACCGGCGTGCGCATCGACCCCGCTCAGCCGGACCGGAAGCCGGCTCCGCGCCTCGACATCCGCCAGAGGCTGATCGGTGTCGGACCCGTCGCGGTCTTCGGGTCGAGCAACTTCCCACTGGCGTTCTCCAACGCCGGCGGAGACACCGCCTCCGCCCTGGCCGGCGGCTGCCCCGTCGTGGTGAAGGTGCACAACGCGCATCCCGGAACGGCGATGCTCGTCGCGGGTGCCGTTTCCGACGCCGTCGCCGAACAGGGACTGCCCGAGGGCGTGTACTCGTCGCTCATCGGAGCGGGCAACAGCATCGGCGCGGCCCTCGTGGCCCACCCGGCCATCAAGGCCGTCGGATTCACCGGTTCGCGCTCGGGTGGACTCGCCCTCGTCGAGATCGCGCGCAAGCGCCGCGAGCCCATCCCCGTGTACGCCGAGATGAGCAGCATCAACCCGGTGTTCGTCTTCCCCTCCGCTATCACCGAGGAGGTGGCCGCGGGTTTCGTCAGTTCCCTCACCCTGGGAGCGGGACAGTTCTGCACCAATCCGGGACTCGTGTTCGTGCCGACCGGGCGCGAGGGCGATGAGTTCACGCGATCCGTCGGCCGCCTCGTCGCCGAGGCGACGGGCCAGACCATGCTGACCCGTGGCATCCGCGAAGCCTTCGAATCGGGCACCGCCCGGCTCGACGCGGTCCCCGGTGTCGAGCGTCTCGGCAGCGGCGCCCCCGGTGACGGACCCAACGCTCCCGGGCCGGTGGTGTTCGCCACCGACTCCGACCGGCTGCGCTCGGAAGACGCGCTGCAGGACGAGGTCTTCGGGGCATCGTCGCTCGTGGTGCGGTACGGGTCGATCGACGACCTGTTGGCGCTCGCCGAGGCGATCGAGGGGCAGCTGACAGCGACGATCCTCGCCGGCCGTGGAGAGAACGGCGAGGTGAGCCGCCTGCTTCCCGTGCTGGAACGCAAGGTCGGCCGCATCCTCTACAACGGCTGGCCGACGGGTGTCGAAGTCAACCATGCGATGGTGCATGGCGGCCCGTTCCCGTCCACTTCTGATGGGAAGACCACCTCGGTCGGCACGCTCGCCATCCAACGTTTCCTGCGGCCGGTCGCGTATCAGAACCTGCCCGACGAGCTACTGCCCGCCCCGCTCGCCGACGCGAACCCGTGGGACCAGGTGCGCAGCGTCGACGGCCGCATCGAGGGGCTCACCCGATGACCGGCTCCCCCGTGATCGAGCACGTCGAGGTCGTGCCGGTCGCCGGCCACGACAGTATGCTCCTCAACCTGAGCGGGGCGCACGGGCCGTTCTTCACCCGCAACATCGTGATCGTTCACGACAGCGCCGGCCGCACCGGCCTCGGCGAGACGCCCGGGGGCGAGGCCATCCGCGCCACAATCGCCGAAGCGGGCGAACGCATGGTCGGTCGAACGATCGGCGAATACCGCAGCCTGCTCAGTGACGCGTCCGTCGTGTTCGCCGACCGGGACCGCGGCGGCAGGGGCGCGCAGACATTCGACCTGCGCACCACGGTGCACGCCGTGACGGCTCTCGAATCCGCGCTGCTCGACCTCGTCGGCCAACATCTCGGGGTCCCGGTCGCCGAGCTGCTCGGTGACGGCGTGCAGCGCACCGCCGTTCCCCTGCTCGGCTACCTGTTCTACATCGGCGACGGCGGGCAAACGACGCTCGCCTATGAGGAGCCGGCCGACGACGACGGGTGGGCGTCGCTGCGTCGTCGCCCCGCCCTCGATCCTGACGCCGTGGTGAAGCTCGCCACGGCGGCCCAGGACGCCTACGGGTTCCAGGACTTCAAGCTCAAGGGCGGCGTCTTCGCGCCGGATCGCGAAGGGGACGCGGTGGAGACCCTCAAAGACGCGTTCCCCACCGCGCGCATAACTCTCGATCCCAACGGCGCCTGGTCGCTGCGCGAGGCTGTGCGCATCGGCGAACGCCTGCGCAACGTGCTCGCCTACGCGGAAGACCCGTGCGGCGGCGAGGGCGTCTATTCGGGCCGGGAGACGATGGCGGAGTTCCGGCGGGCGACCGGCCTGCGCACGGCCACCAACATGATCGCCACCAACTGGCGCGAGCTCGGGCACGCGATCAAGGCCGACGCGGTAGACATCCCCCTTGCCGACCCGCACTTCTGGACCATGGCCGGTTCCGTGCGCGTGGCACAGCTCTGCGACGCCTGGGGCCTCACCTGGGGATCCCATTCGAACAACCACTTCGACGTGTCGCTCGCGATGCTCGCGCACGTCGGCGCCGCGGCGCCCGGGCGGATCACCGCACTCGACACCCACTGGATCTGGCAGGACGGCGAGAACCTCACCCGCGACGCGCCCGTGATCCGTGACGGGCACCTCCTGCTCCCCGAGGGTCCCGGGCTGGGCGTCACTCTCGATCGCGCCGCTATCGACCGGGCGCACGCGCTCTACCTCGAGCACGGCCTCGGCGCACGCGACGACTCGGCAGCCATGCAGTTTCTCGTCGACGACTGGACCTTCGACGCCAAGCGGCCCGCGCTCGTGCGCTGACGTGCGCGCGAGACAATGATGCGCCGCGTCCACGCGGTGCTGCTCAGCCTTGTCATCGCGTTGTCCGCCGCGTCAATCGCGGAGCCGACACTGACACTCTGGGCGGGAGTCGCGGCACTGCTCAGTCTGGCGGTCGGACTGCTGCTCGTGCGGGGCGCGCCGCGACTGATCGCGGTGGCGCTGACGGTGAGCGGCCTCGCCGCTCTCGCCGTGGGCGCCGCTGACGGTCGGCGTCCCTCGCTGACGGACCTCCTGTCCGTCAATCAGGATCTGGTCGGCATGCTCGCCGCCGTCTCGTTCCTGCGCCTGCTCTCCCTCGGCGGGGAAACGCCGCGTGGTCGTTCCTCGGGAGTGGCGGCTGTCACCCGCACCGCGCTCGTCGTGCACGGCCTCGGTTCCGTCATCAACATCAGTGCCGTGGCCATGGCGGGCGACCGGCTCGCCCGTGCCGCACCGCTGCGCATGGCTGACGCCATGCTGCTCACCCGCGCCTACGCCGCGGGCGCCTTCTGGTCGCCGTTCTGGGTGGCTGCCGCAGCCGCCGTTTCCTACGCACCCGGCGCCGACGCCGCGGTCACCATCGGCCTCGGGCTCGCCGTGGCCGTCGTCGTGCTGCTGATCAGCATGGTCGACGTCTACCGGGCGTTCGGCGACGACCGTTCCCGATATCAGGGCTACCCGCTCACCTGGGCGATCCTGCGCATCCCGCTCGCGCTCGTCGTATTCGTGCTCGCGGTGCACCTCTCGATGCCCGCCGTCCCCATCCCCCGCGTCGTGTTGATCGGGTCGCTCGTCGTCGCCCTGGCCGGAGTTCTCGTCTCATTCGGTCGGCGGGGATTCGCGCTGCTCGCCACGCACGCGACCGCTGGGCTGTCGGGCCTGCGCAGCGAGACCACCCTGTTCGTCGCGGCCGGCGTCTTGACGGTCGGTCTGCAGACCCTCGTGCCCATGATCGACGTGCTCCTGCCAGTCGACGGCTACGGCGTCTGGGTCGCCTGGGCCTCGGTCATCGTCATGGTCGTACTTGCGGTCGTCGGCATCCACCCGATCGTGTCGCTCGCACTCGTGGCGGTCGTCGTTATGCCGCTCGAGCCCGACCCGACGCTCTTCGTGCTCGCCGCGACCATCGGCTGGGGAACGGCGGCGGCCGTCGGCCCGACGTCGGGCATCCTGATGCACGTGAGTGCGCGATTCGGCCTGGACGGGCTCACGCTCGCCTGGCGCAACGCCCCGTTCTTCGTCATCACCGTCGCGGTGGCCCTGCCCGCACTCTTCCTCGCCTCGGTGATCACCGACTGAACGTCACGGGGTCCAGGGGCGCTTCGCCCCGCAGCACCCTGGCCACATCGCGCACAACGGCGTTGCCAGCCCTCGCGTTTGCGAGCTCGGTGAAGGCCGCGGCGTGCGGGGTCAGGATTGTCCGCGGCGCCGCGCGCAACGGTGAATCGGCGGCGAGCGGCTCGGCGGCGAAGGCGTCGAGCGCCGCGAAGCCGACCTGCCCCGAGGTCAACGCCGCGGCCAGCGCGATGTCGTCGATGAGACCGCCCCGCGCGGTATTCACGATCCCCACACCGCGACGGGCAGCGGCGAACTCGGCGGCACCCAGTAGCGGGCCGTCTTCGGGCGTGAACGGTAGGTGCAGGGTGATGATGTCGCTCTGCTCGATCAGGTGCGCCAGCGTTGCCCGTCGGGTACCGAGCGCCGCGAAGGCCTCACCAGGCTGGAACGGGTCGTAGGCTACGACGTCGGCATCGAACCCGGCCAGCCGCCTGGCGACCGCCTGGCCGATGTTGCCGAAACCGACGACCCCGACGCTCGCACCCTCGAGCGCCATACCCGAGAACACCTCCCACTCGCCGCGCCGCAGCGAGGCGTCGGCCGCGACCAGCTGCCGTGAGCCGGCCAGAAGCAACGCCATCGCCATATCGGCGACGGCCGACGAGTTGGCCCCGGGGGTCCAGACGACCGGGATGCCCCGCTCGGCCGCGGCCGCAAGATCGATGTTGTCGACGCCCACGCCGTGTTTGCCGATGACCCGCAGGTTCGACGCCGCCTCGATCGTCGCCCGATCGAGGCGGTCGACGCCGACGATCACCCCGACGGCGTCAGCAAGCTCGTCACGCAGCTGCGTCGGGCTTAACGGCCCCGGCACGCGGGAACGCCGCAGGTCGATGCCCTCGCCGGCCGCCGTCTCCCAAGGCTCATCCGAGAACGACCCGAAACTCGGGGTCGTCACGACCACCACACCACCTGACACCATCGACAGCCCTCCGTTGCGCGTTCTCCCACCCTCGCGCGCGCGGCGCTGCGTCGGCAACACCGATACGGACTGCACCGATGCCCTCCCGGCATGAGCCGAGCCGCAGCATCCGCGCCACGCCGCCCGTCGGCCTGCTTTCGGAAATTCAGGAATCGCGGTCGCGCTCTCAACGCTCGCTCCCGGAAATGCGGGAGAGGGAAAACGATCGGATACGGCGGCTCCTGAATTTCCAAAAGCGCCAGCGGGCCCAGACCCGCTCGGAATGCCGCCCGCGCCCGTCACCGACGCGAACCCGTGGGACCAGGTGCGCAGCATCGACGGCCGCCTCGAGGGGCTCCCGCGGTAGGGGACTCCCCCGCCGCGGGCCCGCGCGCCGGGTTTCGGATATTCAGGATGCGGCGTCGAAGCGCCCCTCTACACAGCCCGCTGGGTCACGGCATCGACCGACTCTCCTGAATTTCCCGCACGCCGCCACGCTGCTTCGGAAACTCAGGAAGGCCGGTCGTGGGCAGTTCGGACGACCGCGGGATTCCGCGCGACCGTGGGCGAGCGGATGCACCGGCTCCTGAATTTCCGAAAAGGGGTTGCGCGCCGGGCGCGGGTGGGAAAGGGGCTGCGCGGGCTGGCGGGGCGCAGCGCCCTCAGTCCAGCGCCAGCGCCGCCACCGGCGTCACGCGCGTCGCCCGGCGCGACGGGCCGACCGACGCCACGACCGTGAGCACGGCCGCCAGCACGATCACTCCGGCGAGGAACGGCAGCGGCATGCCCGGCACCACGAACCCCGGGCTGCCGTTCACGCTGCCGAACATCGACTGCGCGCCCACCCAGCCGTAGAAGAACCCGAGCACGAGCCCGACCAGCAGCGAGGCCGCCGTCAGCTGGGCGCTCTCGGCCGTGATCATGCCGCGCACCTGACGTCCGGTGAACCCGAGCGCCCGCAGCAGTCCGAGCTCACGCGTGCGCTGGAGCACGCTCAACGACAGGTTGTTCACCATGCCGACCGCCGCGATGACGGCGCTGAACCCGGTGAGGATCGAGAAGACCACGATCGTCGTGACGAAGGCCTCGTCGATGCCCTGGTAGTACTCCGGGTTCTCCTGCTGGGCCGCCGTGATGATGTTCTGGTAGCCCTGCATCGCGACCACGAACATGGTGACCAGCGTCACGCCGATGACGAGCCCGATGGTGGTGCGCGACGAGCGCTCCGGGTACCGCACCGCATTCTCGGCCGCCAGTCGGGCCGGTGCGCTCGAGCCGAGCAGCCTGCCGACCAGTCTCAGTGCGAACGGCATCACCAGGTGGGCGCCGACGACGAGACCGGTGAACGAGAGCAGTCCGCCGACGATGCCCACGAGCACGGCGAGCGGCGTGACCAGACCCATAACGACGGCGAGGCCGAGGATGACGGTGCCGGTGACGAAGAGCACGGTCGCCGTGACGGTGCGCGCCTTCGATGCGGATGTCTCGGCGACACTCTGCTCGTGCGCCGCACCGGTGGCCTGCATCGGCGAGACCACGAGCACGCGCCGGGAACCGACCCAGGACGCGATCCACGTCGTGAGGACGACGGCGACCACGGGCAGCAGCAGCACCGGCGACAGGTACGAGTACGCGACGTCACCGGGCATGAACCCCGACACCGTGCCAATGGCGACGGTGGCGACGGTGATCGCGGTGCCCACCCCGGTGCCGATAACCGCCCCGGCCACCCCGACCGCGAGTCCCTCGCGGGCGACGGCACGCCGCTGCGACCTGGCGCTCGATCCGATCAGCCGCAGCAGCGCGATGGTGCGGGTGCGCCCCGCAATGATCGTGGCGAACGTGTTCGACGTGACGATCGCCCCGACGTACACGGCGATGACGATGAACACGAGAGCGACGATGCCCAAGAACACAGCCACGGTGTCGCTGCTGCCCGTGACGCTGTCGGCGGCGACGATCTGGCTGATGACGCCGACGAACTGCAGCACCGAGACCCCGAAGGCGGCGCTCAACGCCGCGACGAGAACGCTGGGGCCGTGTTCGCGCAGGCTGAGCCGGTTCATGCCGCTCGCTCCATGCCCAGCATGAGGCCGGAGATCTCCTCGGGCGTCGACTTTCCGAGGTCGCGCACGACGGCGCCGTCGGCGAGGAACACGATGCGGTCGGCGTAGCTGGCGGCGATCGGGTCGTGGGTGACCATCGCGATGCTCTGCCCGTATTCGCGGCTCGCGGTCGCGAGCAGCGTCAGCACCTCGCGGCTGGTGCGCGAGTCCAGGTTGCCGGTCGGCTCGTCCGCGAAGACCAAGTCGGGGCGGGTGGCGAGCGCGCGGGCGATGGCGACGCGCTGCTGCTGTCCGCCGGACAGCTCGTGCGGGCGGTGTCTCAGCCGAGCGCCGAGGCCGAGCGAGGCAACGAGCTGGTCGATCCATTGGCGTTCGGCGTCGCTCGGCCGGCGTCCGTCGAGTTCGAAGGGAAGCAGGATGTTGTCCTCGATGTCGAGCGTCGGCACGAGGTTGAACGACTGGAACACGAACCCGACGCGACGCCGCCTCAGAATCGTGAGGGCGTCATCCGCGAGGCTCGTGATCTCCGTGTCGCCCAGCCACACGCGACCGGACGATACCGAATCGAGGCCGGCCATGATGTGCATGAGCGTCGATTTACCCGAGCCGCTCGGGCCCATGATGGCGGTGAATTCACCGCGTCGGATGCCGAGCGTGACGTCGCGCAGTGCGGCGACGCGGTTCTGAATCGACCCATACGATTTGCCGAGGCCCTCGACCCGGGCGACAAGGGTGTCTGTTGAAGTGTCCATGCTTCAACGCTAGGAATCGTGCGGATGATCCGAATCCGGCGCAGGGCTTGCGGGGGTACATCGCAAGGCTGACTTCAGTCGGTCAACCCGTTCTCGTAGGCGAACACGACCAGCTGCACGCGGTCGCGCAGGCCCAGCTTGCCGAGCACCCGCGAGATATGCGTCTTCACGGTGGCCTCGCTGAGGAACTCCGCCGTCGCGATCTCGGAGTTACTCAGCCCCCGCGCCGCGAGCACGAAGATGTCCTTCTCGCGCGAGGTGAGCTTCTCGAACACCTCGGGGACGACCGTGGCGACATGGGTGTCGAAGTTCTCGAACAGCTCGCGGGTGGCGGATGCCGCGATCACCGAGGTACCCGCGTGCACCGTGCGGATGGCGGCGAGCAGGAACTCCGGGTCGGCGTCTTTGAGCAGGAAGCCGCTCGCTCCCCCGCGAATAGCGCGCATCGCCGCCTCGTCGAGGTCGAAGGTGGTCAGCACGATGATGCGCGGCTGGGGTCCGCCGCGCCGGGCGGCCGCCGCGAGGATCTCCCTGGTCGACTCGATGCCGTCCATCACGGGCATCCGGATGTCCATGAGGATCACGTCGGGCAGAGCGGTCGCCGCCATCGCGATGCCCTCGACGCCGTTGCCCGCCTGCCCGACGAATTCGAGGTCGGTCTGCGAGGAGACGAGCATCCTGATGCCGGTCCTGAACAGCGCCTGGTCGTCGACCAGCCCGACCCTGATCCGCTCGCTCACGCCGCGGCCGCCGTCGGGAGGGTGGCGGTCACGACGAAGCGCTTGCCGTCGGGCTGCGCGCGCAGGCTGCCGCCCACGAGGGCGGCGCGCTCGGTCATGCCGGCCAGTCCGTGGCCGATGTGCAGTTCTTCCGTGGTGGTCGGCACGTCGATCCCGTTCGTGATGGTGAGGTCGACGCGGTCGTCGAGCCATTCGAAGCGCAACGCCACCGGCGCGGCACGGTCGCCGTGACGCAGCGCGTTGGTGATGGCCTCCTGGATGATGCGGTAGATCGACAGCTCTTGGGCGGTGCCGAGAGCGCGCGGTGCTCCCCGCTGTTCGAAGTCGATCGTGAGTCCGGATGCGCGCAGCTGGTCGAGCAGCCGGTCGAGGTCGGCGAGTACCGGTTGCGGTCCGTCGCCCTGGCTGTGGCGCAACTGGGCGAGCAGCAGGCGCACGTCGCCGAGCGCGTCGCGGGCGGTGGTGGAGATGGCGATGAGCGCCTCATCGACGGCTTCCGGGTCATGCGCCCTGGCGTACCTGGCCCCGTCGGCCTGCGCGATCACCACCGCCAGCGAGTGGGCGACGACGTCGTGCATGTCGCGGGCGATGCGGTTGCGCTCCTGCTCGACGATCACGTCCTGCTCGGCCGCCTCGCGGGCGAGCTTGCTCTCCCGGTTGCGCATCATGGCGCGCATGAGCAGTCCGATGAGCCAGGCGGAGCCGAGGACGACGACGAGCATGCCGAAGAGGAGGGCGAACTGCAGGATCACCTGCGGCAGCTGGAGGGCGCCGAGGAGCGTCGTGGAGACGCCGATTCCCGCGCCCTCCAGCGCGAGCCAGGCGGCGGCCACGGCGGACCCTACGCCGACCGAGGCGAGGCCGAGGTAGCGCACGAAACGGCCCCCGTAGGCGGCCGTCGTGTAGAGCACGAGCAGCGTGGCCACGTTGAAGATGCCGGGGTAGAGGCCGAACGACATCTGCAGCACGGAGGCGATCCAGGCGACGCCGAGCGCGAGACCGGGGCTGACCCGGCGCAGCGCGATGGCGACGGCGTAGACCACGAGCATCGCGAAGACGACGTCGGGCCACTGGAAGGCGAAGATTCCGTAGGTGACGTACGCGAAGACCAGGTACAGGACGGCCAGCGCGCCGTCAACGGCGTACTGGTACCTCTGCAACCTGCGGATCATGCTTACACGCTAGGCGCTGACGACCGGGTCAACCGCCCAAAGCCGCCAAAATCATCCCAGCGAGTGATACGGGTCTAGAACCCGAGACGCCCGAGCTGCTTGGCGTCGCGCTGCCAGTCCTTGGCCACCTTCACGCGCAGCGACAGGTAGACCTGCTTGCCCACGAGCTTCTCGATCTCGTGCCTGGCCCTCGCCCCGACCTCCTGGAGCCGCTCGCCCTGGTGGCCGATGATGATGCCCTTCTGGCTGTCGCGTTCGACGAAGACGTTGGCGTAGATCTCGACCAGGTCCTTGTCGTCGCGCTCGATCATGTCGTCGACCGTCACGGCGATCGAGTGCGGCAGCTCGTCCATGACGCCCTCGAGGGTCGCCTCGCGGATGAGCTCGGAGACGCGCGACTCGAGACCCTCGTCGGTCACGGCGTCGAGCGGGTACAGCGGCGGCGAGACCGGCATCAGCTTGATCAGCTGGCCCATCAGCGTGTCGAGCTGGATGCGGCTGGTCGCGGAGATCGGGATGATCGCCTCCCAGTCCTCCCGCAGTTCCGAGATGGCGAGCAGCTGTTCGGCGACGGCGGGCCTCGACGCCGCGTCGATCTTGGTGACGATGGCCACCTTCTTCGCGCGCGGGAACGAGTCGAGCTGTTCGCTGATGAAGCGGTCGCCCGGACCGATCTTCTCGTTGGCCGGGAGGCAGAGGCCCACGACATCGACGTCGCCGAGCGTGGTCTGCACGATGCTGTTGAGGCGCTCGCCCAGGAGGGTGCGCGGGCGGTGCATGCCGGGGGTGTCGACGACGACGAGCTGACCGTTCTTCTGGTGCACGATGCCGCGGATGGCGCGGCGGGTGGTCTGCGGCTTCGAGCTGGTGATGGCGACCTTCTCGCCGACGAGCGCGTTGGTGAGCGTGGACTTGCCCACGTTGGGGCGCCCGACGAAGGAGACGAATCCCGCTCGGAAGTCGGGGGAAGAGTTGCTGTCCACGATTAGTCGCTTTCTGTTGAACTGTCGGTCGCGCCCTCGAGAACGGCGGAGTGGTCGCGCTCCACGACCACGGTGGAGACGCGGCGGCGGCGGCCCTCTGTGCGGTCGGCGGTGAGGGTGAGCCCCGAGACGGTGGCGGTCGAGCCCGCTATGGGAAGCCTACCGAGTGTCTTGGTGAGCAGGCCGCCGACAGAGTCGACGTCGTCGTCGTCGAGTTCCATCGAGAACAGGTCGCCGAGCTCGTCGATGGGCAGTCGGGCGCTCACCCGGTACACCCCGCCGCCGAGGTCGTCGACGTCGGGAACGTCGTGGTCGTACTCGTCGGAGATGTCGCCGACGAGCTCTTCGATGAGGTCCTCGAGGGTGACCAGGCCGGCGATGCCGCCGTACTCGTCGACGACCATCGCGAGATGGTTCGCCTCGAGCTGCATGCGGCGGAGCAGGCTGTCGGCCTTCTGCGACTCCGGCGCGAAGAGCACGGGACGGGCCAGTTCGACGACCGTCAGCGTCTCGGCCCCGATCGGCTGCTCGTAGTTCAGTCGCGCGACGTCGCGCAGGTGCAGGATGCCGAGCACGTCGTCGACGTTCTCGCCGATCACCGGCATGCGGGACACCCCACGGCTGAGGAAGATCGCCATGGCCGTCCCGATGGCCTCGTCGCCCTCGACCGTGATCATGTCGGTGCGCGGGATCATGACCTCGCGCGCCACGGTGTCGCTGAATTCGAAGATCGAGTGGATGAGCTCGCGGTCCACCTCTTCGAGCACGTCGAGCTCCGTCGCCTCGTCGACCATGCTGAGCAGTTGTTCTTCGCTCGAGAACGTCGCCGACTTGGGACGGCCGGGCGTCACGCGGTTTCCGACCGCGACGAGCGCGTTCGCGATGGGACCGAGGAAGAGCCGGATGCCACGGATCAGGGTCGCGGCGAAGCGCATGATGCCGCGCGGGTGCGCGCGGCCGACGCTGCGCGGGCTCGAGCCGACGAGCACGAACGACGCCGCGGTCATGATGAGTGCCGACCAGAGCAGGGCGAGCCACCACTGTTCGATCGCGTACGCGAACGACAGCGAGACGAGCACCGCCGCCGTCGTCTCCGACACGACACGCATGAAGTTGAGGGCGTTGGCGTGGGTGCCGATGTCTTCGGAGATCGCCAGCATCGCCCTGCGCGACCGGCTCGACGACGCGAGGTCGACGAGGTCGGTGCGGCTCAGCACGCCGAGAGCCGCGTCCGCGGCAGCGAGCACACCGCCGAAGAGCACGAGCAGCACGGCGACGCTGACGAAGATCGCGATCATCATGGGCGACTACCTTCGTCGCTCGGCGAGGGTGAAGCCGACGAGGATGTCGCGCTGCAGCCCGAACATCTCCTTCTCGTCTTCCGGCTCGGCGTGGTCGAAGCCGAGCAGGTGGAGCAGTCCGTGCGTCGTGAGCATCAGCATCTCCTCGATCGGCGAGTGGCCGGCGGTCTCCGCCTGCTCGATCGCGACCTGGGGGCACAGCACGATGTCGCCGAGGAGACCGGCGGGGGTGATGGCGTCTTCCGTTCCCGGGCGCAGCTCGTCCATGGGGAAGCTGAGCACGTCGGTGGGGCCAGGCTCGTCCATCCACTGCACGTGCAGCTGCTCCATCGCCGCTTCGTCGACGAGGATGATCGACAGCTCGGCGTCCTGGTGCACGTGCAGTTCGTCGAGCGCGTAGGTGACGAGGCGCTGCAGCACGGGTTCGTCGACCGGGATGGCCGACTCGTTGTTGACTTCGATAGACATGTTCAGCGCTTCCGGGGGTTCTGGCGTTCGTAGTCGGCGCGTTGGCGCTCGGCGTCGAACTTGGTATAGGCGTCGACGATCTGGCCGACGAGGTTGTGGCGCACGACGTCCGCGCTCGTGAGCGGGGCGAAGACGATGTCGTCCATGTCGTCGAGCACGTGGGTGACCAGCTGCAGTCCGCTCGCGCCGGTCGGCAGGTCGACCTGGGTGATGTCGCCGGTCACGACCATCTTCGAGCCGAAGCCGAGGCGTGTAAGGAACATCTTCATCTGCTCGGGCGTGGTGTTCTGGGCCTCGTCGAGCACGATGAACGCGCTGTTGAGGGTGCGGCCGCGCATGTAGGCGAGCGGTGCCACCTCGATCGTGCCGGCCGCGAGCAGCTTGGGCACGATCTCCGGGTCCATCATCTCGTTGAGCGCGTCGTACAGCGGCCGCAGGTACGGGTCGATCTTGTCGTTCAGGCTGCCGGGCAGGAATCCGAGACGCTCGCCCGCCTCGACGGCCGGGCGGGTCAGGATGATCCGTTCGACCTCTTTGCGCTGCAGGGCCTGCACGGCCTTCGCCATGGCGAGGTAGGTCTTGCCCGTTCCGGCCGGTCCGATGCCGAAGACGATGGTGTTCTCGTCGATGGCGTCGACGTAGGCCTTCTGACCCATCGTCTTCGGGCGGACGGTCTTGCCGCGGCTCGTGAGGATGGCCTGGCTGAGCAGGTCGGCCGGGCTGCCCGACTTCTCCCGCACGATCTTCGCCGACTGGGTGACTTCGGTGTCTGAGAGGTCGACGCCGTTGCGGATCATCTGGATGAGCTCCTCGACCAGCAGAAGCGCCGGTTGTAGTTGATCGGGACCGCCTTCGACCTGGGGGTCGACGGACAGGGTGATGCGGTTGCCGCGCACGAGCACGTTGACGAGCGGGAACTGGCGCTCGATCGTGTGCAGCAGGCGGTCTTGGGGACCGAGCAGCCGCACCATGGCGACGCCGTCGACCTCGAGTTCGACCCGGTTGAACGTTGGTTCGTAGGTGGTGTTGTCGCTACTCGACAAGGGTGCCTTCCGTGAGGGTGATGCCAGGCGCATTGGTGCCCATGACGTGGGCGTGCACGTGGAAAACGGTCTGGCCGGCGCTCTCGCCGGTGTTGAAAACGAGACGGAATTCTCCGTCGGTGTGCTCGTCGGCGAGCGACTGCGCCACGGCGACGACTTCGGCGAGCAGCGCGGGGTCTCCCGCCGCGAGTTCGGCGACGTTTCGGTACTGCTGCGTCTTCGGCACTACGAGCAGGTGCACGGGGGCCTTCGGCGCGATGTCACGGATCGCGATGACCGAGTCGTTCTCGAACACGATCTCCGCCGGGATCTCGCGCGCGACGATTTTGGTGAAGACGGAGGGTTCGGTGTTCGACATACGTCCAGCTTAAACGCTGAGGCTCACCAACGCCCGAGTTTCGCGTTCAGCACAGCGATCGCCGCCGGGCCGGCGGTCGAGGTGCGCAGAACGGTGTCACCGAGCCGCACGAGTGTCGCGCCGGCGGTGGTGAACGCGGCCAGTTCGTTCGGGGTGATGCCGCCCTCCGGCCCCACCACGAGGACGATGTCCCGACCGTCGGGCTCGAGGGCGCTCAGCGCCATCTCCGCGGTGGGTTCGAGCACGATCATCCGCACCTCTGCCGCGAGTCTCGTCAACTGGTTCGTCGAGACCAGGTCGAGCACGTCGGGCAGCCACCCGCGGATCGACTGCTTCGTCGCCTCGCGCACGATCGCGGTCCAGCGGTCGTGCCCCTTGGCGACCTTGGCGCCCTCCCAGCGGGAGATCGAACGTCCGGCGGTCCACGGGATCACACCGTCGACGCCGAGCTCGGTCGCCGCCTGCACGGCGAGTTTGTCGCGATCGCCCTTGGCGAGGGCCTGGGCGAGGAAGATCGCCGGTTCGACGCGCGGTGCCTCGGTGACCTCGGCCACCTCGATCGCGAGTTCGGTGTGCTCGGCGGTGACGACCGGTCCGGAGACCACGAGCCCCCGGCCGTTGCCGATCGACACCGTCTCGCCGACCGCGAGGCGGCTCACGGTGACCGCGTGCCGAGCCTCGGCGCCGTCGATCGACACACGATCGCCGACGACGGCGGTCGACACGAGCTCGTTCAGGTAGAAATGGGCCATCGAGCGCCTATACGTGCAGGAATCGGTCGCGCAACTTCGCGAAGAGCCCCTGCTGGAACTCGGCGAGGTGCGGGGCCTTCGACTTGTGGCTGCCGGCGAACTGGCGCATGAGCTCCTGCTCCTTGCCGCTCAGCTTCGTGGGGGTGACCACCTGCACGCCGATCTTCAGGTCGCCGCGGCCGCCGCCGCGCAGCTTGGACACACCGCGGTCCTTCACGGTGATGATGTCGGCGCTCTGCGTGCCGGGCTTCAGCTCGAGGTCTAGCTCGCCGTCGAGGGCGTCGACGCGCACGCGCGAGCCGAGCACGGCGTCGACCATGCTCACCTCGAGGGTGGCCATGAGGTCGTCGCCGTTGCGGCTGTAGACCTCGTGGTGCTTCACCTTGATCTCGAGGTAGAGGTCGCCGTTGGGGCCGCCGGCGGGGCCGATCTCGCCCTGGTTCGGCAGCTGCAGGCGCAGGCCGGTGTCGACTCCGGCGGGGATGTCGACGGTCATCTTGCGGGTCGCACGGACGCGGCCCTGGCCGGCGCAGGTGGGGCACGGGCTCGGGATGACGGTGCCGTAGCCGCGGCAGGTGCCGCACGGGCTGGACGTCATGATGTTGCCGAGCAGGCTGCGCACGGCGCGCTGGATCTGGCCGGAGCCGTGGCAGATGTCGCAGACGACGGCGCGGGTGCCGGGGGCGCAGCAGGTGCCCTCGCAGGTGTCGCAGAGGATTGCGGTGTTGACCTCGAGGTCGCGTTTGGTGCCGAAGATGACCTCGTCGAGGTCGACCTCGACGCGCAGCAGGGCGTCGCCGCCTCGCTCCTTGCGCGAACGCGGTGCGGCGCCGCTTCCTCCGCCGCCGGGTGCACCCCCGCCGAAGAAGGTGTCGAAGATGTCGCTGAAGCCGCCGAAGCCCTGAGCCCCTCCGCCGAACCCGGCGCTGCCGCCCTGGTCGTATTCCTGGCGCTGCCGCGGGTCGCTGAGCACGTCGTAGGCGTGCGTCACCGACTTGAAGCGGTCGGACGCACTCGGTTCCGGGTTCACGTCGGGGTGGAACTCGCGCGCGAGCTTCCGGTAGGCCTTCTTGATTTCTTCGGGCGAGGCGCTCTTGTCGACGCCGAGTACTTCGTAGTGGTCAGCCACAGTTAGTTGTCAATCCTCACGGTGTTCGTTCCCGGCGGTTATTCGTCGCCGAGCAGTCTGGTCAGGTAGCGGGCGACTGCTCGCACCGCCGCCATGTTGTTCGAGTAGTCCATGCGGGTCGGCCCGAGCACGCCCAGTCGGGCGATGCCGCCGCCCGACGACGTGTAGCCGCTCGAGAGCACCGAAGTCTGGCCGAGGCCGAACTCCGCGTTCTCGCGACCGATGGTCACGGCCACGCCGTGGTGGTCGCCGTCGACCTCGCCGAAGAGTTTGAGCAGCGTCACCTGCTCTTCGATCGCCTCGAGCACCGGGAAGATGCTGCCGTCGAAGTCGTCTTCGGTGCGCACGAGGTTCGCGGCACCGGCCATGAGCAGCCGGTCTTGACGGTTCTCGAGGGTCTGGCCGATGAGCGTGCGCGCCACCTGGGCGACGATGTCCCGGCGGTCAGGGGCAAAGTGCGCCCCGATGGTCGTGAGTTTCTCCGCGGCATCCGAAAGGGGCAGTCCGCCGAGGTTGGCATTGAGCTTGCTGCGCAGTTCGCCGAGGAAGACGTCGTCGATGTCGGATGACACGTCGACGAGTTTTTGCTCGACCCGGCCGGTATCGGTGATGAACACGGTCATGAGCCGGCGCGGCGCGAGCGGCACGATCTCGATGTGGCGCACGCGCGACCTCGTGAGCGTGGGGTACTGCACGAGAGCGACCTGGTGCGTCAGCTGCGACAGGAGGCGGACAGTGCGGGCGAGCACGTCGTCGAGATCGATCGACTCGCCGAGGAAGGTCTCGATCGCCTGGCGCTGGGCGCTGCTGAGCGGCCGCAGGTCGGCGAGCTGGTCGACGAACACGCGGTAGCCCTTGTCGGTGGGCACGCGGCCCGACGACGTGTGCGGGGCGACGATGAGCTCTTCTTCTTCGAGCAGGGCCATGTCGTTGCGGATGGTCGCGGCCGAGACGCCGAAGGCGTGCCGCTCGACGATGGACTTCGAGCCGACGGGCTCGCGGGATGCGACGTAGTCCTGCACGATCACGCGGAGGACTTCGAGGCTGCGGTCGGACACCATCTCACCACCGCCCTTCGCTTCGCCCACTGGCACTCGATCAACCTGACTGCCAATTGTAACTCGGTGCGTCGGGGAAGGAGGTTTGCGCGCGCGGTTCGTACACGCTACGTTGTGCAGTGTTAGCGCCGACCCCCGAACGGGGGGCGCTCCACGCCACCCGAAAGGCCTCCCCCGCAGTGATGTCCGACGTTTCACCCCACCCCCGCGCCCGGGCGTTCTCCACGACGGACGACAAGACGTGGGCGACGGTGGCCCACCTGGGCGGCGTGCTGTGGTTCGCGCCCTCGCTCGTGATCTATCTGATGACGCGCGCCCGCCCCTCCCTCGCCCGGCAGGAATCGAAGGAAGCGCTGAACTGGCAGATCACCTTCACCGCGTTGTACGCCGTGGTGATGACCGTCGAGGCGTTCATCGCCGCGCTGCTGTCGCTCACCCCGGTGGCGCTGATGCTGCCGGTCCTCGCGGTGCTGCCGACCGCCCTCTACGTCGTCAACGCCGCCCTGTCGATCAGGGCCGGCCTGCGGGTCAACCGCGGCGAGCCGTTCCGCTACCCGCTCTCGGTGCGCTTCATCAGGTAGAGCTTTTGTCGAAACAGTTGCACACAGCAACCTCCCATACTGCTTTAATGAGCGCATGACAGACGCGACCCCTCCCACGAACCCCTACCAGGCAACGCCGCAGCCGCTCAGCCCCAGCGACGAACGACTGTGGGCCACGCTGATCCACATCGGCGGTATCTTCTTCAGCTTCATCCCGGCGCTGATCGGCTACCTGGTTCTCAAGGACCGCGGCGCCTTCATCCGCGCGCACTCGCTGACCGCTCTCAACTTCCAGCTGACCATGCTCATCGCGATCATCATCGGCTACGTGCTCACGCTGGTGCTCATCGGCCTGCTCGTGCTGCTCGCCGCCTACATCGTCATCATCATCTTCGGCATCATCGCCGCGATCGCCGCGAACAAGGGCGAGCAGTACAAGTACCCGCTCACCATCCAGTTCATCAAGTAGTCAGAACTCAAGTCACGCCTCGAGTAGGCGTCGCACCACGGCGTCAGCCAGCAGCCGCCCGCGCAGGGTCAGTTCCACCGATCCGCGCAGGGCGGCTGTCGCGTTAACGAGCTCGTCGGCGATGAGCCCCGCGACGGCGACACGGCCGGACGGCTCGAGTTCGTCGATGCGCAGTCCCTCCCGGATGCGGGTGAGCAGCAGTACCCGCTCGACCCGACGCGTCTCGGCGTCGAGCGTCTCGCGACCGGCAGCGGGCGAGAGGCCGGCGAGGATGCGGTCGGCGTAGGCCGCGGGATGCTTCACGTTCCACCAACGCACTCCCCCGACGTGACTGTGCGCGCCAGGGCCGATGCCCCACCAGTCGTGCCCCTGCCAGTAGGCCAGGTTGTGCCGCGACCGGTTGCCGTCGGTGCGCGCCCAGTTGCTCACCTCGTACCACTCGTAGCCGGCGGCGGCGAGCTTCGCATCCAGCAGCTCGTACATGTCGGCCTGCAGGTCGTCGCTCGGTGCGGCGACCTCGCCCCGGCGGATCTGCCGGGCGAGCTTGGTGCCGTCTTCGATGATGAGCGCGTACGCCGACACGTGGTCGGGATTCTCGGCGAGTACCGCGTCGATCGAGGTGTTCCAGTCGTCGAGCGACTCCCCCGGCGTGCCGTAGATGAGGTCGAGGCTCACCTGCAGCCCGGCCTCGCGCGCCCAGGCCACGACGAGCGGGATGCGCGCCGGGTCGTGCGTGCGTTCGAGGGTCGCGAGAACGTGCGGCACCGCCGACTGCATGCCGAACGACACGCGCGTGAACCCGGCCGCCTTGAGCGCGAACAGGTAGTCGCGGTCGACCGAGTCGGGGTTCGCCTCCGTCGTCACCTCGGCGCCGGGCGCGAGACCCCACGCCACGACGATCGCGGCGAGCATCTCGGCGAGATCGGTGACCGGAAGCAGGGTGGGCGTGCCTCCCCCGAAGAACACGGTCGTGGCCTCGCGGTCGGGCAGGCCGCTCGCCTCGAGCACGTGGCTTGCGAGCGCGACCTCCTCGATCGCCTGGCCCGCATAGTCGCTGCGCTTGGCCCCGCGCAGTTCTTCGGACGTGTACGTGTTGAAGTCGCAGTAGCCGCAGCGCACGCGGCAGAACGGAACGTGCACGTAGATGCCTAGGTTTCGGGTGGCCGCGTCATCCGTCACCGAGTGGGGAAGGAGACCGTCGGCGGGCGCCGGATCGGCGAGGGGAAGGGCGCTGGGCATTGTCTGATTCTCTCATCCGGCGTCTGCAGCCGCTTGCGCCGGTTGCAGCTCGAAGATGCGGATGTCACGGTGTGCCGTTATCTCGTAGTCGCGGTAGTGCGGCCACTGCCTCTCGAGCACGGGCCAGAGCCGCTCGGCCTCGGCGGGCTCCAGCATCCGGGCGACGACCGGTGTGAGGCGGCCGCGGTAGTGCACCTCGGCGTCGGGGTGGGCCAGCAGGTTCGCGCTCCACGCGGGATGACGCTCGCGCCCGAAATTGCTGCCGGCCACGAACCACCCACCGTCGTCGCGCGGAAAGCACATCAGAGGAACCTGGCGCCGGGCGCCCGTTTTCGCTCCCGTCGTGAAGAGCGTGAGCGACGGGATCATCGGAGCGCTGAGCTTGAGGCGGCCGCGTGAGGCGCGGAACAGCCACCGGTCGAGCGGCGTGACGAGCGGTCCGACCACGTGGCGCACCGGTGAACGCATGACGGCCGCCGTGACGGCGCGGATGCTGCGGTGCATGCGCCGATTGTGGCACGACCGTCTAGTCGATGGGACCCGCCAGCGCGCGCAGGTAGCGGCGGGTGTAGAACCACTGGGTTACGCGCAGCACCGGCGCGACGGCCCACCAGTACCAGGCGGCGGGCCGGGAGAACGCGCGGATCACGATCCAGACCGAGCCGTCGTCGTTCTGCTCGACGATGAACGCCTCTTCGCCGTCCTCCGGATGCCCGGGGAGGGTCCCGTAGGCGAAGCCGCGGCGCTGCGGCTCGTCGACGACGTAGACGACGCGGGCCGGGGCCTTGATCCAGAACGGCCAGAACCGGATGCGCAGCAACGCGGTGTCGCCCGGCGCGATGTAGGGAGTGCCGTCGGCGCCGAACACCTTCTCGCCCGCGAGCGAGATGTGCGATGGCTTGACCGGCTCGCCCGAGGCGTCGAAGCTCACCGGCGTGTAGGTGAGCTCGCTCACGTAGTCGGGCGTGTGGCTCGTCTCGACCCGGAAACCGCTGTTGCGCTGCACGGCCCAGCTGAAGACTCCGGCGGACGCCCACGCGAAGCGGGCATCTCCGTGACCGATGCGCATCCGCTTCTCGAGCGGTCGGTATCCGGCCGGCGGGTACTGCAGGAGATCAGGCGCCTGGGTGGCACCGACCGCGCCATAACTGACGGGACGGCTCCAGAGCTCGGCGGCGACCACCTACTTCTCTTTCTTTTTGGCTTCCGTGTCACCCGTGAGCGCGGCGACGAAGGCCTCCTGCGGCACCTCGACACGGCCGACCATCTTCATGCGCTTCTTGCCCTCTTTCTGCTTCTCGAGGAGCTTGCGCTTGCGGGTGATGTCACCGCCGTAACACTTGGCGAGGACGTCCTTGCGCATCGCGCTGATCGACTCGCGGGCGATGATGCGGGCGCCGATGGCGGCCTGGATCGGCACCTCGAACTGCTGGCGCGGGATGAGCTTCTTGAGGCGTTCGGTCATCAGCACGCCGTAGGCGTAGGCCTTGTCACGGTGCACGATGGCGCTGAACGCGTCGACGGCCTCGCCCTGCAGCAGGATGTCGACCTTGACGAGGTCGGCCTCCTGGTCGCCGATGGGCTCGTAGTCGAGGCTCGCGTAGCCGGCCGTCTTGCTCTTCAGCTGGTCGAAGAAGTCGAAGACGATCTCGCCGAGCGGCATCGTGTAGTGCAGTTCGACGCGGTCTTCGCCGACGTACTCCATGCCCTGCATCGTGCCGCGGCGGCCCTGGCAGAGTTCCATCACGGTGCCGACGAAGTCCTTCGGCAGCAGGATCGACGCCTTCACGACCGGCTCCGACACGGAGGCGATCTTGCCGCCGGGGAACTCGCTCGGGTTGGTCACGGTGACGGTCTTCTTGTCGTCGGTCGTGACCTCGTAGATCACGCTCGGCGCCGTGGCGATGAGGTCGATGCCGAACTCGCGCTCGAGCCGCTCGGTGATGATCTCGAGGTGCAGCAGGCCGAGGAAGCCGCAGCGGAAGCCGAAACCGAGCGCCACCGAGGTCTCGGGCTCGTAGACGAGCGCGGCGTCGGAGAGCTTGAGCTTGTCGAGGGCCTCGCGCAGCAGCGGGTAGTCGCTGCCGTCGATCGGGTAGAGACCGGAGAACACCATGGGCATGGGTTCGGCGTATCCCTTGAGGGCGACGGTGGCCGGCTTCGCGAAGCTCGTGACGGTGTCGCCGACCTTGGAGAGACGCACGTCTTTCACACCCGTGATGAGGTAGCCGACCTCGCCGACACCGAGACCCTTGGTGGGTGTCGGCTCGGGGGCGCTCACACCGATCTCGAGCACCTCGTGCGCGCTCTTGGTGCTCATCATCATGATCTTCTCGCGCGGGTTGATCTTGCCGTCGATCATGCGCACGTAGGTGATGACGCCGCGGTAGGCGTCGTAGACCGAGTCGAAGATCATCGCGCGGGCGGGGGCGTCGGCGTCGCCCTTCGGCGCCGGGATGAGACGCGTGGCCTGGTCGAGCAGCTCCGGCACGCCCACACCGGTCTTGCCGGAGACGAGCAGGATGTCTTCGGGCTTGCAGCCGATGAGGCCGACGATCTCCTTGATGTACTTCTCGGGGTCGGCCGCGGGCAGGTCGATCTTGTTGAGCACCGGGATGATCGTGAGGTCGTTCTCGAGCGCCAGGTAGAGGTTCGCGAGGGTCTGCGCCTCGATGCCCTGGGCCGCGTCGACGAGCAGGATCGCTCCCTCGCAGGCGGCGAGCGAGCGGGAAACCTCGTAGGTGAAGTCGACGTGCCCGGGGGTGTCGATCATGTTGAGCGCGTAGGTCTGGCCGTCGAGTTCCCACGGCATGCGCACGGCCTGGCTCTTGATCGTGATGCCGCGCTCGCGCTCGATGTCCATGCGGTCGAGGTACTGGGCGCGCATGTCGCGGTCGCTCACCACGCCCGTGATCTGCAGCATGCGGTCGGCAAGGGTGGACTTGCCATGGTCGATGTGGGCGATGATGCAGAAGTTGCGGATGAACGCCGGATCGGTGGAAGCGGGCTCGAGGGCCGTGAGTGCGCGGGGAGACATTTGCAGCAATTGTCCCACGTCAGTGGGGTGCAGCGTGCGCAGAGGTTCTTCGAGCGCCTCTTAGAACAGTCCGACGAAGAAGAACGGCAGGGTGAAGAGCACGCCGAAGAAGCCGGCGACGATCCAACCGAACGCCATGACGGCGCCGAGCACGATGCCCCACACGGCGAGGGTGTGGCCGGTCGGTTCGCGGCGGTAGCCCAGCACGCCGACCACGATCGCGGCGATCGGCACGATGAAGGTATAGCCGAGCAGCACGGACGCGATGCCGAGCACGAGGGCGATGACGCTGAGGTTCTTGGACTCGACGTAGACGGGGGAAGCAGTGGGAGCGGCGGAGGGTGCCGTCGCGGCGGGGAGCGCGGGTGTGTCTGTCATGCCTTCAAGGCTAGGCACGCGGCATCCGTCTCACCATCGGGGTATCCCCCGGTTAATCGCTCAGGGTGGGCCCGTCGGTGATGTCGCGCACGGCCGGCTCGAGCTGCGGGAAACGGAACTCGAATCCCGCCTCGAGCAGACGGCTCGGCAGCACCCAGCGGCTCTTCAGCAGCAGCTCGGTCTCGCTGCGGATGGCGAACGAGCCGATCTCGAGGGCCAGGCGGTTCAACGGCACTCCGAACCGGGCCCCCACGACGCGGCGCAGGGTCGCCATCAGTTCGCGGTTCGGCACGGGGTTCGGCGACGAGATATTGACCGGTCCGTCGATCGAAGCGTTGTCGCGGATGAACCGGACGGCGCGGTACACGTCGTCGATGTGCACCCAGGAGAACATCTGGCGTCCGCCGCGGGTCTTCCCGCCGTGCTGCGTGCCGCCGAGGCCGAACCGGGCGAGGTTCAGCAGCGGAGTCAGCGCCGAGCCGTCGCCCAGGACGATCGCCATGCGCAGCGCGACCTGGCGCGCGCCGGGTCGCGCGTGAGCGAAGAACTCCCGCTCCCACGACGTGGCGACGTTCACCGAGAAGCCCGATCCGATCTGGCCCGCGTCGTCGGTCATCGGCCGGTCGTCGGCGTGCCGGTAGATCGTGGCGGTGCTGGCGTTCAACCACAGGGCGGGCGGCGCGGCGACGGCCTCGACGGCCCGGCCGAGTTCGCCCGTGGTCAGCAACCGCGAACTGAAGATCGCCGCCTTGTTCTTCTCGGTGTACCGGCAGTTGACGCTCCTGCCGGTCAGGTTCAGCAGCAGGTCGGCGCCGTCGAGGGCGCGCTCGAGCGCCGCGGTGTCTCCCCACACCACGTCGGCGCCGGAACGGCCGACGGTCACCACCATGTCGCCGTCTTCGGCGAACCTGCGGGCGAAGTAGCGCCCCATAAATCCGCTGGCGCCGGCGATCACGACGCGTCGGCCGCTCACGCGAGCCCGCCCGGAGCCGGGATGCGGCTCAGGCCCTCGAGCAGCTGCGACTCCTCGGTCGCGAGGCAGACGCGCATCCAGCCCTCGCCGGAGCGCCCGAAGGCGCTGCCGGGGGCGACGGCGACGCGCTTCTCGAGCAGGAAGTTCTCGGCCCACTCGGCGACGTCGCCGCGGCTCACGTGGCTCACGTCGATCCAGAGGTAGAAGGCGCCCGTCGGGGGCAGGTAGCGGATGCCGCGGGCGTCGAGCGCGTTCGTGGCGGCGACGAGGTTCGCGCGGTAGTGGGCCTTCGCCGCGGCGACATGCGAGTGGTCGCCGGTGATGGCGGCGAGGGCGGCGAACTGCCCCGGCGTGCTGACGCAGCTGATGGTCGCCTCCTGCACGGTCCGCATCGTCGCGGCGAGACCGGGCGGCGTGACGAGGTAGCCGACCCGGATGCCGGTCATCGCGTAGGTCTTCGAGAGCGAGAACGCCGAGAACACCCGGCTCGGCTGGCCGCTGTCCGCGGCTTCGAGGCTCGCGATGCTGACGTGCTTGTCGCCGTAGGTGAAGTATTCGTAGACCTCGTCGCTGATGATCCACAGGTCGTGGCGCTTCGCGAAGTCGAGCAGCTCGCGCAGCACCGCCTCGGGGAAGATCGCGCCGAGCGGGTTCGACGGCGAGTTCACGATGAGCACGCGGGTGCGTTCGGTGATCAGGCTCTCGAGCTCCTCGATGCTCGGGAGGAAGCCGCGTTCCGGCAGCAGCGAATACGGGATGGGGTGCGCGTCGAGCATGCGCACGCCCATGGTGAACGTCGTGTAGCCCGGGTCGGGGATGAGCACCTCGTCGCCGGCCTGCAGCGTGAGCGTCATGGCCTGGTAGAGGGCCTGCGTCGCGCCGACCGTGACCCAGACCCGCTCGAGGTCGACGTGGATGTCGTTCTCGCGCGCGAGCTTGTCGACGATCGCCTCGCGCAGCGGCACGATGCCGCCGTTCGGGGTGTAGTCCGTCGCGTCGGCATCCCACGCACGTTTCGCGGCGTCGGCGATGTGAGGGGCGACCGCGACATCCGGTTCCCCGATGACGAGCGAGACGATCCCTTCGAGCTTCGTGGACATCTCGAAAATGTGACGGATGCCGGAACCCGGAACCGTGTCGATGTGCTGGGCGAGGTGCGGCATGTCAACAGGTTATTACGCTGGGGGCATGACAGGTTCCGTGGTGCTCGTGCACGGGCTGCGCACGTCGTCGTCGATGTGGCGGCATCAGCGCGAGGTGCTCGAGGCCCTCGGACACACGGTCGTCACACCCGACCTGCCCGGGCACGGTTCTCGTATGGACGAACGGTTCACCCTCGCGGGCGGGGTCGCGACGATCGAGAAAGCGGTGACGGATGCACCGGGGCCGGTCTTTCTCGTCGGCTTCTCGCTCGGCGGCTACCTCGCCGCGCACTGGGCGGCCGAGCGCCCGCGCGACATCACCGGACTGCTCGCCGCGAGCTGCGGCACCCAGCCGACGCGCGCCATCCTCGACGCCTGGCGCTTCGGCGCCGGGGCGATCCACCTGCTGCCCGACCGCGGACTCGGGCTCAACAACGCGCTCGTGCGGGCCGTCATCCGCGACCCCGCCTACGCCAACGACGTGATCGCCGGCGGTGTCGCGCTCGAGGTCATGCAGGACGCGCTCCGCGAGCTGCGCGGTATCCGCATGGAGGCCGCCCTCTCGCGTATCGACCTGCCGGTGTGGCTCGTGAACGGGACGCTCGACCACATCCGGCTGCAGGAGCGGCGCTTCCTCGCCGCGACGAGGCGCGGGACGCTCGTGCGGATTCCCGGCGCCACCCACATGGTGAGCCTCGCCCGCCCGGCCGAATTCACGAGCCTCCTGACCGACGCGATCAACGCGAGCCGACCGGCGGCGCCCGCGTGACGACCGGCACGCGCTGATTGTCGGATCGGTCGAACAACTGGTAATGTCGTCTGTTGGCTTCCGTGCAACCCTCTATTGCATGACTAGCGGCCGAAAATCGCTAATTTCGGCTGCCCCCGCGAGTTTCATCTCGCGGAGTTTTCTTACACTCGTCAGTTCACATACAAGAAGGTAAATTCAGTGGCAAACATCAAGTCGCAGATCAAGCGCATCGGAACCAACAAGAAGTCGCAGGAGCGCAACAAGGCCGTCAAGAGCGAGGTCAAGACCGCTATCCGCAGCGTCCGCGCCGCCGTCACCGCCGGTGACAAGGAGCTCGCCGTCGCGACCCTCCTCGTCGCAGCGAAGAAGCTCGACAAGGCCGCCAGCAAGGGCGTCATCCACAAGAACCAGGCCGCCAACAAGAAGTCGGCGATCGCCAAGCAGGTCGCAGCTATCTAAGCTCAACCCCCTTCGGAAAGCCCCTCATGCTTCGGCGTGGGGGGCTTTTTCGTGCCCGGCCCGCAACGTGCCGCCGGTCGAGCAGGTCGGGCAGCGACCGTACCGCTGGTCGAGTAGGTCGCGCAGCGACCGTATCGAAACCCCGCTGGCTCAGCTCCCGCCGCGCCGCGCCACGATGCCGACCATGCGCTCGAGCGCGAACACGGGGTCGCGACCGCCACCCTTGATCTGCGCGTCGGTTTCGGCCAGCAGTTCGATCGACCGGCCGAGGCCGTCGTCACTCCAGCCCTGCAGGTCTTTGCGGGCCCGGCCCACCTGCCAGGGTGCGAGGCCGAACTGCTGGGCGAGCTGGCTCTCGCTGCCCCGCGCACCCGAGAGCTTGGCCATGGTGCGCAGTTTCGAGGCGAACGCCGCGAGCATGGGGACCGGGTCGGCACCCGATGCGAGTGCGTGCCGCAGCAGCAGCAGCGCCTCGCCGTTGCGCCCGGCGATCGCGGCGTCGGCGACCTTGAAGGCGGTGGTCTCGACCCGGCCGGAGTAGTACTTCTCGACGGTGACCTCGGTGATCTCCTCGCTCGCGTCGGCGAGCAGCTGCTGGCAGGCGCTCGCGAGTTCGGCGAGGTCGTCGGCGAACGCCGAGACGAGGGCGCGCAGCGCGCCGGGAGTGATGCGACGGCCCGCTGCCCTGAACTCCGCTGCGGCGAAGTCGAGCTTCTCGGTGTCTTTCTTGAGGTCTGCGCAGACGATCTCGATGCCGTTGCCGAGACCGCCACGGATCGCGTCCAGCATGCGCTTGCCGCGCACGCCTCCCGCGTGGCGCAGCACGAGGTAGCAGTCGTCGGCCGGGTGCTCGAGGTAGGCGAGCACCTCGTCCATAAACGCGTCGGTGCACTTCTCGACCCCCGTGACACGGATGAACCGGGGCTCGGCGAAGAGCGAGGGGCTGGCGAGCGTGACGAGCTCGCCCGGCGCGTAGTGGTCGGCCTCTATGTCGCCGAGCTCGAGGCTGGGGTCTTCGACCCGCAGCGTGTCGCGCAGCAGCCGGATCGCGCGGTCAGCGAGGAAGCCTTCGGTGCCCGAGACGAGCACCACCCTGGCGGGACGGACCTTGTCCCACGCGAGTTGCGGGATGACGACCTTGGCCTTGCTCGCTGGCTTGGTTGCCACTCTGTGCTCCCTCGATCGGATCCATGCAAGCCTAATCGCGACCGCCGACGGCAACGGTCACGGGGGTGCCTTCTGCCTCCAGACCCGCACCTCGTCGGGAGCGGATCCGGGAGCCAGCAGCACGAGCCCGTCGGTGTCGGTGCGGGTGGCCGCCGTGCCCACCCGGGCCAGCAGGTCGAGCAGGCGCTCGGTCGGATGCCCGTAGGTGTTCTCGGCGCCCACACCGATGACGCCGACCGTCGCGTCGGCACGCTCGTACACCCGGTCGAGCTGGTCGCCGCTGCCGTGGTGCGAGACCTTGACCACGTCGACCCGCGGAACCGGGCCGGCCGCCAGCATGAGGGCCTGCGCCCTCTCGCCGAGGTCTCCGAGAAACAGCGAGCCGAGGCATCCGTTCGCGCACGCGCCGACCGGCTCGAAGGCGAGCACGACGCTCGCGTCGTTGCCCGGTTCGACCGAGCCGAGCCGGGCCGGCGGCCAGAGCACCGTGTAACGCAGCTCGCCGAACAGCCCGCTCCCGCCGCGGGACACGCGTTCGACCGCCGCTCCCCCGGCGGCCAGGTCCGCGACGAGCCGGTCGTCGGCGACCTCCCCGGACGGTCCCACGATCGCCCGGTCGACGCGACCGAACACGGTCTCGGTGCCGCCGACATGGTCGAGATCGAAGTGGCTGAGCACGAGCAGGTCGATACGTCCGACGCCGAGCTCGTCGAGGCACCGGGCGAGCGAGGCGGGGTCGGGACCGGTGTCGACGAGTGCGGTCCGGCCGCCGCTGCGCAGGAGCACGGCGTCGCCCTGGCCGATGTCGCACGCGGCGATCTGCCAGTCGCCGGGGCGCGACCACTGCTGCACCACCCGCACCCCGGCGACGGCGCCCGCGAGGCCGACGAGCAGCACGACGGCGGTCGCGGCGCAGCCGAGCCGGGCGCGGCGGGAGACAGGTGCGAGCGCGGCGATCAGCCCGCCCACCGTGACCACGGCCAACAGGCCGACCCCGACCGGCCCCTCCGGCCACGGGATCGCCCCGCCGGGAAGCCCGGCGAAGAATCCGGCGACGGCGGCGATCCAGCTCGACGGGACCCACGCGACGGCGGTGAGCGCCTCGCCCAGCCAGGGCAGTACGGGCAGCGTGACGCAGGCGAGCAGCCCCAGCACCGTCGCGAAGGGCGCCGCCGGTTCGGCCAGCGCGTTGGCCGCGATGCCGTAGGTCGGGATGGACGGCGCGAGCATCAGCAGTACCGGCTGGCAGGCCAGCTGCGCGGCCAGCGGCACCGCGATCACCACGGAGACGCCGAGCGGCAGGACGCGCTGCAGCAGCCGGCTGAGCGGGCCCGTGAGCACGAGCAGCCCGCCCGTCGCCAGCACCGACAGCACGAACCCGTAGTCGCGACTGAGCCACGGGTCGGTCGCCAGCAGGACGAGGGTCGCGAGCGAAAGCACCGGGATGCCGCGCACGGGTCGCCCGCCCGCTGTCGAGAGCAGCACGATGACCGCCATCACGCCCGCCCGCACGACGCTCGCCTGCGGGGTCACCAGCACGACGAAACCGACGAGGACGGCGACGGATGCACCGATCCGCGCGCCACGCGAGACCCCGAGCATCGCGCCCGCCAGCATGATGAGCGCGACGACTATGGCGCAGTTGGCGCCGGACACCGCCGTGAGATGGCTCAGCGAGGTGGCCTTCATGGCGGCGTCGAGCTGCTCGCCCACCGCGGACGTGTCGCCGATCGCCAAGCCCGGTAGCAACGCCGCACCCTCCCCGTCGAGCCGGGCGGCGGCCTCGGCGAACGACCCCCGCAGCCCGTTCGCCCAGTCGAGGAACCACGGCGGCGGCGCGGTCACCCGCGCCGGCCCGTCGGCGAAGACGAGAAACCCCACGTCGTCCTCCGGCGCGGTCGCGACGATCGTGCCGCCGAGCGCGAGGGTCGACCCGATGCCGGCGCGCTCCACCGGACGGGCGTCGAACACCAGCACGGGCGCCCCCACCGTCACGCTCCGGGCTTCGCCCAGCGTCATCGTCGTCGCGGTCGCCGAGAACGGTCCGTCGCGCGCGCTCGCGTCGGGCTCGCCGCCGACCGTCTCCGTCGTCGTGACGGTCAGCGTCACGTAGCGTCCGTCGTCGGCGGCGTCGAGCAACGCGGTCGGCTGCCGCACCGGGGCGGCGACCGCGGCGGTCGTGCAGACGAGGCCCGCCGAGACGGCGCACACCGCGACCGCCACGAGCAGCGCCCTGCGCCAGACGAGCGCGGCGGCGAGGGCCAGACCCGCGACGGCCCAGAGGGCGATCGCGGCGGGCAGCGCGCGGCCCGGCGCGGAAACGACGAGCGCGGCCACGAGCCACGCGACCACCGCGGGCGGCACGAGCCGCAGATCGACCGGGCCGCGCTTCACAGCGTCACCAGCTCCTTCAACGCGTCGAACGTCTTCTCGCCGATGCCGGCGACGCTCATCAGGTCTTCGATCGCGGAGAAGCGCCCGTTCTCGTCGCGCCACGCGATGATGCGTTCGGCCATGGCGGGGCCCACCCTCGGCAGGGTTTCGAGAGCCGCGACATCCGCGGTATTGATGTTGACCTTTCCGGGGACGACCGCTCCCCCGGCCGCGCCACCCGGCCCCGCGACGGGTGTTTCGCCGACGAGTGGCACGACGAGCTGCTCGCCGTCGGTGACGAAGCGGGCAAGATTGAGTCCGCTCTGGTCTGCGCCATCCGCGAACCCGCCCGCCGCCGCGACGGCGTCGACCACCCGGTCTCCCTCGCGCAGCTCGTACAGGCCGGGACTCGCGACCGCGCCGAGGATGTGCACGAAGATGCCGGCTCCGGATGGCGCCGCCGTTGCCGTGGCCGCCGATTCGAGGGCGCCGTCGGCCGGGGCGATGACCGCGCTCTGCCCCTTGGGCGCGAGCGCGGAGAACAGGATCGCGCACGCCAGCCCGACGAACAGGACGACCACGGCGGCGCCCACCCCGATGCGCACGCGTGCGCGCCGCACCTCGCCGGGATCGCTCATGCGACGACGGTAGACGTGCGGTGCCGCGGCGGACGGCGGTGTGGCCCATCAGCGCACAACGACCGTCGGCGGCCGGCTGGGGAGGGAGACGCGCCACGGCCCAGTTCGAAAACTCAGGAAACCCGGTCGCCAGCGCCCATCCACCGTCGTGTGTGGAAACTCAGGAAACCCGGTCGCCAGCTCGCGGGCGACCCGCGAGGTGGCGCGGGCAGGTCGCCGCTCCCCGACGCGCATTCCTGAATTTCCGAAATCTCGCGCGGGGGCGCGGGAGGCGCTGGGGTGGTGCCTACGGCGGGGCTACTTCACCGCGAACGAGATGACGCGCGGCGCCCGCACGATCACGTTCACGATCTCCTGGTCGCCGATCGACCGGATCACGGCTTCCGACTTGCGCGCCAGCGCCTCGAGGTCTTCGCCGCTGATCTTCGGCGACACCTCGAACTTGTCGCGCACCTTGCCGTTGACCTGGACGACCGCCATCACGGAGTCCTCGACGAGCAGCGTCGGGTCGGCCTTGCGCCAACGCACCAGCGCCACTGTCGGCTCGTAGCCGAGCAGCTCCCACATCTCCTCGGCCGTGTACGGCGCGAATAGGCTGAGGGCGACGGTGATGACCTCGGTCGCCTCGCGCACCGCGGCGTCGGCGGGGCCGGCACCGGTGTCGATGGTCTTGCGGGTCGCGTTGACCAGTTCCATCAGTCGCGCGACGACGACGTTGAACTTGAACGACTCGACGAGGCCGGGTCCGTCCTGCAGGAAGCGGTGCGTCTGCTTGCGCAGGGCCGCGTCGCCGGTCTTCCATTCCACGTCGGGAGCGCTCGTGACGTCCTTCGCGAGGCGCCAGGCACGCTTGAGGAACTTGGCCGAGCCGGCGGGCGAGACGTCTTCCCAGTTGATGTCGTCTTCGGGCGGGCCGGCGAACACCATCGTGAGGCGGATCGCGTCGACGCCGAACTCGTCGATGACGTCGCCGAGGTTCACGCCGCCCTTGCTCTTCGACATCTTCGAGCCGCCGGAGAGCACCATGCCCTGGTTGAGCAGCGCGCTGAACGGCTCGGTGAACGAGACGTAGCCGAGGTCGAACAGCACCTTCGTGATGAAGCGCGCGTAGAGCAGGTGCAGGATGGCGTGCTCCACGCCTCCGACGTACTGGTCGACCGGCGCCCACTTGTCGGCGTCCTTCGGGTTGAACGCCTGGCTGTCGTCGTTCGGGTTGAGGAAGCGCAGGAAGTACCACGAGCTGTCGACGAAGGTGTCCATCGTGTCGGCGTCGCGCAGGGCGGCGCTGCCGTCGCGCGGGTCGGGCACGTTGACCCAGTCCGCGGCGGCGGCGAGCGGCGACTGGCCCTTGGGCTGCAGGTCGAGGCCCTCGGTCGGCGGCAGCAGCACGGGCAGCTGGTCTTCCGGCACCGGCACGAGCTCGCCGTCGGCGCCGTGGATCATCGGGATCGGGGTTCCCCAGAAACGCTGGCGGCTGATCAGCCAGTCGCGCAGCCGGTAGGTCTTGGCGGCGCGGCCGCTGCCGGTCGAGCCGAGCAGCTCGATGGCGCGCTTGATCGCGTGGGTGCGGCTCAGCCCGTCGAGCGGACCGGAGTTGATCATGCGGCCCTCGCCGACCAGTGCCTCGCCGGTCTTCGACGGCGACAGCGGCGGAAGGTCGTCGGGCAGGATCGCCACGCCGTTCTCGTCGAGGTCGAGCACCGGGATGGAGGCGGTGACGGGCGCGTTCGTGTCGACGACGACCACGACGGGCAGGTCGAACTTCAACGCGAAGTCGAGGTCGCGCTGGTCGTGGGCGGGAACGGCCATAACGGCGCCGTGCCCGTAGTCGGCGAGCACGTAGTCGGCGGCCCAGATCGGGATGCGTTCCTTCGTAACCGGGTTGACCGCGAACCGGCGGAGCGGCACGCCGGTCTTCTCGCGAGTGGCATCCTGCCTCTCGATCTCCGTACTGCGCTGGGTCTGCTCGAGGTAGGCCGCGAAGGCGGCCTTGGTCTCGTCCGACCCGGTCGACACGAGCTCGGCGGCGAGGTCGGAGTCGGGCGCGACGACCATGAAGGTCACACCGAACAGGGTGTCGGGGCGGGTGGTGAAGACGGTGACCTTCTCGTCGCGTCCCTCGATGACGAAGTCGACGTCGGCGCCGACGGAGCGTCCGATCCAGTTGCGCTGCATGGCGAGCACCTTGCTCGGCCAGTGGCCCTCGAGCTGGTTTAGGTCGTCGAGCAGGCGGTCGGCGTAGTCGGTGATCTTGAAGTACCACTGCGTGAGCTTCTTCTTGACCACGACGGCGCCGGAGCGGTCGGACGTGCCGTCGGCGAGCACCTGCTCGTTCGCGAGCACGGTCTGGTCGATCGGGTCCCAGTTGACCCAGCTCTCCTTGCGGTAGGCGAGGCCCTTCTCGTACAGCTTGAGGAACAGCCACTGGTTCCACTTGTAGTACTCGGGGTCGCTGGTCGCGAGCTCGCGGTCCCAGTCGACGCTGGTCGCATAGCGGCGCATCGACGCCTTCTGCTCGGCGATGTTGCGGTAGGTCCAGTCGCGCGGGTTCACGCCGCGCTTGATGGCGGCGTTCTCGGCGGGCAGACCGAAGGAGTCCCAGCCGACCGGGTGCAGCACGTTGAAGCCCTGCATGCGCCAGTAGCGCGCGACGACGTCGGCGAGAGCGTAGGCCTCGCCGTGTCCCATGTGCAGGTCGCCCGAGGGGTAGGAGAACATGTCGAGGATGTACTTGCGCGGTCGCTTGTCGTCGGCGTTGCCCGAGGCGAACGGCTTGAGTTGCTCCCACACCGGCAGCCACTTGTTCTGCAGCGCGTCGATGTCGTACTCGGGAGCGTCGTCTGGGTACTCGTGTGCCACGTGTGTTCTCAATTCATTGCGGGGAGAGTGGGCGCGAGACTTGCGAGCGCGGCCCAACCAACAAGATTAGCGAACGGATGCTGCAGCCGCCGCACTGCAACCATAGGGTTGCACCTTGCCGCCCCATGTGCAACTCTGGTGTTGCACTCATTCACCCGTCAGATCGAAAGGAAACACCATGACCGACACGACCCCCGCCGTCGTCGACGACGAGACCTGGAGCGTCACCCGCACCGTACGCATCGACGCGCCGCGCTCCGCGGTGTGGGCGGCGCTTACGACCCCCGAGCTCATCTCGCAGTGGTTCGGACAGCGGACCGAGTTCGACCGCATCGCGGTCGGCGGCACCGGCCACTTCTCCTTCGATGGCTACGGCGACAACCCCGCCGTCATCGTCGAGCACCAGCCCGAGAGCGCGTTCGGATACCGCTGGGGCACGAAGGACGAGCCGATCCGCGACGACAACTCGACGCTCGTTCGGTTCACCCTCGACGACGAGGGCGACGCGACGCTGCTCGCGGTCGTCGAGACCGGCTTCGGGCTGCTCGCCGGGGGCGACGACCACCGCCGCACCCACCTCCACGAGCACCGCGAGGGCTGGGACTCGGAGCTCGACGAACTCGTGGCGTTGCTGGCGGCGTCACCGTCGAGGTCCGCGTGACCCTCGTACCCGTGTTTGCCGCACTGGGCGACGAGACGCGCTGGAGCATCCTCACCGAGCTCGGCAGCGAAGACCTCTCGGCGTCGGCGCTCGCGTTGCGCCTGCCGGTGAGCCGGCAGGCGATCGCGAAGCACCTGGCAGCGCTGGTCGAGGTCGGACTCGTCGAGGCCGTGCCCGCGGGACGGGAGATACGCTACCGCGCGCTCGGCTCCCGCCTGGGCGAGCTCGCCGCGCAGCTCGAGCAGATCGGCACCGCCTGGGACGCCCGCCTCGCCGCCCTCAAGCGCCTGGCCGAGGGCCGCTAGCCGGGGCCTTCGGAAACTCAGGAACCCGCGTCGCCAGGTCTCCGTCGGATCGTGGAACCGCGCGCATCCGCAATGCCGCATCGACCGCGTCTCCTGAATTTCCGAAACTGCTTATTCAGGACGGAGCGGCGGATGTCGCGGCGCCCGCCACCCCGGCGGCGCGGCACCCCGTTGCGCGGGCCGCGCCCGCGGAGGAACCTGTAGGCGATGGGAGGACGCCATGGCTGACATCGAGGACGGCGCTGTCGTCGACGAGGAGCATTACTCCGTGAGCCGCACCGTGCACGTGCGCACACCGCGCGGCCGGGTCTGGGACGCGATCACCACGGCGGACGGCATTGCCCGCTGGTTCGGCGACACCGCGAGCCTCGACGAGGCCAGGGTGGGGGCGAGCGGCTCGCTCGGCTGGGAGGACTTCGGCGACTACGCGTTCGTCGTCACGGCGGTGGTCGACGGCTTCCTGTTCGAGTTCCGGTGGGCGAAGGACCCCGGTGTCGACGTGCGGGAGGACAACGCGACGTCCGTGCGCTTCGTGCTCGCCGACGCGGTCGACGGCACCATCCTCACCGTGGTCGAGAGCGGCTTCGACCTTCTCGCGGGCGACGACGCGGCGCGGCGCGAGCTGTTGCACGGCAACCGCGAGGGCTGGAATCTCGAGCTCGACGAACTGGTCAGGACGCTCGAGTCGTAAGCACGGCGAGCAGCGCGGCCGCCTTGAGCTTGACCTCGGCGAGCTCCTCGGCGGGCGCCGAGAGCGCCGTGATGCCGCCTCCGGCGCCGACCGTCGCACCGGCCCGGTCGAGCACGATCGAGCGGATCACCATGGCGAGGTCGACGCGTCCGTCCACCCCGAAGTAGCCGAAGGCGCCGGCGTAGATGCCGCGCGCCCTGTCCTCGAGCCGGTCGAGGATGAGGGTCGCGTTGCGTTTGGGCGCGCCCGTCATCGAGCCCGCCGGGAAGCAGGCCACGACCGCGTCGACGGCGTCGACCCCGGGCGAGAGCCGTCCGCGCACGGTGCTCACCAGCTGGTGCACCTGCGGGTAGCTCTCGAGCGCGAACAGGCTCGGCACCGTCACCGTGCCGAGCTCGCTCACGCGTCCGATGTCGTTGCGCATCAGGTCGACGATCATGAGATTCTCGGCGCGTTCCTTGTCGCTCGCGAGGAGTTCGGCCTTGAGAACGTCGTCGTCGGCCGGGTTCGCGCCCCGTGCCCGCGTGCCCTTGATCGGCTTCGACTCCACGACGCCGTCGGGCGTGACGCTGAGGAACTGCTCGGGCGAGGCGCTGAGGAGGGCGACCCCGCCGATGCGGATCAGCCCGCCGTGGTGCGCGGGGCTCGACGCGCGCAGCGCCAGGTAGGCGGCGAACGGGTCGGGCCGCACGTCGACCGTCGCCTCGTTCGTGAGACAGAGCTGGTAGGCGTCGCCCGCGCGGATCGCCGCCTGGCATTCGGCGATGAGTTCGAGGTAGCGGGCGTCGCTCGTGGTCCAGGTCGCCGGCGCATCGGAGGGTGCGTGTACGGGCAGCGGACGATCGAGCCCGAGCGCGGTGATCGTCGCGGTACGCCAGTCGGCGAGCTCGCCCTCCCACGACCCGCCGAGCGCGAGCAGGGTGACCTCGCGGGTGGCATGGTCGAAGGCGAGGGCGCGGTCGGCGAACATCAGGGCCGCGTCGGGGTACCGGCTCGCGCGCGTCGGCGGGGTGCCGAGGGTGACGTCCCGCAGTCCGTAGCCGAGCCAGCCGACCCACCCGAGCGAGAAACCGGGCCCCGTGTCATCCGCGAACCTGCGCGAGGCGAGATCGGCCCGCAGCTCGTCGAAGACGTCCGGGCCGCCGATGACCCGCGAGCCGGCGCCGAGGTAGCTGACCCCCGCGCCCTGACCGCTGTCGAGCCAGAAGCTGTTCGGTTCGTCGGCGAGCAGGCCGGCCCAGGCCCGGTGCGGTTCGATCCAGCGGCCGAGCGGATGACGCAGCACACGTGACGGCGGAAGGTCGGCGTGGCGCATACCCTGAGTTTATGAGTACGCCGATCGCGCCCACCTCGGCCGTCTACCGCTGGCACGAGGGCGCGTTGCAGTTTCTGGACTATTGCGACATGACCGAGACCACGGTCGAGGCCGCGGACTCCTGGCTCGTGACCGACGGCCGCACGCTCGCGCTCGACCTGCACCGGTCGCGGTTTCTCGCGGCGGCGCCCGACGGCGCCGCGTTCTGGGACGCCGCAGTTGCCGCGATCCCCCGCGAGGGCGACTGGTTTCCGCGGGTGGAGCTGCAGTCGCGGCGCGGCTCGCAGCTGTTCGTTCTCCGGCTGCGCAGCGCGCCGACACTCACCCGCTCCGTCGTCGTCGCTACCCACGCGGGTCCCGACCCGCGCACGCGGCCGACCGTGAAGGGCCCCGACCTGGAGTCGATGCTGCGCATCCGCACCGCCGTGCAGCCGCTCGGCGCGGAGGAGGCGGTCATCGTCTCCCCCGACGGTTACGTGGTCGAGGGCGCCTACAGCGCGCTCGTCTGGTGGCGTGGCGCGATCCTCTGCTCGACGTCGCCCGACCTGCCGCGCATCAACAGCGTCACCGAGCGCTCGCTGCTCGGCATGGCAGGGGCGCTCGGCGTCGAGACATTCCAGGAGGCGGTCACCCCGGCGGAACTCGACGGCTGCGAGGTCTGGGCGCTCAGCGCGCTGCACGGCCCGCGCATCATCACCCGCTGGGTGGACGGACCGGAGATGGCCGCGCTGCCCGGCCGCCTCGACCTGTGGCGCACGCGGCTGGCGGTGCTGCGCCGGGAGCTGCCCTAGGGCACGCGCCGTCCGTCGCGCCCGCTTGGTTCACGCCCGCCCCCGAGGTGCCTCAGCCGCGTCATCCGCCCCGCCCTTTCGGAAACTCAGGCGACGGGGTCGCGTGCGGCAGACGGATGCGCCAGCTTCCGCGCATCGCCGAAGGTCTCGCGACCAGACTTCCTGAATTTCCGAAAAAGCGCGCGGCTCAGGCGAGGCGCAGGGTGGCGGTCACCAGGGCGCTGTCGATCGCGGTGTGCGAGATGACGATCACGGCGCGGTCGGCGGCCGCGGCTCCGCGTAGCAGGTCGGCCATCAGGGCGTCCGCCCGGTCGACGTCGACGTTGGCGGTCGGCTCGTCGAGCACGAGGATGGGGAACTCGGCGAGCAGGGCCCGGGCGAGGGCGATGCGCTGGGCCTGTCCGCCGGAGACCAGCGAGCCGCGCTCCCCCACCGGAGAGTCGAGCCCGCCGCGCTCGCGCACCCACTCGTCGAGTCCGACCGACGCGAGCACGGCGTGCAGGTCGTCGTCGGTGGCCCCCTCGCGGGCGAAGAGCAGGTTCTGCCGGATCGTGTCGTCGAACAGGTGCGGCGACTGCTCGCAGAGTCCGACGATCGTGCGCACCGCGTCGGGGTCGAGCTCGTGCACGTCGACGCCGCCGAGTGTGTAGCCGCCCTCGTGGTCGAGGAACCGCACGAGCACGTGCGCGAGCGTGGTCTTGCCCACGCCGCTCTCGCCCGTGACGAGGAGGCAGTCGCCGGGCGCGACCGTGACCGACACGTTGCGTAGCGCGCGGTCCGCCGCGCCGGGCCAGCGCGCCGAGACGCGGTCGAGCGTGAGGGTGACGGGGCCGGTCGGCAGGTCGGCGCCCCGTTCGAGCGCGACCGGGATTTCGGATGGCACGGAATCCGGGACCACCTCGGCGATGCGACGCGCGCTCACCCGCACCTGACGCCACGCGCCGACGGCGAGCGGCACCATGCCGAACGCCTCGAAGACGGCGATGGGGACGAGCACCACGAGCGCGAGCGCCGGTCCGGTGATGTCGCCGGAACCGTGCGCCGGAGCGGCCGCCAGCAGCGCCCCGATCATCGCCGCGCCGCTCAGCAACGAGACGGCCGCGGCCACGACGCCGGCACCGAGCGCCTGCCGCAGCTGGGCGGACCGCAGGCGCGCGTCGGCCGCGGCGATCGCGGCCTCGCGCTGCCCGGTGACGCCGAACGCCGTGAGCACGTCGAGGCGGGTCACGAAGTCGAGCACCAGTTGGGCCAGCTCGGCGCGCAGCGGCGCGACGCTGCGGTCGGCTTTCGCGGTGATCCCGCTGTGCACGACGGTGCCGACGACCGCGGCGGCGACCAGGGCGACCAGCAGGGTGAGCCCGGCACCCGGCAGGATGATCGAGACGGTGACGACGCTGAGCACCGACACGACCAGCGATGTCGCGAGCGGCTGCACGACGCGCAGCGGCAGGTCCTGCAGCTGGTCGACGTCGGAGACGAGCCGGGTCAGCAGGTCGCCGCGGCGCGTGCCGCCGAGGCCGTCGGGCGCGATCGGGATGAGCCGGCGGAAGATCCCGGCGCGCAGGGTGGCGAGCGAGCGGAACGCGGCGTCGTGGGTGACGAGCCGCTCGACGTAGCGGAAGAACGCGCGGCCGAGCGCGAACGCGCGCACCCCGACGACCGCGAAGCCGAGGAAGAGGATGGGCGGCTGCTCCGAGGCGCGCGTGATGAGCCAGGCCGAGGTGGCGAGCAGCGCGACGGCGCTGCCCGAGGCGAGAATGCCGAGCAGCAGCCCGGGAACGAACCGTCGCGCGGGCGGTTGCGCGAGCCGCAGCACGCTCGCCGCGTCGGTGCCGCTCGCGGGAGCGGTTGCCGGAGCAACGTGAGGGGCGGATGTCACGAAGCCACCGCCACTCGGGGGCGCAGCTCGATCACGCTGTCTGCGGCGTCGAGCAGCGCCGCGCGGTGGCTCACCACGACGACGGCCACGCCGGTGGCCGCGAACCGCTCGAGCCCGAGGATGAGTTCAGCCTCGGTGGCCCGGTCGAGCGCGGAGCTCGGTTCGTCGAGAATCAGCACGGGGCACGACTGTGCGATGGCCCGGTAGAAGGCGCGCGCGAGCGACACCCGCTGCGCCTGCCCGCCCGACAGCCCCGAGCCGTTGACGCCGAGCACCTGCGCGGGGTCGACGAGCTCGGCCGCGGCGAAGCGCATGGCCTCACGCACGATCTGCTCGTCGACGACGTCTGCCCCGAGTGCGATGTTCTCGGCCACGGTGCCGGCCATCAGCGACGGACGCTGCCCCGACCACGCCACCAGCTCCCGCGCTTCGGCGGGCGTGAGCGCGGCGCCCCCGTAGGAGACCGTGCCGCTGAACGGCACGAAGCCGAGGATCGCGCCGACGAGCGACGACTTGCCTGCGCCGCTCGGGCCGGCGATCGCCGTGACCACTCCCGGTTCGAGGCGCACACTCAGCCCGTCGATCACGGTGCGGTCGCCGTAGCGCACGCCGAGATCATCGACCGCGAGGGTGGCGCCCGTCGCGAGGGGACGAGCCCGGGATGCCGCGGCCGCCGTCAGCGCGGCGGCGTCGAGAATGCCGAACACCTCCTCGGAGGCGGCCACCCCGTCGGCCGCGGCATGGAACTGGAGGCCGACCTGGCGAAGCGGCAGGTAGGCCTCGGGGGTGAGCAGCAGCACGAACAGGCCGACCGTAAGCGCGAGGGTGCCGTCGACCAGCCGCAACCCGATCGACACGGCGACGACGGCCACCGAGAGGCTGCCGGCGAGTTCGAGCACGAAGCCGGAGACGAACGAGATGCGCAGCACCGCCATCGTGCGGGAGCGGTAGTCCTCGGTCACGCCCTCGATGCGCTCAACCTGCCGGTGCTGGCGGCCGAAGATCTTGAGCGTCGAAAGCCCGTCGACGACGTCGAGGAATCCGCTGGCGAGCCTGTTCAGCGCAGCCCACTGCTTCTTCTGCACGGCCTGGGTCGCCCAGCCGATGAGCACCATGAACAGCGGGATGAGCGGCAGGGTCACGATGATGATGATCGCGGTCGCCAGGTCTTGCGTGAGCAGCACGAGCAGCAGCACGGGCGTCGCGATCGCGGTGAGGATGAGCTGCGGCAGGTACTTGGCGAAGTACCCGTCGAGGGCGTCGAGCCCCTGGGACACGGTCGTGGTGACGCGCGCCGAATTGCGGTCGGCGAGCCACGCAGGGCCCAGCTTCGCGATGGCGGCGACCACGCGCATCCGCAGTTGGCTCTTGACCCGGGCAGCACCACGCACCGCGAGCACGTCGAGCAGCCAGATGAAGACCGCCCGCGCCACGACGACACCCGCGAAGGCGGCGAAATCGGTGCCGAGCTGGACCACCGACCGGCCGTCGATGATCCCGACGATGAGAGCGGTC
This sequence comes from Conyzicola nivalis, assembly GCF_014639655.1. Classification (NCBI taxonomy): domain Bacteria; kingdom Bacillati; phylum Actinomycetota; class Actinomycetes; order Micrococcales; family Microbacteriaceae; genus Conyzicola; species Conyzicola nivalis. The sequence goes on from NZ_BMGB01000001.1 coordinate 1,139,454, forward strand.
GCGAACCACGCTGCCGCGACGACGGTGACCGTCTGGAGGAAGCCGACGACCCCGCCGGCGAGGAGGAACCACCGAGAAGCGGATGCGTACCGGAGCAGCCGCGGATCGATGGGTCCCGCGCTCATTCAGCCACCGTATCAGTGGGCGGAGGTGAGGATCGCCTCGCGCGTGATGCGCTTGCGGAACACCCAGTAGGTCCACGCCTGGTAGGCCAGGATGAGCGGCAACGAGATGCCGGCCACCCAGGTCATGAGGTTGAGCGTGTACGGCGTGCTCGAGGCGCTCTCGATGGTGAGCCCGTTCGCGGGGTCGTTGCTCGCGGGCATCACGTTCGGGAACAGGGCCGAGAGGATCGTGCCCACGGCGAGCACGATCGTGAGCGCGATGGCGGCGAAGGCGTAGCCCTCGCGGCCCACCGCGTTGAACAGCCACGAGGCGATGAGCGCGACCGCCGCGCCGAGCGCGAGGGTGAGGATGAGCCAGAGCTGCGGCGAATCGAGGTGCTGGAAGATGGTCCAGCCGAGGAAGAGTGCCGCGACGAGGATCGCGACCGCTCCGGACCTACGGGCGAGCGCCTGCGCGCGTTCGCGCATGTCGCCGGTGGTCTTGAGCGAGACGAACACCACCCCGTGGGTGAAGAAGAGCAGCAGGGTGGTCAGGCCGCCGAGCAGCCCGTAGGGGTTGAGCAGGGTGAGCAGGTTGCCGGTGAAGTTGTTGTCGGCGTCCATCGGCACACCCTGGATGAGGTTGGCGAAGGCGACGCCCCAGAGCAGGGCGGGCACCACGGAGCCGACGAAGATCATGCGGTCGAACCACTTCGTCCACTCGCGGCCCTTGTTCTGGTGGCGGTACTCGAACGAGACGCCGCGCAGGATGAGGGCGACGAGGATGAGGAACAGCGCCAGGTAGAAGCCGCTGAACATGCTGGCGTACCACTCGGGGAAGGCGGCAAACATCGCGGCGCCCGCGACGATGAGCCAGGTCTCGTTGAGGTCCCAGATCGGGCCGATGGTGTTGATCAGCACGCGGCGGTCGGTGTCGTCCTTGCCGAGGAACGGGAGGCTCATGCCCACGCCGAAGTCGAATCCGTCGAGCACGAAGTACCCGATGAAGAAGAAGCCGACGATGAAAAACCAGAGGTATGCGAGGTCCATGGTGTTTATGTCCCTTAGTAGACGGTCGCGAGCTTGGAGTGGTCGACGTTCTCGGGGTCGTCGTGCTTGTCCCACTCGTCGGGGCCGGTCATCGCGGCCTTCTTGATGAGCTTGAACTCGACCACGGCGAGTGCGCCGTAGACCAGGGTGAAGGCGAGCAGGGAGATCGCGACGGTGAGACCGGTCACATTCGGCGACACCCCGTCCTCCGTCTTCATCAGGCCGAACACGATCCAGGGCTGGCGGCCCATCTCGGTGAAGATCCAGCCGACGAGCGAGGCGACGAGCGGGATCGGCGCCGCCCAGATGGCGACCTTCCACGCCCACGGCGGCGGGTTCTTGCCCTTGCGGGTGATCCAGAGCCCGACGACGGAGATCATCGCGCCGAGAACGCCCAGGCCGATCATCCAACGGAAGGCCCAGTAGGTGATCCAGATGATGGGCGAATAGTCGCCGGGACCGTAGTCCTGCACGTACTGCGCCTGCAGGTCGTTGATGCCCTCGACCTCGCCGGTGAAGGTGTGCGTGGAGAGGAACGACAGCAGGTACGGGATGCGGATGGAGAAGATCTCGTGCGCGCCGTCGGGTGTGCCGAGCGAGAAGATCGAGAAGCTCGCGTTCTCGGTGGTCTTGTAGAGGGCTTCGGCCGCGGCCATCTTCATGGGCTGCGTCTGCACCATCACCAGGCCGAGCTGGTCGCCGGAGAGCGCGGATCCCGCGAAGGCCCCGATGCTGGTGAACGAGCCGAACTTGAGGGCCGTGCGCATGGTGTCTTCGTGCCGCTTTCGCGACAGGTGGTATGCGGCGGTGGCGACCATGACCGCGGCGGCGAACATGATCGAGGCGAAGATGGTGTGCGGGAACTGGGTGACGGCGACCGGGTTCAGCAGCACGGCGCCGATGTCGACGAGCTCGGCCCGCCCCTTGGCCTCGTTGATCTCGTAGCCGACGGGGTTCTGCATAAACGCGTTGGCGGCGAGGATGAAGTAGGCGGAGAGCACGCTGCCTACGGCGGTCGCCCAGATGGTGGCGAGGTGCAGTCTGGGCGAGAGCTTGTCCCAGCCGAAGATCCACAGTCCGATGAAGGTGGCCTCGAAGAAGAAGGCGAGCAGCCCCTCCATGGCTAGCGGAGCGCCGAAGACGTCGCCGACGAAGCGCGAGTAGTCCGACCAGTTCATGCCGAACTGGAACTCTTGGACGATTCCGGTGACGACGCCCATGGCGAAGTTGATGAGGAAGATCTTGCCGAAGAGGCGGGTGAGGTGCAGGTACTTCAGCTTGCCCGTGCGCACCCAGACGGTCTGCAGGGTAGCGACCAGCAGCACCATGCCGATCGTGAGCGGAATGAAGAGAAAGTGGTAGAGGGTCGTGAGACCGAACTGCCACCGAGAAAGCAGAAGCGGGTCGAGAATCTCCCCCACGTCCATCACCGCCCGATCTAAAGATTTCGTCAGAACTACATGACAATTCTCATCGGCGCACTAAGCGGGCACATGAGTCTTAAGTCCCGCGTTTTACTCCCGGGGTCGATTCGGGGGTAACCCCGATTTCCGCGTTCAGGCGGTGCGGATATGGTCGAGGCGTGAATGAGATTCTGACCTGGATTCTCGACGTGGTTCAGTCGGTCGATCCCGTGCTGCGCACGCTGCTCGCCGGCTTCGGCATCATGCTCGAGACGAGCATCCTCATCGGCCTGGTCGTGCCGGGCGACACCATCGCGATCGTGGCGGCCACCGGCGTCGAAGACCCCGCGCAGTTCGTTTTCCTCATTCTCGCCGTCATCGCCGGCGCCCTCACCGGCGAGAGCATCGGCTTCGCCCTCGGCCGCTACTTCGGTCCGCGCATCCGGGCGTCGCGACTCGGTCGACGCGTGGGCGAGCACAACTGGGAGCGCGCCGAAAACTATCTCGACCGCCGCGGCGGGCTCGCCGTCTTCGTGTCGCGATTCCTGCCCGTGCTCCACTCCCTCATCCCGTTGACGGTGGGTATGAGCACCATGCGCTACCGCCGCTTTATGAAGTGGACGGTTCCGGCCTGCATCCTCTGGGCCTGTGCCTACGTCTCGGTCGGAGCGGCCGCCGCCGGCAGCTACCGCCAGATGGCCGACCGCCTGCACTACGCCGGCTACATCTTCGTGGCCATCATCGTCGGCTTCGCACTGCTCGTGCTGGTGGCGAAGAAGGTGCTGTCGAAGCTCGAGGCACGTCACATGGACCGGGTCGCGCGACCGGGCACCGAGATGCCACCGGTCGCGGCGCCGGAGCTGGACGCGGCGGCGGAGCCCGAAGACCGCACGGTGGAGGACACCGCGCGTTAGCGCGCCGCCTACTCGCGGATCAGTCCCTTGCCGACCAGCCACTCGCGGGCGATGGTCTCCGGCGACGGGGTGGCGCTCGCGGTGGCACGCTCGTTGAGCACGCGCAGTTCCTCGGTGGTGATGACGGCCGAGACGGGGTCGACGATCTGGTGCACGTCGGGCGAGTCTCCCGTGAGGTTCACGAGCGGCACGATGTTCTGCGCGGTGATGAGATTTTTCGGATCGGCGAGCACGCGCAGGTTGTTGCGGAGGATCGACGGCGACGCGGCCGGGATCACGGCCACCTGCACGCTGTCGGTGAGCAGCGCCCCGAGCGTCGCGGTGCCGCCGCCGTCGGTGAGATCGCGCGTGTCGAATCCGACGACCCCGTAGACGCTGAGCAGGCCGCCAGGCCCGTAGCGTTCCGACTGGAAGCCGTCGTCGGCGCCGATGGTGATGTCGTCTGCGAAGTAGGCGAGCTCCCCGATGCTGGCGACCTGACGGTTGCGGGCGAAGTCCTCGGTGACGACGAAGGCGACCGCCTTGTCGGCCGGCGCGGCCTCGAGCACGCGGAGCTTGATCGATTCGACAGCCTCGGGCAGTGCCTCCTCGATGTCGTCGTCCGAACGCGCAAACGCGGCGGCATCGATGGCGTAGAGCAACTCCCCCGACGTCTCCGGAACCAGGTCGACGCGCCCCGACTGCAGCGCCGCGATCGACGCCGCACGGTCGCCCACGCCCTCGTTGTAGTCGACGAGGTAGCCGTGGTCGGCGAGAACCTGCCCGTAGACCTGGGCCAGAATGCGGTTTTCGACGGTGTCGTGCGCCCCGACGGTGATGCGCGCGCCGTGGCCCGAGTTGTTCTCGTCGGCCGACGTGGCCCCGCACCCGGAGAGGGTCACGGCGGCGCCGATCGCGAGTGCTCCCGCCAGAATCCGGATTCCGACGCGTGAGTGCATCTGACCATCCTGTCACGACGCGACGTGTCAAAATCCTGTGAGAAAGTCCCAAATTCGGGTGGTGAGACGAAAGAGGGGCGGATGCCGCGGCATCCGCCCCTCGTCTCTGACAGCTATTTCAGGAGGTCGTTGTCCGTCAGCCACTTGGTGGCGATGGCGTCGGACGACTCCTCGTCGACGGTCGACTGCACGTTGAGGTCGACGAGACCCTCGGGCGTGAGCTTGGCGCTGACCGCATTGATCACGTCGGCGATGTCGTCAGCGACGTCGGCGCTCACGAGCGGCACGACGTTCGAGGCGAGGAACAGGCCGTCGGGGTCTTCCAGGGTGACGAGGTTCTCGGTCTGGATGCGGGGATCCGCGCTGTAGACGTTCGCGATGTTGACGGTGCCGGCGATCAGGTCTTCGACGGTGGTGTCTCCCGTCGCCGTGAACGCGACGTCGACGCCGTAGCGGTCCTTCAGGCCGGTGGGGCCGTAGGGGCGCTCGGCGAGCTCGGCGTTGCCGCCCAGCGTCAGCGGAACCGTGACATCGGCGAGCGACGCGATCGTGGTGATGTTGTTCGCCTCGGCGAACTCGCTCGTGACGTTGTAGGAGTCCTGGTCGGTGGCCGGCGACTGGTCGAGCACCTCGAGGCCGTCGGGGAGGCTCGTCTGCAGCTCGGCGTAGACGTCGTCGGACGAGGTGGCCTCGGTCTTGGGCACGTAGTACTGGAGGAGGTTTCCGGTGTACTCGGGGAACAGCGAGACGGTGCCGGCCTCGAGTTCGGGCAGGTAGGCGTCGCGCTGGCCGATGTTGAACTTGCGCTCGACCTCGAACCCGGCGTCTTCGAGAGCCTGCGAGTAGATCTCGGCGATGATTTCGTTGGAGTAGTACGCCTGTGAGCCGACGACGATGGTGTCGCCGGAGGCCGAGTCATCCGTACCGGCGTCCAGTGGATCACCCGATGCGCACCCTGACAGGGTCAATGCCGCCCCGACCATGACTACGCCTGCGGCGAGCCAGCCTTTGTTCTTAGCTGTGGACATTTTTTTCTCTTTTCTTGAGTGTGCGGACTATTCCGCTACCGCGCGCGTTCTGGGTGAACGGGTGCGGACATCTGAGGTGCGCCCCGCGGCGACGCCGCGCGGGACGACGAGTCGCTCGACGAGGGCGAAGAGCCCGTCGAGCACGAGGGCGAGGGCGACGATCACGAGGGCGGCGCCGAGCATCTGGTCGAACCGGCGGAGGGCGAGGCCGGAGATGATGTATCCGCCCAGGCCGCCCAGGCCGATGTAGGCGGCGAGGGTGACCGTCGCGACGATCTGCAGCGCGGCGGATCGGAGCCCGCCGATGAGAAGGGGCAGCCCGAGCGGGATCTCGACCTTCCACAGGATCTGCCACTCCGTCATGCCGACCGCGCGGGCCGAGTCGATGATGCGGCGGTCGATCGCCTCGAGGCCCGAGTAGGCACCGGCGAGGATCGAGGGGATGCCGAGCAGGACGAACGCGATGAAAGCCGCCAACGGCTTCTGCGTGACACCGATGAGCGTGACCAACAGCAGGATGAGGCCGAACGACGGGATCGCCCTGGCCGCGCCGGACACGCCGATCGCCAGCTCTCGCCCCCTGCCCGTGTGGCCGATGAAATAGCCCAGCGGAATGGCGATGGCACCGGCGATGGCGAGCGAGACGAAGGTGTAGAAGAGGTGCTCGCCGATGCGGATCTGCAGAGCGTCGGCGCCGATGTAGCGTTCGGGGGCGAACAGCCAGGCCATGGCCTCGGAGAAGAGGTTCATCAGGAGGTCGCTCCGAGACGTTCGATGCGCGGACGCACGGTCTTCTGTGCGCGGGTCCAGGGCATGAGCATGCGGCCGAGCAGCACGAGCAGGTAGTCGACGACGAGGGCGATCACCACGACCATCACGACCCCCGCGAAGATCTCGGCCACGATGCGACGCTGGTAGCCGTTGGTGAAGAGGTAGCCGAGGCTTTCGGTGCCGATGAGGATGCCGACCGTGACGAGGCTGATGGTGCTCACGGCGGCGACGCGCAAGCCCGCGAGGATGACCGGTCCGGCGAGCGGGAACTCGACCGTCCAGAACAGGCGCCAGCTGCCGTAGCCCACGGCCGTGGCGGACTGCCGCACTGCCGGGTCGACGGAGGAGAGCGCGTCGGCGACCGACCGCGCCATGATCGCGACCGCGTAGATCGTGAGCGCGATGGTGAGGTTGGCGTCGCTGAGCGCGCTGATCCCGAGCAGCGGCGGCAGGATGACGAGCAGCGCGAGCGACGGGATGGTGAACAACAGCCCGGCCAGCGTGAGCAGCAGGCCGCGCGTCAGCTTGAAGCGGAACGCCAGCCAGCCGATCGGGATCGAGATCACGAATCCGAGCAGGATCGGCGGGATGCTGAGCCGGATGTGCTCGACCGACAGCTCGGCGATCAGGTCGAGGTTGTTGACGACCCAGTTCACGCGACTGTGCTGTTCACGGTGTCGGGGCTGTTCACTGTGTCGGGGCTGTTCACTGTGTCGGCGGGCGCATCGACGAGCACGCCGGCGGTGCGCCCGTCGCCGTCGACGAGGACGGAGCCGGTGGCTGTGGTGCGGATGGAGAGGGCCCGCTTGCCGCGCTCCGCGCCGATGAAGTCGGCGACGAACTCGCTCGCCGGGTCGGCCAGGATCTCGGACGGGCTGCCGAGCTGCGCGATGCGGGCGCCCTTCTCGAGGATGACGACCTGGTCGCCGAGCAGGAACGCCTCGTCGATGTCGTGGGTGACGAAGACCACCGTCTTGTCGAGCTCGCGCTGCAGGCGGATGATCTCCTGCTGCAGTTCGGCCCGCACGATCGGGTCGACCGCTCCGAAGGGTTCGTCCATCAGCAGGATGTTGGGATCGGCCGCCAGTCCACGCGCGACTCCCACGCGCTGCTGCTGGCCGCCGGAGAGCTGGCTCGGGTAGCGGTCGGCGATGTCCCGACTGAGGCCCACGGTGTCGAGCAGTTCGAGGGCCTGGGCGCGGGCCTGCTTCTTCGGCACCCCGTTCAGCACGGGCACGGTGGCCACGTTGTCGATGACGCGGAGGTGCGGCAGCAGGCCGGAGTTCTGCATCACGTAGCCGATGCTGCGGCGCAGGGCCACGGGCTGGCGGTCGAGGATGCTTTCGCCGTCGATCTCGATCACGCCCGAGCTGGGATCGACCATGCGGTTGATCATGCGCAGCAGGGTGGTCTTGCCACTGCCGGACGATCCGACGAGCACCGTCGTCTTGCGGGACGGGATGGTCAGGCTGAAGTCTTCGACAGCGAGGGGGCCGTCGCCGAACTGCTTGGTCACCGAACGGAATTCGATCATGCTTCTCGGCTCATTCCTCGTGATTGTCACGAATCGACACGCGCCAGACAACTGCCGGTCCAGACACAAAGCTAAACACCATTCGGAACGTCTGTCATTCCGGATTGCAGATTATGTCCGACCACCGACATCGTGCGTACCGCGCCGCTCTCGTGCGCCGGGCAGAGAAAAACCCCCGGACAACTGGCTCGCAGTCGTCCGGGGGGTTATCGGGATGCTCAGCCCTTGGTGGGCATTCCGAAGTGCGGGACCAGCAGCGACGCGACGATGTCCCCGCCGGCGTCGAGGAAGCTGACGTCGCCGTCGGGGTTGCGCGCGAACGCGCGGGCGGCGAGGGCATCGGAGATCTCGATTGCCGTTTCGAAGGCGAAGCGCACGTCGTCGTTGTCGGGCACGTCGAAACGCGCGACGAGGCTGTCGAGCAGTGCGGCGGCCACGACCGACTTGAACGGGATCTCGTTCGGGGCGGGGCGCAGGTCGATCACGTCGCCGACCCGCAGCGAGCGGAAGCCGGGCTCGGTCCGGAAGGCGTCGATGAGGATTTCGAGAGAGGCGGTGAGCGCCGAGACCCAATCGTCGTGTTCGGCAGTCGCCGCTTCATCCGCAATTCGGGTGAGGGCGCGCTCGAGGTTGCGCGCTCCGAGCGCCTGGAGCACGGCGATGCGGTCGGGGAAGTACCGGTAGACGGTGCCGATCGATGCGCCGGCACGTTCCGCGACCATGGCGGTGGTCAGTCTCTCGTATCCGATTTCGTCGACGACCGCGGCGGCAGCGTCCATCAGGGCGGCGAGGCGTGCGGTGCTGCGTGCCTGCACCGGCTCGTTGCGGAGCGCGACCTGGCCAGCGATTGTTGCGTCCATGACTGATGGTGTCGACACTGTGTCTCCTCGGATCAACGTAGACCGCCATCGTAACCCCGCCCCCAATGCGGGGGTAAGAATGAAACTCATTATTTGCGTAAAAATTTCACAATGGACCCAAGCGGTAGTTGAAAGAGTATTGCAATCCCCCTGTACGTCTACTGTTCGGCGGCTGAGTGTCGAGAATCAGTCGATGTGCTAGGCGTGTCAGACTGGGACCATGGCCCGCTCCCGAAACCTTCTCGCGAACCACCAGGACGGGTCGACCGGTGCAGGCGTCCCCATCCTCCACTTCGCCGCACGACTCGAAGACTCCATGCACGCCTGGCGCGAGCGGAGGGGCCGCAAGCGCGGCCTCAAGACCACGGTCATCCCGTACACGGGCTACGGATCGCCCGGCTGGGTGCGCGTGCTGTGCCGGGTCGTGCTCACCCGCGGCGACGTCGCCAGCCAACGGGCCGCCAAGGTGCGCGGCTGGCGCAGCTTCTTCAGCATCCCCGTCGACGACGTCGAGGTGACGATCATCGCCGGGGGCACCGAACAGAAGGTCCTCGCCGGGCGGGGCGGACTCGTCGACACCCGGATCAAGGTCGAGCTCGCTCCGGGCTGGCACACGATCGTGATCAAGACGGATGACACGGAAGGCGTCACCGCGGAGGTCTTCGTCATCGACCCCGACGCCGCCTTCGGAATCATCTCCGACGTCGACGACACCGTCATGGTCACCGCGCTCCCCCGTCCGCTGCTCGCGGCGTGGAACACCTTCGTGCTCGACGAGCACGCCCGACGCCCGGTTCCCGGGATGGCCGTGCTGTACGAACGCATCGTGCAGGCCAACCCGAGCGCACCCGTCATCTACCTGTCGACCGGCGCCTGGAACGTCGCGCCGACGCTCTCCCGCTTCCTTGACCGCAACCTCTACCCCGACGGTCCGCTGCTGCTCACCGACTGGGGCCCCACCCACGACCGGTGGTTCCGCAGCGGCCGCGAGCACAAGGCGTCGAGCCTCGAGCGCATCGCCCAGGAACTGCCCGGCATGAAGTGGCTGCTCGTCGGTGACGACGGTCAGCACGACGAGCAGCTCTACGGCGAGTTCGCCGCCGCGCACCCCGAGAACGTCGCTGCGGTGGCCATCCGCCAGCTGTCGACGAGCGAGGCGGTGCTGGCCGGTGGCCGGTCGCGCGCCGCAGACAACGAGCAGGAGACCGGAACGGCCTGGGTGTTCGCGCCCGACGGCGCCGGCCTCCTCGACCAGCTGAAGAAGACCGGGATTCTGGGTTCGCGCACCTGAGTCCGCAAGGCCCGCCGCGGCGGCGGCTCCCCCGCCGCGCACCGTTTAGCATTACCGGATGCCCTTGCGCGTCGAAGACTATGCCCTGATCGGTGATTGCCACACGGGAGCCCTCGTCGGCAGCGACGGCAGTATCGACTGGTTGTGCCTGCCGCGCTTCGATTCCGCCTCGACCTTCGGCGCCCTGCTCGGCACCGAAGACCACGGTCGCTGGCTGGTCGCCCCCGCCGCGTCGACCGACGGCACGCCGGGAGTCAGTAACAGCCGCAGCTACGTCGACGACACCTTCACCCTCGTCACCCGCTGGGTGACCCCCACCGGAACCGTCGACGTCATCGACCTCATGCCGCACGGCGACCGTCGCGCGGATGTCATCCGCCGCGTGGTCGGTGTCTCTGGCACCGTCGACATGGTGCAGGACCTGCGCATCCGTTTCGACTACGGTGCCGCGATGCCGTGGCTTCGACAGGTGCCGGATGCCGGCGGGAACGCCGTCATCGCGGTGGCCGGCCCCGACGCCATCGTGGTGCGCGGGCCCGAGCTGCGCGCGGCCGACCACACGCACGTTTCGGAGTTCACGGTGGCCGCGGGCGAGACCGTGGACATCGTGCTCACGTGGTATCCCGCGCACCGCAGGGCACCCCGCGCGCTCAACGTGAGCAGCCGCATCCGCGACACCGAAAAATGGTGGACCCACTGGGCCTCGGCCGCGGCCGCCGCCCCGCAGTACGCCTCGGCCGTGCGCCGTTCGCTGCTGGTGCTGCGCGCCCTCAGCCACGAGGACACGGGCGGCATCGTCGCCGCCGCGACCACGAGCCTGCCCGAGGAGTTCGGCGGCACCCGCAATTGGGACTACCGCTACGTCTGGCTGCGCGACGCCTCGCTCACCCTGCACGTGCTGCTCGACCACGGATTCGACAGCGAGGCAGACCCGTGGCGCGGCTGGCTGCTGCGCGCGATCGCCGGCGACCCCGGCGACGTGCAGATCATGTACGGACTGTCGGGCGAGCGCCGGCTCATCGAATACGAGGTTCCGAGCCTCCCCGGCTACGACGGCGCCTCCCCCGTGCGCATCGGCAACGGGGCGTTCACCCAGTACCAGGGCGACGTGTTCGGCGAGGTGATGCTCGCGCTCGAACGGGCCCGCCAGGCCAACGGCGAGGAGAAGGACTTCTCCTGGCCCGTGCAGCGCGCGATCATGAGCTTCGTCGAGGAGAACTGGCAGCGTCCCGACAACGGGATCTGGGAGATCCGCGGCCCGCAGCGGCACTTCACGCACTCCCGGGTGATGCTCTGGGCGGCCTTCGACTGCGCGGTCCGCGCGGTGCGCGACTTCGGCCTCGACGGCCCGGTCGAGCGCTGGGAGCGGATGCGCGACGAGGTCCGCGACGAGATCGAGACCCAGGGCTTCGACACCGAACGCAACACCTACACGCAGTACTACGGAAGCACGGCGGTCGACGCGTCGCTGCTGCAGCTCGTGCAGGCCGGCTACATCGAGGCCACCGACCCGCGGATGCTGGGCACCGTCGCCGCGATCGAGAACGAACTGCTCGAGAACGGGCTGCTGCTGCGCTACCGCTCGGAGTCCGGCGTCGACGGCCTCCCCGCGGGCGAGAACCCGTTTCTCGCCTGCTCGTTCTGGCTCGTCGAGCAGTACGCGCTGTCGGGGCGGTTGCCGGATGCCACGGAGCTGATGGACCGCTTGGTGGGGTACTGCAACGACGTCGGTCTGCTCAGCGAGGAGTACGACGTGCTCGGCAACCGCCAGGCCGGCAACACCCCGCAGGCGTTCTCGCACCTCTCCCTCGTGCGTGCCGCCGACGCCATCGCGAAGGCGACCGCCGCGTCGTAGGCCCGGGCCATACTGTGGTGATGACGCGCAGCTACCCGGCCCACCGCCGCGACATCGCCCGCCTGCGGCTCGCCACGCAGCGCATCTCGCCCGCCGTCGGGGCGTCGACCGGTACCGCAACGGCGACGGTCGCGTCCACCGTGCGGCACCTGCTCGCCATGCAGGCGCAGGACTTCGCGGGCGCCAAGTGGTCGGTCGGCCTGCGCACGCCCGGTAGTACAGATGCCACGGTCGAGGCCGCCCTCGCGGCCGGCGAGATCGTGCGCTCGTGGCCCATGCGCGGCACACTGCACTTCGTCGCGCCGGAAGACCTCGGCTGGATGCTCTCGCTCACCTCCGAGCGCATCATCCGCAGCGCGGCCGGGCGGCACCGGCAGCTCGAACTGGTCGAGGCGGACTTCGAGCTGGCCCGCGACATCGCCGTCGCCGAACTGGGCGGCGGGCGGGCGCTCTCGCGTGCCGACCTGCTCGAGCGCTTCGAGACCGGCGGCATCCCGGTCGCGGGGCAGCGCGGCGCACACCTTCTCGGCCGGCTCGCGCTGTGGGGCGTGCTGGTGTTCGGCCCCCTGCAGGCCGGCGAGGCGGGCAAGGCCGACCAGCAGACCTTCGTGCTGCTCGACGAGTGGGTCGCGGCGCCACGCGTCCTCGAGCGCGACGAGGCGCTCGGCGAGTTCGCGCTGCGGTATTTCACCGGGCACGGGCCGGCCACGGTGCGCGACTTCGCCTGGTGGTCGTCGCTGACGCTGGGCGACGCGCGTGCGGGTCTCGCCATCGCGCGAGACCGGCTCGACGAGATCGACCTCGGCGGAACCCGGTACTTCGTGCCGCGCGATGCGGTGGCCGCGGCATCCGGGGTTCTGGTCCTTCCCGGATTCGACGAGTACCTGCTCGGCTACCAAGACCGCGGGGCCGCGCTCGCGCCCGAACACTTCGAGCTGATCGTGCCGGGCAAGAACGGCATGTTTATGCCCACGATCGTGGTGGGCGGCGAGGTGGTCGGAACGTGGCGGCGCACCACCACGGCAAAGGGCGTCTCGGTCGAACCCCGGCCGTTCGAGCCGCTGTCTGCCGCGTCGCTGCGCCGGTTCGACGCCGCGGCCGGGCGCTACGCGGCCTTCCTCGGCAAGGGGTTTCTGCCCCGCTGACCCCGGGCGCCGACGGTCCTGACCCCGGTTTGCGGGGCGGTGCGGTCGGCGCAACCTCGGTAGGCTGGCGCGAATGTTGACCTCCACGCCGGCCTACGCGCCGTTCCCCCTCGAGACGGATGAAACGTCCCTCGGGTTTGTGGAGACGACGGTCTACCCGCGCACCGGTACCGCACGGATCGTCGCGCGTCACCGACCGCAGCGCACGTCGACCAGGGCCACGATCTTCCTGCACGGCGCGGCCGGTTCGTGGACGACCTGGACGCCGATGCTCGCCGCCGCGGACGAGGCGGGCATCACGATCGTCAACCCCGTACTGCTCGACCTGCCCGGTTGGGGCGACGCGACTCCGGCCCCGGGCGACGCGCCGCTCACGCTCGACACAGTCTGCGAGCTCGTGCGCGACATGGCCCTCGAGCTCGGCTACACGGAGTGGGACCTCGTGGGGCACTCGCTCGGCGGCTTCATCGCCCTGCACATGGCGTCGATCTGGCCGCAAAGCGTGCACTCGGTCGCTCTCGTCTCGGGGACGACGTGGTCGGTGATCGACGCCGTCGCCCGCCCGTGGCACGGGCTGCGGGTCATCCCCGGCTTCGTGCTGCTGCGCTTCTTTATGCGGCTGCTCGCGCCGATCCAGCCCGTGGCCCTCGCCGCGGTGCGCGGCCTACGCGCCTTGGGCATCCTGCGGTTCGCGACCTCGCCGCTGTTCCGGCACCCGACGCGCGTCGACGACACGGTGATCGACGCGCTCGCCACCGAACTGCGTCCGCGCTCGTTCGTCACCGCCGGCGACGTGACGCGTGGCTACGACGCCGACGCCCGCTGGTCGCTGATCGAGTGCGAGGTGCTCGCTACGAAGGGCGACAACGACGTGTTCGTCACCGACGGCGACCTCGAACGGCTCGCCCGGGTGGTGCGTCGCTGCACGACCACGGTCATCGCCGACTGCGGCCACTTCGGCAACGTGGAGCAGCCGGCGGCGGTTCTGGCGGCGCTGGACTACTAGGGCCGGTCCCGGCGGGGCTATTCGGCGAGCGGGCGCTGGCGCTGGCGCTTCGTCGCCGAGCGCTGCTGCTTCGCCGCGAGGTGTCGCCTCCCCGAGCCCTTCGTCGGTTTCGTCGGTCGTCTCGGCGGCGCATCCGGGGCGAGGGCGGTGGCCACCAGCTCCCCGAGTTTTTCCAGGGCCACCTCGCGATTGCGCAACTGGGAACGCTGCTCTGAGGCGCTGACGGTGACCACACCCCCGACGAGCCGGGCGTCGAGCCGGTCGCCCAATCGGGCGCGTTGCGCGTCGGAGAGCACGGTCGACTCGGCCACGTTCCAGAACAGTTCGACGCGGCTGTCCGACGTGTTGACGTGTTGCCCGCCCGGGCCCGACGACCGGGAGAAGCGCCAGCCGAGTTCCGCCGCCGGGATCGTCAGTGCCGGCGACACGCGCAGATCCATGTCCGGGGAGGAGGGGTCAGTCGAGCCAGGTCAGCGAGGCGAAGTCCTCGGCCGTGAGCCCGAACTGCTCGGTGTTGCGGGCGACGAGACTGCGCAGCTCGTCGATCTCGACGGCCTCCCGCACGATGACGTCGATGCCCGCGGGGGTGAACGCCGTCTTCTCAAAACGGATCGCGAGCACGGTCGAGGCATCGTTCTTACCCGTGACCGCCCAGCGGCTACGGGCCAACTTCAGCAGGCTCTTGCCGCGCCAGACGAAGTGGTCGTCGGCCCATTTGTCGGTGCCGACCACGTGCTTCTCCTGGTTGTCGGCGGTGAAGTAGCTCACGTCGTCGCGCAGGGTCAGCGGGTTCTCGCTGACGAGGTCGTAACTGAACCGGGGGGACTTGCGCTCGCGGTTCAGCCACATCGGGAAGTTGGTGGCTCGCACGTTCCAGACTCCGGGGAGAATCGAGGCGAGGTCGCTGGCGTGCGGCGTGGTGGGCATCTGGCAACGGTATCGGAATAGCATTTGATATGCCCGATAACGCGCCAGCCCGCCCCGTAGCACTCGCGTTATCGACACACCCCGGTCCGACGGTCGCCGTGACCGTGGTCACGGCGGTTCTCGCCCTCGGAGCCGGGCTCGACGCGTGGCGTCTCGCGCTCGTGACGATGGCCGTGTTTCTCAACCAGATTTCGGTCGGCCTCTCGAACGACTGGATCGACGCGGAACGGGACGCCGCGGTCGGCCGCCGCGACAAACCGATCGCCCGCGGCTGGATCGACGTCGGCACGGTGCGAACGGTGTCGATCGTCACGGCGGTCGTGGCTGTGCTGCTCACCGTGCCGCTCGGCTGGGGCGCGACGGTGGCCCATCTCGTGTTCATCGCCTCGGCATGGGCCTACAACGCGTGGCTGAAGCGGTCGCCGTTCTCGGTGCTGCCGTTCGTCGTGAGCTTCGGCCTGCTGCCCGCCATAGTGACCCTCGCCGCCGAGACGCCGCGGTTCGCGCCGTGGTGGATGCTCGCGGCCGGCGCCCTGCTCGGCGTCTCCGCCCACTTCGCAAACGTGCTGCCTGACCTCGCCGACGACGCGGCCACGGGGGTCGCCGGGCTCCCCCACCGTCTGGGCCGGCGGGCGAGCGGGCTCACCATCGCCGGCGCGTTGGGCGTGGCATCCGTTCTCGTCGTCTTCGGCGCGGGAAACCCGGGCGTCGTGCAGTGGGTCGGACTCGTCGTCACTCTGGGGCTGGCCGCGGTGTGTGGTGTGCTCGCCCTGACGCGGCCGCCCACCCGGCTGCTGTTCCAGCTGATCATGGCCGCGGCGCTGGTGAACGTCGCCCTGCTCGCGCTCGCGGCCTAGTTCTCCACAGGGCGCGACTACCGCCGCGAACTCGACGGCGCCCGACGACCGCTATTTCTTCTCGGGCACCTTCTCGTGCACGGGGTTGCTGATGCCGATGAGGGAGACGATGCCGCCGAGGATGAGCAGCACCGCGGTGACGAGGAGTCCGCGGTGGAACGAGTCGACCGTGAACTGCGAGCCCACGATGACGCCGACGAAGGCGATCGCGATCAGACCGGCGATGCGCGAGATCGCGTTGTTGATCGCCGAACCGATGCCGGACTGCTCCGGCGAGATCGACCCGAGGATCGCCGAGGTGAGAGGTGCGACGGTCATCGTGAGGCCGAGCGCGAAGACCACGACGCCGGGGAAGACCTGGGTCCAGTAGTTCACGTCGTCGCCGATGCCGAGCATCAGCAGGTAGCCGATGCCACCGACGATCGGGCCGAGACCCATGAACAGGCGCGGGCCGTACTTGCCGGCGAGGGCTCCGAAGAACGAGGAGAGCGCGATGCTGATCAGCGTCATGGGCAGGAAGGCCAGTCCCGCGGCCGTCGCCGAGAAGCCGCCCACCTGCTGCAGGAACACGGTCACGATGAATCCGCCGAGCGACAGCGCGCCGTAGACCAGGGTGGTGGAGACGTTTCCGACCGAGAAGTTGCGCACGCTGAACAACCCGAGCGGCACCATCGGGTGCCGGGTGGTGCGCTGACGCAGGATGAACGCGAGCAGTGCGATCAGGCCGAGCACGAACGGTAGATAGATCGCCGGGCTCGACCAGCCGAAGTTTGCCTGCTCGATGAGTGCGAAGACCGGACCGCCGAGGCCGACGATGCCGAGCACGGCTCCGAACCAGTCGATCCCGCCGCCCTCCGGGCGCACGTTCTTCTCGCCGAGGCGGGCGATCAGCACGAGCGTGACTGCGATCGGGATGATGTTGATCGCGAAGACGAGGCGCCAGTTGAGGTAGTCGACGAAGAGGCCGCCGAGCAGGGGGCCGACCAGGAACGCGGCGCTCGTCCACCCCGTCCAGGTGCCGATCGCCTTCGCCTGCGGTGCACCCCGGAAGGTCGCGATGATGATCGCGAGCGAGCTCGGAACCAACAGTGCACCCGCGATGCCCTGGGCCCCGCGCAGGATGACGAGGGACTCGGCCGTGGGCGCGAGCGCGATGAGCACCGACGTCACCGCGAAGCCGTAGAGGCCGGCTTTGAGCACGACCCAGCGTCCGAACGTGTCGGAGAGCGACCCGGCCAGCAGGATGAGCGTGCCCAGGGTGATGGCGTAGGCGTCGACGACCCACTGCTGTGTCGTGATGCCCCCGCCGAGTTCCTTCTCGATCGCGGGCAGCGCCACGTTGATCACCGAGCCGTCGAGGAAGGTGACGAACGACGCGAGTACCGCGATCGAGAGCACCAAGCGTTGATTTCGCGTCATGCTCGTAGTCAACACCAGGCGGGCGGTTTCATTCCGCCGCGGGTGTCGAGTTCACCGCGGCTTCGACTTCGTCGAGCACGCGGTGGTCGACGAGGAGCTGGAAGTGCCCGTCCACGGGCACCCGCACGTTCGTCGCGCCCGGCAGTTCGCTGCCGGCGGGGATGTGCGGGTCGTACTCGCCGTAGACCGAGACGATGCGCGAGTTCACCTCGGCGTTGGCGGCGAGCAGGGCGAGGGTCGTATCGGTCGGGATGAACGCACGAAGCGGCCGCACCGGCATGTACTTCGACAGGCTCGAGCCTTGGAACGGCGACGCGATCGCCACCAGCCGGTCGATGCGCCCCTCGACGTCGTCGAAGAGCATCATGTGCTTGGCGATGAGCCCGCCCTTGCTGTGGGCGACGATGATGACGTTGCGCAGGTCGTGCTCGTCGACGTAGCGCTGCACGGTGGCCGCGGCATCCGGAATCGCGTCGATGTTGCGGCCGAGCAGTTCGACGGCGTGCACAGGGTGTCCGGCGCGGGCGAGGCGTCCGCCGGCTGCGCGCAGGAATTGCCAGCGCTCGTAGACGCCGGGAATGAGCAGGACGGGCGCGAGGTGGCCGCGCGGCTTGGGCACGGTGCGGTGACGGAGCGTGGCGCCGAGGCTCACCCGGGCCGCGTAGGCGTAGTCGGTGAGCCAGACTTTCGCGCGACCGAGCATGTGGTCAGTCTACGATCCGGGGCCGGTGCAGAATGGAGCAATGTCTACCAACGTCGGTGAGAACTGGGCCCGAAGCTACGAGTACACGGCGGAGACGCTTGCGCGTCCGACGACCGTGGGCGAGGTGCAGGACGTCGTCGCGGCGGCGACGCGGGTGCGGGCGCTGGGCAGCCGCCACTCGTTCACCGACCTGGCGGACTCCCCCGGGACGCTCGTCAGCCTCGACCTGCTCGATGCGCCGATCGAGATCGATCCGCATACGCGCACCGTCACGGTCGGCGGAGGCGTGCGGTACGGCGACCTCGCCACCCGGTTGCAGGGCGCGGGGTGGGCGCTGCACAACCTCGCCTCGCTGCCGCACATCTCGGTCGCCGGCGCGGTCGCCACCGGCACCCACGGCTCGGGAGACGCCAACGGCACGCTCTCCGCCGCGGTCTCCGCCCTCGAGATCGTGACCGCGTCGGGCGAGCTGCTCACGCTGCGCCGCGGCCAGCCCGACTTCGACGGCGCCGTGGTCTCGCTCGGCGCTCTCGGCATCGTCACGCGCGTGAGCCTCGACATCCAGCCCACGTTCGACGTGCGCCAGGACCTCTACGACGACCTCGCCTTCTCCGACCTGCTCGCGAATTTCGACGCCGTCACCTCGAGCGCCTACAGCGTCAGCCTGTTCACGGACTGGCTCGGCGACACCCTCGCCACCGTGTGGATCAAGAGCCGAATGGATGCCGCGGCGCCCCCCGAGCGGATCCTCGGCGCCGAGCGGCAGGTCGCCGGGCGGCACATGCTGCCCGATCAGCCCGCGTCGAACGTCACCCAACAGGGCGGCATCGCGGGGCCGTGGAGCGACCGGCTCGCGCACTTCAAGCTCGGCTTCACCCCGTCGAACGGAGACGAGCTGCAGAGCGAGTACCTCGTGCCGCGCCGCAACGCCGTCGCGGCGATCGAGGCCGTGCGCGCGCTCGGGCCTCGCATCGCGCCGCTGCTGCTCGTCACCGAGCTGCGCACCATGGCGGCCGATTCGCTCTGGTTGAGCGGCGCCCACGAGACCGACGCGGTCGGCATCCACTTCACCTGGAAGCCGCTCGCCGCCGAGGTGCGCGCCCTGCTGCCCAAGATCGAGGCGGCGCTGCTCCCACTCGGAGCACGGCCGCACTGGGGCAAGGTGTTCGTCGCCGAGCGGTCCGAGCTCGAGCCGCTCTTTCCGCGAATCGCCGATTTCCGCGAACTGGCCGGCCGGCTCGACCCGCAGCGCAAGTTCGGCAACGCGTTCCTGGAGCGCACCGTCTACTGATCGGGGGCTCTCAGGCGAACGCGTCGAGACGGCCGACCGCCGTCACCTTGACCACCGCCACGCCCAGCTCCGCCGACTCGGCGAGGTCGACGGTGGCGCTGATGCCCCAGTCGTGATCGCCGGCGGGGTCGGCGAAGATCTGGCGCACCGTCCAGACCTCGGCGCCCTCCTCGACGATGAGCATCGCCGAACTGCGGGCGTCGCTGTCGGTCGCGAGGTCGTCGTGCACGTCGAAGTACGAGTCCATGGCGTCGCCCCACACGTCGGCGGTGAATCCCGACGCGGCATCCAGAGCACCGAGCTCCTCGTACTTGTCCAAGGCGGCGAGCTGCACCCGACGGAACAGCTCGTTGCGCACGAGCACCCGGAACGCCCGAGGGTTGGTGAGGATCGACGGCGGCGCGGGCGGCAGCACCGGCTTCTCGCCGGGCGCGGTCGGGTTGATCAGCTGCTCCCACTCGTCGACGAGGCTGGAGTCGACCTGCCGTACCAGTTCGCCCAGCCACTCGATGAGGTCGAGCAGCTCCTCGGTCTTGGCCTCGTCGGGGACCGTCTGCCGCACCGCGCGGTAGGCGTCGCTGAGATAGCGCAGAACGAGTCCCTCGCTGCGCGCGAGCTTGTAGTAGCCCACGTAGTCGGCGAATGTCATGGCGCGCTCGTACATGTCGCGCACGACCGACTTGGGGCTGAGTTCGAAGTCGCCGATCCACGGCTGGGTGGCGCTGTACTGCTCGAACGACGCGTCGAGCAGCTCCTCGAGCGGCTTCGGCCAGGTCACATGCTCGAGCAGCTCCATGCGCTGGTCGTACTCGATGCCCTCGGCCTTCATCGATGCGACGGCCTCACCGCGGGCGAGGAACTGCTGCTGCGACAGGATCGGGCGGGGGTCGTCGAGCGTCGCCTCGAGGATCGAGATCATGTCGAGCGCGTAGCTCGGCGACTCGGGATCGAGAAGTTCGAAGACCGCGAGAGCGAAGGGAGACAGCGGCTGGTTCAGCGCGAAGTTCGGTTGGAGGTCGACGGTGAGGCGGATGTCGTAATGGATGACCGCTGCCGAGGGTTCGGCGTTCCAGTCCTCGTACTCGCCGCTGTCGAAACCGTCGACACCCTCGAGCGCCGACTTCAGCGCCGGCGACGTCGCGACGGGATCGGCCCGTGGGACCTGGGTCACGACGTCGGCCGTGCGCAGCGTGCGGTAGATGGCCAGGGCCTTGCGCGCCATCGCGAGCTGCTTGGGCCAGGGGTCGTGGCTCTCGAAGATGAGGTCGCGCATCTCCTGGAACGCGTCGCCCTCCCGCGCGATCACGTTGAGGATCATCGAGTGGCTCACCTGCATGCTCGAGTTCAGCGTCTCGGGCTCGGCGGCGATGAGGCGGTTGAAGCTCGGCTCGCCCCACGACACGAATCCGTCCGGCGCCTTCTTGCGCACGATCTTCTTGATCTTCTTCGGGTCGTCGCCCGCCTTCGCCACGAGCCGGGCGTTCTCGCTCTCGTGCTCGGGCGCCTGCGCGACCACCGTGCCCGCCGTGTCATAACCGGCGCGACCGGCGCGACCCGCTATCTGGTGGAATTCACGCGCCGTCAGCTGGCGCATCCGCACGCCGTCGTACTTGGTGAGCGCCGTGAACAGCACCGTCCGGATCGGCACGTTGATGCCGACGCCGAGAGTGTCGGTGCCGCAGATCACGCGCATCAGGCCCTGCTGCGCGAGCTGCTCGACGAGTCGGCGGTACTTGGGCAGCATGCCGGCGTGGTGCACGCCGATGCCCGAACGGATGAGCCGGGAGAGGGTCTGACCGAAAACGGTGGTGAACCGGAAGTCGCCGATGGCCGCCGCGATCTCGTCGCGCTGCTCGCGGCTGACGATCTTGATGCTCGTCATCGCCTGGGCCCGTTCGAGCGCCGCGAGCTGCGAGAAGTGCACGATGTAGATGGGCGCCTGGCCGGTCGCCAGCAGGTCTTCGATGGTCTCGTGCACCGGCGTCGTGGCGTAGCTGTAGCCGAGCGGCACGGGGCGCTCGACGCCGGTGACGACGGCGGTCTCCCGACCGGTGCGGATCGTCAGGTCGTCGGCGATGCGCGAGACGTCGCCGAGGGTCGCCGACATGAGGATGAATTGCACGTGCGGCAGCGTGAGCAACGGCACCTGCCAGGCCCAGCCGCGGTCGGGGTCGGCGTAGAAGTGGAACTCGTCCATAACGACCTGGTCGACGTCGCTCTGGTCTCCGCCGCGCAGGGCAACGTTGGCGAGGATCTCGGCGGTGCAGCAGATGATGGGCGCGTCGGGGTTCACCGACGAGTCGCCGGTGACCATACCGACGTTCTCGGCGCCGAAGATGTCGACGAGGGCGAAGAACTTCTCCGACACGAGTGCCTTGATCGGCGCGGTGTAGTAGCTGCGCTTGCCCTGGGCGAGCGCGGCGAAGTGGGCGCCGATCGCGACGAGCGACTTACCCGTGCCCGTCGGCGTCGAGAGGATGAGGTTCGCGCCCGAGACGATCTCGATGAGCGCCTCCTCCTGCGCCGGATACAGGCGAAGGCCGCGGTCGGCCGCCCACTCGGAGAAGTTCTCGAACGCCTGGTCGGCGTCGAAGGGGCGGGGGGCGCGCTCGAGAAGCGTCGCGGGGGCGGTGGTGGCGACATCCTCAGGCATGATGCTTCGATCATCCCCTACTGCGCCGGGCGGCGCGTCCAGGTGGCCCCCCTCAGCGACGCTCCGGCAGCACGCGAGGCAGACGCCAGAACTCGGGGAGCACCAGCACGGCCACCGCGGCGAGCGCCGCCCAGACCGGATGGACCACGGCGGGGCCGCCGACCGCCAGCCACACGCCGACGAGCAGCACAGCCCGCACCACGAAGCCGCCAGTCCAGACCTTCGGGGCGGGCGTCCCCGGCGGCGTCCACTCCACCCGGGCGGCCCAGCCGCGCCAGAGCACACCGTTGCCCCACAGGGCGACCACACCGACCACGACGGCGACTATCGGGCCGAGCGCGGGATGCGGCGCGGTTCCGAGCGCGAGCAGGTCGACCACCGAGGACAGGGCCGCGGGGACGGCCGGCGAGACGAGAAGTGCGAGGGCAAGGACGAGTGCGAGGATGCGCCCGACCCCGAGCTGCCGCACGCTGCGCGCGTGGGCGGCACCCCGGGCGGGCGCACCCGGGTCGGCGAGGGCGATCCCGGTGAGCAGCCGCACGAGCGGATCGATCACCTGCGCCGTGTTGCGCGCGTAGGCCTGGTGCTCGGTGAACGGGTTGGCGGTGTTGTGCACCGGGTGTTCTTCCGGACCGGTGGCGTCGCTGGCGGGGCCGCCGTAGACCTCGCGCCAGCGCAGCTCCCTGGCCCGCATGCTGGTGGAGACGGTACCTGCCGTGAACGGGTCCCAGATCGCCCAGAGGTTGAGCCAGCGGGGCCGGCGCTCCAGGCGAGACCACTCCTCGACCGGGCTGAACCGGGACGCGGCGCCACCCGGCCCCCGTTCGGCACGCGGCACCCCGGCAACGGCGGCCCGCACGCCGGCGAGTCGTCCTGTGGTCCATCGCGGTGCGCCGAGCAGGGCCAACGTGCCGCCCACGGTCACGAACGCGTCGACCGGCACGCGCACCTCGCCCGTTGCGGGGTCGAACAGGGTCTGCGCCGCGATTGTCGCACCCTGCGAGTGGGCGAGCAGGACGACCTGCGTGGCGTCGACCTCTTCCCCCTCCGCCCGGGCGAGCAGCGCGGCCCGCACGCTCGCGGAACGCACACCGTCGCGCACGACCGCCCGCATCGCCGCGGCGCGCACGGGCCGCCTGGTCCACACCGCCACGTCACCGACGAACTCCGCGAGCCCGCTCGTGACGCCGCGGACGAGCCATGACACCCCGGGCACCAGCAGGAGCAGGCCGACGAGCGGGAACAGCAGGGTGAGCAGCAGGCCCGTCCCGGCCAGTACCAGCCAGAAAGCAGCCACGACCGGTGCGCTCACCACACGCCACCACGGGTTCACCCAGATGATGCGGGTGAAGTGCGAGCCCAGCCGGAGAAGCGCGCGCCACGCGAACGGACCACCCCAGGCGAACACCTCGCCGGGTTGCAACGGGAGGAACGACTCGGCCCAGCGCGCCTCCGTCACCACGAGCACCACCTCGTGTTGCGCTCCGTCGTCACCTCGGAACCGCACCCGGGCGTTCACTTCGTCGGGCGCGTCCCCGGCGAGCGCCACGCGTTCGAACGCCACCCCGTCGCCGCCCGATCCCCGGGACACCCAGTCGAGCCGCCGCAACAGGGGTTCGGCCCACTGGAGCAGGGTCTCACTGCGACGCTGGCTGCCCATCCCGTGCACGACGACGAGGGCGACGACACGTTTGTGCGCGGGGCTCATGGTGCACACGCTACGCCCCGGCGCGCCGTCGGATGATCTACGCGCTCCCGTGTTCGCACTCCCGTTCCTGCACGCGCATGGCGGGCGACCGGTACCCGGTCGGGCTCCGCACGCCGCCGAGCCAGGCGGTCAGGCGCGACGCCTGATCGTCGATCGACTCCCGCACCGCGGGCGTCACCGGTTCGAGGAAGCGCACACGCACGACCGCGCCCGCGTCCTGTATCCAGCTGCCCACTACCCGTCCGTCCGACCAGACGGTGTTACCCGCGTTGCCCCGGCTGTCGAACAGCTGTGCTCCGTGTGGGCCGAGGTAGAAGGCGCGGTCCTTCCATCCCATCACCGTCGGGTCGAGGGGCGGCAGGAGCGCGGTCCACGGTGCGTTCCCCGCCCCGCGGTCGAGGTCATCGGTGTCAAGGTCGTCGGGCAGGACCCACCCACGCAGAGCACCGTCGAGCGAGACCTCCACCGCGCCGAGCTGCCGGATGGCGAGCCGAACGGCCCCCTTGGTCGCACCCAGCCACCAGACGATGTCGTCCTCGGTTCCCGGTCCGAACGCACGCAGCCACCGGCGCACGAGTTCGCGGTAGCCGTCTGCCGCCTCCATCCGCTCGACGGGAGCACCGAGCCAGCGGTCGGGCAGGGTCCACAGCGGCCGCGCCGTCGGGAAGCCGCCGGTAGACGGGCCGCGAACGATCACGCCTTCGGCTCCGAGCAGCGTGAGCACCTGCGGGGCAGACCAGGTCTCCCCCGCCGTCGTCGCGACGGTGACGTCGATGAGCGGCACGGCCCGGCGCAGTTCCGCGGCGGAGAGGGCGTCGGGACCCGCGGAGAGTGCCGCCGTCACTCCCGCCCGCGCGCGGTCGAGCCAGTCCCCGCCGCTCGAGGCGAGGCCCGCCCGCTCGAGGTCGCGGGCCATCCGAGAGTGTTCGGATGTCGCGACGCGCACCGCCGCGCTGCCGAGCACGGCGGGCAGCAGCTCCCGCGGGAAGGCGAACAGCGTGCGACGCATCGCGAGCTGCTTGACGAGGGTGCGGTCGGTGTAGAGCGCCGCGTCGATCTCGGCGACGGTGACCCCGGGCGAGCGAGCCCACACCGAGAGGTAGACGCTCGGCGCGTCGGTCGCGTGCAGGGCCACGACCGACGTCGCCGCGTCCACGGGCGTCCGCGCGGGCGACTCTGCGGCGAGCGCGTGCCTGGTGGCGATCCGGGCCCGTCGTTCGTCGTCGGTGATGTGTCGCATCGTGTCATCCGCCCCTCTCGTCCCGCACCATCGGCGCGCTACCCGTCAACGCCAGAGGGTCAGGATGACGCTCGCCGCGACCGTGCAGAGAATGAAGTACGGCGCGTTGATGAGCGTATACAGCAGCGGGCGAGGGAAGTTCGGGTTGATCGCGATGTTCAGCGTCTGGGCGACGAGGTAGCCGATTCCCACGAGGAGTCCGAACACGACGCCGTCGCCGACCGACTCGACCGACAGGGCCCGGAGCAGGATCGCGCTCGTGACGACTACGGCCAGGCTCGAGACGAGGGGTCCGAGGATGAAGAGGGGTCCGGGCTTCGGCAACTGCGCGGCCTCTTTTCCGAGGGCCACCCGATACGGTCGCGCGACTATCGCGGAGAAGTAGAGGCCGCCGAGCACGGCGAAGACGACGGTAGAGGCGATTACTGCCAGCCAGTTGATTTCGGGAAGAACGCTGAACATGGTTGAACTCCTGGGTTATTGGGGTGTGCGGCTGAGGGTGCGGCGCGGGAGACTCTCGTCCCCCACGCCGCGGCGGTTCTATTCGGCGGTGTAGACGGCGGCCACGTCGAGGATCCAGGTCACCCCGAACGAGTCGGTGAGCATGCCGAATCCGGCGCTCCACGCCGAGGCCGCGAGGGGTTCGACGATCGTCGCGCCGACCGCGAGCTTCTGCCAGTACGACTCCACCTCGTCGAGGGTCTCGCCGCGCACGGAGACGAAGAACGGCTGGTCGGTGACGGTGATGCCGTTCTCGCGCCGGGTCGAACCCGCGCCAGCAGTCGATCCGCCCGACTGGCCGGGGATGTCGTAGGCCATGACCCGGAAGCCGTCCTCGCTTTCGACCTGGCCGAAGACGACGCCGTCGGCGCCGGGGGCGTCCTCGGGCATCCCGAAGTCGCCGTAGGTCGCGATGGTCACGCGTCCGCCGAAGACGGACTGGTAGAACCCGAGGGCCGCCCGGGCGTCGCCACGGAAGTTGAGGTGGGTGGTGGTCGTGATGCTCATGTCTGCTCCTAGTGAGAACGGCACCGGGGTTCTCCCCGGCTCCACCACTGTGACGGGTGTCTAGGACAGGTTCGGTCCTAGACCCCGCGTATCATCGAGAACATGACGACGCCCACCTCGCGCCTGCTGAGTCTGCTCTCGCTGCTGCAGACGCGCCGCGACTGGCCGGGCGTGGTCCTGGCCGAACGTCTGGGCATCAGTCACCGCACCGTGCGTCGTGACGTCGACCGGCTGCGCGAGATGGGCTACAGCATCCGGGCGACGATGGGTCCGGACGGCGGCTACCGACTCGACGCCGGAAGCGAACTGCCGCCCCTGCTCTTCGACGACGATCAGGTCATCGCGCTGGCGGTGGCACTGCGCGCCGCGACCCTCTCCGGCGTCGGCATCGAGGAAGCGGCCGTGCGTGCCCTGACCACCGTGCGGCAGGTGATGCCCTCGCGTCTGCGTCACCGGCTCGACGCCCTCGAGTTCACGACCGTCGCGACCCGCGCGGGTGGGGGTGTGCAGGATCCGGTCGCACCCGACGTGCTCGTGACGCTGTCCGCGGCCGCCCGCGCCCAGGTGGAGCTGCGTTTCGACTACGCGGGCCGCCTTCCGCTCGACGAGCCGACGCGGCGCCGGGTCGAGCCGCACCACGTCGTGACCGCCCAGGGTCGCTGGTACCTCGTGGCCTGGGACCTCGAGCACGACGACTGGCGCATCTTCCGCGCGGACCGCATCACCCCACGCACCCCCACCGGCGGGCGGTTCCGCCCGCGCGAAGTCCCGGGCGGCGATGTCACCCGGTACGTGGCCGCCCGGTTCAAGGGTTCCGCCGATACCGACCGGTGGCCGTGCACGGGCACGGTCGTGCTGCATCGGTCCGCGTCCGACGTGATTCCCTTCGCCGGCGACGGGATCGTCGAAGACCTCGGCCCCGACCGCTGCAGCCTCGAGGTCGGATCCTGGTCGTGGATGGCCCTCGCCGCCTCGCTGGGCCGCTTCGACACCGACATCGACGTCGTGCACCCCCCGGAGCTCGCCGAGGCGTTCGGGGAGCTCGCCGCGCGCAACGCCGCGACGGCCGCCGGCGGCGTGAACGCTCCGTCCTGATAGACAGGTATCGGCGCGGCGCCACCGGTCGCCACGAAGGGACCTCGTCGCGACGCCGCCTTCTTCGTCGAGACGGATGAAAACAATCGCGACCGGGGCGCTACAAACGCTTGACATGGTCAAGCTAGTGCCACTAGCTTTGTGGCTATGAACACTAACCAGAACACATTGTCTGTGCCGAACGGCACCATCGCCTACGACGACTCGGGCGAGGGCCCGCTCATCGTCTGCGTGCCGGGGATGGGCGACCTGCGCGCCAGCTACCGCCACCTCGCCCCCGCGCTCGTCGTCGCCGGCTACCGCGTCGTCACCACCGACCTGCGCGGGCACGGCGACAGCAGCACCGGCTTCCCGTCGTACGGCGACGAGGAGACGGCGGGCGACGTCGAGGCGCTGCTCGACCACCTCGGATCCCCCGCGGTCATCGTCGGCAACTCGATGGGCGCGTCCGCCGCCATGCTGACGGCCGCGCGCCGCCCCGAGCTCGTCACCGGCCTCGTGCTGCTCGGCCCGTTCGGCCGCAACCCGAAGGTGTCCCGCGCCCTCACGCTCATCATGCGCGCCGCAACCGCGGTCCCCTGGGTGACCGTCACCTGGAAGGCCTACCTGCCCTCGCTCTACGCCGGCAGGAAGCCGGCCGACCAGGCCGAGTACACCGCCAGCCTGTTCGCCGCCCTGCGCCGCCCCGGCTACGCCGCCGCCTTCTCGCGCACGACACGCTTGAGCCACGACGCCGTCGAGCGCGCGCTTCCCGCGGTGCACACCCCGTCGCTCGTGCTGATGGGCGGGCTGGACCCCGACTTCCCGGACCCGCGCGCCGAGGCCGACTGGCTCGCGAACGCCCTCGGCGGTACGGCCGTGATGGTCCCCGACGCGGGCCACTACCCGCAGTCCCAGCGTCCCGATCTCGTCGTTCCGGCCATCGAGTCGTTCCTGACGACGGTTGTTCCCCGTGGCTAGGGCGGGGTTGACCCACGACCGCGTGGTCGAGGCCGCCGAGGTGCTCGCCGACGAGGTCGGTATCGCGGGCCTGAGCTTTGCGGCCCTCGCCGACCGGCTCGGCGTCAAGGTGCCGAGCCTGTACAAGCACGTCGCGTCGCTCGACGCGGTGCGCCAGTCGATCTCGGTGCGCGCGAAGAACGACATGGCGGATGCCATCGGTGCAGCCGCCATCGGACGCTCGCGCGGGGAGGCGGTGCGCGCGCTCTCGCTCGCCTACCGTGCGTGGGCGGGGGCGCATCCGGGCCGCTACGAGACCACGCTGCGGGCCGCGATCCCCGGCGACCCCGCCGACGTGCGCGCGGGCTCCCGCGCGGTCGAGGTGATCTTCTCGGCCCTCGCCGGCTACGACCTCTCGCGTGAGGCGACCATCGACGCCACCCGCATGCTGCGTTCGACCCTGCACGGCTTCGTCGCCCTCGAGGCGGCCGGCGGCTTTATGCTGCCGCTCGACGTCGACGCGAGCTTCGAGTCGATACTCGGCGCGCTCGACCGCACGTTCGACGGCTGGGACCCCGCGGGCCGGGAGCCCGGGCGGGAGCCGAACGCGATCGTTTAGAATCGTGTGTGCCTTCCCAGCCTGACTCCCCCTCCGTTCCCGACGACGCCGCGACCACCGTGCCCGGCGCCGCGATCGATCCCGCCGACCTCGCCGTGACCCTGCGGGTGCTCGAGTCGATGGCCGCGATCGACGAGGAACACCCCGACTTCATCACCGTGCGGCGGGCCACGGCCAAGATGTTCAAGTCGGTCAAGAAGGAGCGTCGGCTCGACAAGCGCGCCACGATCGCCGACGCCGACCGCGCCGTCGTCGCCGCCACCGCCACGGGCGCGCCCGACCGCATCGACGACGAGACCCGCGGCGTGCCGATCGCCGCGTCGACGACCGCCCCGACCGCCGGGACGCTCCTCAAGCCGCGCAACTGCTACATCTGCAAGCAGCCGTACACCCAGGTCGACGCGTTCTACCACCAGCTCTGCCCCGAGTGCGCGGCCATGAGCCACGAGAAGCGCGACGCCCGCACCGACCTGACCGGCAAGCGCGCGCTGCTCACCGGCGGCCGCGCGAAGATCGGCATGTACATCGCCCTGCGGCTGCTGCGCGACGGAGCGCACACCACAATCACCACGCGCTTCCCGCGCGACGCCGTCCGACGGTTCACGAGCCTGCCCGACTCCGCCGACTGGATCGACCGCCTGCGGGTCGTCGGAATCGACCTGCGCGACCCCGCCCAGGTGATCGGGCTCGCCGAGTCGGTCGCCGAGCAGGGACCGCTCGACATCCTGATCAACAACGCCACGCAGACCGTGCGCCGCTCCCCCGGCGCCTACCAGCCGCTCGTCGACGGCGAGCTCGCCCCGCTGCCCGACGGCCCGCTGCCCGAGCTCGTGACGTTCGGCCACACCAACGACCCGCACCCGCAGGCCCTCGCCCAGTCGGTGACCGCCCACCCCATCCTCGCCGCGGCCGCGTCCCGCGCCGAGCAGCTCACAGAGCTGGCCATGACCGCCGGCTCCTCGTCGCTGGAACGCCTCGCAGCCGGCACCGCGATCGATGCGGGCGGCCTGCTGCCCGACCTGCACGACGCCAACTCGTGGACGCAGCACGTCGACGAGGTCGACCCGCTGGAGATGCTCGAGGTGCAGCTCGCCAACACGACGGCGCCGTTCATCCTCATCTCGAAGCTGCGGCCGTCGATGGCCGCGTCGCCCGCCCACCGCAAGTACATCGTCAATGTCTCGGCGATGGAGGGCGTCTTCGGCCGGGGTTACAAGGGTCCGGGTCATCCGCACACCAACATGGCCAAGGCGGCCGTCAACATGCTCACCCGCACCAGCGCCCGCGAGATGCTCGAGACCGACGGCATCCTCATGACGAGCGTCGACACCGGCTGGATCACCGACGAGCGCCCGCACCCGACCAAGGTGCGCCTCGCCGAGGAGGGCTTCCACGCCCCGCTCGACCTGGTCGACGGCGCCGCCCGCGTCTACGATCCCATTGTGCGCGGCGAAGACGGCGAAGACCTGTTCGGTATCTTCCTCAAGGACTACAAGCCGAGCTCATGGTGACGCCGGTCGAATTTCTGAAGAACGCGGGTGACGGCACCCGCGTGGTCATCCGGTACGCCCTGCACGACGACCCGGAGGGCTCGGCGACCGACGCGCTCGGCTACCTCTCGGGCACCGACGCCACCCACTGCGTGATCGCGACCGTGCGCGGGCTCACCACGATCGCGTTCGCCGACGTGATCGCGGCGAAAGAGGTCCCGCCGCCGCCCGCTCCGAGGCCACGCTAGAACAGGGAATACCGCGCACCGCCGCGAGGTTGCCAAGTCCATACGTTTGAATTGACTAGGAGACAGACCATGGAGATCGAACTCGGGCTCGACACCTTCGGCGATGTGACGGACGACGCCGAAGGCCGCCCCCTGCCGCACGCGCAGGTGCTGCGCAACATCGTCGACCAGGGCGTCCTCGCCGACCAGGTCGGCATCGACTTCATCGCCATCGGCGAGCACCACCGCGAAGACTTCGCGGTCTCGGCACCCGAGGTCGTGCTCTCGGCGATCGCGGCCCGCACCTCGCGCATCCGGTTGGGTTCCGCGGTGACCGTGCTGAGTTCGGATGACCCGATCCGGGTCTTCCAACGCTTCGCAACGCTCGACGGCATCTCGAACGGCCGCGCGGAGGTCATCCTCGGGCGCGGGTCGTTCACCGAGTCGTTCCCGCTCTTCGGATTCGACCTGGCCCAGTATGAGGAGCTCTTCGACGAGAAGCTCGACCTGTTCGCCGCGGTGCGCCAGCAGCAGCCGGTCACCTGGCAGGGCAGCACCCGCGCGCCGCTCGCCGAGCAGTCGGTCTTCCCTCCCGTCGAGAACGGCCTGCTGAAGACCTGGGTCGGCGTGGGCGGAAGCCCCGAGTCGGTCATCCGCGCCGCCCGGTACGGCCTGCCGCTGATGCTCGCCATCATCGGGGGCGAACCGCTGCGCTTCGCACCGCTCGTCGACCTCTACCACCGCGCGCTCGAGCAGCTCGAACAGCCGACCCAGCCCGTGGGCGAGCACTCCCCCGGACATATCGCCGAGACCGACGAGCAGGCCCGCGAGGAGCTCTGGCCGCACTACCAGGCGCTCATGGCCCGCATCGGCCGCGAACGCGGCTGGCCGCCCATGACCCGCGCGCAGTTCGACGCCGCCGCCGCCCCGGAGGGTGCGCTGTTCGTCGGCTCGCCGGAGACCGTCGCGACGAAGATCGCCTACGCCGCGAAGGGTCTCGGCCTCTCCCGCTTCGACCTCAAGTACGGCAACGGCGGCCTGAGCCACGACAAGCTGATGAAGAGCATCGAGCTGTACGGCACCCGGGTCATCCCGCGCGTGCGCGAGCTCCTCGCCGACTGAGGCAGGCGGCCCGTGGGTGCGACCGCGGGCCGTCACCTTCGCCGGGTGATTCTGCCCGCCCGCGGCTGGCGCACACTGGGCACCACCGCGGGGGCAGATTCCGCGGATGCCACAACCGCCGGCGCGGAGGGGAGCAGACGATGGGTCCCGTCGACGTCGTCGTCATCTCGTTCCCCGACGCGGGACTGATGTCGGGTGTCGCACCGCTGCTCGAGCAGCTCGCTTCAGGTGGCACCCTCCGCGTCGTGGACGCGGTGATCGCAGCGCGAACCGCGGGGAGCGCGGTCACGGTCACCGACCTCGAAGACGACATCGTGCCGCGCTGGTCGAGGATCAGTCCCGACCCCCGCCCGCTGTTCAGCAGCGCCGACGCCGAACTCGTCGTCGCGGGCATCCGGCCAGGCAGCTCGGCGCTGTTGCTCGCGATCGAACATGTGTGGTCGGACTCGCTGGCGCTGCTCTCCTCCGACGTGGGCGGACTGCTGGAACTGCACGTCCACGTCCCGCCCCACACCGTGGCGGCCGCGGCGACGGTGGACAGCTAGGGGACCGCATGCCCCTCTTCCGGAGATTCGGCAGACCCGGGCTTCTCACCGACGTCACCCGCGCCGCCGTCGTGGGAGGCACCGCCCCGATGATCGCGCGCGCCGTCGAGCGCGGAGCCGCACGGCCCGCGGCGATCGAGCCGGGCATCGCCGCCGACCGGACGGCCACGCCGGATGGCCCGTGTTCAGCCGAAACGGGTGAGCCTCACCCGTGAAGGGCGATACGCCTCCGCCCCCTACCGCGCCCTCCTGCCCGGTCGTATATTCATCGCATGGTGACGGCGAGCGGTGCACGACTCATCCACGACACACCGGCGGCCAAGGTCAGCGTCCCGGTTCCGGTCGGTCCGTTGGTCGAGCGACCGCGCCTCTACGACGCGCTGTCGACCGGACTCGATTCGCCCGACGCGACGTTCATGATGATCAGCGCGCCGGCCGGCTACGGGAAGTCGTCGCTGCTCGCCCAGTGGTGCGCCATGGCGAGAGACGAGGGTGTGGTCGTCGGGTGGTGCGAACTCGACAACGACGACAGGGATCCGCTGGTCTTCTGGGGCTCCCTGCTGGCCGCCCTCGTCGTCGCCGCCGCCGGCAACGACGCGGCCGAGCGCGCGCTCGGCTCACTCGAAGTGAGCATGGCGCCGCGCAAGCACAGCGAGTTCCTCGCGGGTCTCACCCGGGCGCTCGACCTCCTCGGCCCGCGCACGGCCGTCGTCTTCGACGACACGCACCTGCTCGCCGACGGGGCATCCGAGGCCGAGTTCATCCGGTTCCTCAAGCTCGTTCCGGCGAGCGTCTACGTGGTCTTCGCCACCCGGTCGTCGCTGCTCGAACAGCGCGCCCGGCTCACCAACCGCGTGCGCGAGCTCACGGCCGACTCGCTCTCGTTCACCCACGCCGAGGCCTGCGCGCTGTTCGAGGACGACGACATCGACGGCGGCGGAGTCGACTCCCTCTACGCCGCCGCCGAGGGCTGGCCGGCGGCGCTCAGCCTGGCCCACGCCGGCGTCGCCCGTTCGACCGGCACCCTCGACGCACGGCTCGGCCTGCTCGACCCGGACG
The DNA here is from genome assembly GCF_014639655.1 of Conyzicola nivalis. Taxonomy (NCBI): domain Bacteria; kingdom Bacillati; phylum Actinomycetota; class Actinomycetes; order Micrococcales; family Microbacteriaceae; genus Conyzicola; species Conyzicola nivalis. The sequence goes on from NZ_BMGB01000001.1 coordinate 1,172,255, forward strand.
TGCTGCACCAGTACCTGCAGCGCGAGGTCTTCGACGACCTGGGTCCGCTCGACAGGTCGACGATGCTCACGGCCGGCATCTGCCCGCTCGTCACGGCCAGCCTCGCGAACGCGGTGGGCACCTCGCTCGACAGCGCCCACGCCCTGCGACGGCTGGCCGGCAACAACCCCATGCTGCGCCGCGTCTCCACCGACGAGCTCGGACGGGTCTGGTACCGCGTGCAGCCGCTGTTCCGACTGTTCCTGCGCGAGAAGATCGTCGAGCTCTCTCCCACGGCGCTGCGGGAGATGACCGGGCGGGCCGCCGAGTGGCACGTCGTCAACGGAGACCCGCTCGTCGCCCTGCAGTTGGCGCTCGACATCGACGACGGGGAACTCGTCGAGACGGTGCTGCGGCGCTCCGGCTACGCGCTGGTCTCCGAGGGACACGCGGCGGAGGTTCTCGCGCTCGCCGGTTCCGCTACCGGCCGCACGACCGCCGGACCGTTCTCGAGTCTGATGATCGCCTGGGCCGCGGCGGACTGCGGCGAGACCGACCGCGCGGCCGACGCCGTCGCTCGGGTGCGCCCCACCGGTCTCGACGTCGACGACCTCTTCGAGTGGGACTGGCTGCTCTACCTCGTTCAGCTGCGCATCGCGCTGCTGCGGGGGGAACGTATCGACGGCCTGTCGTCGGGTTGGGCCGACAGCACCATGCTGGCGCTGCCCGACGAGCTGTGCGCGGCGGTGCACCTAGGCCGCGGTCTCGCCGAGACGCGCGTCGGTGCGACCGAGCGTGCCGTCGAAGAGCTCGAGGCGTCACGGGCGATCGCCGAGAACATCGGCGACCTGTCGGTGCAGACGATGAGCGCCGTCGGCCTGGCCGCCACCAAACTCGGCGCGAGCGACCTGCGGGCCTGCCTGCGCCACGCCCTCTGCGCGCTCGAGATCGCCGGACGGTCGTCGGGCCGCGCCTCTGACACCGCGCTCGCCCACGCCCACATGCTCGCCGGCTGGGCGCACCACGAGCTGCTCGACGAGGCGTCCGCGCTCGAACACCTGCGGGCGGCCGCCGACTTCGCCGGCAGGCAGCACCTCTCCGAAGTGACGACGGAGACACGGCACGCGCTCCAGGCGGTGACGTTCGACTCGCTGCCCGACAAACGACGGGCCGCCCAGGATTTCACGACCGGATGGCCCCAGCCCTACCTCGTCGGCGCTCCGGCGTCGGTGGTCGTGTCGTCGCTGCACTTCGGCATCCGCATGGCGCTGACGATCGGCGAGCACCGCTGGAGCGAGCGGCTGCTCGACCGGGCGAGGCACCTGATCGGCGAGGGTCACGACTGGAACGTGGCCTACGCGCTGCTGCTGTACTCGACGGGGCGGCAGTCGTCGGCCCGCAGCATCCTGACTCCCCTCCTGCACGAATCGCGCGGCGCGCGCACTCCGCTCAGCGAGATCGTGGAGTGGTCGCTCGAGGCGGTGTTCGAACACGAGTCCGGCAACGCGTTTCGCGCACACGCGGCGATGTGCCGGTCGTTGGAGAGGGCGGATGACACGGGGGCGCTGGCCGAGGTGGTGCGGCCCGGCGGCGATTCGGTGCGCGCCGTGCTCGCGCACGGCCTGCACCGTTTCGGCAGGCACGACGGTATCGCGACGCAACTGCTCGCCCGCGGCCGCGCGGAGTTCGAGCCCGACCAGCCCCTCGGCGCGCTGACGCCGAAGGAGCGGGAGCTGCTCTCCGAGCTGAAGACACTGCGCACCGTCGGCGAGATCTCCGACGACATGCTGCTCTCGATCAACACCGTGAAGACCCACATGCGCGGCATCTACCGCAAGCTCGGCGTCTCGTCGCGACGCAGCGCGATCGCCGAGGCGGAACGCCTGGGACTGGTCTGATCCGCCCGGCCCAATCAGAAAGCGAGAATGTCATGACCAGCACCCTGTCGGTCTGGAAGTTCGACAGCGTCAACGGGGCGGTCGAGGCCGAAAAGGTTCTGCTCGACCTGCAGCGGGAGAGCCTCATCACCGTGGACGACGCCGCCGTGGTGTCGTGGGAGGTCGGTTCCACCGGGCCGAAGACCCGTCAGCTCACCACGTCGGCGGGGGCAGGGGCGCTCGGCGGTAGCTTCTGGGGCTTGTTGTTCGGCCTGATCTTCTTCGTCCCGCTGCTGGGCACCGTGGTGGGTGCCGTCGTGGGGGGCATCGCGGGATCGCTCTCCGACGTGGGAATCGACGACACGTTCCTCGACAGCGTGCGCGACAGCATCACCCCCGGCACCTCCGCGCTCTTCGTGCTGACGAGCGGGGCCGTCATCGACAGGGTCGCCGACGCGTTCGAGGGGGTCGACGTCGAGCTCATCGACACCAACCTCAGCCACGACGACGAGGCGAAACTGCGGGAGGTGTTCGGGGCCTGAGATCGTCACCCCGCCCGGGCTGATAGCGTGTCGATCACCCGTGCACGATCTGAGACCCTGGGGGCGCACCACCCGTGAAGCTGTTCTTCGACTGTAGGGCCGTGCGCTGGGGAACCCACGACGGCATCAGCCGCTACTCGGCCAACCTGGTGCGCGAACTGGCCAAACTCACGCCCGTGACGATGATCATCAACGACGAACGCCAGCTCGAGATGCTGCCCGACCTGCCGTGGATCAAGGCACCGGCGATGACGAGTCCCAAGGACTCCCTCATGTCGCGCTACCTCAATCCGTTGCATCCGGATGTCGTCTTCTCCCCCATGCAGACCATGGGGTCCCTGGGGCGCAACTACAAGCTCGTGCTCACGGTGCACGACCTCATCTACTACACGCACCGCACGCCTCCGCGTAACCTGCCGCAGGCGGTCCGGGTGCTCTGGCGCCTCTACCACCTCGTCTGGTGGCCGCAGCGGATGCTGCTCAACCGGGCCGACGCCGTCGCGGCGGTCTCGCGCACCACGATGGACCTCATCACGCGCAAGAAGCTCACCACCAAACCGCTCATCCTCGCGCCGAACGCGAGTTCGCTCGCCGCCGCCTCGGGCGAGCCCGCCGCGACCCGGCCGCGCGACAAGAGCCTCGTCTACATGGGCTCGTTCATGCCGTACAAGAACGTCGAGACGCTCGTGACGGCCATGAACGACCTGCCCGACTACACGCTGCACCTGATGAGCCCGATGTCGGCCGAGACGCAGCAACGCCTCCGTGCGCTCAACACCGCGGACAACCTGGTCGTGCACGACGGCGCGACCGACGCCGAGTACGTCGAGCTGCTGCAGCGGTCGACGGCCCTCGTCAGCGCGTCGCTCGACGAGGGATTCGGCATCCCGCTCGTCGAGGCGATGGCGTTCGGTGTGCCCGTCGTCGTCTCCGACATCACGATCTTCCACGAGATCGCCGGGGACGCCGGTCTCTTTTTCACGCCGACGGATGCCGCGGCTTTCGTCACAGCGGTCGAATCCCTCGAGGCGCCGGGCGCGTGGGCGGCACGGTCCGAGGCGAGTGTCGCCCAGGCGGCCACCTGGAGCTGGGAGAACTCGGCCGCCCAGCTGTGGGCCGGGCTCCAGGCGGTGAACGCCTGACATGCGGCGGGGGCTCTTCGGCGCACGCCAGGCGCCGGGCGAACCGGAAGCCGGGCCGGCCGAGTCGATAGCGGCCCGCGCCCGCGCCGCCCAGGCCCGCGAGTCGGCCGAGACCCGGCGCACCGCCAAACGCTCGGGCGAGGCGGCCCGGCTCGCCCTGATCCGCACGGTCGAGCAGAACGAACGCGAGCTCGAACTGGCGCTCGACACCGTCGTGCGGTTCGAGCCGACCACGCTGGGCTTCCTCGCCACCGAGATCGACTCGGCCGACCCGATCACGCAGTGGTCGACGCTCGGCCGCTCCCCTGTGCCCGACGCCGGCCTGCCCGGCTGGCTGCGCGACCGCTGCCTCACGGCCAACTCGGAGAGCGTGGTGCTCGACTGGCTGACCTTCCGGGCCGTCTTCCGCGCACACAAGGAGTTCTCGGCGCGCGGCACCGACGACCCGCTGCCCCAGATCTACGAGGCGCTGTCGTTGCAGCCCGGTGAGAGCCTCGCCGTCGAGGGCGTGCTGACGGCCGGCCGGCGGGAGTGCGACCGGATCCTGCGGGTGGCGCTCGCGCTGCGTACCGCCCAGCGCGCTGCGGTGGCCCGCGACATCCGCTCGCTCACCGGGTACGCGGCGGCGGACGCCTGGCACGCGTTCGACCGCGCGAACCGGTTCGTGACGGCCCAGCTCGCGGAGTGGCTCGTGGCGGAGGACCCGGCCGACGGGGAGGTCGCGGCGCAGGTCGCGGCCGGCCGGTTCTCGACCGACGAATTCACCGCGACCGGACGCAGCACCGGCATCGCCCCGTACGACATCGACGAGGCGGCCTTCGCCGCCGACCTGCGGCGCACCACGCCGAGCACCTAGCGCCGCGGATCGCGGCTTCGTGGCGGCGCCTACTCCAGCCGGGTCATCCCTCCGAGGCGCGACCCGGCGGAGGCCGCTTCCTCGTGGGCGAGTGCGAGCTCTTCGCGCCCGCGCTCGATCTGGTCGGCGAGTTCGGGCACAGCCTCGGCGAGCGTGAGACTCGTCGAGACGAGCGTGACCGGCATGCCGAGCGACGTTCCGAGAATCAGCTGCAGCGCGGGCACCGCGTGGTCCCAACCCGCCGTGGGCGAACCCTCGTCGTAGGAGACCCCGCGGCTGGAGATGATCACCGCCGGCCTGCCCGCCATCGGCTGCTTGTCGCCGGCTGTGATGCCCGGCACGTGGATGTGGTCGATCCAGGCCTTAAGCGTCGACGGCATCGAGTAGTTGTAGAGCGGCGCGCCGACGAGGACGACGTCCGCGGTCAGGAGCTCCTCGATGAGCGCTGCCTGCAATGCGACCGCCTCGGCGGGCGGGTTCGACCCCTCCGGCCTGGCGTGTTCCGGCCAGTGCAGCGAGGAGTCCGCCAGGTGCGGGAGCGGCGCCCGGTGCAGGTCGCGGTGGGTCACGGTGTTCTGCGGGTCGGCCTCGAGCCACGCGTCGACGAAGGTCTGCCCGATCGCGCGCGACCGTGAGGTGTCGAGGTCGGCCGAGGAATCGAGGTGCAGGAGGTGCGGCATGCGGTCAACGCTAGCCGCTGACGAGGATGGCCTCGCGCCGTGACCCGATCGACACCCGCACGATGAGCAGGTTGGCGACCACGAGCACCACCGCGATGACCGCGACGGCCGGCCAGACTCCCGCGGCGTCGAACACCCCGAAGACGAGCAGTGGACCGACCACGGCGCCGACGTCGCCCGCGGTTCTCGTCACCCCGACCACGACCCCGCTCAGCCCGGCCGGCACGCGCTCGCTCATGATCACCGAGGGCACGACACCCGCGACGCTCGACGCGAGTCCGTAGACGACGATGGCGGCGGCGAAGAACCACGGCCCCTCGGCCACCGCGAACAGCAGGAGAGCCAGTGCCGCCGCGACCGTGGCGGGGACGAGCACCGAGACACGGCGACCACGGTCGATAACGGCGCCGACGAGGGGCATCGCGGCGAGCGATGCCAGGGTCGCGGCCGCCAGCGCGACCCCGAGGGTGAGCGGGGTGAGACCGCCCTGCTCGTAGGCGAGCAACGGCACGAGTCCCTGCTCGCCGCCGAACCGGGCGAAGAACGCCGCGAACGAGCCGAGCGCGAGGGCGACGACCACGACGCCGAGACCCGACGAGGCGACCCGGTCGACCGCGGGCCGTGCGCCACGGTCGCCGGCTCGCAACGGTTGCCAGTAGTGCCGGGCCGGGCGAGCCGCGTCCCAGGCGAGACAGGCCGCGAGAGGCACGCTGGCGACGACGAATGCCACCTCGAGCGGGAACCAGGTGAGCGCGAGCCCGCCGACGAACGCGCCGAGCGCTCCGGCCGACATCTGCACGGCGGTCGCCGTTGCCATGACGCGCCCTCGCCGGTCGGCGGGAGCCCCGGCCACGAGCACCGCGAAGCCGATCGTCACCGCTGCGCCGCCCAGTATGCCCGCGGCGACCCTGGCCGCGATCAGCGTGCCGGTATCCGTACTGAATCCCGTCGCGGCGGTCACGACGATCAACGACAGGCACACCGCCCGCAGGTACGGCCGCGGACGCCACCAGCGCAGGGCGAGACCGGCGGGGATGTTCGCGATCACCCGCCCGACCCCGAACGCCGCGACGATGACACCGAGCATGGCCGCGGTCACGCCGAAGCGGTCGACGTACAGCGGGAGCGCCGGCACGATCGTGCCCCACGTCATCTGCGTCGAGCCGATGAGACAGCAGAGCAGGATCGTCTGTTCCCACTGCGACGACGCGGATCGCGAGCGCGCGGCCCGCCGGCTCACGACGCGAGGTTCTCGCGGAGGGTGCGGCCGGGGTAGGCCGCACCCATGGTGCCCCTGCGCCGCAGCTCGGGCACGAGCAGTTCGATGATGTCGACGTACGAACTCGGCATGCTCAGCGGGTTGCCGATCATGTACCCGCCGCGGGAGCCGGTGGCCGCGAAGTTCTCCTCGAGCTGGTCGGCCAGCTGCGCGGCGGTGCCCGACATCGTCGTGTCGAAACCCACCGCGTGCTTCCAACCGCGCTCGAAGAACTCGTCGCGGCTCATGTCGTGGTCGGCGCCCAGTTCGGCGACCAGCTGGCCGACGAGTCCCGAAGGCGACGCACCGGTCGCCACGATCGTCTCGTTAAGCTCGCCGAGGTTGACGGTCGATCCCACGGTGGAGAAGTCGTAGCCCGAGTTGTACGACAGGTAGGCGCCCACCGCTTCGTCGCCCCAGTAGGCGAGCATCTCGTTCTTGCGCGCGGCCGCCTCCTCCTCGGTGCGCCCGATCACGAGCTGGGTGGCCCAGAGGATGCCGACAGCCGAAGGGTCGCGGCCGTTCGCGGCGAGTTCGGCGTCGAGCATGCTGCGGTGACGCGTCTGCGAGGCGAGGTTTCCGCCGAAGCCGAAGATGAGATCGGCGAACTTGGCGCTCGTCGCGATGCCGCGCGGCGAGTTGCCGGCCTGCACGAGCACCGGGTGGCCCTGGGGGCTCGGCACGCTCGTCAGCGGTCCCTTCACGTCGAAGAACGCGCCGTGGTGGTCGATCGCGTGCACCTTGGCCGGGTCGGCGAACCGTCCCGTCTCGCGGTCCATCACGATCGCGTCGGGCTCGACGGAGTTCCACAGCCGCTGGCAGACGTCGATGAACTCGTCCATGCGCTCGTAGCGCTGGCCGTGCTCGGGCAGCGAGTCGTAACCGTAGTTCGCAGCATCCGACACTCTCGTCGACGCGACGACGTTGAAGGCGATGCGTCCGCCGGTGACGTGGTCGAGGGAGTTGAGCAGGCGCGCCACGTAGAACGGGTGCATAAACGTCGACGAGTAGGTGAGCCCGAAACCGATGTGCTCGGTGACGGCCGACATGGCCGCGATGAACGGGCTCATGTCGTGGCGGGGCCACTGCACGCCCCACTCGACGGCGGCGTCGGTGGATCCGCGCCAGGTGTCGGGCAGGCCGGTGCCGTCGCCGAAGAAGAGCATGTCGATTCCGCCGCGTTCGGCGGTGATCGCGAGCTCCTGGAACATGCGCACGTCGGGGAACGTGCGGCCGGCCCACGAACCGGGTCGGGCCCAGCGGCCCTCGGTGTGGGTGAACGACAGGTCGAACGCGAGGTGCATGTGCGTCGGGTCGGCGTCGGGGTGGTTCATGCGTGCACGGGCTTTCCGGTGATGGCGGTTCGCGCTGCCGCGGAGGCGGGGGCGGATGTCGCGAAGAGGGTTTCGAGGTCGGTGCTCGTGATGATCTGGCCGACGTTGAGGGCGAGCTGTTCGAGCGCGTTGGCGTTGATGCGCACGTCGTAGGCGGCCGTGGCGTCCGACGGGATGACGACCGGGAAGTCGAGCTGCATGGCGTCGGTCGCGGTCGCGGCGACACAGCACTCGCTGGTCAGGCCGGTGACCGCCACCCATTCGATGCCCGCGTCGCGCAGCAACCCCTCGAGACCGGTCTCGAAGAACCCGCTGTAGACGCGCTTCACCACCCGGATCTCGCCCTCGGCCGGTTCGAGGCCGTACCACTCGGCACCCGGGGTACCCACGATGCACGGCTCCTCGGGAGACATGGCCGCGTCGAGCGCCGCACCCCGCAGCCAGCCGCTCGACCGCCACACGCGGTCGGGCTGCGAGCCGAGCTCGATCCAGACGACCGGGATCCCCTTCTCCCTGGCGGAGTCGACGAGACGGTCAATGGTGGCGAGGGCGTCGACGATCGATGCGGATGCCGCCGCGTCGAGCCCGTAGTCGCCCAGGTAGGCGGGGTCGGCGAACGACCGCTGCACGTCGACGACGAGCAGCGCGCCGGGGAGGCTCCCGAGAGCCGCGAGATTCACCGCGCCGGTCATGCCTGGGCCGACCATGCCTGTGCCGCCCGGTCCGCGTCTTGGGCGCGCAACACCGGAAGCACGCTCTCGCCGAAGGGCGGCAGGTCGTCGAGGTAGTCGGGGAAGATGATCATCAGCCCGTCGAGCTCGGCGCCCTCGACGACCGTGTTGATGTGGCCGACGATCGTGTCCGGCGACCCGAAGACGTAGGGGGTCTGGAACGCGTCGTGTCCCGTCGCCGACTCCGTCCACGAGCTGACGCGGTCGCGCGGCATGCCCCATGACACGCGCATGTTGGCGAGGGCCTCGCGGTCGACGCCGACACCGATCTCGTCGACCCGCTTCTCGGCGAGGGCGTCGGTCTCCGCCATCACGACGGTGAGCATGCCGTAGGTCTTCACCTCGCGGCCGAGCGCGGCCGCCCGTTCGTGCACGTCGCGCGACGAGTCGCGCAGCTCCTCCATGGTGGCGCCGGAGAGGAAGGCGCCGTTGCTGCGCCTGGCCTGGAAGTCGCGGCCGGCCGGCGAGTTGCCCGCGCTGATGATCGTGGGCGGCTTCACCGGGTGCGGACGGGACTCCGCGTCGGTGAGGGTGAAGAATTCGCCGTCCAGCGTCACGGAGTCCTCCGTCCACAGCCGGGTGACCGCCTCGGTCCACTCGTCGACCATGCGGTAGCGCGCCTCCTTCGATAGCGTCGCGTCCCACTCCCCCATCTGCATGAACTCCTCGGCGTAGGCGCCCGACACGATGTTCATGCCGGCGCGGCCGCCCGAGATCTGGTCGATCGTGGTGAACATCTTCGCGGCGACCACCGGGTTGTGCACGTTGGCGTGCACGGTGGCCCAGATCTTGACGCGCGAGGTGGCCTCGGCGATGCCGGCCATCATGGTCATCGACTCGAGCGTGCGGCCCCAGTGGTCGGTGGAGCCGCCGAAGCCCTTCCACTTGCCCATCGACATCACGAAGTCCATCCCGGCGTCCTCCGCCATGATGGCGGCCTTCTTGTTGTAGTCGTAGCTGCCGTCGGGGTGTGGAGCCGTCTCGGAGACGAGCCAGCCCCCGTTGGCTATCGGGAGGAAGATGCCGTATTCGCGTTCAGACATGGTGCGTTCTTTCTGTGGCTGGGGTGGAGGGCGGTCGACGGTTACGGCGCGGGCCAGATGAGCGTCGTGCCGTCGTAGATGTTCTCGATGAAGCTGTTGTCGAAGTACGACTGCACGTCGGCGGGGGCCTTCGTGATCTGGTCGGTCTCGACCAGGAAGTCGCTGATCGCGTCGACGTTGGCGGTGTCGACGAGCCCGATCGGCCGGTCGTCCGGCTGGTTCTCGGTGATGATCTCCGACTCGGTCTCCCAGATCTTGATGTTGTGCGCCACGTCGTATCCCTCGCCCGACAGCACGGACGCGTACTCGACGCACTCGTCAATGTTCTCGTCGCAGTAGTCGATGGCGTGCAGGCTCGCCCGCATGAAGTCCTCGACGGCCGTGGGGTTGGCCTCGGCGAAAGCGGGATTGACCGCGACGGTTCCCAGCGAGCTCGGCACCCCGAAGTCGTACGGCCGCCACACGGTCACGTCGAAGTCCGCCGCCTCGAGCAGGTTGGGCTCGTTCGAGATGAAGCCGGTGAGCGAGTCGACCTGGCCGCGCGGCAGGATCGTGGGGTCGTAGCCCACCACCACCTGCTGGATCGAGGCCACGTCGACGCCGGCGTTAGTCAGCATCGCCTCGACGGCGGGCGGCATGTTGCCCTTCTGGCCGAGGATGGTGCCGTCGAGTTCGGTGAGGTCCTTCACGTCGGTGTTCGTCATCAGGATCTCGAGTCCCACGTTGGAGAGCGTCGAGATGCCGAGGATGTCGATGCCGTTGTCCTGGGCCTGGATGAGGTTCTGCTCGCCCACTCCCGTGAACGTGACCTGGCCGGAGGCGAGCAGCTGGGCGTTCTCGCCGGTGTCGCCGGTTCCCGGCTGGATGTCGACGTCGAGGCACAGCGCGTCGAAGTAGCCGAGTTCGTCGGCGGCGACGGTGTTCAGAATCGACGCGGACGCCTGATAGAAGTACCCGGTGAGGAAGTTGATCTTCCCCGCCGCCTTGTTGAGTTCGCAGCGTTCGGCCGAGATGGCGCTGCCCTCGGATGCCGCATCGGCCGAGGTATCGGACGGCGCGGATGCGGTGGGACTGCAGGCGGTGAGGCCGATCGCGACGGTGGCGATCACCGTCGCGGCGATGGCCAGTCTGGTGCGTGCGGGCATAGCTGTCTCCTTGAGATGGGGTTAAGGGTGCGAGCGGTGGTGCGGGTGGGAATGTGGGGCGCGCGTCAGTTCTTCTCGCCGATCATCGACTCGTGCCAGTGCAGGACCCGCCGCTCGATCGCGGTGATGATGGCCAGCAGCACGGAGCCGAGGATCGCGAGACAGAAGATCGCCGCGTAGACGACGGGCAGGCGGTTGTTCGACGACGCGATGCTGATGACCGTTCCGAGACCCTCGGCCGCGCCGGGGGCGGCGAGCTCCGCGACGACGGCGCCGATGATCGAGAGCGGGAACACGATGCGCAGTGACGTGAACAGGAACGGCAGCGCGCTGGGCATCCGCACGTGCCAGAGCATCTCGATGCGCGAGGCGTGCAGCGTCGAGAAGACCTGCACGACCGACTGTGGCACGGAGCGGAGCCCGGTGGACACGTTGATGAGGATCGGGAAGAAGCAGATCAGCGCCGTGACGATGAGCTTCGGTTCCGGTCCGAACCCGAATGCGACCACGAGCGCGGGCGCGATGGCGACCAGCGGCGTCACGTTGAGCACGACCGCCACCGGCATGATGGCCCGTCGCGCGATGGGCAGTTCGGAGATCAGGATCGCGAGCACGTACGAGGCGACGAACCCGATGGCGAGGCCGATCAGCGCCACGGACAGCGTGACCCAGGCGTTGTGGAGGTAGAAACCCGGATTGCTCGCGAGCGCCTCCCACACCGCGGCGAGCGGCGGCAGCAGGTACGGGTTGTCTTTCGCGACGAAATTCCAGGCGAAGCCGAGAGCGACGACGAGCACGACCACGGGCAGCCAGTAGGCGGGGCGGACGAAGGAGAAGCGCGCGGGGATCGCCGCGGTCTTCTTCCGCGGGAGCGTGCTCTCGACGGGTGCCGGGTCCACGCGTGGCGTCACAGGGGTGGTGAGTGTCATGGTTGTTTCCCGTCCCTAGGCCGCGCTCGAGGCCGGATTGCTCACGGGGTTCTCGCGCCACGCGGCCTGGAGGTGGTCGCGGATCGTGTCTTCGAAGTGGTGGAATTCTGGTGTCTTCAACATCGCCTCGCTGCGCGGGCGCGGGAGCGTGATGTCGACGGACGCCGTGACCCGGCCGGGACCCGACGACATCACGAGGACCTTGTCGGAGAGCCGCACGGCCTCCGTCACCGAGTGGGTGACGAAGACGACGGTCGTGTTCATCTGGTCCCAGATGTCGAGCAGTTGCCCCTGGATCGACTCGCGGGTGAACTCGTCGAGCGCCGAGAACGGCTCGTCCATCAACAGCACGTCGGGCTGAACCCCGAAGGCCCGCACGATCGCGGTGCGCTGCTGCATGCCGCCGCTCAACTGCGCGGGCAGCTTGTGCACGGCGTCGCCGAGCCCGGCCTTCTGCAGCAGGTCGCGCATGTCCGGCGCCGCCTTCGCCACATGCCCGCCGATTTTCTGGCGTCGTCGGTCGGCGCCGGGGTTGACCTTCGCCGGCAGGCTCACGTTCTTGAGCACGTCGAGCCACGGCAGCAGCGCGGGAGTCTGCGGAACGAGTCCGATCATCTTCGCGGCGCAAGCACGTTCCGGTGTCACCCCGAAGACGCTCACGTCGCCGTCGTCGGCCTGCTCGAGTCCGGCGATGAGGCGCAGCAGGGTGGACTTGCCACAGCCGGACGGTCCGATGATGCTCACGAACTGGCCGCGCTCGATCGTGACGTCGACGCCGTTGAGGGCGACGTGCTGGCCCGCGCCCGATCCGTAGATCTTCACGGCCTTGCTGATGGCGATGGTGTCTGACACGGTTTAGACCAACTTCCTGAACGCGCGGTTCTGATAAACGAGGGGCTCGACGTCGGCGCGCAGCACGTCGTCGACGTGGACGATGATCATGAGGTGGTCCCCCACGGTCCAGCGCTCGTGCACCCGACCGACGATGGATGCCGCGGCGCCCGTCACGACGGGAACGTGGTCGTACTCGTGGTGCAGTTCGACCGCCGCAAACTTGTCGACGCCCTTGGTGGCGAAGTGCTTGGCGATGTCGCCCTGGCCGTCGGCGAGGATGTTCACCGCCAGGTGCGTCGTGCGGGCGAACGCCGGGTAGCTCTCGGCCGTCTCGGCGAGGAACACGGCCACGAGTGGCGGCGAGACCGAGACGCTCGTGAAGCTGTTGGCGGTGAACCCGTAGGGCGTGCCGTCGATCTTGGTGGTGACGAGCGTGACCGACGTCGCCATGCCGGCGAGGGCGCGGCGCAGTTGTCCCGCGTCGAATCCGGGAGGCGATTCGAGGTAAGTTCCGGATGACTCGGCTACCGCTGTGTCGACGTTCGTCATGCCGCCACCCCCGCGAGCGAACCGAGGACGACCGAGCGGCGCTCGATCCACTCGGCGATGGCCGTGTCGCGCTGTGCACCATCGGCGGCCACCGCGTCGGGGAGGAACAGACCGCCGAGCGGGCTGAGCGCGCCGAGCTCGTCGAGCACGGGCTGCAGGTGGGTTCCGCCGGCGAGCGAGTGCTGCGGCGACGCGGCGATCGTCAGCGGCACTGCGAACGTCGAGGAGAGCGCTCCGGGTCCGTACCCGTCGAGGAACGCCTTGAGCAGGCCCGTGTAGGAGCCCTTGTAGACCGGCGTGGCCACGACGAGCAGCTGCACCGCGGCGAGCCGGGCACGCTCGCCGGCCACACCGGCGTCGGAGCTGTCGAGAACGCGGCCGCCGAATTCGGCGAGGTCGACCACGCCGGCGTCCGACGCTCCGAGCGCGTCGGTGAGGCTGGCCACGAGCGAGCGTGTCGCCGCGAGAGTCTTCGAATCGGCACGTGGGTTGCCCACGACGCCGCTGATCAGGAAAGTCACTTGTGCCTCCAGGGCTCAGATCCGTCGAAAAGAGAGAAGGAGAGCGAACGGGTGAAGAGATTCGCCTCTCGAGAGGAACGCTGTCGAGAAGGAAGCTAATGGCCCGCGGAGGTCCGTTAGTGAGACAGTACAGACCGAGTGTTACGCGAAAGCGACGGGTTCTGTTTCGCGCGCGTAAACACTCGCCCTAGGCCGTGAGCAGGTGCAGCGAACCGTCGGCGGTGTGGAACGAGTAGACGTCGACCTGCTGTGCTTTCGCGGCGCTGAGTGGCCAGGATGCCGAGGTGAAGAACCTCGCCTGCGGCTCGGCGACGCAGAGAACCAGTCGGGGTCTCGTCGGCAATACACCGCGCAGCCAGACGAGTTTGAACATGTCGGCGAGGGCGCCCATACGGTGGGTCGAGCGCGCCTCGCCAAGGTACGGGACGAGCTGCACGAGCACGCTCTCGGCCTGGTCGATGCCCTCGACCTCCACCCGGAGGTTTCCGGGCAGTTGCAGGGTGCGCGGTTCGAGGTCGACCCTGAGCAGGGCGCCGAGTGCGCGCAACATGGCGTGTTCCGTCGATTCCTCGGCGATTCGACCCGTCGTTCCGATGTGCCCCACCCCGTCACCTCGCAGTCTCTCGGTTCACCGAGACACGAGCGTACGCCGCAGATATTTCGCCGGTGTTTCTGGCTGCGACGACGGGCCCGTTAACGACGAAAGCCCCGCTGAATACAGCGGGGCTTTCTCACTAATGGTGGATCCAAGGGGATTCGAACCCCTGACCCCCTGCATGCCATGCAGGTGCGCTACCGGGCTGCGCCATGGACCCATTATTCGTTTTTCGATTCGCCTTCTCTCTCGAAAAGGCAACTTGTAAAGATTACTACATAACTCGACGACTCCAAACCGCGCCGACGCGAATCCGAAACAATGACGGGGCAAACTGGTCGGATGAGTGCCACACCGATCACCGTCTCCGTCACGCGAACCGTCGCCCCCGAGCGTGCGAAGGAGGCCGCGGCCTGGGCACGCGCCGGGCAGGAACTCGCGAGCGCCAGCCCGGGCTACCTGGGTTCCGGTTGGATTCGCCCCGACCCCGAGTCATCCGAATGGCACATGCTCTACCGTTTCGCCGACGAACCGAGCCTGTCCACATGGGAGAAGTCCGCCGAGCGCGCCTGGTGGGTGGAGAGCGCGGTCGGACTGGTCGAGGAGTCGTCGGTCGAGCGTCGAACCGGCATCGAGGGCTGGTTCGACCAGCCGACGTCGGTCGAGGTGATCGCGCAGACCCCGCCCACTCCCCCGCGCTGGAAGCAGATGGTCGCGATCTTCGCGAGCTTCCTGCCGCTCAGTCTCGTCGTCAACTGGTTGCTGTCGTTTGTGAGCGACGGTTGGCCGCTGCCCCTGCGCGTTCTGGTGCTCACGGTGATCGTCACGCCGGTGATGACCTACCTCGCGCTTCCGGCGATCACCCGACTGCTGCGGCCGTGGCTGCTGGGGGGCGGCGTCCGGCGTACGAAATAGTGCCCGCCCCGCAGCGGCGGGACGGGCACGGATAATGCGTGTGACTAGTTCTCGACGGGCACCACGAGACCGTCCCAGGTCTCGTTGATGTAGTCGGAGGTCTCCTGCGACGTCAACAGCTCGTAGAGCTTGGCGACGCGGGGATCGCTCTCCAACTCCTCGGTGGTGGCGAGCACGTTGACGTACGGGCTGTCGCTGCCCTCGATCAGAATCGCGTCGTCGGCGGTGAGGCCGGCGGGCAGCGCGAACGAGATGGTGACGAAGGCCGTGTCGACGTCGGGCACCGACTGCGCCAGCGTGGCGTTCTCGATCTCGACGAACTCGAAGTCGTGCGGGTTGTCGGTGATGTCGCCGAGCGTGGTCGGCTCCTCGGTGGTCTCGATGAGCCCCTCGGCGGCGAGGATCAGCAGCGCGCGGCCCTCGTTGGTCGGGTCGTTCGGCACGGCGATCGTCGCGCCGTCCTCGAGGTCGTCGAGGCTCTTGATCTTGTCGCTGTAGAACGCGGCGCTCGGCAGGTAGACGTCGCCGACGCTCACGAGCGAGTCGCTCGACGCCTCGTTGTAGGTCGCGAGGAAGTTCGCGTTCTGGAACAGGTTCGCGTCGGTCGACCCGTCGCTCACCGACAGGTTCGGGGTGTTGTAGTCGGTGAACGGCACGAACTCGATGGTGAGGCCGGCGTCGGCGGCGAGGTTCTCCTGCACCCAGGTCAGGATGTCGCCGGCGGGCGTCTGCAGCGCGCCCACCTTGATCGTGCCGAGGTCCTCGACGTCGGGGTTGGTCGAGGCCGGAGCGCTCGACGAGCAGGCGGAGAGGCCGATGGCCAGGACTGCGGCGGCAGCGGCGGCACCAGCAAGGCGCGCGCTGCGGTGGGTGATACGCATGTGATTCTCTTCTCTTGGATGTTGGGTGATGCGGGCGCGGCCGTGATGCTGACTTCGGCCGCTGGGGGAAACTATTCGGCGCTCGTGACCGGACGAAGGTCGGCCCGGGCGGCCACGGCCTGGGCCCTGCCGGTGTCCGACGCCGTGCGCGCATACTTCTTCGCGAAGTGGGTGGCGATGGCCGCGAGCGACTGCACGATGATGAAGATGATGATGATCACCGCGACGATGTGGATCGTCGAGTACCGCTGGTAGCCGTAGCGGAAGGCAACGTCGCCGAGTCCGCCGCCGGCGACCGTTCCCACCATCGCCGAGAAGTTGATGATGGATGTCACGGTGGTGGCGAGTCCGAGCAGCATGCTCGGCAGCGCCTCGGGCACGAGCACCTTGCGCACGATCTGCCAACGGCTGGCGCCCAACGAGTTCGCGGCCTCGGTGAGACCCGGGTCGACCTCCTTCAGGGCGATCTCGACCATGCGGGCGAAGAACGGGATGGCCACGAGCGAGAGCGGCACGATCGCCGCGGTCGAGCCGATGAAGGTTCCGACGACGAGTCGGGTGAACGGGATGACCGCGATCATCAGGATGATGAACGGGATCGAGCGCCCGAGGTTGACGATGAAGTCGAGCACGCGGTTGATCACGCGTCCGGCCGTGCGCGATCCGAACGGGGTGGCGAAGAGCCCGCCACGCTCGGTACCGACGAGCAGAATGCCGAGCGGCAGGCCGACGATGACGGTGACGATCAGCGCGAGGGAGACCATGTAGAGCGTCTGCCCGGTGCCGAGCAGCAGCACGTCGACGAGGTCGCTCCAGAACTTGGGATCGGAGGTGTCGTTCATGCTGCGTCCCTTACGAGTTCGACGAGCAGGCCTTGGGCGCGCAGGTCGGCGATCGCCGCCGCGGTGGTCTGCGGCGAGCCGGGCAGCTCGAGACGGGTGCGGCCGGCCTGGTTGCCGGCGATCGTCTCGATCGTGGCACCGAGGATGCTCACGTCGATCGCGTGGTCCCTGGCCAGCTGCGCGATGACCGGCCGGTCGGCGGACCCGCCGCTGAAGGTGATGTCGACGACCGCGCCCGTCGTGCCGGCCGGGATGTCCCCGAGCGGGAAGAGGTCGTGGGCCAGCCGGGAACCCGGGGTGGAGATGAGCTCGACCAGTTTTCCCTGTTCCACGACGCGGCCGCCCTCGAGCAGGGCCGCCGAGTCGCACACCGTCTTCACGACGTCCATCTCGTGGGTGATGAGCAGCACGGTGAGGTCGAGCTCGCGGTTGATGGTCTTGAGCAGCTCGAGGATCGACCGAGTGGTCTCGGGATCCAGTGCGCTTGTGGCCTCGTCGGAGAGCAGCACGCTCGGTCGCCCGGCGAGGGCACGGGCGATTCCGATGCGCTGCTTCTGGCCGCCGGAGAGCTGGGCCGGGTACGCGTTCTCCTTCTCGGCCAGTCCCACGAGGTCGAGGATCTCGCCGGCGCGTGAACGCCGTTCGCGGCCGTCGACGCCGATGACCTCGAGCGCGAGTTCGACGTTGCCGCGGACCGTCCGGCTCGACAGCAGGTTGAAGTGCTGGAAGACCATGCCGATGCTCTGCCGGGCGATGCGCAGGTCGCGGTCGGCGAGAGACGTGATGACTCTGCCGTCGACCGTTATGGTGCCGACATCCGGCCGTTCCAACAGGTTGACGGTGCGGATGAGGGTGCTCTTGCCCGCACCGCTCTGCCCGACCACGCCGAAGATCTCTCCGCGCCCGACCTCGAGACTGACGTCGTCGAGGGCCAGCGTGCTACCGGAGCCCACGCCGAAGGACTTGCTGACGTGACTGATCGATATCATGCGCTACCCGGGTTCGTACGACGGAAAAATCGTCACGCGCCTTCGAGCGACGGAAAGAATCAGTGTCGCCCGGCGGGCTGCGCGGCGCCAAGTCGTGTTACGCCGTGTGTCCGCCGACGGCTCGCCGGGTCGTGCGGGTTGTTATTCGGCGTTCTCCGACACGGGCTCGTCGATCACGGCGGCACCGGCCACGTCGAGGGGGATCGTGGGGCAGTCCTTCCACAGGCGCTCGAGCGAGTAGTACATGCGGTCTTCCTCGTGGAAGACGTGGACGATGAGGTCGCCGAAGTCGAGCAGGATCCAGCGGCCCTCGGCGCGGCCCTCGCGGCGGATGGTCTTGGCTCCGGCCTCCAGCATCTTGTCTTCGATTTCGCCGGCGATCGCGACGACGTTGCGCTCGTTGCGGCCGGTGGCGATGAGGAAGACATCGGTGAGGGGAAGCGGGCCGGACACGTCGAGGGCGACGATGTCTTCGGCCTGCTTGGAGTCGGCGGCGGCGGCCGCAACGTTGACGAGTTCGCGGGCGCGAGGAGAAGCAGTCACTGGGTCCTTAAGAGTGGGTGTGTGAATCGCGATTCACGGTTAGAAGATTCCGAAGACGAATCCGGCGATGAGCAGGCCGACGACGGCGACCGCCATAACGGATGCGGTGACCAGGAGCACGTTGAGCATGCGGTTGCTCTGCTTGCGTCCCAGTTCGATGCCACCGCGCGTGGCGGTGTGGCTGCTGACCGCGGTGATCGCACGCACGGGAGCAGAGTCGGTGTTCGCCACCTCGTTGTCGAAAGCGTCGAAGAGGTGGTCGACCTCGGGGTCGTCATAGTGGCGCGAGTCGCGGCCGGTGGTACCGACGCTTCCCGGCAGGTTGATCGTGCCGGTCACCATGATCTCGCCCGTGGCGTTGAGCACCGAGGAGAAGTCGTCGCGCTGCGGGATCATCGGCAAGACGAGCGCGTTGGTGGTCGTTGCGACGTTTCCGCCGCCGACATCGCGGCTCAGGGTGTTCTCGAACGGCTGGTTCTCGTCGTCGAGCTCGGCCTGGCGCGACCAGTGGCCGATCGGCGGCGTGTACGCGGAGTCAGACTCGGAGTCGGTCGTCGACGCGGGAGACTGCGGTGCGTTCGAGGGGGTGACGAGGAAGGAGAACGGCGTGGCCTTGGCGGAGTCGTCTGCCGGCTTTGCGGTTTGGTCGGCCTTGGGCGCGGCGCGTTCGACGTCGACGGGGGTGTCGGTCTCGGACTGCGGCGAGCGGGTGAGGGCCTCGAACTCGGCCATCGCGTCGGACAGCGCCGACTGCGGCGCCGCGACCGGCTCGACGAGCGGCGGGATGAAGACGGAACCGGCCGGTGCGCCCGCGGCGGGCGCCTCGGGCGTGGCCTCGGGCTCTTGGAAGCGCATTTCGACGTCGGACTGCTGCGGCTCGTGGGCAGAGTCGGTCGGAGCCGACTCGGACGTGGATGTCTCGGTGTCGGGTGCCTCGCTGGCGGCGACCTCGGCGGCTGCGGCTGCCTCGGCGGCGGCGCGCATGGCACGCCACTCACGGCGGCTCAGCGTGCGCTCTTCCTGGGCGATCTCGACGGGGGCGACCGGTGCAACGGGCTCGGCGACCTCGATCGGCTCCCCCACGGGAATCTCGGGTTCGGCGGCGGGCTCGACGACGTCGTGCTGCTCGGAGTCGGCGGCCTGCTCGTTGTCGGCCTGCTCGGTCGCAGCCTGCTCGCCTTCGGTCTGCGTGCTCTCGGCGCGCTCGTCCTCGGCCGCGGGTTCGAGCAGGTCGGAGAAGAGCGAATCGAACGAGGGTTCGGCGTCGGTGGCCTGGTCGGCCTTGTCTTGCTCGACGGGTGTCGCCTCGGGGCGGAAGTCGCTCAGCTGGAAGCCGGTGTGGCCCTCGTCGTCGTTCGTGACCTCGACCTGGTCGGCGAACGGGAACGGCTTGGCGATCGCGGAATCGGTGAGCGCGGGCGTCTCGGACTGGTCGCCGTCGTGCTCGACCGATTCGGCGGGAGCGGTCTCGGAACCGGTGGGCACCTCGACGAGGCCCTCGGCGGCGGCGGCGCGGGCGCGGCGGCCCGATGGGGCGCGGTCGGCCTCGGCGGAGTCGTCGATTTCCTCCGCGTGGGAGAGCTGCTGGCGAAGTGCGCGCCTCGACAGTGGAGGCTGATCCTGAGAGGTGGTCATTAAATACTCCGATACAAGTGGTGTTTGGAGATGTACTGAACTACACCATCGGGAACCAAATACCAGACCGGGAATCCCCGGCTCACCCGGCTTCTGCAGTCTGTAGATGAGATAGCTAGCGCCGGAACTTCTAGCAAGCTTACGCCCTGCTCAGGTAAACCGGAAATGGTCAGGGGGTGTCCCGGGCGCGACACCGCGACGAAATGCGCGAGCGGCCAGACCTGTTCGACGTCTTTCCATTCGAGGATCTGCGCGATCGCGTCGGCCCCCGAGATGAAGAAGATGTCGGCGTCGGGCCGGGCGGCGTGGATATCGCGCAGGGTGTCGATCGTGTAGGTCGGACCCGTGCGGTCGATGTCGACCCGGCTGACGGTGAACCGTGGATTCGCCGCGGTGGCGATCACGGTCATCAGATAGCGGTGTTCGCCCTCGGTGACCGCGTAGTCCGACTTCATCCACGGCATGCCGGTGGGGACGAAGATCACCTCGTCGAGGTCGAACTTCTGCTGCACCTCGCTCGCAGCGACGAGGTGCCCGTTGTGGATGGGGTCGAACGTTCCACCCATCACACCGACGCGAGCCCGGCGCGCGGCGCCCTCGACCACGGGCGGCCCCTAGTGGCCGGGCGTGTGGTCGTCGTGCGCGGCACCGACCTTGTCGCTGTGGCGGTTCGCCACGTCGCGGTAGCTCCAGACGACGACGCCGAGCGCGACGAACGCGGCGACGGCGATGCCGGCGTACCCGAACGGGCTCATGGGCAGCTCGGTGTGGGCCGTCTCTTCAGCGGCGGAAATCAGGCTGGTGATCAGCGACATATGGTTCTCCATTCACGACGTGGTAAAGCTTAGCCGCGCGCCTGACCACTGCCGCGCACGACCCACTTGGTGCTCGTCAATTCGCCGAGCCCCATCGGACCCCGCGCGTGCAGCTTCTGGGTCGAGATGCCCACCTCGGCACCGAAGCCGAATTCGCCGCCGTCGGTGAACCTGGTCGAGGCGTTCACCATGACGACCGCGGAATCGACCTCGGCGAGAAAACGTTCGGCGTTGCCGAGGTCGTTGGTGATGATCGACTCGGTGTGGTGCGTGGAGTAGTCGCGGATGTGCTGCATCGCCTCGTCGAGTCCCCCGACCACCCGGACGGCCAGGTCGAGCGACATGTACTCGGTCGACCAGTCGTCGTCGGTGGCGGGCACGACGTCGGCGAAGATCGCGCTCGTGCGCTCGTCGGCGTGGATGGTCACGCCGGATTCACGCAGTCTCGCGAGCACGGGAGGCAGCAGTCGAGAGGCGGATGACTCGTGGACGAGCAGTGTCTCGAGGGCGTTGCACACGCTGGGGCGCTGCACCTTGGCGTTGTGCACGATGTCGACCGCCATCCGCTCGTCGGCGCTCGCGTCGAGGAACACGTGTACCACCCCCGCACCGGTTTCGATGACGGGCACCTTCGACTCGGCGACGACGGCGTTGATGAGGTCGGCGCTGCCGCGCGGGATGAGCACATCGACGTGACCGCGCGCCTGCATGAGCTGCTTGGCACCCTCGCGTCCGAACTCGTCGATCGTCTGGACGGCGTCGACCGGCAGTCCTGCCTCCGCCAGCGCACCCTGGATGACATCGACGAGAACCCGGTTGGTGTTCTCCGCCGCCGATCCCCCTCGGAGCACCACGGCGTTGCCGCTCTTCAGCGCGAGCGCCGCGATGTCGATCGTCACGTTGGGCCTCGCCTCGTAGATCGCGCCGATCACGCCGAACGGCACGCGCATCTGGGTCAGACCGATGCCGTTGGGCAGGGTGCTTCCGCGCACCACCTCGCCGACGGGGTCGGTGAGTGCGACGATCTCGCGCACGGCGTCGGCGAGGGCGGAAAGGCGGTCCGCGTCGAGACGCAGCCGGTCTTGCAACCCCGTCGACAGTCCGTTCTCCCGTCCGTTGGCCAGGTCAAGGTCGTTGGCCTGAATGATGCGGTCGGAGTTCGCGACCACCGCCCGGGCGATCGCCTCGAGCGCCGAGTTCTTCAGGTCGGCTTTCGCCGTGGCGAGCAGCACGGACGCGCGGCGCGCGGCCTCGAGCTTCTCGGTGAACGATCGGGTGGCTACGGCGGTGTCGGTCATAGCGCCCAGTGTACGACCGGCGGGAGGGGGCTGGCACGGCACGCTCCCGCGTGCGATTCTGAGCGAAACAGCAGGCCGGAGAGGAATCCGCAGGTATGACCGAGTTCGTGACATCCGCCGACGGCACCCGTATCGCTTTCGACCGCGAAGGCGACGGTCCGCCCGTCGTCCTGGTCGGTGGCGCTACGCAGTTCCGGGCGTTCGACCCGGCGACCGCCGAGTTGGCGCGCGAGCTCGCCGGCCGCGGGTTCACGGTCGTAAACTACGACCGGCGTGGCCGCGGCGAGAGCGGCGACACCGTTCCGTTCGCCGTCGACCGGGAGGTCGAGGACATCGCGGCCCTCGTGGCCGAGGTGGGCGGCGCGGCGGCGCTGTACGGCAGTTCGTCGGGCGCGGCCCTGGCGCTGTGGGCCGCCGCGGCCGGGGTGCCGACGACGGCGCTCGTGCTGTGGGAGCCTCCGTTCGAGCTCGAGGGCACCGGCGACCGCGACTGGCTCACCGGCCTCGAGGACCGGATCGCACACAACGACCGGCAGGGCGCGGCCGAGTTCTTTATGCGCGACATGCCGCCCGAGTGGCTGGAGGCGGCGAAGTCCAGCGACGCCTGGCAGACCCTGATCTCCGTGGCACCGACCATGGTCTACGACGCAGCGGCGCTCGAACGCACGCAGCACGCCCCGTGGCGCGAGGCCTGGGCGGCGGTCACGGTTCCGACCCTCGTGGTGGTCGGTGATCAGGCGCTGCCGATCTTCCCGCCGGTGGCCGACGCGCTGGTGGAAGCGCTCCCCCGCGCGACACAGTGCCGCATCGACTCGTCGAACCACGACTGGAAGCCCGACCAGATGGCGAAGGTGATCGCCGACTTCGTCAGGCCCGCTTAGCCTCGAACCAGGTACCGACCGCGGCGCCCGACAGGGCCGCGCCCACGTCGCCGGTCGAGGCGAGCAGCACGGGCGTACCCGAGCCCGCGGCGAGCTTCGCGGCGGCCACCTTGGTGCCGGCTCCCCCCGTGCCCACCCCGGCCGCGCCGATGTCGCCGAACTCGACCTGGCCGAGGTCGTCGTCGAAAGCCACCTCGGTGATCTTCACGGCGCCGGGGTCCAGCGGCGGACGCGAGTAGAGCGCGTCGATGTCGGAGAGCAGTACGAGCAGGTCGGCGCGCACGAGCTGCGAGACGAGTGCGGCGAGGCGGTCGTTGTCGCCGAACCGGATCTCGTGCGTCGCCACCGTGTCGTTCTCGTTGACGATCGGCAGGATGCGCAGGTCGAGCAACCGCTCCATGGCGCGTTGCGCGTTGCCACGATGGGTGGGGTTCTCGAGGTCGCCCGCCGTCAGCAGCACCTGGCCCGCGACGATCTTGAAGCGGCGCAGGCTGTCCTGGTAGCGGTAGATCAGCAGGTTCTGACCCACGGCCGCGGCCGCCTGCTGGGTCGCGAGGTCGGTGGGGCGGGAGTCGAGGTTGAGAAACGGGATGCCCGTCGCGATGGCGCCGGACGAGACCAGGATGACCTCGCAGCCGCGACCATGAGCGGCCGCGAGGGCGTCGACGAGCGGTGCGATCTGACCGACGTTCTCGCCGCTGATCGACGATGAACCGACCTTGACCACGATGCGCTTGGCCGTGACGATCTCGGCCCGGGAGCGGATCGGACTAGTCACGGTCGTCCGCGGCGTCACGCTCGACGGCGAAGCCCTCGTCGTCGTTCCAGACGCCGCCCTCACGCTCGCGGTCGAGCTCGGCACGGGCCGCCGTCTTGGCGTCCATGCGCTCGAGGTAGTTCGCGCGACGGGTCTTGCTCGTCAGGCGGCGACCCTCTTCGAGGCGCGGGTCGGTGCCACGGGGGCTCGCCACGAGTTCGGCGGCGGACGCCACGGTGGGCTCCCAGTCGAAGACGACGCCGCCCTCGGCACCGATCATCACGGTGGAGCCGGGCACTGCGCCCGACTTGAACAGCTCGGTCTCGACGCCGAGCTTGGCCAGACGGTCGGCGAGGAAGCCGACGGCCTCGTCGTTGGTGAAGTCGGTCTGCTGCACCCAGCGCTCGGGCTTGGTGCCGATGACGCGGTAGACGTTGCCGAACGACCCGCCCTCGACCTTGATGACGAAGTCGACCTCGTTGACGGCGCGCGGGCGGATCACGATGCGCGGCTTCGCCGTCTCCTTGGCCTTCTCGACGCGGTCGGCCTCGACGAGCTCGGCGAGAGCGAACGAGAGCTCGCGCAGGCCGGCGCGGGACACGGCGGACACCTCGAACACGCGGTAGCCGCGGGCCTCGAGGTCGGGGCGCACGAGGTCCGCCAGTTCTTTGCCCTCGGGCACGTCGGTCTTGTTGAGCGCGATGAATTGCGGACGCTCGAGCAGCGGGACCTGGCCGTCGGGAACGGGGTAGGCGGCGAGTTCGCCGAGGATGATGTCGAGGTCGCTCAGCGGGTCGCGGCCCGGGTCGAGCGTTCCACAGTCGAGAACGTGCAGCAGCGCCGAGCAGCGCTCGACGTGGCGCAGGAACTCGAGGCCGAGGCCCTTACCCTCGCTGGCGCCCTCGATGAGGCCGGGGACGTCGGCGACCGTGTAACGGGTCTCGCCCGACTCGACGACTCCGAGGTTGGGGTGCAGGGTGGTGAACGGGTAGTCGGCGATCTTCGGCTTGGCCGCCGACATGGCTGCCACCAGGCTCGACTTTCCGGCCGAGGGATAACCGACGAACGCGACATCCGCCACGACCTTCAGTTCGAGACGCAGGTCGCCCTCGAAACCGAGGGTTCCGAGGAGTGCGAACCCCGGTGCCTTGCGCTTGGTGGAGGCGAGGGCCGCGTTGCCCAGGCCGCCCATGCCGCCCGGCGCAGCGACGTAGCGCATGCCGTGTTCGTTCATGTCGAGGATCTCGTTGCCCTCGGCGTCTTTGACCACCGTGCCGACGGGGACGAGCAGAACCATCTCGTCGCCGGAGGTGCCGGCCTTGTGGTCGCCCTGTCCGGGCTGGCCGTGGTCCGACTTGCGGTGGGGCGAGCGGTGGTAGTTGAGCAGCGTCGTGGTCTGCACGTCGCTCACGAGAACGATGTCGCCACCGTTGCCTCCGTTGCCGCCGTCGGGGCCGGCGAGCGGCTTGAACTTCTCGCGCTTGACCGATACACAGCCGTTGCCGCCGTGCCCTGCGCGAAGGTGCAGGGTTACCTGGTCGACGAACGATGCCATGAAATTTTTCCTCTGTAGAAACACGGAAGGGGCGAGCCGAAGCTCACCCCTTCACGCTAAGTGATGTTGCAGCTGACTACGCAGCCACCACGATGTTGACGACCTTGCGGCCACCCTTAACACCGAACTCGACCGCACCGGCGGCGAGGGCGAACAGCGTGTCGTCTCCGCCACGGCCGACGTTGGCGCCGGGGTGGAAGTGCGTGCCACGCTGGCGCAGGATGATTTCGCCGGACTTGACGACCTGGCCGCCGAAGCGCTTGACGCCGAGGTACTGCGCGTTGGAGTCGCGACCGTTACGGGAGGAGCTTGCGCCCTTTTTGTGTGCCATGAGTTGTCAGCCCCTTAGTTAATCGAAGTGATCTTGATACGAGTCTGCTCCTGGCGGTGGCCCTGGCGCTTCTTGTATCCGGTCTTGTTCTTGAACTTCTGGATGACGATCTTCGGGCCGCGGAGGTCGTTCAGGACCTCGGCGACGACCTTGACGTCCGCAAGCGCTTTCGCGTCGTGCGTGATCTTGTCGCCATCAACGAGCAGCACCGGGGCGAGCTCGACATTGCCGTCTTTGTCGGCCTGGATGCGGTCGAGGACGACAATCGTGCCGACCTCTACCTTTTCCTGCCGACCACCGGCGCGCACAACTGCGTAAACCACTTGGTAACCCTTACTTTCGGAAGCTTATGGCGATCTTTCGCGGCCTCAGGCCAGCGCACACCAAGGGCCAAGACTACTCGATCTACATAGCCGCGGTCAAACCGTGATTATGGCGGCGAATCATCGCCGGGTTTCAGACTCGAGAATCGTGGCCGAACTGAGTGTTAACACTAACCTGCCTGTGGTGTGGGCGGGTCGACGACACACGCCGTGTCTGCGAATCAGAGAGCGGATGCCGCGGGTCGGCCCTTCGAGACCCAGAACCAGGCGAGGAACCCGGCCAGAATCACAAGCGGGGTCACATTGATGAAGGTGTAGAGGCCGGCCTGGGCCGTTCCGAAGAGGGCGTAGGCGAAGGACTGCTGGCCCGTGAAGATGCTTCCGCCCGAATAGACGGCGGTGAAGACCAGCACGAGGGCCGCGGCTACGGCGGCGGCCACGAGGGAGCGCAGCACTACGCGGGGCACGCGCAGTTCTGGCACGAGGGGAACGAGCAGCCAGAACGCCAGGAAGACACCGATGGCCGCCGGGATTACCGTGGTCCCGAGTTCCACGAACAGTTGACCGAACGGCGAGAGCACGCTTCCGGGGTCGTATCCGCCGTTGATGCCGCCAGCGCTCGAATAGGCGAGATTGCTGAAGACTCCCACGAACGCGCGCAGAACCGCCTGCACGACCATCACGATGCCGACGATCCCCGCCGCGACCGCGGCCGGAACCGCGTTCGCCCGTGTTGCCCGTGCCTGTAGCGACTGCGCCATCCGGTGTCCCCGTAAGTGTTTAGAATCAGCCCATGACCGTGCTGATCGACCAACCCATCTGGCCGGCACACGACACTCTATGGGCACATCTGGTCAGCGACCACTCGCTCGACGAACTGCACGCGTTCGCGCAGCGTGCGGGGATCCCCCGGCGCGGGTTCGACGGCGACCACTACGACGTGCCGGCCCGCAAGTACGACGAGCTCGTGGCGCTCGGCGCCCTTCCCGTGACGGTGCGCCAGCTCGTCACCCGGCTGCAGGCGAGCGGACTGCGCATCAGCCAGAAGGAGAAACGCGGGCTGTAGGGCCATCCGGCGTCGGCGGGCCGGTACAGAATGGGAGCATGCCCGGCCGTTTCGTTTTCACCACTGACCCCGACGAGCTCGTAGCGATGCTCGATGTCGACCGGCCGGCGGGCGACCTGCCGCCCGCCTCGTTCAACATCGCCCCGGCCGACCGCGTGGTCGTCATCATCGACGCCGTCAACAAAGACGCCTCGACCGAGGGCTACGACCCCGAGAACCCGGCCGTGCTGCGCCGCCTCGAGTCGGCCAGCTGGGGCCTCGTGCCCGGCGGCGCACCCGACGCGTCCGTGGGTTCCACGATGTTCAACGTCCCGGTCGAGCAGGTGCTCGCGAACCCGGCGTTCGCCCCCGCCGCCCAGTCCCGGCGCGCTGCCATCCCGGCAACGGGCTACTACGTCTGGCACAAGGGCGCCGACGGCACCTCGTCCGCCCAGTTCGTGCACTCCCCCGACGGCGAGCCGCTGCTGCTCGCGGGCCTGTACGAGTGGTGGAAGAACCCGGCAGCCGCCGCCGGTGATCCCGCGCGCTGGCTGCTGTCGACGACGATACTGACCCGCGCATCCGCCGGCCCGCTCGCCCTCATCCATGAACGCATGCCGCTGCTGCTCGAGCCCGGCCTGCTCGAAGACTGGCTCGACCCCCGCACGCCCGGCTCGTCCGAGCTGCTGGAGGCCGTCTCCGACGCCGCGGCCGACCTTGCCGAAGAGGTGGAGTTCTACGAGGTCAGCAAAGACGTCGCGAGCGTCAAGAACAACTCCGAAGCGCTCATCCAGCCGGTCTAGCCGACCCCCGCGCGCGTGTAGCCTTCCGTCACCACTGCAGGGCGAAGCCGGCCACGCTCTTGACCTGCGCCCCGGTCGACAGGTCGATGATCACGGTCGTGACGCTCGTGGACCGGTCGTCCACCGGGTAGCCGTCGCTCACGCTCGACGCCACGTTCGGCACCACCTCGACCGCCACGAACTGGTCGTTGGGCGACACGGAGAAGTCGCCGATGCTTCCGGCGTGGTCGACGGTGCGCAGCAGCTCGCGCGAACTCGATCCGTCGTCGGCGACGAGCAGGTTCTCGAACACGTTCGCCTCGTAGTCGACGAGCACGACGTGCTGCACCAGGTCCGACCCGCGCATGAGCCGGAAGTCGCCGGGCAGCGGTGCGACCCCGTAGATGGGCGAGGGCGCGAACTCGACGTCGCTCAGGTCGGCGATGGACAGCACGACCGGCCCGAACGCGTTCGTCACCCCGAGCCTCGTCCCGTCGGTCGAGAGCGACTCGAGGCTCGCGTAACTGCCGAGCGGTGTGACGACTCCCGACGCCGTGTCGACGAGCAGCACGCTTTCGTCGCCGATGTTGTGCGCGGCGAGCGTCACCCCTCCCGGCAGGAAGAACCAGTTGCTCACGGCGAGCGGCGCGCCGTCCAGACCGGCGACCGGCGCGATGTCCCGGCCCAGATCGAGATTCAGGGTCATGAGCGTGTTGTCGAACGCCCCGTCGGCGCTCGAGAAGGCGAAGCCGATCGTGACCCCGTCGTCGGCCGCGTGCAGCTTCTCGATCACCCCGGGGACCGGCAGGCCGAGCGGCTCCACTCCCCCGTCCTCGAAGCTGACGAGGCTGAGGGCGCTGGTGCCGTCGCCCAGATCGGTGGACACTGCGGCGGTCGAGCCGAGGAGTGCGAATTCCTGGATGCGCGGGGCCGAGTAGACGACGGTGCGCTCGACATCGCGCGCACCGGTCCGCACGATCTCGTCCACGGCCTCGCCGCGGTCGAGGTAGTAGAGCGGCTGCGAGCCCGTGGTGAACTCGTAGCTGAGCGTGGAGCCCTGGTCGTCGAACTGGCTCGTCACGCCGTCCACCTCGACGACGTAGCGCGCGTCGTAGAGCAGCGGCTGCTCGAACTGCACGGCCACCACGGCACCCGAGGTCGTCACGGTGAACTCGGCGGCGGGCGTGATCGTGACGTCGTCGGGGTCGACTGCGGCGAGCGGCTGGTTGGCGAAGAGCCGCAGCTGCTGGCCGCTGCGCGTCGTGACCTGCTCGGTGTCGACCTGCGCGCTCGAGAGTTTGGGGCCCTGCACGTAGCCCAGCGCCGCGAAACCGGCGCAGAGCAGCGCCAACACGACCACGACGGCCGTGAAGGTGCGGCGGAACCCGGACGCGGTGGACGACCGGTACGCGGCAGAGCGGGACTCAGTAGAGATAGGGCTCTCCCGGTTGTTCGACGACCTCCACGGAGTCGGGGACGACGGCGATCGCCTGCTGGCTCACTCCGCTCGGGTTGGTGTCGAAGCCGCCGGTGACGCGCACCCACTGGTCGACGGCGAGGTCGTCGGCCCACCCCGGTTCGTAGACCGGGACCCCGATCGGCTGGGCATCGACGGCGCAGCAGGTGATGACGAACCGCGAGACGAAGAACATGTTCTCCGGATCATCCGGATCCGCGCTCACAAAACCGACGACGTCGACCGGCTTGCCGCTGAAGACGCTCAGCTCGCTCGTCTGGCGCAGCAGCGACGACCACTCGAGCACGGTGAACTTGGCGAACGCGGCGTCGGTCGTGGAGGCCACCGAGGCGACCGACTGCGCGCGGTCGCCGCTCAGCCCTCCGTCGTTGATGGCGCGCTGCTCGAGTGTCGCGCTCGACAGTGTGGCCGGTGGGACCACGATGATGCCGACGGCGATCACGAGGGACAGCACGGCGGCCGCCCCCGAGAGCGCGTTCTGGCGCTTCGACGGCGGCGCGTCGTGGTCGTGGGGTTCGCGCAGGAACGCGCTCGCGGCCACGAAGACGAGCGCGATGACCGACATGATCACCGTGAAGAGCACGTAGCGCGGGTGGATGTACAGGATGAGCTGGTTGGTCAGCGCGAGCCAGATGGTCGCGACGACCACGACGCTCATCAGCGCCACGCCCCGCCAGCGCTGGACGGCCCTCAGGAGGCTAGGCGACATAGTTCACGACCAATCCGATGAGGGCGCTGAGCAGCGCGACGACGACGGTGAGCTGCACGAGGGTTCTCACCGTGAAGGTGGTGCGCAGCAGGGCGAGCATCTTGATGTCGATGATCGGCCCGAAGACGAGGAAGCTCACGATCGACCCAGGCATGAAGGTCGAGGCGAACGGCAGGATGAAGAACGCGTCGACGTTCGAGCACACCGAGATCACGAAGGCCAGCACCATCATGGCGAGGATCGACCAGAGCGGATTGCTGCCGAGGCTCACGAGCACCGAACGGGGCACGAGCGACTGGATGGCTCCGGCCGCGACGGCTCCGATGAAGAGCGCCGGCAGGATGATGCTCGACTCCCGGCGGAAGAGCGAGACGCTCTCCTGCCAGCGGGAGGCGCCGTGCGCGTGCGCATCCGGCACCCGGCAGATCGCCGCGAACTTGTCGGTCAGCAGCGAGTCCTGGTCCGGATGGCGGCTGAACAACCAGCCGGTGAGATTGGCGATGACGAATCCGCCCACGATGCGTCCGACGAGGATGTTGTCGTCCCAGCCGAACGCCTGATGGGTCGTGATGATCGTGATCGGGTTGATGATGGGCGCCGCGAGCAGGAAGGTCATCGACTCGGAGACGGTGAAGCCCTCGACCATGAGCCCGCGGGCGAGGGGCACGTTGCCGCACTCGCAGACCGGCAGGAAGACGCCGATGAACGAGATCGCCGCGCGGCGCAGGAACGGGTTGCGTGGCAGCACCCGCATGATCCACGAGTCGGGAACCCACACCTGCACGGCGATCGACAGCACGATTCCGAGGATCACGAACGGCATCGACTCGACGATGACGCTGATGCTCAGGGTGAGGAAGTCCTGCGCCTTGTCGGGCAGGGCGAGCGCGCCCTGGTCGGCGGTGATCGCGCGCAGCACGAACAAGGCGCTGATCCCCACGATGCCGACGCCCAGCCAGGCGAACTGGCGGCGGCGGGCCGTGGGGTGGTCGCCGTGGGGCGGATGCTCGTGGTCGCCTTTCGCGCCGCGGTCGCGACGGCGGGCGTCAAGCTGGCTACTCACCCGGGAAGCCTAACCAGTGCTTGCTGACAGAAGTCGGTGACTCCCCGGGTACAACGAAACCCCGCCGGACGGGGCCGACGGGGTTCCTCGTGCGGATGACTAGTCGTCCGTGACCGGAGCACTCACGACCGCGCCGGCGCTGCCGGCACGACGCGAGGTGCGCGAGCGGCCCTGGCCGGGCTGCTTCGGCTCGGGGAGAGCCTCGAGCACGGAGTCGAGGATCTGCTCGGCGTCGCGGTTGTTCATGCGGCGGCTCGCACGGGGTGCCTTCGTGACCGGGATGTCGAGGATCGCGACGGGGGCGTCGGCCTTCGGCTGTTCGGACTCGGCGGCGGGCGTGGCAGTCTCGGCGGGCGCTGCTGCCTCGGCGATCTTGGCCTCGAGCGGGGCGTCGACCTCGGTCGCCTTCTCGGCGATCGTGGACTTCGCCTCCGAGGAAGCGCGTCCGCGGCCGGACCGCGTCCTGGCCTGCGCGGGCTGTCGCGTCTCTGCGGGCTGCTGGGTCTCGGCGGGCTGCTGGGCTTCGGCGGCGGGTGCCTCGACCGTGGCGGCCGGCTCGACGACCGGCGCGGACTCGGCCGCGGGCGTCGCCGGGGCCGTCGCGCCGCCGGTGCCCGACTGGGCCGAGACGGTGCGGGCGGCGATCTGCGCGAGAGCGTTGCGGGCGTCGTCGGTGATGGCGTGCGTGCCGGTGCCCGCCGCCTTGGGCGGGGTGCTCACCTGCGGCTGCTGCTGGTTCTGGCCGCCGTTGTTCTGGCCGCCGTTGCCGCCGTTTCCGTTGCCGCCGTTGCCGTTGCCCTTGCCACCGCGGCTGCGACGGCCGTTGTTGATCTCGGGCTGGGGCGCCTGCTGGATGCGGTGCTTCGTGACGGGGTCGTGGTGCACGATCACGCCGCGGCCGGCGCACTGCTCGCACGGCTCGCTGAACGTCTCGAGCAGGCCGAGCCCGAGCTTCTTGCGGGTCATCTGCACGAGTCCGAGCGAGGTCACCTCGGCGACCTGGTGCTTGGTGCGGTCGCGGCTGAGGCACTCGACGAGTCGGCGCAGCACGAGGTCGCGGTTCGACTCGAGCACCATGTCGATGAAGTCGACGACGATGATGCCGCCGATGTCACGCAGACGCAGCTGGCGCACGATCTCTTCGGCCGCCTCGATGTTGTTCTTGGTGACCGTCTCTTCGAGGTTTCCGCCCGAGCCGACGAACTTGCCGGTGTTGACGTCGACGACGGTCATGGCCTCGGTGCGGTCGATCACGAGCGAACCACCGGAGGGCAGCCAGACCTTGCGGTCGAGCGCCTTCTCGATCTGCTCGTTGACGCGGTAGGCGTCGAACGGGTCGTTGGTTCCCTCGAAGCGCTCGACCCGGTCGATGAGGTCGGGGGCCACTCCGTTGAGGTAGCTCTGGATGATCTCCTGCGCGTCGTCACCGTCGATAACGAGCTTCTGGAAGTCCTCGTTGAAGACGTCGCGGATGATCTTGACCAGCAGGTCGGGCTCGGAGTGCAGCAGGGCGGGAGCGTTCGCCGTCTCGATGAGGCGGCTGATCTCGGCCCACTGGCTGGTGAGACGGCTGACGTCGAGCGTCAGCTGCTCTTCGGTCGCACCCTCGGCCGCCGTGCGCACGATGACGCCGACGTTCTCGGGCAGGACCTCCTTGAGGATCTTCTTGAGGCGCGCGCGCTCGGTGTCGGGCAGCTTGCGGCTGATCCCGCTCATCGAGCCGTTCGGCACGTAGACGAGGTAGCGGCCGGGCAGCGAGACCTGACTGGTGAGGCGGGCGCCCTTGTGGCCGATCGGGTCCTTCGTGACCTGCACGAGCACCTTGTCGCCCGGCTTGAGCGCGAGCTCGATGCGGCGGGCCTGGGCCTTGCCGTCGGCGGAGTTCTCCGCGGCGGCGTCCCAGTCGACCTCGCCCGAGTAGAGCACGGCGTTGCGGCCGCGTCCGATGTCGACGAAGGCCGCCTCCATGCTCGGCAGCACGTTCTGCACGCGGCCGAGGTACACGTTGCCGATGAGCGACATGTCCTGGCTCTTGGCGACGTAGTGCTCGACGAGAACACCGTCTTCGAGGACAGCGATCTGGATGCGCCCGAACTTGGAGCGCACGACCATCACGCGGTCGACGCTCTCACGGCGGGCGAGGAACTCGCTCTCGGTGATCACGGGACGGCGGCGGCCGGCATCGCGGCCGTCACGGCGGCGCTGCTTCTTGGCCTCGAGGCGGGTGGAGCCCTTGACCCGGGTGGGCTCGTTGCTGAGCACGGGTTCGGGGCGCGGCTGGCGCACGCGCACGACGGTGCCGGGGGCATCGTCGCCGTCGCGGGCCTCTTCGCCGGGGCGGCGGCGCGAGCGGCGGCGTACGGTGCCCGACTCGTCGCCGAGGTCGTTGCTCAGGTCGTCGGCACGGGCGGCCGAGGCCTCCGCGTTGCGGGACTGGCGCGGCTGGCGTGCGGGGGCGCGCTCGGGCAGCACCGCGCTCTCCGGCGGCGCCTGGAACAGCAGCGACGTGGTGGGACGGGCGGCACGCTTGGGGGTGTCGTCCGTGTCGGCGTCGGCCGTGTCATCCGCAGTCTCGGCCGCGGGGGTCTCGGCGACGGCGGGCTTGCGGGTGCGCGTACGCGGGGCGGCCTTCACAACGACCTCGTCGACGATGATGTCGTCGACGGGAGCGACCGCGAGGGGCTGCTCGACGGGAGCGGGCTCGGCGACCGGTGCCGCTTCGACGGGTGCGGGCGGCGGGGTCACGGCTGCCTTACGGCTTCCGAATAGTCCTTTGCGACGCTTGGGCTCGATGTTGTCTTTGTCATTCACCACTGGCGGTGTACTCCTAGGCCCTGGTGGGAAACCGCGCCGCCCACCGGGTACTCTCTCGTTCGCGCTACGCCTCAGCGATCACGCTGCAAATTCTTCAGGTCAAGAACCGGCATGGTGTGGCTGGCGACCATTCTCTGGTCGTACGTGTCAGTCACGCGTACGTGTCAGCCACTGTCTGCTCTGGTTCTACTGTGTCTGTATTGCACTGCCTGTCACCCAGCGCTCCGGAACTCGCTATCCGACTGACCGGCATCCACTCGGATGCTCGGCACTGGCCCGGATTGTCGCCCGGTAAGCCTTCTTTGGCGCCAGTTCGAGCGCGGCTCGGCTGGCTGTATCCGATTATCGCACGCATTCTCAGTTAGACGTGATTCGACGCGTGCCATAATCCCAGAGTGCCAGAGACCCCCGCTGCCAAGCGTCCCGTCGCGCTCGCGATTTTCCTCATCGTGGCGGGTGTGGTCGGCTGGTACGCGGCCTTCGCGCTGACCGTGGAGAAGTTCACGACGTTGACCGATCCGACCGAGGCGCTCGGCTGCGATTTCAGCGTGCTCGTGCAGTGCCGGGCCAACCTCGAGTCGTGGCAGGGGTCGCTGTTCGGCTTCCCGAACCCGATCATCGGGCTCGCGGCCTGGATCGCGCCGATCGTGATCGGCGTGGCCCTGCTGTCGCGCGCCTCGTTCGCCCGCTGGTTCTGGGTCGCGTTCAACCTCGGGGTCGTCGGGGCGCTGGCCTTCGTCATCTGGCTGATCAACCAGAGCGTGTTCGTGCTCGGCACGCTCTGCCCGTGGTGCATGGCGACCTGGGCGGCCACGA
Source organism: Conyzicola nivalis (assembly GCF_014639655.1). Lineage (NCBI taxonomy): Bacteria > Bacillati > Actinomycetota > Actinomycetes > Micrococcales > Microbacteriaceae > Conyzicola > Conyzicola nivalis. Next base: position 1,206,741 of record NZ_BMGB01000001.1, read on the forward strand.
TCCCGCTGTTCTGGACGGTGACGCTGTACAACCTGAAGGAGGGCAACCTCCCGGTGCCGGCCGGGGCCCGTCGGGTCGCCGACGCCCTGTACGGCTGGGTGCCGGCCATCACCCTCGCGAGCTACCTCGTGGTCGCCGTCGTCGCGCAGCTGCGCCTCGACGTTCTCGGCAGCTTGTAGACCCGCTCGCGGCACGCTTTCAGCTAGCGCATAGCTGACCGCGCCAGTCTGTGCTGGGCGCCCACCGGCGGCGCACCATCGAGAGGAACCGATGAGCAACACCGCAGACGGCAAGAAGGCACGGCGTGAACACGCCCGCGAGTTGGCGAGGCAGGAGCGTGAGACCGCCCAGCGCCGCAGGAAGCGCAACCGGCTGCTCGTGCAGGGTGGGGTCATCGTCGCGCTGCTCGCCGTCGTGACTGTGGTCACGCTGGTGATCGTCAACGCGACCACCACCACGACGGTGAATCCCAAGAACATGGCGAGCAACGGCATCCTGTTCACCGGCGACGGAACGACACTCGCTCCGGTCACGACAAAGGCGCTCGCCCTCGACGCCGACCCGGTGCCGACCGACACGTCGAGCCTCGACGCCGCGGTGAACATCGTGACCTACATCGACTACGCCTGCCCGATCTGCCAGACCTTCGAGACGACGAACGCGGAACAGATCGACGGCTGGGTGACGGCCGGCGAGGCGTCGCTCGAGATCCACCCGATTTCGATCCTCGACCGGGTATCCCTCGGCACCAAGTACTCGTCGCGAGCGGCGAACGCCGCGGTGTGCGTGGCCAATTACGAGCCCGACCAGTACATGGCGGTCAACGACGCCCTGTTCGCCCAGCAGCCGGAGGAGAACACGAGCGGTCTCGACACCGCGGCCCTGAAAAAGCTGGTGGCGGATGCTGGCGCCGACAGCGACGACGTCGCGTCGTGCATCAACGACAAGACGTTCGCGAGCTGGGTGACGAACGCGACCGACCGGGTGACCTCGGGTGAACTCGCGAGCGACACCGTCACCGAGTTCGTCGGGACCCCCACGGTGCTGGTGAACGGCCAGCTGTACCAGGGCGCCGTCGACGACGCGGAGGCCTTCGCGACCTTCGTCGCACAGGTCGCGGGCGAGGCGACGGCACCGGCCGAGTAGCGGCGGCGACGGCAGGTGCGCAGAGCAAAAGAGCCGATTCCGGCCAGATGAGCCGTCCGCGGAGGCGTCATCTGGCCGGAATCGGCTCTTTTGCGGCTGGGTTAGAGCCGAGGCCGGGCTAGAACCAGAGGGACAGCTCGCGCTGCGCCGACTCGACCGAGTCGCTGCCGTGCACGAGGTTCTGCTGGACCTTGAGACCCCAGTCGCGTCCGAGGTCGCCGCGGATCGTGCCTGGCGCCGCGCTGGTGGGGTTGGTCGCACCGGCGAGAGACCGGAAACCCTCGATGACGCCGTTGCCGGCGACGCGGATCGCGACGATCGGGCCGCTCTCCATGAATTCGACGAGGGGCTCGTAGAACGGCTTTCCCTCGTGCTCTGCGTAGTGCGCGGCCAGCAGTTCGCGGCTCGCCTCCACGAACTTGATGTCGACCAGCTGGTACCCCTTCGCCTCGATGCGGCGCAGGATCTCGCCGGTCAGGTTGCGGGCTACACCGTCGGGCTTGACGAGTACGAGTGTTTCTTCGACGCTCACGTGATATCTCCTGGGTTGGGGTGTTCGGCCGCGAATGCGGCCTTCTGGTGGTCGATCTGGCGTCCGCGAACGAAGCAGAAGATCCAGATCGCGACAAAGCAGGCCGCGATGAAGAACATCAGCGGCACGAGGAAACCGGTCGCGAGCAGCACGAGCTGCAGAGCCCAGCCGAGCCACACGCCCCACGGGTAGCGCAGCAGGCCGCTGGTGAGGAACAGCGCGAGGATGAGCAGCGCTCCCCCGCCGAACGCCAGGCCGGGTTCGAGCGACCTGAGCCCGTAGACGACCAGCGTGACGAAGAACACGAGCACGGCCTCGAGCGCCAGCACGATCGACAGCAGCATCTCGGTGACCGAGCGCTGTCTGCGCACGCGTGGCGCGCGGCTGCGGCCGGGGCCGGGCTGCTCGGTCATCGCTTCCACTTGCTCACGGTCGCGAGGGTGATGGCGTCGCCGACGAGGGTGATCGAGCCGGTGACGAGCACGGCACGCTTCTCGCCCTCGGCCGCCCACTCGCGGGCCGCCTCGAGCGCGGTCTCGGCCGACTCGTCGGTGTAGACCTCCTCGGTGTACTCGCGCACGATGTAGGCGAGGTCGTCCGCCGCGACGGCGCGGTCCGACTCCGACTGCGTCACGTAGAAACGCGTCGCGATCGGTGCGAGCGCGGAAACGATGCCGTCGGCGTCCTTGTCCTGCAGCACGCCGATCACCACCGCGACCTCGTCGAACGTGAAGTAACTGCCGATGGCGGCCGCGAGAGCCGCAGCGCCGTGCGGGTTGTGCGCGGCGTCGACGAGCACGGTCGGCTCGGTGCCGACGATCTGCAGCCGGCCGGGAGACGTCGCGGTCTGCAGCCCCTCGGCGAGCACGTCGCCGACGAGCGGCTGGCTGCCCCCACCGAGGAACGACTCGACGGCGGCGATCGCGAGCGTGGCGTTCTGCGCCTGGTGGTCGCCGAACATCGGCAGGAACAGGTCGGGGTAGCTGGCCGCGAGTCCCTTCACCGAGATGACCTGGCCGCCGACGGCCACTGTCGTCGATTCGAGCGAGAACGCGTCGCCCTGTTGCGCGAACGTGGACTCGGTCAGTTCGGCCGCCCTCTGCAACTCGGCGAGGGCATCCGGGGTCTGCGTCGCAGACACGACGCTGGCGACGGGCTTGATGATGCCCGACTTGGTCTTCGCGATCTCGGCCACGGTATTGCCGAGGCGCTGCGTGTGGTCGAGGGCGATCGGCGTGAACACGGCGACCTGGCCGTCGGCGACGTTGGTGGAGTCCCACTCGCCGCCCATACCGACCTCGATCACGGCGACGTCGACGGGGGCGTCGGCGAAACTCGCGAAGGCGAGCACGGTGAGGGCCTCGAAGAAGGTGAGCTCCGACTCGCCCGCGCCCGCGAGTTCCGCGTCGATGAGCAGGAGATAGGGCCGGATGTCTGCCCAATTCTCGACGAGCGCCCGGTTCGAAATGGGCTGGCCGTCGATCACGATGCGCTCGTTCACGCGCGTGAGGTGCGGGCTCGTGAGGAGACCCGTCTTCAGCCCGTAGGCGCGCAGGATGCTCTCGGTGATGCGGCTCGTCGAGGTCTTGCCGTTGGTTCCGGCGATGTGGATCACCGGGTAGGCGCGGTGCGGGTCGCCGAGAAGTTCGACGGCGCGGCGGGTCGGCTCGAGGCGGGGCTGGGGGTTTCCCTCGCCGATGCGGGCGAGCAGTTCGGCGTAGACGTCGTCGGCGCCGGACTGGTACTCGTTGTCGTCGAAGTCGTACTCGGAGTCGTCGTCGAGGTTGGTGCCCTCGTTGCCGCCCTGGAGGAAGTCGGGCAGTCCGCTTCCGTCGTCGACGAAGTCGGGCTCTTCTTCCGGCTCGACCTCGCCGCCGTCGTACCCCTGGTAGTCGTTGTCGCCGGGGTTGTCGTTCTTAGACATCTACTGATGCCGCCTTCCACAGATCGATAACCAGTACACCAGTGTTCGCGTACTGATGGGGAGTCAGGGTCGTGCGCTGCGAACCGGCCGCTACCTCGGTCGCGGCAGAGACGGCCGGATCGTCGACGAGGATGATCTCGAACGCGGTAGCGAGCGTGTCGGCGGCGATGGTCGCCTCGAACGCCGTCAGGGCCGCGATGTCGTCGCCGCCGTCGCCGCGGATGGTCATCGAGATGCGGTCGCTCACGTTGAGCCCGGCGGCCTTGCGGGTGTCCTGCACGGCACGGATGATGTCGCGCGCGAGCCCCTCGGCCTCGAGGTCGGGCGTCGTCTCGGTGTCGAGGATCACGAAGCCGCCGTCGGCGAGGAACGCGATCGCGTTGGCCTCGTCGGCCGACTGCAGTTCGAGCTCGAACTCGGCGGGCAGCAGTTCGACGCCGCCGACCACGACGGTGTCGCCCGCCGCCTGCCAGTCCCCCTCACGCGCAGCCTTGATCACGGCCTGCACCTGCTTGCCGATGCGCGGACCCGCGGCGCGGGAGTTGACGGTGAGCTTCTGCGAGATGCCGAACCGCTCGAAGCTGTCCGGCTCGAGGGCGCTGAACACGACGTCCTTGACGTTGAGCTCCTGCAGCAGGATGTCGCTGAACCGGGCAAGGGCCGCGCCGTCGTCGCTCACGACGGTGAGCTGCGCGAGCGGCAGTCGCACGCGGCGGCTCTTCGCCTTGCGCAGCGAGAGGCCGGCGGACGCGATCGCCCGCACGCGGTCCATCGCGGTGACGAGGGCGTCGTCGGCCGGGAAGGCCTCGGCGTCCGGCCAGTCCTCGAGGTGCACGCTGCGCCCGGCCGTGAGCCCCCGCCAGATCTCGTCGGAGACGAGCGGGATGATCGGCGCGGCGACACGGGTGAGGGTCTCGAGCACGGTGTACAGCGTGTCGAACGACTCGGTGTCGTCGCCGGTCCAGAAACGGTCGCGACTGCGGCGCACATACCAGTTGGTGAGCACGTCACCGAAGTCGCGCAGCTTGAGCGCGGCCGTGGGGCTGTCGAGGGCCTCGAGCTCGCGCGTCACGTCGACGACGAGCTGGCGCGTCTTGGCCAGCAGGTAGCGGTCGAGCACGTTGGTCGAGTCGGTGCGCCAGGTGGCGGTGTAATCCGAAGCGTTGGCGTAGAGCGTGAAGAAGTAGTACGTGCTCCACAGCGGAAGCAGGAACTGCCGGGTGCCCTCGCGGATCGCCTCCTCCGTGACGATCAGATTGCCGCCGCGGATGACGGACGACGACATGAGGAACCAGCGCATAGCATCCGCACCGTCGCGGTCGAAGACCTCGGAGACGTCCGGGTAGTTGCGCAGGCTCTTCGACATCTTCTGCCCGTCGCTGCCGAGCACGATGCCGTGGCTGATCACGTTCTTGAACGCGGGGCGGTCGAAGAGCGCGGTCGACAGCGTGTGCAGCGTGTAGAACCAGCCGCGGGTCTGTCCGATGTACTCGACGATGAAGTCGGCGGGGTTGTGCGCCTCGAAGAATTCGCGGTTCTCGAACGGGTAGTGCACCTGGGCGAACGGCATCGAGCCCGAGTCGAACCACACGTCGAGTACGTCTTCGATGCGGCGCATCGTCGACTGCCCTGTCGGGTCGTCGGGGTTCGGGCGGGTCAGCTCGTCGATGAACGGGCGGTGCAGGTCGGGTTCACCCTCGGCGTTGAGCGGCAGGCGGCCGAAGTCGGCCCGCAGCTCGTCGAGCGAACCGTAGACGTCGATGCGCGGGTACTCCGGGTTGTCGCTCTTCCAGATCGGGATCGGGCTGCCCCAGTAGCGGTTGCGCGAGATCGACCAGTCGCGGGCGTTGCCCACCCACTTGCCGAACTGGCCGTCCTTGACGTTGTCGGGGACCCAGTTGATCTCCTGGTTGAGCTCGCCCATGCGGTCGCGGAACTCGGGCACGCGCACGAACCAGCTCGACACGGCCTTGTAGATCAGCGGGTTGCGGCAGCGCCAGCAGTGCGGGTAGCTGTGCTCGTAGCTCGCGACGCGCAGCAGGCGGCCGGCGGCGCGCAGCTGCTGCGTGAGCGGCTTGTTCGCGTCGAAGACCTGCAGTCCGGCGACACCCTCGATGTTGGAGAGGAACTTGCCGCCGTCGTCGACGGAGATGATGACCGGGATGCCGGCCGCGGCACAGACCAACTGGTCGTCCTCGCCGTAGGCGGGGGCCTGGTGCACGATGCCGGTGCCCTCGCCGGTGGCGACGTAGTCGGCCACGAGGATCTGCCAGGCGTTCTCGGTGCCGTACTCCTCGGTGTCGGCGTAATAGTCCCAGAGCCGGTCGTACTTCACGCCGTTCAGTTCGGCGCCGAGCACGGTACGGGATACGGCGGCTTTCGCAGCATCCGCGCTCTCGTATCCGAGGTCCTTGAAGTAGGCGCCGACGGTGTCGAGTGCGAGCAGGTAGCGCGATTCGCCCTCGACGGTGAGGATGTCGCCGGCTACCGCGCCGCCGACGGTGGTCGCTCCGACCGGCACGTGGTCGGCGGCGCCGTTCGGGCCGCTCGGCAGCAGCGCGTATTCGATGGCGGGCCCGACGGCCAGCGCCATGTTGGTGGGAAGGGTCCACGGGGTCGTCGTCCAGGCCAGCGCCTTGACACCGGTGAGCCCGAGCACCTCGGCCTTGGCGCCGACGAGCGGGAACGTGACCGTGACGGTCTGGTCCTGGCGCATCTTGTAGACGTCGTCGTCCATGCGCAGCTCGTGGTTCGACAGCGGGGTCTCGTCGTGCCAGCAGTACGGCAGCACGCGGAAGCCCTCGTAGGCGAGGTTCTTGGTGTGCAGCTGCTTGAACGCCCAGATGACGCTCTCCATAAACGTCACGTCGAGCGTCTTGTAGTCGTTCTCGAAGTCGACCCAGCGCGCCTGGCGGGTGACATACTGCTGCCACTCGTCGGTGTACTTGAGCACCGACTCGCGCGCCTTCGCGTTGAACGCCGCGATGCCCATCTCTTCGATCTGGCTCTTCTCGGTGATGCCGAGCTGCCGCATCGCCTCGAGCTCGGCGGGCAGGCCGTGGGTGTCCCAGCCGAAGCGGCGGTGCACCTGCTTGCCGCGCATCGTCTGGAAGCGCGGGAAGAGGTCTTTGGCGTAACCGGTGAGCAGGTGGCCGTAGTGCGGCAGTCCGTTGGCGAACGGCGGGCCGTCGTAGAAGACCCACTCGTCGGCGCCCTCGCGCTGTTCGACCGAGGCGAGGAAGGTGTTGTCGCCCGCCCAGTAGGCGAGCATGCCCTCTTCGATGGCGGGGAAGTTCGGGGACGCGGGAACACCGGCCGTGCTGGCGTTGCGGGGGTAGGGCATCTCACTCCAGATCGTTTCGTCATCTGAACGAGGACGCTCGCCCCTGGCCAAATCGTCCAGTCGGTCTGCGCGGTACCACCCCGCTTGCCGGTGTGTTGAGCACCGACCGCTTGTTCTTTGGCTGTGACGGGCCAGTCCCGGCCGGTTCTACTGAGGCCGTGAGGCCCGTTCTTCCGACGACTCCCCGGTGATGGCCGGATCGGTGTCTGTGCCTCCATACTATCGGGCAACGCACCGGCTCGCCGTGGCCGGTACGCGATGAGAACTCTCTCATCCCCCACTGCCGCGCCCGGTGGCTGGGCGAGACTGGAGAGTATGCGCAGTATCGTCCGGAGAGGTGCGGCCACCGCCGCCGTGCTCGGCACGTTCGCGCTCGGCGCGGTCGGCATCGTGTACGCCGTGACGCCGGGCGAATACAGCGTCGCGCTCAGCGGTGTCGAGCCCATCGACGCCGAGCCGACCCCGGCGCCCGCCGTGACCGTGGTGGCCCCGACGCCGACCGTCTCCAATGGGCCGGATGCGCCGGAACCCGCGCCGCTCGACGATTCCGCGCCGCAGCCCGAGACGCCGGCACCCGGGGCACCGGTGTCGGGGCCTGCACCCGCCGCGCCCGCCGCTCCTGCCGCTCCGGCCGCGCCGCCCGCACCCGCGGCCACCCCGCCCGCTCCCGTCGCGCCGAGCACTCCCGTCGAGGTCACGCCCGAGCCGCCCCACTCCGTCGGTGGCTGGAACGACGAGGACCATCACGGCGACGACGAGCACGACGACGATGATCACGGCGACGAATACGACGAATACGACGAATACGACGAATGGCGTCGCGACTGGCGCACGTCGGGCGGCGGATGGAATGACGACGAGCACGGCGACGACTGGCAGGGCGACGACGGCGGCGATGCCGACTGGGACGGCCCGGACGGCGACTGGCACGACGACCCGCACGGGCACTAGCGCTATCTCAGCCGGTATCCCATGCCGCGCACCGTCTCGATGCGGTGGGCGCCGAACTTCGCGCGCAGGTACCGCACGTACACGTCCACCACGTTGGAACCGGGGTCGAAGTCGAGCCCCCAGACCCGGCTGAGCAGCTGCTCGCGACTCAACACCTGGTCGGGATGGAGGAGGAACTCCTCCGCCAGGGCGAATTCCCTCGCCGAGAGGTCGATCTGCGTGTCGCCGACCCGTGCCCGGCGGGTGAGGGCGTCGAGCGTGAGGTCGCCGCGGCTCAGCGTCGTGGTGACCTGCGCCGTGGCATCCCGGAGCCGCAGGCGCACCCTGGCGAGCAGCTCGTCGAAACGGAACGGCTTCGGCATGTAGTCGTTCGCCCCGCCCTCGAGGCCGGCGACGGTGTCTTCCACTCCCGTGCGTGCGGTGAGCATGATGATCGGCAACGTCAGGTTCTCGGCCCTGATGCGGCGGAGAACCTCGAAGCCGTCGATGCCGCCGAGCCCGACGTCGAGGAGGACGAGCGCGTGGTTTCCGCTGCGCGCCCGCTCGAGGGCGTCGTCGCCGTCGGCCACGACGGTGGTCGAGAACCCGGCCGCGCGCAGGCCCTTGTCGACGAAGACAGCGATGCGTTCCTCGTCCTCCGCGATCAGGATGTTGCTCACGAGTCTTCATCTTCCTCGGTCTGCGGTGCGTCAGGCAAAGGGATAACGATGCCGAATCGGGAGCCGGTCGACGAGCTCGTCAGGCTCACCCGGCCGCCGTGGGCCATCGCGATCGTCTTCACGATCGGGAGGCCCAGCCCCGAGCCCTCGATCCCGCGACCGGTGTCGGCGCGGCCGAACCGGTCGAAGATGCGGTCCTCCGCGCCCGCCGGGATGCCCCGGCCGCGGTCCGCGACCCAGAACTCGACCGTCGAACCGTCGGCGGTGCTGCCGATCTCGATCGGGGTGCCCGGCGGAGAGTATTTCGCGGCGTTGTCGACCAGCTGCAGCATCGCCTGGGTGATGCGCCCCGGGTCGAGGCTCGTGCTCACGTGCGCGACACCCGCGAGCGCCCAGTCGTGGTCGGGGATGACGCTCGCCTTCGCGAAGACCTCGGAGGTGAGGTCGGCCACGTCCGTGGGGGTGCGGGCGAGGGTCATCCGTTGCGCCTCCGCGAGCGACTCGATGTCGTCGACGAGGCGGGTCATCCGGTCGAGCTCGTCGATCGCGAGGGCACGGGTCGATTCGACGTCGTCGACGTTGCTGGCCTCGAGGAGTTCGAGGTGACCGCGCAGGATGGTGATGGGCGTCTTGAGTTCGTGGCGCACGTCGTCGAGCAGCTGTCGCTGGGTCGTCATGGCGCGGTCGAGACGGCCGAGCATGCCGTTCACCGTCTCGGTGAGCGCCGAGATGTCGTCGTGGCCGACGACGGGGATGCGCTCGCCGCGCTCGCTCGCCGTGATCCGGGACGCCGCCACGCGCAGCCGACGCAGCGGCCGCAGCAGCCGCCCGGCCACGAACCAGCCCACGAGCCCGATCGCCACGAGGGTGACGGAGGCGACGATCGTGTAGGTGCCGAAGGCCGCACGCAGCTCGTCGAGTTCCGCGTCGACGTCGACGGCTGCCACGTACACGGCCGATTGCGGGTCGCCCTGCACCACGATGGGTGTCGCGACGTAGCGCACCGTGCCCACGCTCGAGATCGCCGTGCCGAGGTGCACCCCGCCGTCCGACGTTTCGTCGACGATGCGCTGCACGAAACCCGGGTCGTCTTCGAGGTGGAACGCGATGTCGACTCCCGGCACGAGTGTCGCCTCGCCGTCGACGATGCCGAGCGCGCTCTCGTGGCGGCCAGGGATCACCCTGGCGAGGATCGCCTCGAGCGCCTCGGCGGAGGTCGTGAAGGCCACGCCGCCTGGCGGCTCCCCCTGCTCGGAGTCGGTGGTGACCGGGTCTGACTCTCCCGTCACCACAAAACGGGCCGATTCGACATTCGCGAGCAGCATGTCGTCGATCTGCGTCACGATGCGGTCGCGCTGAACCAGGAAGGCGGTGAGCCCGGCGACCGTCATACCGACGAGCGCCACGAGCAGGATCGACGTCAGGATGCGGGAGCGCACAGACCAGCGAGGAGCGAGTCCCCACCGCGGTCGTCTCATCCGTCCAGTATGGCCGCGACCACCACTCCACACCCGGGCAATTCGGGCATCATTGACCAATGGCCAACGTCTCCCTCACCGTGGTGCTGGCGTTCGTCGCCAACCTCGTCGTCGCACTCGGCAAGTCGTTCGCGGCGGCCCTCACGGGCTCGGCCTCGATGACCGCGGAGGCCGCCCACTCGTGGGCGGACGTCGGCAACGAGATCTTCCTGCTCGTGGCCGACCGCCGCGGCAGCGGCCGGGCCGACAAGCGCCACCCCCTCGGCTACGGGCGCGAGGCCTACTTCTGGTCGACCATCGCGGCCTTCGGCCTGTTCACCGCGGGCGCGGTCGTGTCGATCTGGCACGGCATCCAGGAACTGATCGACCCGGAGCCGGCCGCCGACTACTGGATCGCGTACCTCGTGCTCGGCGTCTCGGCCGTGCTCGAGGGCGTCTCGTTCGCCCAGGCCCTGCGCCAGTCGCGCGCCGGCGCCAAACAGCGGCGCGTCGGCACCCTGCGCTTCGTGCTCGGCACCTCCAATCCGACGCTGCGTGCGGTGTTCGCCGAAGACGCGGCGGCGCTCGTCGGCCTGGCCATCGCGTTCGTCGGCATCCTGCTGCACCAGGTCACGGGCTCCCCCGTCTTCGACGCGATCGGCTCGATCCTCGTCGGCGTGCTGCTCGGCGTCGTCGCCGTCGTGCTCATCGACCGCAACCGGCGTTTCCTCGTCGGGCAGGGTGCGGGCGACGAGTTGAACCGCACGGTCATCGACCTGCTGCTCGAGCGCCCGGCCGTCGACCGGGTCACCTACATCCACCTCGAGTACGTCGGCCCGGAGCGGGTGTTCCTCGTCGCCGCGGTCGACCTGCGCGGCGACGACACGGAGACGAACGTGGCGATCGTGCTGCGGCGGTTGGAACGCGAACTCGAACAGAACGAGCACATCGAAGAGGCGATCCTCACGCTGTCGACGCCCGACGACGCGTCGCTCTAGCAGACGCCGTTCTAGTAGACGTTGCCGCGGCCGACGTCGTCGAACGCGGCCCGGATGCCCGGGAAGACCACGTCGACGCTCTCGGCCAGGTACCCCTGCAGCGGCGAGCGTCCGATGCCGGCGCGGGCCCAGGTGATCCACGCCGCCGACACGGCGCCGGCGAGCGCGTTCGCGGCGGTGCGCACGAGCAGGTCGTCGGGATGCCGCGCACTGCGGGCGGCGAAGAACGCCGCGAAGATCCGAGCCTGCGCGGCGATGCGCAGCAGCCCGGACTGCACGACCTCGTCGGCGGCACCCATCACTTCGCCCTGGGTCAGCGCGAGCGGCACCCGGCGTTCGTCGAAGTCCCCGGCGAGCGCGAGAAGGACCTGGCACACCGAGTCGAGCGAGCCGGTGGCGGATGCCTCGGCACACGCCTCGCGCAGGGAGTCGATCGCGCGGTCGACCTCGAACCAGAGCAGGTCGCTCTTCGCCCCGAAGTAATTGAAGAAGGTGGCCCGGCTGACCCCGGCGCGCGTGGTGATCTGGTCGATGGTGGTTCTGGCGTAGGTGTTCTCGATGAACAGTTCCGCCGCGGCATCCTCGATCATCTGCCTCGACGACACCTTGGGGCGCCCGACGCTCGCCTGCTGTCCTGCACTGGTCTGCACGATGCTCCCCGCCGTGATTGAATACTATACCGAGTCCAAGAACTAGGCTACTCGCCGCGATACTCCGTCAAGAAAGACCGCCGTGAACCGCACTTTACCCTCCCTCGCCGCCGCAGCATCCGTCATCCTGCTGATTGCGGGATGCTCGTCGGCCGCTCCGGCGAACACCGAACCGGTGAAGGGCGGCACCCTCGTCTACGCGACGGGCGACGCCGAACCCACCTGCCTCGACCCCCACGTCGGCGGAAACTACCCGCAGGCGCTCGTCGCGACGCAGTACCTCGAGTCGCTCGTCTCGAAGGACGCCGACGGCGAGATCATCCCCTGGCTCGCCAGCGAATGGGTCGAGGCCGACGACGGGCTCAGCTGGGAGTTCACGCTCCGTGACGACGTGACCTTCACCGACGGCACACCCCTCACCTCGGAGGCCGTCGCGGCCAACGTCGCCCACCTGCAGAACCCGGAGACGGGATCGTCGACGGGATACCTCGCGCTGCAGAACGTGACCGGGGTCGAAGCGGTGGATGACACGACGGCACGCATCACGCTCAGCCAGCCTGACAGCGGCCTGCTCGATTCCCTCAGCCAGCCGTGGCTCGCGATCGAGTCGCCGACCGCGCTGCAGCGTCCGGCCGACGAGAACTGCGAGAGCCCGGTGGGCACCGGCCCGTTCGTCGTCACCGCGTGGGACCGCCAGCAGTCGATCACCCTCGAGCGCAACGACGACTACACGTCGCCGCCCGCCGACGCCGACCACGAGGGCGCCGCCTACCTCGAGAGCATCGAGTGGCGCTTCCTGCCCGACTCGGCCTCGCGGTACGCCGCCCTGCAGTCCGGCACGGTCGACGTCATCGACAACGTGCAGCCGGACACCATCGTCGCCGCCGAGGGCGAAGACGCCATCGAGGAACTCAACGCCCCCCGCCCCGGCGCCTCCAACCGCATCGAGCTCAACTCGAGCAAGGCACCGCTCGACGACGCGCTCGTGCGCGAGGCGTTCATCCGGTCGGCGAACGTCGACGACTCGGTGACGAGCCTGTTCTTCGGCACCGCTGAGCGCTCCTACTCCGCCCTGTCGAGCGTGGAGAAGTTCGGCATCTCGAAGCCCGAGCTGTTCGAGTACGACCAGGAGGCCGCGGCCGCACTGCTCGACGAGGCGGGGTGGACCGAGACCGACGCCGAGGGCTACCGGGTGAAGAACGGCGAGCGCCTCGAACTCGACTTCCCCGTGAGCACGAACCAGTCGATCCCCGCCGAGGTGTCGCTCTTCGAGCAGCTGCAGTCGACCGCGAAGGAGGCCGGCTTCAAGGTGAACCTCGAGCCGCTCGACCTGAGCAGCTGGTACGGGGCGCTCGGCGAGAACGACTACGACCTCGTCAGTGCGCCGTACACCAAGGTGGGAGCCGACGTGCTGCGCATCCTGTTCGACTCCGAGGGCACCGTGCCGGCGCCGAGCGGGTACTTCGCCAACCATTCGCAGGTCAAGAATCCCGAGCTCGACACCCTGCTGCGCGACGCCAACCAGGCCTCCGACGACGCCGAGCGCGCCGACCTCTATGCTCAGGCCCAGGACATCATCCTCGGCGGGTTCTACGTCCTGCCGCTCTACGACCAGCAGAACCACTACCTGCTGCGCTCCGACGTGAAGGGACTGCGGGCCATGCCGACGGTGTCGACGCCCACGCTCTACGACGCATGGCTGGATCGCTGAGCGTCGACCTCGTCGCCGCCCAGCCCCGCGCCGGGGCTGGCGGCCGCCTGATCCGATGGGCGTTGTTGCGGCTGGGCGGAGTGCTCTTCGTGCTCTGGGCCGTGGCGACGGTCACCTTCTTCGCGCTGCGACTCATCCCCGGCGACCCGGCCGAGGCGATCCTCGGCGGTCCGGGTTCGCAGGCGAGCGCCGAGGCCCTGGCGCAGGCTCGCGCCGACTACGGTCTCGACCAGCCGCTGTTCACGCAGTACCTCGTCTACCTCGCGCACCTCGCCACCGGCGACCTCGGCACCTCGTACGCGCTGCGCGAGTCCGTGTCATCCGTCATTCTCACCAACCTCTGGCCCACCCTGCTGCTCGCGGTCCTGTCGCTCGCCGTGGCGCTCGCGATCGCCCTGGGCCTCGCGGTGTGGGCGACGCGGGGCGGACGCGTCGGCACCGCGATCGGGTCGCTGCTCGAGATCGTGGCGGCGGCCGTGCCGCACTTCTGGCTCGCCATCTCGCTCATCCTGCTGTTCTCCACGGGGCTCGGCTGGCTGCCGCCGGTGAGCGTGCCGGGTCCGCTCGGCCTTGTGCTTCCGGTGCTGACGGTCGCGATCCCGCTCGCCGGCTTTCTCGGCCAGGTGATGCGCGAGGCGTTGCTCGACGCGATGGACTCGCCGTTCGTGCTGTCGGCGCGAGCCCGCGGCGAGGGCGACGGCGGTGTGTTCTGGCGGCACGCTCTGCGGCACGCGGCGATCCCCGCGATCGGGCTCGTCGGCTGGGCGTTCGGCTCGCTCATCAGCGGCGCCGTCGTGGTCGAGACCGTCTTCGCCCGGCAGGGGCTGGGCCGCAGCCTGCTGAACGCCGTGCAGAGCAGGGACGTGCCGTTGGTCATCGGGGTCGTGCTCGTGGTCGCCCTCGCGTACATGGTCGTCACGACCCTCACCGACCTGGCTGACCGCGTCGTCGACCCGCGGTTGAGGCGGTCGTGAAAGCGCGCGAGATCGCGGCACTGGCCGTGATCGCCTTCCTCGCGGTCGCCGCCCTCGCCCCCGCGGTGCTGGCCCCGGGCGACCCCCTCGCTATCGCGCCGCTCGACGCGTTCCAGCCGCCGTCGCTCGCGCATTTTTTCGGAACGGATGAATCGGGGCGCGACATCTACACGCGGGTGGTCCACGGCACGGGCCCGTCGCTGCTCATCGGCATCGCGGCGACCGCGATCGGGCTCGGGCTCGCCGTGGTCTTCGGCCTGCTCGCCGGCTTCGGTCCGCGCTGGGTCGACTTCGGCACGACGCGGCTGATCGAGGTGTTGTTCGCGTTCCCGGGCCTGCTCTTCGCGCTGCTCTTCATCGTGGTCTACGGCCCGGGCGTCGTGACCTCGACGATCGCCGTGGGGCTCTCCACCGCTCCCGGGTACGCCCGGATCATCCGGAGCCGCGTCATCCAGGTGCGCACCTCGCCGTATCTCGAGGCCGCCCTGGTGCTGGGGCGCGGCGGCCCGACCCGCATCGTCCGGCACGTGCTGCCGAACGTCGCCGGCTCGCTGTTCGTGCTCGCCACCCTCGGAATCGGCCAGTCGATCGTCTGGGCGTCGTCGCTCAGCTACCTCGGGCTCGGCGCGGTTCCCCCGGCCGCCGAGTGGGGCGCGATGCTCTCCGCGGGCCGCACCTACATCGCGTCGTTCTGGTGGATGACGTTCTTCCCCGGCCTGTTCATCGTTCTGAGCGCCGCCGCGACCACGCTGCTCGGCCGCGCCATCCAGCAGAGGGGACGCGAACTGTGAGCC
Source organism: Conyzicola nivalis (assembly GCF_014639655.1). Lineage (NCBI taxonomy): Bacteria > Bacillati > Actinomycetota > Actinomycetes > Micrococcales > Microbacteriaceae > Conyzicola > Conyzicola nivalis. The sequence continues at coordinate 1,221,880 of NZ_BMGB01000001.1, forward strand.
TGTTATCGGTCTCGAACCTCAGCGTGCGTTTCGGCGCCGCGACCGTGGTCTCGGGTGTCTCGTTCGACGTGCAGCCGGGCGAGTGTGTCGGAATCGTCGGCGAGAGCGGCTCGGGCAAAAGTGTCACGGCGCGCGCCCTGCTCGGTCTGGCCGGCAAACGGGCGCGGGTCACGGCGGACGCGCTGACCTTTAGCAGTACGGAAATTCAGGACGCAAGCCCCCGCCGGCTGCGCTCGCTTCGCGGCCGGGAGATCGGCTATGTTTCGCAGGGAGCCCTCGTGGCTCTCGACCCGCTTCGGCCGGTCGGTCGGGAAATCTCCGACCCACTGCGCCTCCACACATCGAGCACACCCGCACAGCGTCGTGCGCGTGTGCTCGAGTTGCTCGCCGACGTCGGCGTACCCGAGCCACAGCTCAGAACGGGCCAACGCCCCGACGAGCTCTCGGGCGGCTTGCGCCAGCGTGCCGTGATCGCGTCGGCGATCGCGCTGCGTCCGCGCCTGCTCATCGCCGACGAACCCACCACCGCCCTCGACTCGACCGTGCAGGCCGGCATCCTCGACCTGCTGGAGCGGCTGCGCGACGAGGGCACCGCGCTCGTGCTGATCAGCCACGACCTCGCCGTGGTGTCACGGCTCGCCTCCCGCGTGCTCGTGATGAACGCCGGACAGATCGTGGAGAGCGGCCCGACCGCACAGGTGTTGGGGGCGCCGCAGCATCCGTACACCCGCCGCCTCATCGCGGCCGTTCCCACCGACCGACCCCGCGGGTCCCGCCTGACCGCCCCGGCCGCTCCCCCGGCCCCCGCAGCCGGCCCAGCCACCTCAGAGACCGGCACCGTCGGAAATTCAGGAAGCCGGGTCGCGGATGACCCGCAGACCGCCGTTTCGACCCCCGCCGCGACGGCGCCTCCTGAATTTCCGAACAACCCCGTCGTGGTCACCGCCAGCCACCTCAGCCGGCGCTTCGGCGACCGGCTCGCGGTCGACGACGTGAGCTTCACGCTCGAGCGCGGGCGCACACTGGGTGTCGTCGGCGAGAGCGGTTCGGGCAAGACCACGGTCGCGCGGCTGGTGCTGGCGCTCGACCGTCCCGACAGCGGCGACGTGCACGTTCTCGGCCGACCGTGGACCACGGCCACCGAGCGCGAGCGTCGGCCGCTGCGCCCCCGCATCGGCGCGATCTACCAGGACGCGCTGAGCTCGTTCGACCCGCGGCTGACGGTCGGGCGCATCCTCGCCGACGCGCTCAGCCACGGCCGCTCGACGCGGGCGGGCGACGAGGTGGCGCGGCTCCTCGGCCGGGTGGGGCTCGATGCCTCCGTCGCGGCGCGCCGGCCGCTGCACCTCTCGGGCGGGCAGCAGCAGCGGGTCGCGATCGCGAGGGCCATCGCGGCAGAACCCGACGTGATCGTCTGCGACGAACCGGTGTCGAGCCTCGACGTGTCGGTGCAGGCCCAGGTGCTCGACCTGCTCGACGACCTGCAGCGCGACCTCGGGATCAGCTACCTGTTCATCACCCACGACCTCGGCGTCGTGCGGCACGTGAGCGACGAGGTGCTGGTCATGCAGCACGGCCGCGTCGTGGAGCGCGGTTCGACCGAGGCCGTCTTCGCCGATCCGCGCGAGGAATACACGCGGGCCCTGTTCGCCTCCGCCCCGCGCATCGCCGTGTGGCGGGGTTCGAGCCCGTCGCCCTAGACTGCTGGGCGAACTGCGGCAGCCCGCCAGCGACCGAAGGAGAGCATGCCATGAGCAACCACACACCGACCGGCCCGCCCGAAAGCGACAAGAGCCGCAAGCAGGGTGCGGATGACGCGGCGTCAGACACCACGCCGGGTGACACACCCACCGAACGCTTCGACGCGGCGGACGCCGACACCCCCACCGCGGCCGGACCGCACGACGCCGCACCGTACGACGCCGACGGCGCGGACACGCCCACCGAGCGTTTCGACCCGGTGATCGACGAGACGCCCACCGACCGCTTCGAGGCACCCACCGCGCCGACCGACGCCGCAACCCGCATCCTTCCGGCCCAGGGTGGTGCGACGCCCGCGACGCCCTACCCGACCCGCGCGTACCCGCCGGCCGCCGCGCCCCCCGCGGCGACGGTGCGCACCGTGACATCCGGACCCGTCCCGCCCAAGGCCGACCCGACCGCGAAGAAGAGCCGCACGCTGCTGTACTGGCTCATCGGCATCGGCGTCGTCCTGCTCATCGCCGTGATCGTGCTGCTCGTCACCCTGTTCTCGAACCCGGACGACGCTGCCGTCGCGCCGACCCCGACGCCCACACAGTCGGCGGCCCCGAGCGCCGCGCCCGCGCCCACCGAGGAGCCGGAAGAGGAAGAGCCTGCCCCGGCGCCGAGCCCGAGCGCTCCCCCGGCGGCGGGCCCGACCTTCGCCACCTTCACGGCCCCGACGAGCGCCGAGTGCGAGGCCGAGGAGGGAGAAGCACCGCTGGTGTTCTCGTGGTCGAGCGACAATGCCGTGCGCGCCTACTTCGGCGTCGGCACGCAGAACGCCGCGATCAACCCGACCGAGAGCGACCTGCCGCCCACGGCGACCTTCGATGAGGTCCCGTACGACTGCGCCGTGCCCTCGCAGGTCTACACGGTGACCCTCGAGGACGAGCTGGGCGCGCTCGCCAGCCGTACCGTCACCGTCACGAGGTAGCGGCCGCGGGCGAGCGGTTAGAATCGGAGGCAATCCAGGCACCTCTCCACCGACACGGTGCCGCCTATAGAACCGGAGCGCCACCCATGCCCAACCCGATGCCAGAAAAGCCCGCGCTCGAAGGACTCGAAGAGAAGTGGGGCGCCTCCTGGGAGGCCCAGGGAACCTACCGATTCGACCGCGACCGCGCGACCAAAGAGAACGTGTTCTCGATCGACACTCCCCCGCCCACCGCGTCGGGCAGCCTGCACATCGGTCACGTCTTCAGCTACACCCACATGGACCTCATCGCGCGCTACCAGCGCATGCGCGGCAAAGACATCTTCTACCCGATGGGCTGGGACGATAACGGCCTCCCCACCGAGCGTCGCGTGCAGAACTACTACGGCGTGCGCTGCGACCCCTCGCTGCCGTACGTCGAGGGCTACGTGCCCCCTCTCGAGGGCGGCGACAACGCGTCGAGCAAGGCGGCCGACCAGGTCCCGGTCTCGCGTCGCAACTTCATCGAGCTGTGCGAGAAGCTGACCGCCGAAGACGAGCAGCAGTTCGAACTGCTCTGGCGCCAGCTCGGACTGAGCGTCGACTGGACCCAGTCGTACCGAACGATCGGCGACGAGGCGCAGACCGCCGCCCAGCGCGCGTTCCTGCGCAACATCGAGCGCGGCGAGGCCTACCAGGCCGACGCACCCACCCTCTGGGACGTCACCTTCCGCACCGCCGTTGCCCAGGCCGAGCTCGAAGACAAGGAAATGCCGGCCGCCTACCACCGTCTGGCATTCCACAAGGCCGACGGCGACGACGTCTTCATCGAGACGACCCGCCCCGAACTGCTGGCGGCCTGCGTGGCGCTCGTCGCGCATCCGGACGACGACCGCTACAAGCACCTCTTCGGCACCAACGTGACCACCCCGGTCTTCGGCGTCGAGGTGCCCGTCGTGGCGCACCACCTCGCCCAGATCGACAAGGGCTCCGGTATCGCCATGATCTGCACCTTCGGCGACGTGACCGACGTCGTCTGGTGGCGCGAGCTCGACCTGCCGAACCGCACCATCATCGGTGCCGACGGACGAATCGTGGCGGATGCGCCCGAGGCCATCGCGACCGCCGCCGCGAAGGCGGCGTACGCCGAGATCTCCGGCAAGACCGTGTTCAGCGCCAAGGCGAAGATGGTCGAGCTGCTCAAGGCGAGCGGCGAGATGATCGGCGACGCCAAGCCCATCACGCACTCGGTCAAGTTCTTCGAGAAGGGCGACAAGCCGCTCGAGATCATCTCGACTCACCAGTGGTACATCGCCAACGGCGCCCGCGACGCCGACCTCAGGGCGCGGCTGCTGCAGCGCGGCAAGGACGTGAACTTCGTTCCCGAGTTCATGCGCGTGCGCTACGAGAACTGGGTCGGCGGCCTCACCGGCGACTGGCTCATCTCGCGCCAGCGCTTCTTCGGCGTGCCGATCCCCGTCTGGTACGAGCTCGACGAGAACGGCGACAAGGGCCGGGTGATCGTGCCGAGCGAAGACCAGCTGCCGGTCGACCCCGCGTCGCACACCGCCCCCGGCTTCGACGAGGCCCAGCGCGGCCAGCCCGGCGGCTTCGTCGGCGAGGTCGACATCATGGACACCTGGGCCACCTCCTCGCTCACGCCGCAGATCGCCGGCGGCTGGGAGAGCGACCCCGAGCTGTTCGACCTGGTTTTCCCGTACTCGCTGCGCAGCCAGGGACAGGACATCATCCGCACCTGGCTGTTCTCGACCGTGTTGCGCGCCGAGCAGGAGCAGGGTGTCGCCCCGTGGAAGAACGCGGGCATCTCCGGATTCATCGTCGACCCTGACCGCAAGAAAATGTCGAAGTCGAAGGGCAACGTCGTCACGCCCAAGGGCATGCTCGACGACCACGGCTCCGACGCGGTGCGCTACTGGGCGGCCTCGTCGCGCCTCGGCACCGACGCCGCGTTCGACCCGCAGAACCCGAAGCAGATCAAGATCGGGCGCCGACTCGCGATCAAGGTGCTCAACGCGGCGAAGTTCGTCTACTCGTTCCCGGAGCCCGTCGCGGGGGCCGTCGCGACCGAGGCACTCGACCTCGACCTGCTCGCGGAACTCAACCGCGTCGTCGAGATCGCCACGAAGGCCTTCGACGAGTTCGATCACGCCCGCGCGCTCGAGACCACCGAGCACTTCTTCTGGGTGTTCTGCGACGACTACCTCGAGCTGGTGAAGGAGCGCGCCTACGGCTCGTCGACCCCCGAGGGCCAGGCCAGCGCCGCGATCACGCTGCGCACCGCGGTCGACGTGCTGCTGCGGCTCTTCGCACCGTTCATCCCGTTCGCGACCGAGGAGGTCTGGAGCTGGACCCACGACGACTCGGTACACACGGCGGCATGGCCCGTCGTCGCCCGTTCAGCAGGCTCTGGGACCGGCTCCGACGAACCCACCGGGCTCCTGCCGCTCGTCTCGGAGGCGCTCATCAGCATCCGTCGCGCCAAGACCGACGCCAAGGCCTCGCAGAAGACCGAGGTGACCTCGGCGACGATCTCCGGCCCGGCGATGCTCGAACTCGGTCTCGACGACCTCAAGGGCGTCGGCCGCATCGAGACCGTAACGTTCGTCGAGTCCGACACCGTCTCGGTGAGCGACATCGTCCTGGCCGAACAGCCGGCCGAGGCCTGATGACCGTCGTGGTTCGCCCCGTCGCGGCGGAGGACCGCTCCCAGTGGGAGCGGTTCTTCGTCGCGTACGGGGAGTTCTACGACCCGTCCGCGCGGGGAACGGGCACAGCCACCACCCTCATCGACGCGGTCACCGAGCGCGCGCGGGCCGCCGGCGGCGGCACCCTGCGCTGGATCACCGCGGCGGACAACGTCACCGCGCAGCGCGTGTACGACCGGGTGGCCGATCGGTCGACCTGGGTGACCTACGAACGGAAGACCTGAGACATGCAAATGGGAACCCGCTGGCCCGTCGGAGCCGAGACCCCCGACCGACTTCCGCCGGCCGTCGTGCTTGCGATCCGCGACGTCGAAGCGCAGCTCGCCGAGGTCGACACGAGCCAGTGGCGCTGGACGCTGACCTGGCTCGAGAACCGGCCGGTCGTGGAGCTCAACGACGGAACAACGATCCGCGTCGACCACGTGGGCGAGGTCACCGTGTCGTTCGATGGGTCGGACGCCCCCGAAGACTCGCTCTAATCGAGACAACGCACACCGAGACGGCGCTGACCGGAACGGCGCTGACCGAGACGGCGCGCCTCTCAGAAGATGCGGAACAGCGGGAGATTCGCCCCCGCGTGCCGCTCTGACAGCAGCCTCTCCGCATCCTGCTCTGCCGCGCGGCGGATCATGAGCTCGTCGAAATCGACGGGCTCTGCGGCGCGGGCGGAGCGACGCTCGCTCCACGCGACGAGCGCCGAACCGATCGCCAATGCTGCTTTTTCGAGGGGTGCCGCCTGCGATTCGCTGCGACCCATCGTGCCTACTGCGTTCATGTTCTCACCATCCCTTAGCGCTGAAATTAGTCCGTGCCACCGACATTGTCGGCGGCCTCTGGTACCTCGTCCGCGTCCATCACGGGGAACGCGTTGAACTGGATCTGGACTGGCCGCGTACCGGGCACGCCCTCCTTCTTGTAGAGCGCCGCATAGCGCTCCGTGATCGTCTCGATCTCCGCGACGAGCTGCAGCAGCTGGTCGGAATTCAGTCGCAGGTTCGTGGTGTTCACCGTGGAGGCCTCGAACCACCGCTTCTCGAGCTGGGAGCTGCCGTTCTGGAGGAAATCGCCAAGCAAGGCGTCGCGGTTGACCTGCCACTCCCGGGTGATCATCTCGCTCGCCGCCCTCTCCGCACTGCGCGGCGCGAAGTCCGTCTCGATGATCGCGAGTCCGTCGGGCGAACGCTCCCACCAGCGCTCCCTGCCCGACCCGCGGGAGGTGTCCTCGCGCACGAAGCCGTGCTTCTCCAGCTGACGCAGGTGGTAACTGGTGGACCCGCTCGACTCGCCCAGCCGGTCGGCGAGCCCGCTGGCCGTGAACGACCCGTAGGTCGACAGGGTGTCGAGGATCCGAACCCGCAGCGGGTGTGCGAGCGCCTTCAGCCCGGTCATGTCGACGTGACGAATGCCCTCGGTGGGCCGCTGCGGAGTTGTCATGGTGCAAAGATACTGCTGCAAAGCTTTCTTTGCAAGGGTTAGTTTGCAAATAGGTCTTTGCACGGACGCCCGTCGGGCTGTCGCCGGGGTCGGGCGGATGTCGCGGCCTAGTCTGAATCCATGACGAACCCGTTCTTCACCGCCAGCACCCTCCCGTTCGGCCTCCCGCCCTTCGCGGAGATCGAAGACGCGCACTACCGGCCGGGATTCGACAAGGGCTTCACCGAGCAGCTGGCGGAGATCGAGCGCATCGTCGCGAACCCGGACGCGCCCACGTTCGAGAACACGTTCCTCCCCCTCGAGCGCAGCGGTCGCGTGCTCGACCGCGTCTCCTCGGTGTTCTACAACCAGAGCTCGTCGCACAGCAGCGAGTTCACCAACGATCTCGAAGAGGAGATCGCCCCGCTCTACGCAGCCCACCGCGACGCCATCCTGCTCGACGCGGGCCTGTTCGGCCGCATCGATTCCGTCTACTCGCGGCTCGACGACCTCGACCTCGACCCGGAGTCGCGCTACCTCGTCGAGCGCTACCACGCCGAGTTCACGATCGCCGGCGCCGGCCTCAGCGACGACGACAAGGAAACGCTGCGTGACTTCAACACCCGGTTGTCGAGCCTCACCACGAGGTTCGAGAAGAACCTGCTGGCCGACACGAACGAGCTCGCGATCGTAATCGACGAGGTCGCCGAGCTAGACGGCCTCGGCGAGGGCGAGATCTCGGCGGCGGCGCAGGCCGCGTCCGACCGCGGGCTCGAGGGCAAGTACCTCCTGACGCTGGTGCTCCCGACGGGTCATCCGTATCTCTCCTCGCTCACCGACCGCCGCGTGCGGAAGCGGATCATGACCGCGTCCCGCTCCCGCGGCGGCCGCGACAACGAGTTCGACAACCGCGACCTCGTGCTGGAGATCACGAAGCTGCGGGCAGAGCGCGCGCGGCTGCTCGGATTCGACAGTCATGCCGCCTACGTCACCGCCGACCAGACCGCCAAGACGCCCGAGAACGTGTTCGACATGCTCGGCAGGCTCGCGCCGATCGCGGCCGGGAACGCCCGCGCCGAGCAGGAACAGCTGCAGAACCTGGCCGACGAGCCGATCGAAGCGTGGGACTGGGCGTTCTACAGCGAGAAGGTGCGCGCCGCCACCTACGACGTCGACACCGCGGCGATGCGCCCGTACTTCGAGGCGGAGCGCGCGCTGCACGACGGCGTCTTCTTCGCGGCCACGCGGCTCTACGGCATCACGTTCGAGGAGCGCCCCGACCTCGTCGCCTACCACCCGGACGCGCGCGTGTTCGAGGTGAGCAACGAGGACGGGTCGCCGCTCGGGCTCTACGTCTACGACCTGTACACGCGTGATTCGAAGCGCGGCGGCGCGTGGATGAACCCGCTCATCTCGCAGAGCAAGCTGCTGGCAACACCCACGGTGGTCGTGAACAACCTCAACGTGCCGAAGCCGGCGCCGGGCTCCCCCACGCTGCTCAGCTACGACGAGCTCACCACGCTGTTCCACGAGTTCGGGCACGCGCTGCACGGGCTGTTCGCGCGCGTCACGTACCCGAAGTTCGCGGGGACTAACGTGTTCCGGGACTTCGTGGAGTTTCCGAGCCAGGTCAACGAGATGTGGATGCTCTGGCCCGAGGTACTCGCGAACTACGCCGTGCACTTCGAGACCGGCGAGCCGATGCCGCGGGAGCTCGTGGACAAGCTGCACGCGTCATCCGCCTTCAATGAAGGCTTCGAGACGAGTTCCTACCTGGCCGCGGCGCTGCTCGACCAGGCCTGGCACGCGCTGTCGGCCGACGTTTCGATTTCGGATGTCGCGGAGTTCGAGTCTGCGGCCCTGGCGAACGTGGGTCTCGACAATCCCGCGGTGCCGACGCGGTACTCGAGCACGTACTTCGCGCACACCTTCTCCGGCGGATACGACGCCGGCTACTACTCCTACATCTGGAGCGAGGTGCTCGACGCGGACACCGTCGACTGGTTCGAGGAGAACGGCGGGCTGACCCGGGCGAACGGCGACCGCTTCCGCTCGCTGGTGCTCGGCGTGGGTGGGTCGAAGGATCCGCTCGAGGCGTTCCGGGAGTTCCGCGGACGCGACGCCGACCTCGCCCCGCTGCTCAAGCGCCGCGGCCTCGCTGCAGGTTGAGTGACGCGGCGCACGGCGCCTGTCGAAACCCGCCGGTCGAGTAACGCGGTCTGGCGCGTATATCGAAACCCGCCGCTTGGGTAACGCGGTCTGCCGCGTATATCGAAACCCGCCGGCTGACCGACTTCCCAGCTCACCCCGCCTCAACTTCGACCCCGAAGCCGACTTCAATCCCGTCCCTCAAGCGCCCCCTCACCCCACCACCACCCCTTTAACCCGCGCGCATCCTCTCCTCCACAGGCACCTCCAAAAAACTTGATTCCACGGGAAATCCCACTTCTGATCAGGGATAACCCGAATGTCAGTGGCCGGAGTGACGATTCACCTATGGACCAGATAGGTGCGATCGCGGAGACCGTGCGGCAGGTGCGCGAGCAGCTCGCCGTGATTGTCGGCGCCTCCCTGAGCGCCGCGACCGACACGGAACTGTGCGCGCTCACCGTCGCCGTGGAAGACGCCGGGCGACTCCTCGACGGCCTGCGCGTGGCCACCGCGGGCGAAATCGGCGACCGGTCCCGCTACGGTCTCGGAAATGATGCGCTTCCCGTGCGGTTCGGGCTTAAACGTGCCAGCCAGGTCGTCGAACGCCTCACCCGGGTCGCGCCCGCCGAAGCGGCTCGGCGCGTAAGCGTGGGCACCGCCGTCCGGCCGCGCACCCACCTAGACGGCTCGCCTCTCCCGCCCGCGCACGCGCCTCTCGCCGTCGCGATGTCCGAGGGCGGTGTGGGTATCGACGCTGCCGCGGTGATCGTGCGCTGCCTCGATCAGGCGCGGTCGACCGCGACCGACGACGACATCGAGGTCGCCGAGGTCGCGCTGGTCGAGACCGCCGCCCGCTGCACGGCCGACGAGGTCGGCATCCAAGCCCGCGCCTGGCGCGAAGCGCTCGACCCCGACGGCGCCGAGCCGCGCGACGAACGCATCTATCGCAAGCGCTCCTTCCTGCTCGGTCGCGAGGTCGACGGGCTCACCAAGTTCTCCGGCGTGCTCACCCCTGTCGACGCTGCGCTGCTCGCCGCAGCGTTCAACGAGGCCGACAAGCCGGGCAACGCGCCCCGCTTTCTCAGCGACGTCGACCGGGCCACGGGCACGACTCTGGTCACCGATGAAACGGGCGAGACCACCATAGAATTCGTCGATCCGCGCAGCCGCGAGCAGCGCCACTACGACGTGGTGACCGGGCTCCTCGGCGCCGGCGTTCGTTCCACCGGCGCCGAGCAAGGCGGTATGCGGTCGAAGGCCGAAGTCACGGCCATCATTACTCTCGACGACCTTCGCAGCGGCCATGGAGTCGGATTCCTCGACGGCACCGACGAGCCGGTTTCGGCCGCAACCGTGCAGCAGTTGGTGTGTGCCAACGGTTACGCGCCGATCTTGCTCGGCGACAATGGCGAGGTCCTCATGCTCGGGCAAACCCAGCGCCTCTTCTCCCCGGCGCAGGTACGCGCACTTCGGGTCCGAGACGGCGGTTGCGTCAACTGCGGGGCTCCGCCCGGCTGGTGCGACGCCCACCACGTCGACCAGTGGGCTCGCGACGACGGTCCCACCGATATCGACAACGGGGTGCTGCTCTGCCAAGACTGCCATCGACTTATCCACAGAAACGCCTTCGCAATGAAGATGATCGGCGGACGCCCGCACATCCTCGCTCCTCCTTGGCTCGATCCAGAGCAGAAGTGGCGAAGGCTCGGCGGTGCACGAACACAGATGATCACGTCGCTGCAAAAGCGCATCGGGTAGCGGCGGTCGGCTCCCGGCAGTCGGCGCTTGGACGGGCTCGGGATTGCCCCGACCGGCCGCCTTGGGCCTGACTGCCGCCGACCGCTGCCCGTATAGTGGCGGAGCTACGAACGAGAGACGGTCGGCGGCTCCTTGCGCTCTCCGGTCGACACGACGGCACGACGGCACGACGGCACGACCGAACGACGGCACGACGGCACGACGGCACGACGGCACGACGGCACGACGGCACGACGACACGGAGACACGGCGACACGGCCGCACGGCCGCACGGCGGCAGCCTGCCAGGCGAGAAGTCACCGGGGGCCCGCGCAGGGCTGCACGGCTCCCGTTGCGAACTACCGCTGTCGGCCGTGCTCCGCCTGGCACCTGACTTCGAAGCGGCCGTCAGGCAGACCCGTGTGGTGGCTTCGGCTCATCGAAGGCGCCGAGCCTGCGACGTCGCCCGAAGCCCGTACGTTACGTGCTCGCGCAACATCGTGATCTGGCGTGCGAGGTTCGGCGTCATGTGGAGCTCGTCGAATCGGGGAGTGCGCTCGACCGCGTCGACGAGCGCGCGCACGAGCCGCCATTGCTCGGCCTGCATCTCCGGGTCGGACCGTAGCCACGGCGAATGTACGAACGCCCCCAGCGCGTACAGGAGCCGATCGACCCCCATAGCCGTCGCGAACGGGTTGACGGTGTTCAAAACCTTCTCGATGGCAAGCACAGCGCGGCAGTCGCCGCACTGCACGGTGTGGTCCTGCGCTTCGATGCACTCGCGCAACAGGATGTCGAGGCGCTCGATGCGCAGCACCTTCACGATCGGCTTTCCCGCGCTGTACGCGGCGACGAAAGGGGTGAGAAATCGGTCGATGGTCAGGTTGTCGTTTGTCATGCCGAGAGTGTCGGTCGAGCGGATGACACGAGAGGTCGTCATGTGGAGGGCGGGCCGGCACCGGCCCCTGTGGAGGAGTCGAAACCCCGCTACGGCAGCAGGACGATCTTTCCGCGCGACTCGCCCGACTCGATGCGTCGCTGGGCCTCGGCCGCCTGGTCGAACGGCAGCGTCTCCGCGACCTCCACGTCGAACCGGCCTTCGGCAGCGAGGGCGGATGCCACGGCAACACCCTCACGGCGCAGCCGCTGCTCCTCGTCGCTGAGCGGCACCGGGTTTCCACCCGACCAGGCACGGATGCCCAGCTCGGCGGCACGCGCACCGACCACGATCGTGCCGATGCGGCTGCGGTCGCTCACGAGCTGGAACGACGCCTCGAGAGCCTCGTCCGTGCCGGCTCCGTCGAGCACGACGTCGAATCCCTGCGGCGCGCCCTCCCGCAGACGCTCGAGGAGCCCCGGTCCGTACTCGACCGGGATGGCACCCAGCTCGCGCATACGCTCCTGGCGAGCGGGACCGCCGGTCGCCACCACGGTCGCGCCCCACGCGACCGCGAACTGGATGGCGGCTTGACCGACCGCACCGGAACCGGCGTGCACGAGCAGGGTCTCCCCCGCCGTCAGCTCGAGCGACTTGAGCGTCTGGTACGCCGTCGCCACCGGGATGCCGACAGCGGCGGCCTGCTCGAACGACCACTCGTCGGGCTTGCGGTCGAGCCGGTCGACCGGCACGGCGAGGAAGGTCGCGTACGCACCGCTCATACTGACGATCACCTCGTCACCCACGGCCCAGTCCGAGACAGCGTCGCCCACCGCGACGATCACACCGGAAGCATCGGAGCCGGTGCGGCGCGGCTCCGTGATCGGCGGCGACGGACGCACCCCCGCCCGCAGTTTGCCGTCGATGGGGTTCACCCCGATCGCCAGCACCTCCACGAGAACTTCACCGGGTCCCGGCACGGGCTGGGGCACAGAGGCGAACTCGAGTACCTCCGGTCCACCGATTCGCGAGTACTGCACAACCGTCGTTTCTGCCAAAGTCTTCTCCCTCACAGGCTCGCGCGAAGCATCCGTCGCCCCTCTATTGCAACACGCCCGGCGCGGCGGACCCAAAGCGTGACGCCGCGCGACGGACGAGCGCAGCCGCGCGACTCCTACCGGAACAGCGCGCTGTAGGCGTTGATCGCCGGCTGACCACCCAGGTGCGCGTATAGGACGTTGCTGCCCGCCGGGATGTCGCCCGACGTCACCAGCTCGATGAGCCCCGCCATCGACTTGCCCTCGTAGACCGGGTCGATGATCATGCCCTCCAGGCGGCCGGTGAGACGGATCGCGTCGAGCGTCGACTCGACCGGGATGCCGTACAGGTCTCCGGCCCACCCCTCGAGCACGGTGATCTCGTCGTCGCGCAGCTCCCGCTCAAGCCCGATGAGGGCGGCGGTGTTGCGGGCGATACGGGCGACCTGATCGCGCGTCTCCCGGATCTTCGCCGACGCGTCGATGCCGATGACCCGGCGCGGGCGCTCCTGACCGGCGAATCCCGCGATCATGCCGGCGTGCGTCGAACCGGTCACGCTGCAGACGACGATCGTGTCGAAGAACACCCCGAGCTCACGCTCCTGCCGCTCGACCTCGTAGGCCCAGTTGGCGAAACCCAGACCGCCGAGACGGTGGTCGGATGCGCCGGCCGGAATCGCGTACGGGGTGCCACCACGCGCTTTCACGTCCTCCAGCGCCTTTTCCCAGCTCGACTTGATGCCGATGCCGAAGCCGGCCGGATCGAGCCGCACCTCGGCGCCCATGATGCGCGAGAGCATGATGTTGCCCACCCTGTCATTGACCGAGTCGGGCCAGTCCACCCAGTTCTCCTGCACGAGCACGGCCTTCATGCCGATCTTCGCGGCGACCGCGGCCACCTGCCGCGTGTGGTTCGACTGGTAGCCGCCGATCGACACCAGGGTGTCGGCGCCCGAGGCGATGGCGTCGGGAACCAGGTACTCGAGCTTGCGGGTCTTGTTGCCGCCGTAGGCGAGTCCGCTGTTCACGTCTTCGCGCTTGGCCCAGATCGTGGCCCCGCCGAGGTGCTGGGTGAGGCGGGGCAGCGTGTGGATCGGGCTCGGCCCGAAGGTCAGCGGGTAACGCTCGAAGTCGGTGATGGCCATGGGTGTCCCTGTCTGTGTGGCGGCGAAGGCGGATGAGCCCCGACGCGACATGCGATATATTGCGTTTTCGAAACGCTAGCATGGGACGCATGCCGACTCCCACACGCCAGGGCGTACACAAACGCCAGCTACTCCGCGACGACGTCTACGAATCGCTCCGCAACGCGATCGTCGACGGCACCTTCGCGCCCGGCGAACGGCTGAAAGACCCGCAGCTGGAAGACTGGCTCGGGGTGAGCCGCACCCCCATCCGCGAGGCGCTCCTGCGCCTCGAACGCGCCGGCCTCGTGATCACCCAGCCCGGACGAGCCACGACGGTAGCTCCCTTCGACCTGGCCTCGACGATCAGCGCGCAGCAGGTCGCCGCGGCGATGCACGAGCTCGCGGCACAGCTGGCCGTCCCGGTGATCACGCCCGAGCAGATCGACGCCATGGTGGCCGCCAACTCGGCGTTCGCTTTGGCCCTCGACGTTGTCGACGCGGACGCGGCACTCGACGCGGACCACGCGTTCCACGAGGTGTTCGTCGCCGCCAGCGGAAACCAGCTGGTGGCGGACGTGCTCGAGCAGACCACTCCCCTGCTGCACCGCGTGGAGCGGATGCGGTTTGCGTCGTTTGCAGGGCGCGCCTCGGTCGCGCAGCACGACGCCGTCATCGAGCGCACCCGGGCGGGCGACGCGACCGGCGCGGCGGCGCTGGTGCGGGAGAACTGGCTCTCGCTGCGCTACACCGGGCTGGAATAGCGGGCAGCAGGCGCCGTTTAGGCCGACTTCTCCTGGCGGCTCTCGACGCGCGGCACGATCGTCGGGGCGGCGTTGTTGAGCACGGCGTCGCGGGTGACGATGACGCGAGCCACCTGATCGTCGCTCGGAACCTCGAACATGATCGGGCCGAGCACCTCTTCCATGATGGCGCGCAGACCGCGGGCACCCGTCTGGCGCAGCACCGCGAGGTCGGCGATCGCCTCGAGGGCGTCTTCGTCGAAGTCGAGTTCGACGCCGTCGAGCTCGAACATGCGCTGGTACTGGCGGATCAGCGCGTTCTTCGGCTTGGTGAGGATGTCCATGAGCGCGACCTGGTCGAGGGGCGTGACCGTCGCCACGACGGGGAGGCGACCGATGAACTCGGGGATGAGCCCGAACTTGTGCAGGTCTTCTGGCAGCACCTCGCTGAAGAGGTTGCGTTCGTCGCCCTTGCTGTGCAGCGGGGCGCCGAAGCCGATGCCCTTCTTGCCCGCGCGCTGCGAGATGATCTCTTCGAGACCGGCGAATGCGCCCGCGACGATGAACAGCACGTTGGTCGTGTCGACCTGGATAAATTCTTGATGAGGATGCTTGCGACCACCCTGCGGCGGAACGGAGGCGACCGTGCCCTCGAGGATCTTGAGGAGGGCCTGCTGCACGCCCTCGCCGGAGACGTCGCGGGTGATCGACGGATTCTCGGCCTTGCGGGCGATCTTGTCGATCTCGTCGATGTAGATGATGCCGGTCTCGGCGCGCTTGACGTCGTAGTCGGCGGCCTGGATCAGCTTGAGCAGGATGTTCTCGACGTCTTCGCCCACGTAGCCGGCCTCGGTGAGGGCGGTGGCGTCTGCGACGGCGAACGGCACGTTGAGGCGCTTCGCGAGCGTCTGGGCGAGGTAGGTCTTGCCGCAGCCCGTGGGGCCGATCAGGAGGATGTTCGACTTCGAGATCTCGATGTCGTCGAGCACGGTGTCGACGGAGGCGATGGTCGAACGGGCCCGCACACGCTTGTAGTGGTTGTAGACGGCGACCGAGAGGGCCTTCTTGGCGGCCTCCTGGCCGATCACATACTCTTCGAGGAAGGAGTAGATCTCGCGGGGCTTGGGCAGTTCGAACTCGCTCGACGCTTCTTCGCCGGCTTCGGCGAGACGCTCTTCGATGATCTCGTTGCACAGCTCGACGCACTCGTCGCAGATGTACACGCCGGGCCCGGCGATGAGCTGCTGAACCTGCTTCTGGCTCTTTCCACAGAAGGAACACTTGAGCAGGTCGGCGCTCTCTCCGATGCGAGCCATGTGCAGCCTCCCTCAATCACCGTGTGCTACGTGCACCGAGCCTAACCTGTGCCACCGACGGCCGCTGGCACTCGACGATATCCAGCGCGTCGTCGTGCGGCCCGCGCCAGCACGGCGACTCCCTATCCAACGTACAGGCAGGCACGAACTAGTCTGAAGAGGTCCGGGTTTTTCCGGCACGACAGGGGCGGGAAATGACGACACGGTGGGCGCGATTCGCGCGCGGCTGGCTCGCCGCCGTGTTCTCCACCCTCGTGGCCGCGGGCTCGCACACCCTCGCCGGCGGATCGGCCCCGAGCGCCGTGTCCCTCGCCGTCGCCCTCGCGTTCGCGGGAATCACCTGCATCGCCCTGACCGGCAAGACGGTGTCGCTCCCCCGGCTGACCGTCTCGGTGCTGCTGAGCCAGGTCGCCTTCCACGCTTTTTTCAGCACCATGAGCGCTCCCGCCGGGCTGGTACAGTCCGCGACCACCGTACATTCCGCGAGCACGGGGGTACACGAGCACGGCGCGTCCGCCGTGCTGCTCGCGGGAAGCAGGACCGGCGCGCACCACTCCGACGGGTGGATGTGGCTCGGCCACGCGGCCGCGGCGATCGTCACGATTCTGACGCTGCGTTACGGCGAGGGCGCCTTCTGGCGTCTGCGCGGCGTCGCCGCCCTGTTCGTGCGCACGGTGCTCGCCTCGGCCCCCGACGTGCGACCGCTGCCCCGGATCATCCGGCGCCCGCCCGCCACCGGTCATCTCTTCGTTCCGCGCATCTGCGCGATTCTGCGCTGTTCTCTCGGCCTGCGGGGGCCACCCGTGTCGTCTTTCTCCCAAGACCACACACCTAACCCGCAGAAGAAAGAACCAACCATGAAGAAAATCATCATCGGCGTGCCCGCAGCGATCGGAGCGGGCCTCCTGCTCGCCGTCGCGGCGCCCCTCTCGGCCAACGCGCACGTCACGATCGACCCGGGTCAGGCTGCCGCCGGTTCCTACACCGTCGTCACCGTCAAGGTCCCCAACGAGTCGGAGACGGCCACGACGAACCGTGTCGAACTCGCGCTTCCCACCGACACCCCCTTCACCAGCGTGCGCTACGTGCCCGTCGCCGGCTGGACGGCCGAGCTCGTCACAACGACGCTGCCCGAACCCGTCACCATCGGCGAGTCGACGGTCACCGAGGCGGTCACGTCGGTCGTCTGGACCGCCGACGCCGGATCGGAGATCGGGTCGGGCCAGCTGCAGCTGTTCCCGCTCTCGCTCGGACCGGTGCCCGACACCGGATCGGTCACGCTGCCGGCCGACCAGGGCTACACCGACGGATCGACGGTCAGCTGGAACGAGACCGACGCCGACGCGGAACACCCCGCTCCGGTGCTGTACATTAACGACGCCCCGGCCGACGACCACCACGCGGGCGCGTCCGTCGAGACCGCCGAGGCTCCCACCGCCGATGCCGCCCCCGCCGACGACGTGCTCGCGCGCGTCCTCGGCATCGGCGGCCTCGTGGTCGGCGCCGTGGGCGTCGTGCTCGCCGTAACCGCCCGTCGCGGAGCATCGACCAGCAAGTCGGTGAACTAACCGTGGCCGGCCACCGCCGTCCCCTCGCCATCGTCACCCTCGGGGCGGCGGTGGCCCTCGGCGCCGTTCTCGGCTTCGCGGCGCCCGCCCAGGCGCACGACGTGCTCGTGTCTTCGACGCCCCTGCAGGGCGACGTGCTCACGACACTGCCCACCGAGTTCTCGGTCACGATGAACGAGACGATCCTCGACCAAGGAACCGGGACCGGTTCGGGAACCAACTTCGACATCCAGATCACGGATGCGATGGGTCGGTTTTACGGGGACGGTTGCATTTCGCTCGTCGACGCGACGATGAGCACGCCGGCGGCTCTCGGAGCAGCGGGTCAGTACACGATGAATTGGCAGCTCGTCTCCAGTGACGGTCACGTCGTGAGCAGCGCTCCCTCGAGCTTCGGCCCGATCACGTTCGAGTGGGCGCCACCCGCCGACGCCACGCCCAGCAAGGGCTCGGCGACGGCGCCGGTCTGCGGCGAGACCGCCGAGGATCCGGAGCCCGAGATGACGACGCAGGCCGAGGACCCGGCCGAGACGCCGACCGCGACCCCGGGCGCCGAGGCGGACGACCCCGCCGACAACAGCACGACCACGCTGCTCTGGCTCGGTGGCGCGGCCGTCGCCGTCGTCGCGGCAATCTCGGCGACGCTGCTGCTGGTGCGCCCGAAGAAGCGGGACGACGAGGAGTAGAACCGCGCCACGGAACGCAAAAAGGCCGCTCCCCGTCGAAACGGGGAGCGGCCTTTTGCGTGGAGTGCGGTGCCTAGGCGGTGATCGCCGGCACGTTCTTGCGGCTCTCGAGCACCTGGTCGATGAGACCATACTCGAGGGCCTCGGCCGCGCTGAGGATCTTGTCGCGGTCGATGTCCTTGTTCACCTGCTCGGGCGTGCGGTTCGAGTGGTGCGACAGGGTCGACTCGAGCCAGCCGCGCATGCGGAGGATCTCGGCGGCCTGGATCTCGATGTCCGATGCCTGTCCGCGGCCGGCGTCACCGGTCGAGGGCTGGTGGATGAGGATGCGCGCGTTCGGCAGAGCGAGGCGCTTGCCGGGCGTTCCGGCCGCCATGAGCACGGCGGCGGCCGAAGCAGCCTGGCCGAGCACGACGGTCTGGATGTGCGGCTTGATGTACTGCATCGTGTCGTAGATGGCCGTCATCGCGGTGAACGATCCACCGGGCGAGTTGATGTACATCACGATGTCGCGGTCGGGGTCCTGGCTCTCGAGAACGAGAAGCTGGGCCATAACGTCGTCGGCCGAGGCGTCGTCGATCTGCACGCCGAGGAAGACGATGCGGTCTTCGAACAGCTTGGCGTACGGGTCCTGGCGCTTGTAGCCGTAGGCCGTGCGCTCCTCGAAGGTGGGCAGGATGTAGCGTGACTCGGCCGAGGGACGGGCGACGCCACCGAAGTTGTAGTTGTCCATGCTCGATTCCTAGTTCTTGGCCGCGGTGTCGGGGTCGTCGGAGACGGTCTCGTCCGTTCCGCCACCGCCGACGACGTTGGAGGCGAATTCGCGGATGTGGTCGACGAAGCCGTACTCGAGGGCACCCTTCGCGTCGAACCAGTTGTCGCGGTCGTTATCGATGAGCACCTGCTCGATCGACTTGCCGGTCTGCTCCGCCGTGAGCTCGGCCATGCGCTTCTTCATGTCGAGGATGACGAAGGCCTGGGTCTGGATGTCGGCCGAGGTGCCGCCGAATCCACCGGACGGCTGGTGCAGCAGCACGCGGGCGTTGGGCGTGATGTAGCGCTTGCCCTTCGTCCCCGAGGACAGCAGGAACTGTCCCATGGAGGCCGCCATGCCGATACCGACGGTGACGATGTCGTTCGGTACGAACTTCATCGTGTCGTAGATCGCCATTCCGGCGGTGATGGAACCACCCGGCGAGTTGATGTAGAGGTAGATGTCGCGCTTGGAGTCTTCTGCTGCAAGCAGGAGGATCTTCGCGCAAATTTCGTTGGCGTTGTCATCCCGCACCTCTGAGCCAAGCCAGATGATGCGGTCCGCGAGGAGTTGGTCGAAAACACTGCTGACCAATGCCGGTTGGGCCATTGTTGCGCTCCGTTTCAGTTGTAACTTGTTTCGAATCTACTGGAGGTAACGCACGCATACCGGCGTGTTCGCCTACGGCAGATTGGCGCGCGTCGCGCGGAGCCGTCTGCGGCGGCCGCGGGTCGGCGGCCCCTAAGCTCGACGGATGGTCGAATCGTGGGAGTCGCGCGTCGCCGCCGTCTGGGCCGCCGCCGAATCGTCGCCCGATGAGGCGGTGCTCGTCGCGATCGACGGGCTGGTCGCCGAAAGAGGGGCGGATGACGCGGCTGCCCTCTTCGAGTCCGCCGGTGTTCGCGACTACCTCGGCCGTGAATCGGAGGCCGAGCCCCTCTACCGCGCGGCCATCGCGGCCGGACTCGACGCCGAGCGTCACCCGCAGGCCGTCATCCAGCTGGCGAGCACGCTGCGCAACCTCGGGCGCCCCGCCGAAGCCGTCGACCTGCTGGGCGACCTTCTCGCCGAACACGCCGCCGACGAGTGGACTGCGCCCGCCGCGGCCTTTCTGGCGCTCGCACTCGCGAGCGACGGGCGCGAGCGGGACGCGGCATCCGTCGCCCTGTATGCCCTCGCCGACTCCCTGCCCGTCTACTCCTCCGCGGTCCGGCGCTACGCGCTCGAGCTGCGCGGTTAGCTACACCGGTTCTACTGCGAGAAATCCGGGTCTGCTGAGGCCGTCGTGAGCCAGCGCACACCGTCGGCGTCCGGCCCTGCGATCTCAGCTTCGCTCACGGCCTCGTAGGGAGTCATCACTTCCACCATGGCGGCGATCCACGCCCAATCTTCCGGAGTCGTGGGTTCTGCCATCGCCCGCCAGCGCGCGTCGCCCTCGCGTGCGGGAACAGCGAACCGCACGCCGAATCGTCCTGGACGGAACCCGGGATCCCCGTCGAAGATGAGCTCCACGAATAATCCTACGAGTCGGCTCTCGACAACGGTGACCGACGACGCGGGACCGGCCGCTACCGCTCTCGTAACGAGCCCCCCCCAATCGGGCCGTTCGTCATCGGACTGCGCCATAGCCAAGGAGCTTACGGGCGCCCGCCGCGCGAGCAGCAGCGCGGCCACGTTCGCTCCGACGATGAGGGCGATGCCGACCCACTCGATCCCGCCGAGGCGTTGCCCGAGCAGAACGGCCCCGACCAGCGCGGCGAAGATCGGCTGCACGCTCATAAGCAGTCCGAACAGGTGCGCGGGCACCCGGCGCAGGGCGATCAGGTCGGCGACGTAGGGCACGGCCGAGGCGAGCACGCCCGCGGCGACCGCGAACCCGACGGCGGCCGGGGTCGGCGGCGATACCACGAACACCACGATGCCGACCGGAACGAACAGCAGCGCCGACACGGTCGCGGCCGTCGCGGTGCCCTGCAGTCCGGGGATCCGCCTGCCGACGGTGCGGTTGAGCAGAATGTACGCGGCCCAGCACACGGCGGCGAGCAACCCGGCGGCGAGACCCACATAGTCGGTCGTCGGTTGCGGCCGCATGATCGCGGCCACACCGGCGACCGCTGCGATCGAACACAGGATGCCGCCCCGCGAGCGGGAACCCGCGATGGCGATGGCGAGCGGGCCGAGGAACTCGAGGGTCACGGCCAGCCCGAGGCCGATACGGTCGATGGCGGTGTACAGGCCGAGATTCATGACCCCGAACACGAGCGCGAGCAGCAGCACGGGCCACCACTGGGCACGCGTGAAGGCCCAGAAGCGCGGGCGGGCGAGGGGAACGAGCACGGCTGCCGCCACGAACTGCCGCACGACCACCACGCCGGTCGGCCCGATCTCCGCGAACGCGAACGACCCGACGGCGGCCCCCACCTGGTTGGACAGCGCGCTGCCGAGCAGGGTGGCGACACCGGTGGCGGTGCGGCGCGGCTCGGTCATGCCGCCAGTCTTGCGCCGCGCGATCCGATCCGTAAATGCATAGTCGGCCTCACTCATACACTGGACGCATGAGTGTCGAACTGCGGGAACTGCGGTGTCTCGTCGCCATCGTCGACCGGGGCACGTTCACCGACGCCGCGCTGGAGCTGCGGATGTCGCAGGCCGCCGTATCGCGGAATCTGGCGTCCCTCGAACACAAGCTCGGCATCCGCCTGCTGGGTCGCACGACACGGCGGCTCGAACTGACGGCCGCGGGCGAGCGGGCACTGCGCCAGGCACGACGGGTGCTCGGCGGGGTCGACGAGCTCGAGCGCGAGGCGCGGGGCGAGAACGAGCGGGTGCGCATCGGCTACGCCTGGTCGGCGCTCGGGCGTCACACCGTGCCGTTCCAGCGGAGGTGGGCGGCGGCGCACCCCGGCATCGAACTCGAGCTGGTGCGATCGAACACCGCCACCGCCGGACTCGACGACGGCACGGCGCACCTGGCCATCCTGCGCAGGCCGCCGCCGACCGACGACTACGACCTCGTGCTCATCGGCTTGGAGAAGAGGGTGTGCGCCATGGCGGCTGACGACGGCTGGGCGAAGCGCCGCTCGGTGACCCTCGCCGAGGTGGCGGAGCGCCGCGTGGCGATCGACGCGGCGACAGGAACGACGTCTCTGGGGCTGTGGCCGGCGTCCACTCCCCCGCGCGGGGTCGTGAACACGCACGACGTCGAAGACTGGCTGACCGTGATCTCGTCGGGGCGCGCCGTCGGGGTGTCCGCGGAGTCCACGGCCGACCAGTACCGCCGCCCCGGCATCGTCTTCCGACCGGTGCGCGACGGGCCGCCGATACCCGTCTACATCGCGTGGAGCCGGGGGGATGTCCCGCGCGACCGCGATGCCGTGGTCGAACTTCTCGTCGACCTGTACCGGTAACGCGCAGGCCGTCGCCCTTCCCGCCCGCCGCCCCTACCGTTAGCATGAGCCGGGGGGAGTCAGCGGCGCGCGAGCGCACGGCCTCGGCGTACACACTAACCGGACTGCTGCGCCCAGCCATACTGGAGCCCCCACATGACCACCCGCACCCTGCGCCACGCCCTGACCTCGGGAGGCGCCACCCTCCTCCTCGTCGCGGTCGGCTTCGTTGCCATCCCGCCGGCGACGGCCGCGACCGCCGCCACCGCGCCGCCCGTGACCATGGGCGACTACGCGGAGTCCGACTTCGCCGCGGCCGCCACCGCGCTGCCCGACGAACTCGTGTCGGCACTCTCCCGTGACCTCGGGGTCAGCGCAGAGACCTACCTCGCCGAGGCGGCCGCGGCGACCGACGCCGTCGAGGTCGTAAAGTCCCTCGCCGACGCGGGAGTCGACGTGGTCGGTTCGGCAATCGACGAGACGACGCTCACCGTCAACGTCGCCGACCAGGCCGACGCCGCCCTGGTCGAGAAGGCCGGCGCCGTCGCCGAGCTGGATGCACCGGTCGCCGTGGACCTCGCCGGAATCGAGTTCTACAGCGTCGCCGACATCTTCGGCGGTGAAGCCATCAGCTGGCAGGTCGGAAACACCGTCGGGCGCTGCTCGGTCGGATTCTCGGGCTTCGCGACCGCCTCAGGGCAGCCGCAGCTCGCCACGGCCGGCCACTGCCTCGCGGGCATGGCGGGCATGACCGGCCAGGTGAACGCGGTCACCCAGAGCGCGCCGAGCGCTCCCGCCACGGCCGCCTCCCCCATCGGCCTCCCCGTCGCCGGTTCGCAGGCGTTCGGCGGCGGCTTCGACAGCGGCCTCGTGGCCGGCACGGCCGCCGGCTTCGTCGGCTACCCCGCGGTCGCCACGTGGGGCGGCGGTGCCGGAGCACCGCGCTCGTCGGCC
Organism: Conyzicola nivalis; assembly: GCF_014639655.1. Lineage (NCBI taxonomy): Bacteria > Bacillati > Actinomycetota > Actinomycetes > Micrococcales > Microbacteriaceae > Conyzicola > Conyzicola nivalis. The sequence goes on from NZ_BMGB01000001.1 coordinate 1,245,008, forward strand.
GCGCTTCCCGTGCAATCCACCTCGGCCGCCATCGTCGGCGCGACCCTCTGCAAGTCGGGCAGCACCACGGGCTGGACCTGCGGCACCGTGCGGGCCATCGACTCGGTGCAGCGCATCAACGACAACGGCAGCAGCAACGACGTCAACTCGATCATCGCCACCACGTGTGTGCTGCCGGGCGACAGCGGCGGATCCGCCCTGATCGGCCAGGTCGCCGTCGGCGTCACGTCGGCCAGCAGCAGCGCGACCGCGTGCGGCGGTAGCAACTACCTGTCCACCTTCTTCCCGATGGTCTCCCCCACCGGCATGAGCGTCACGGCGGCGTACGGCGGCGGCTGGGAGCCGGCGGTGACCGTCGCCACCCCCGTCATCACCGGTGCCTACGGCGGAACGCCATCGGCGCCCGGTTCCATCACAGGCACGCTCGACGCCGCGAGCGCTTCGAGCACCGTGAGTGTCTATCTCGACGGCGCGACCACCCCCGCGGCGACCGCGTCGGCGGCGGGCGGCAGCTGGTCGATCGCCCTCCCCTCCATGGCGGGCGGATCCCACAACTACAGCGTGAAGGCCCGATGGGGAACCTGGTCGGTTTCCGCGGCGGCAAGCGGCGCCGTCTCGATCACGGGTACGCCGGCCGCCACCAACGGCAGCGCGGCCCTCGTGATGGCCCTCTACCGCGACGTGCTGTTCCGCTCGGCCGCTCCCGAAGAGGTCAGCGGCTGGAGCGCGATCGTCGCGAGCGGCCAGTCGATTACCGGCGGATTCCTCCTGAGCGACGAGTACCGGCTGAACAAAGCCACGAGCGCCTACCGCACGATCCTCGGCCGCGAGCCGGAGGGCGACGCCATCTACGGCTGGCTCGCGCTGATGCGCAACGGCACCGTCATGACCGAGGATCTTGACAAGCAATTCCTCGCGTCTGAAGAGTTCTACAACAACGCCGGCGCAGACAACGTGCGCTTCGTTCAAGCCCTCTACACACGCATGCTCGGCCGCTCCGCATCCATGCAAGAGAGCGTCGGATGGTCGTTCCAGGCCTTCCACAACGGCCGCCCGGCGGTGGTCAATGCCATTTGGGGATCGATGGAGGCGGCCCGCTCCCGTGTGTCCGCCATCTACTTCGAGTACCTCGGCCGCTATGCCGGAGAGTCGGAGACCTACGGGTGGGCCGTCTACGGCCAGAACAACGGCGATGCGCAGCTGCGCTCCGCGATCACCGGCAGCCAGGAGTACTACGAGCGCTCGATCGCACGCTTCCCCGGCGCACAGCCCTAACCCCGGATCATCCGGAGAGAGAGAAAGGGCCCGTCACCTGAGGTGACGGGCCCTTCTTCGTGACGTGCGACTACTTGTGGTCGTGGCCGTAGTGCTCGTGGTTCGCCTTGCGTCCGTGGCTGTCGCGGTCGGATGCGCCCGAGTTGGCGTTGGCCTGGCCGAGCATGGCGGCGGCGTCGGAGGTGTCGAAGCCGTCCTCGTCGGTCGACTCCTCGTTGGAGTCGAAGCCCGCGGTGAACTCGGAGACGTCGACCTTGTTGCCCTTGGTGTCGACGACGTTCGCCTTGCCCAGGACGACCGCGAGGGCCTTCGAGCGGGCGACCTCGCCGATCATGCCGGGGATCTGGCCGTTCTTGTCGAGGACCTGGATGAACTCGCCGGGCTCCATGCCGTACTGGGCCGCGCCCTGGATCAGGTACTGGGTGAGCTCGTCCTGGCTGACCTTGATCTCTTCCTTCTCCGCGATGGAGTCGAGCAGGATCTGGGTGCGGAACGTCTTCTCGCTCGACTCGGCGACCTCGGCGCGGTGCACCTCGTCCTCGAGACGGTTCTCGTTCTCGAGGTGGCGGTGCACCTCGTCTTCGACGAGCTGGGCGGGAACGGGGATCTCGACGCTCTTGAGCAGCTCGTCGACGATCTGGTCGCGAGCCTCGGCACCCTGGCCGAAGACCTTCGACTTGGCGACCTGCTCCTTGATGTCGGCCTTGAGCTCCTTGATGGTGTCGAACTGGCTCGCCACCTGGGCGAAGTCGTCGTCGGCCTCGGGAAGCTCGCGCTCCTTGACGGCGAGCAGCGACACGACGATCTGGGCCTTCTCGCCGGCGTTATCGCCACCGAGCAGCTCGGACTCGAACGTGGTGGTCTCGCCGGCGCTGAGCGAGTCGAGCGCCTCGTCGATGCCCTCGATGAGGTCGCCCGATCCGACCTCGTACGAGATCGCGTTCGCGGTGTCGACCTCGTTGCCGCCGATGGTGGCGACCAGGTCGATCTGCGCGAAGTCGCCCTTCTTGGCGGGGCGGTCGACGGTGACGAGGGTGCCGAAGCGGCTGCGCAGCGTGTCGAGCTCGTCCTTGACGTCGTCGGCGGAGACCTTGGCCTCTTCGACGGTCAGGGTGATTCCCTCGTACTCGGGGAGGTCGAACTCGGGACGCACGTCGACCTCGATGGCGAGCTCGAGGTCTCCGGAGAAGTCCTTCTCGCTCGGGAGCGAGGTGACGTCGGCCTCGGGCCGGCCGAGGGTGCGGATCTTCTCTTCGCTGATGGCCTGCTTGTAGAACTTGTCGAGTCCGTCGTTGACCGCGTGGTTGAGAACCTCGCCGCGGCCGACACGCTGGTCGATCAGCGCGGGCGGAACCTTGCCCTTGCGGAAGCCGGGGATGTTCACCTGCGTAGCGATGTGCTCGTACGCGTGATCGATGCTGGGGCGCAGCTCTTCGGGCGTAATGGCGATGCTGAGCTTCACGCGGGTGGGGCTGAGCTTTTCGACCGTGGTCTTCACGATGGGTATCTCCTGATGTTCGTTACTTGACAGTCCCGTTATGTGCGTTCTGACTGTGTCGGGGCGACAGGATTCGAACCTGCGGCCTCTCGGTCCCAAACCGAGCGCTCTACCAAGCTGAGCTACGCCCCGGGAAAAATCCGTGTCTGTTGCTGCCGCATCCGGGTGCGCCTGAGCGCAACCCTTTTTTGGCCTCGGCAAGTCTAGCGTGGTTCGGCTTGGAGCATTTCTGTTGCGTTTCAGCCCTTCCGGGCGGCCGCCTCGAGCACAGACGGCAGCTCGCCGAGCATGTCGCCGGCGAGGAATCCCAGCGGCGCGATTCGTGCCGAGAGCCGGTCGCCGACGGCCACGTGGAGGAACGACGCCCACACAGCCGCCTGTTCGGGCGAGGCCCCGCGCGCGCACAGGCCGGCGATCGCGCCGGCGAGCACGTCGCCGCTTCCCGAGGTACCGAGGCCCGGGCCGCCGCCGTCGACGATCCAGACGTCGCCCGAGGGTGCGGTCACGATCCCGTAGCAGGCCACGACGGCCCGGTAGCGCTCGGCGATCTCGACGAGGTCGGCCTCGAGGTCATCGACGTCGCGCTCGAGCAGGAGCGCCGCCTCCACCTTGTTCGGCGTGAGCACGAGCCGACCGCCGAGGTCCTGAGCCACCTGCGGCACCGACGGCACGACGCCGAGACCGAACGCGTCGAGCACCACGACGGTGTCGTCGCCGAGGTGGCGCGCCAGTTCGCGCACCATGACCTCGGCCTCTTCCGCATCGTCGAGTCCCGGACCGAGCAGCACCGCGTCGGCACGTTCGAGATCGTCGGATGCGGCCGCGAGTGAAAACCCGCTCACGCTGCCCCCGGGGGTCTCGTCGAGCGGCACGACCCCGCACTCGGGCACGGCGACGGCGACGTGCGCCGCGACCGACGCACCCACGGCGAGGGTCAACCGCCCCGCCCCCACCCGCAGGGCGGCCGTGCCGGCGAGCATGGCGGCGCCCGGCGACTTGAGCGCACCGCCCACAACGACGACCTGGCCGCGGCTGTACTTCGAATCGTCCGGCTCGGGCAGCGTCCACTCGCGCAGCGTCTCGCCGCTCACCTCAACGCGGCTGGACAACGTCGTCCCCTCCGTGCAGAGTCACCGGCGCTCCGGCGGCGACGAGGTGCTCGTCGAGCGAGAACGCCTCGAGCGTCCACTCGCCGGTGTCGCCGTCGCGCACGAGGCGGGTGACCGACGCGTTCGCGACGGTGTGCGTCTGCGCGAACTCGAGCAGCTCGCTCTCGCTGAGCCCGAGGCAGACATAGATGAAGATCATCACGATCGCGTCATGACCGGCGATGAGCACGCGCGACGGGGTCTCGGGGCGTTCGAGGTCGACCAGCAACGAACGGATCCGCAGCGCGAGGTCGGCCCAGGATTCGCCACCCGGCGGCCGGTAGTAGAACTTGCCGAGCCAACGTTTGCGCAGCGCCTCCTCGGGGAACCGCGTCTCCACGCCGTGCGTCGTGAGCAGGTCGAGCACACCCAGCTCCCTGTCACGCAGGCGCTCGTCGACGCGCACCACGACGTCGGAACCGGCGGTCGTGAGGGCGATGGAGACGGTCTGGCGAGCACGCAGGTAGGACGAACTCCACGCGGCATCCGGTCTCTCGTCTTCTGCGAGGTCGGCGAGCCAGGCCCCGAGGGCCTCGGCCTGTTCCTCGCCCGTCGGGGAGAGCGGAACGTCGGCATCGCGCAGGTCGATGCTGACGACCTCGAGCCCCGCGTTCTCCGCCGCTGTCGCGGCCCGGTTCGCGAGGCTTTCGCCGTGACGGATAAGCCAGAGTTCGTGAGCAGCCATGCGTCCGAGGCTAGTTAGACCCACCCAATGCGGCGCGGGCTTGCGTGCGCCGCCGCTCGCGTCTAGGCCGACGGCGATCCTCGTCGAAAAGTGCGCCGCACTTCGGGTACAGTGTTCCTCGGTAGTTCCGGCTACCACCCGTGAAATGCCGACGATAGCCCGTCGGATTCGGGGCTGTAGCTTAGTGGTAAAGCCTCTGTCTTCCAAACAGATGATGCGAGTTCGATTCTCGTCAGCCCCTCCAAATGAGTCCCGTCGATCGGGGCAGGCCCAGCGTCCGGAGAAGGACGGGGTTATGCTTCGAGAATCGGAAGTGTGACAGCGTCACTCGTCACGCTTCAGACAATCGGAACTGGACAAGACGTAGATGTCGACATCGTCGCTCGCTGGCACTGCACCGCTGGACGATGGTCGCGTCGAAATGTTCATGCAGCCCATCGTCGATCTGGTCACCGGCCGCCCGACCGTCTTCGAGGCCCTCGCCCGGCTCAGACGCCGCGACGGCACCCTGGCCACGGCGGCCGAGTTCGTACCGGCGCTCGACGCCGACGAGGTGGACACACTGTTCAGGATCGCGCTCGACCGGTCGCTCGAGAGCCTCGCGCACTGGATCAGCCTGGGCATCCTGGTCGACGTCTCCGTCAACCTCGATCCGTCCACGCTGGGCAACCGGCAGTGCAGCGCCTGGGTCGGGGAGGCCCTGCACCGCCACGGCATCGACGCGCAACGTCTGGTTCTCGAGCTGCTCGAGACCCGGGCAATCGATTCGAGCGAACAGACCTTGACTATCGACGCGCTGCACGGCCTCGGCGTGCGGATGGCGATCGACGACCTGGGAGCGGGCCACAGCACCGTCAGCCGCCTCCGGCACTTCGACTTCGATCTGATCAAGATCGACTCGAGCGTGCATGACGGGTTCGCCGTCGCTCCCGTCTCCACCCTCCGTTCGCTGTCCGCACTCATTGATCTCGGCACGAACCTGCATCGACCCTCCGTCGTCGAGGGACTGGAGAGTCTGGACATGCTCGCGGTCGCCGCGGTACTCGGCGCTCCGTTCGGCCAGGGGTATGCCATCGCGCGCCCGATGCCCGCCGACGCCGTGCCGGCCTGGACGGCACGGTCCGCCCCGCTCGTCGACCAGCTCGAGCTCACGACGTTCTCAGCCGTGCTGGCGTACCACTGGATGCACGGAGGGAGCAGCGCGCACCCCGGGAATGCGAGCGCCTGCCCGATCACCGCGTTCCTGGCCGAACACGGCAGCGCCGTGAACAGATGGCATACCTCCCAGCACGGAGACGCGGTGGAAGACACCGTCGGCTTCGGGCGGAAGCTGTCGGAGTGGCTCGCCGCGCACGTCGCTCCCGGCGCTGGAGCCCCGGCCGTCGTCTAGGAGTCGAACCGTTCGCGCGCGCTCTCGATGCGGTGCAGATTGTCGAGCACCCATGTTCCCAGCGCCCGTACCGGAACGGCCATCTCCCGACCGAGGTCGGTGAGGGCGTACTCGACGCTGGGTGGGTTCGTGGCGAATACGGTGCGCGTGACGAAACCCTCCCGTTCGAGGCCGCGGAGGGTCGACGTCAGCATCTTGGGCGAGATCCCGCCGATCTCGCGCTTGAGTTCGCTGAACCGGCGTGCCTGGATCTCGAGTTGCATGAAGATCAGCACGGACCATTTGTCGCCGACCCGGGCGAGCGCCTCGGTGGCGCGGTGGCAGTCGGCGGTTTCGCTCAGGTTACCTAGTTGCACAAAAGTGCCTCCTTACGGTCATCCGGTCACGCTTTTATAGTTGGTAACCAATGTATACCGAGCACGTCCCGCCGAGCCAAGGAGCACCCTCATCCCTTCCCCACACGTCGTACTCATCACCGGAGGCACGTCCGGCATCGGACTCGGTCTGGCCGAAGCGTTTCTGGCCGAAGGGGCGGTCGTGGCCGTCTGCGGCCGCTCGCAGTCTGCCCTCGACCGGTTCGCGCGGGAACACCCCGAGGCGCTCGCCATCCGCGCCGACATCACCGATGGCGCCGCGCGCGCGGCGATGTTGGACGCCGTGACCGACCGCTTCGGGAGGCTCGACGTTCTCGTCAACAACGCGGGGATCATGGTCGACAGGGATTTCGCGGCGGGACCCGATGCGACCCGCGACCTCGACGCCGAGATCGCCGTGAACCTCACGGCACCCGTCCACCTGACCGGTGAGGCCCTCCGGCGCTGGCCCGGGCTCGACGCCGTCGTGTTCGTCACGTCGGGATTCGCCCTGGTGTCGCCCACGCGCGCACCGACCTACGGAGCGGCGAAGGCGGGGCTGCACGGATTCGCGGAGGGGCTTCGCCGGCAGTTCGCCCCCGACGGCACCCACGTGCTCGAGGTGATCCCGCCGACCACGGACACCCCCATGAACGCCGACAAGACCGTCAGGAAACTCCCCGCCTCGGCGGTGGCGGCCGCCACGCTGAGGGCGCTCGACAAGCGCCGGCCGATGGCGCTGCCGGGGGCATCCAGACTGCTCCCGGGGATGCTTCGACTCGCACCGAACCTGATGGGCCGCGCGGTCGGAAAGCTCTGAGACCAGCCCCGATGACCGCGGCCGCGACCACACGCCGTCAGCGCACGAGCAGCGGGGCGTTCGAGCCTCCGACGTCGATGTGCAGGTGGTTGCAGCCGTCGGCGATGTCCGTCCAGCGCGACAGCGCGAGGGTGATACCGATCTCGGCGCGGCACTGCGACTGTCCGACCCGGCTGCCCTCCGGCATGCTGGGATCGAGCAGCCCGATGAGCCGCAGCGACTGCGCGTCGGCGCCGGTGAGCGCGACCCCGTTCAGGCTGAAGAAGTCGACGGCGCGGCCCCCGCCGTCCCTGTAGTGCCACGACTCCGCGCCCGCACCCAGCAGCTCGGCGGTGCAGTTGCGGTTGATACTGCTGACGCCGACCTCCTCGAAGTAGCGCACGGCGATCACCATGATCTGCAGCACACGCGTATCGACCGCGCAGCCCGGCACGCGGTCGCCGTTCGCGATCCAGCGGATCTGCCTGAGGTGGTCGGGGACCAGCCCGCGCAGACTGCCGTCGTCGGCGTGCACCACGAGTTCCTGTGCCAGCAGCCGGGCACTGACCGAGATCGGGCAGTCGCTGCCGCCCGCCGCCGCCGTAAGCGCCTCGACGATACGCACGGCCGGTTCGAAGAACCGGGTGTAGTGGTCGGGATCGGCGTTGCGCTGCACGGCGTGTGCCGCGGCCGTCGGCGGCAGCGCCTCCCAGCCCGGCACACCGCCGAGACGCTCGTAGAACAGCAGGGCCGACCGATACGGATCGAGGCGGATGGCACGGCTCCCCCACCAGGACTGTTGCTGGAACAACCCGATCGATGACGTCGGGCTGCCGTCCGGGTTCGTGACGCCGAGGATGTCGTCGCCGTAGGTGAGATTGCGCAGCGAGGACTCGCCGATGGCGGTCATGACGCCGATGAACTGCGCCCGCTGGGGCAGGCCCGCCGAGGTGGCAGCGTTCATCACCTCCGCCGCGTTGACCAGTTGTTCGCCCTCGAAGGTGTCCACCCTCAGGTCGCTCTCCGCCACGATTGCCGGGTCGACGATTCCCGTGCCGCATCCGCCCGACCCGGGACTTATCCCGACGCCCGTCCCCGACGACAGCACGACCATGCCGCCGACGACCGCGACCACGCCGAGCGCCGCGACGGCCGCCGCCACCACCCCGCGCCTGGCCATGGTCGCCGCCTAGTCGCCCTCGGCGGACGCGAGGGCCTCGTCGGTGTTGCTCACTTCGGCTTCCCACGACGAGAGGATGTGCTGCACGTGGGTCTCGGGGTGCGAGCCGTACTTGAAGATGTAGTGCCCGTCCTGCAGCCGCTCGATCGTCTCGGTGGTCTCGGGCGCGAGACCGAAGGTGCGCTGGCACCAGGCGGCGTCTTCCGGGCGGGACTGCCGGTAGATGCACACGGTCTGCGCCTCCTGGATCACGGCCATCCCGGCCGAGTCCTTGGGGATGTCGGTGCCCTTGTGCATCACGAACACGTTGGAGATGCCCAGCCCGCGCGACAGCTTCTGGTTCGCCTTGATCAGTTGCGCCGACGGGCCGCCGACCATGTGCCAGCCCTCCTCGTAGACGACGGTCGTGGCGTACCCGCGTTCGTCGCGCAGGCGCCCGAGCATCCACATGTTGCCGATGGCCATCACCACGGGCACCGCGGGGCCGTCGTCGCGCAGCTGCGAGATGTCGAACGAGGTGAGCTTGCCGCGCAGGTCGACGGTGCTCGAGGTCTCGCCGTCGAGCAGACCGCCGTATTCGTCGAGCAGGCCGTTCAGGGTCCAACGCACCGAGAGCCCCGCCCGGTGCAGCTCGTCGCGGGCGCCGCTCGAGAGCGCCACGTAATCGCGGTCGTCCGCGATGCGGCCGAGGTTCGGCAGCACGTCGGTGAGCACCGGCGCGCGACGCGTCGCCCCCTCGACCGTGCGGCGCAGCGCCGCCCGCAGCGCCTCTTCCTCCCACTCGTTCAGCGCGTGGTCGCCGCGGGCCAGCCGGGTGACGATGTTGAGCAGCCGGCCCTGGCCCTTGATGCCGGTGCCGCGCAGGATGACGGGGTCGAGCAGGTTGAGCTTGGTGCCCGAGCTGTCGGCGGTGAAGCGGATCGGCTCCACCCCGTAGTGGCGGGCGACACCCGAGTACTCGCCCTCGCCGCCCTGGTCCTTCTTGTCGAAGACGACACAGCGGCGGTTCCTGAGCAGCAGCGGACGCAGCACCTGGTTCGCCTTGGTGTGTGTGCTCTTGCCCGCGCCGACGTCGCCCATGATGATCACGTTGGGGCTCGAGACCTCCCGCGGGATCGAGTTGTAGGCCGTCACCGGATCGTGGGCGATCGGGGTGCGAGACAGGATGTCGCGACCCGACACCACCCCGCGGGTGCCCGTGGGCGGGCCGATGATCGCCGTGTTGAGCACCTCGGCCTGCCTGGTGGTGGTCGGGGCGCCGGTCAGGGCGGGCGCGTAGAAGTGGCCGCGCGCGGCCCTGCCATTGGTGCGCAGCCTGGTTCCCTTGTCGGGCCACGGACGGATCTCGACGTCGTCGGCCTCGGGCTCCGCCACCGGCGGTTTCGGCGGCGCGATCCCCCGCAGTACGGGCAACGACCAGAGCCGGGAGGGTCCGCTCACGAGATCGCCCCCTTCTCGCTCTTGCCGGCGAGCCGGGAGTACAGGCGGCTCGAGAACGCCTTGCGGCTGGGTCCGATGCCGCGTCCGATCGGCCAGGTCGTGCCGGATGCCGCGGCCTGGTAGGAGTCGAGCCAGTCCAGCCGCTCGATGCCGAGCGAGGTCGAGCAGGTGTCTTCGAGCTGCCGGGACGCCCTCGCGAGTTCGTCGCGACCGCGCACCGAGATCGTGACGAACCCCACCCAGGCGGCACCGTGGTGGTGCGACCCGGACACGAGGTCGCTGCGGCGGCGGTTGGCGGCCGACATCGCCGCCTCCGTGTCGTCTGCGCTGATCTTGCCGGCTTCCCGCCGGGCGAGGGTCTCCGCCGCGTCCCGCACGACGTCTTGACGCGCCGCGATCTTCGCCTCGGCGGCCGGGATCAGGTGGATGTGGAACGACACCGAGCGGATGAACGAGAGGTCGTTGCCGATCAGCAGGTCGAGCACCCACAACTGCGTGCGCGGCGCGGTGACCAGCGCGTCGGCGGTGATCGCCGCGGTGCGGTGCCACCACTCGACCGCGTCGCCGTCGACGTGGTCGGCGCGGGACGGGTCGGCGCCGGTGACCACGTGGGCCGAGAACTCGTCGTGGGACCGCACCCCGAGCGACGCCGGGTCGACGTCGGCGACCTCGTCGATGGGGCGCGACGGGTTCTGCTGGTGCAGGATCACCGCCGTGGTCTGGCGTGCGGTGAGCGCCTCGACGTGACCGAGTCGCGCCTCGGTCAGTCCGCGCACGGTGGCGTCGATCTCGTTCTTCATCAGCGCCCGCCAGCCGTCACGCCCCTCGCCGAACTTCGACGCCGCGTCGGTGAACGCCGCGGTGATCGGCCAGCTGACCGTCACCAAGTGGCGCTGCACCATGGCGTCTTCGCCGGTGAGCCGCAGCACCTCTTCGTACGAGGCGATGGCGTCGGCGGGGGCCTCGTCGTCGAGGCTGTTCAGCACCCAGAACTGCTGCATGGCACTGTCGGCGGGAAGCACCCGCGTGACCGTCTGCACGTTGCCGACGAGCGACGAGTGCGGGGCCCGGCCGGCGAGGAAATGCCCCCAGCCCTCGGCGGCGCGGGTCATCACGGCGGTCGACTCGATGCCGCGCAGTTGGCCGGTCACCGAGAAGGCCACCGACAGGTAGTCGTCCTCACCCGCCGGCGCGTGCCAGGCGATACCCGGCTGGCCCCGCCCGTGCTGCAGCCAGCCCATGCCGTCGGCGCCGTCGGGGTGCACCCGCAGCGCGGTGAGCCGCTTGCGCGCCTCGGCGATGTTCTTCGCGCGCCCGCGCTTCCTCGAAGATCTGGCCGCCTTCAGGTCGAGCCGCGCCTGCTCCCATGCTTCGTCGGTGAACGGGGCGAAGTCGAGCGTTCCCGCGCGGCTGCGGGTGCGCCACCGCCTGCTCTTGCGTCGCCTCTCGACGACGGAGCCTCGGTGCGTCTTCGCCGTCACGAGCAGCGTGATGCCGCAACCGAGGGCCCCGACGGCCAGTCCCGGCCAGCCGACGAGCGGCGTGAGGACGATGCCAAGCGCGATGAACAGCGCGAGCATGGCCACGCGGGTTCTCGAGTGGGTTCCGCCGAAGAACGAGCGGTGCCCGGTCTCGCCGCCGAGGTAGCGCACCACGGCGCGGCTGGTGTCAGTCATTCGTCCCGCCCCTTGCCGATCGTGCCGTCGACGTCTGCCGTCGGACCGGTGTCCTGCGCCGCGCCCGCGGACGACATCGACGCGCGCTTGCCCCGCCCGCGCGAGACGTGCTCGGCCTCGCTCGCGGCTCCCCCTATGCGCGAGCGCGCCGCGGCGGCATCGGAGAGCGACGCCACGGCCCTCGGCGGTTCGCCGATCACCGACGCGTCGTAGTCCCCGCGCGCATCGAACGCGAACGCGGCGGCGGGGCGGTCGGGCGACGCCGTGCGTACGCCCGCGCGGTCCGTGGCATCCGAGATGTTGCCCGCCCCGATCACGCTGCCCATCATCGAGGGGCCCGAGGTGCCCCCGATGAGCACGGGGATCGACGGCGCCAGCCTGAGCAGGAACAGCGGCGAGAGCGCCGCGACGAACAGCGCGATGACCGCGACGAGCAGTTCGACGAGGGACCGCAGTCCGCCGTCGGCGCCGAACGCCTCGGTCGACGAGTCCATCATGGTGAAGGTGACACCGAGCAGGAAGAACAGCAGCGGTTGGGCGGCGAGGATCCCCACCCACAGCCCGATCAGCCGCAGCCCGAACGAGCGCCTGGTCGGGTCGATGATCCAGACCAGACCGAGCGGTATCAGCACGCCCGTGAAATAGAGGGCGACGAACTGCAGCACGAGCATCAGCAGAACGAGGAAGAGACCGAGCAGCATGCCGAGCATCAACAGCACGGCGATCGGCATGCCGCCCGCGATCTCGGCGGGGTCCGCGTCGGCGATCATGGTCTGGAAGTCGTCGGTCACGGTGTCGACGGTGTCCTGGATGCCCCAGCTCACGAATACATCGGAGAGGGAGTGGAAGAACGTCACGAGCATCATCCCCGCGGCGGGTCCGAAGATGGCGCCGAGCAGGAACGTGCCGAAGTAGAGGCCGAGCGAGTCGATGAGCTCGCGCCCCGACTGCCGGCCGCGCGCCGTGCGGATGAACTGTGGGAAGAGCAGGGCGACGGCCAGGAAGATGGCTGCGGCGAACGAGACCCGGTAGGCGCTGATGAACCAGTCGGCGCTCAGGTCGGGAAGGGTCGCCTCGGTCAGCGCAGGCAGCACGTCGCCACTCAAGCCCGCCGCCGCGTCCTGCAGCATCGCGAAGGTGTTGCCCCAGGGGTCGGACATGTACGAGACGCCGCCTGGCGGGCCGTTGACCACGTCGCCGAGACCGCCGATGATGCTGCCGATGCCGTCGGAGTCGCCTCCGGGGTCGCCGCCGGAGTCTCCGCCGCTCTCGCCGCCGAACTCGTCGCCGCCGAACTCGTCGGGGTCGACCTCGTCGAGGTCTTCCTCGAATCCCTCGTCGAAGTCGTCGTCGATCTCGAGCTCGGCCATCAGCATCCCCCGCTGAACGGAGTGCCGATCGCGAACAGGTCTTCGGTCGTGCGGGTGCCCTCGGAGCGCACGAACGCCCACTGGTCGTTCTCCCACGCGACGGTGACGGTGATCGACCCCTTGAGCGTCGGGCTCAGCTCGCCGTCGGTGACGAGCGCGGTGCCGATCGACGCCGTCACGCTGTCGTCGTCGGCGGATTCGACGAAGTAGACGCCGGACACCGTGGACAGCCAGTAGGGCTCGTCCCGCTCGACCAGACCGCCGGAGAGGTCGGGTTCGGTCGCGAAGAAGGCGACGAGGTCGCGCGTGGGCGCCTCGGCGGAGAGAGACGACTGCTGCACCTGCTCGGCGCCCTCGGGGTAGGGGTACTGGTTCAGCCAGCGCACGAACGCGGCGGCGACCTCGACCGCTCCGCCCTCGGTCTGCCCGGCGGCGTCCTGAGCCGCCCGCACCATCGCCGCGTCTCTCGATTCGCCGCCCAAGCACCCCGTGGCCGCGGCGTCGGTCGGCTCTGCGGCGGTGGGCGACCCGTCCCGTCCGCCGGGCGAGTCGGTATTCTGCTGGCCGGCCGACGGCGCGTAGAGCCGCAACACGATCACGGTCGCCGCCACGACCACGACAACGACGAGCGCGCCGATGGCCACGGTGCGACCCCGTCGGGAGGTGCGTGGCTCGGCTCTCATCGTCGTCGGCTAACCGAAGAGGGCGAGGATCGCGCCGACGATGACGCTGATCGCGGCAAGGAGTCCGAGGGACAGCGCCGCCCACGCGACGCGGAGGCGGGCGAGGCGGTACTCGTTGGGGTTCTGCGAGTTCGAGGCGCTCGCCATGCGCGTGATCCCGAGCAGCAGCACAACGACGCCGATGACGATGCAGATGCCCCAGATGGCCGCGATGAGCTTCTGCCACAGCTCCGTGAACTCGACCCCGAACACGCCGAAGTCCGGCACGATCCCGTCGAGGGGATTGTCGATCGACTGCGCAATCCTGTGAAGCTGTTGGAGAAGCACGGCGCTCACCTTCCGGGGCAGAGTGTGTGACCTCTTCAGGCAGGGTAAACCCGCCAGGGGGTAAAAGTCACGAGTGGTGGAGGCCTCGCGCTCAGGGGTAGACGGCGACGGAGCTCGGGCCGGTCCACTCGGCGCTCACCGTCGCGCCCGTGGAATTGACCACGTTGACGATCGAACCGTTGCCGCCGAGCGAGACCGTGAGCACTCCGTGGAATCTGACGCCCGGTACATCCGGAGCCTCGAAGGCACGCGCGGCCCGAACCGAGGGGTTCACGTTGAAGTAGCAGTAGCTTCCCCCTCCCCACACCTCGTGCCGGGTGACGCCGTCGGCGACCTTGTAGGCGGCGTACCCGTCTTCGCCCTCGCTACGCCAGGAGTCCTGGTCGGGCGGGTCGTAGGGCATCTCGTTCTGGAAGAACACGGTGCGCCCGTTGTCGCCGTTCCAGACGAGCTGGTGCCGTTGGTAGTGCTCGACGAACAGGCCGGTCGCCACGACGTTCGCGCCGTTCACGACCACCCCGGTGTCGGCCGTGTTCGCGTCCCAGCCGACGCCGTCGCCGTGGTCGGCCCGCCACGCCCAGATGTGGTCGATGATCACGTCGGCGCTGTCGACCACCAGGCTCGTCGTCGCCCGGCCCGGTCCCGCGCCGCCGATGCGGAAGTACACGTCCTGGATCGTGGTCGGGTTGGAGTCGTGCCTGGCGTCGGAGCCCTCTCCCCCGACCCGCAGCAGGACATCGCTGTTCTCGGCGCCGGCGTCGATGAGGAACCCGGCGAGCCGGACGCCGTCGACGTCGTCGACCGTCATGGCGTCGACTCCGCCCTCGGGCACGAGGGTCGGCAGGCCGATGCCGAGCACGACGGTGTCGGCGCGTTCGACGGTGAGGGTCTCGTCGAGCCGGTAGACCCCGGGGGTGAGGAACAGGTTGAGCCCGCGGTCGAGGGCGGCGTTGATCTCGGCCGCCGTGTCGGTGGGTCGCGCGACGAAGAACCGGTCGATGCCGAGCGAGGTGCCCGCCGTCTCGCCGCCCGTCCAACTGGCGCCGGACGAATCGCGGCGCAGGTCGGGCAGGAACACGCGGTAGTCGCCGCCGTCGTCGACGTAGAGGAACGGCTTCTCCCGCGCAGCCGGCGTGGCGCCGAGCACCGTGAACGGAGGGTCGGGGAACGACTGCGGCGGCGCGCCCGACACCCCTGAGAAGACCATGTTCCACGAGGCGCCCTCCCAGCCGCCGAACTCGCTCTCGCGAGAGAACCACTGTTGTTGGGATCCGGATGACACGAGCCCGTCGATTTTCGAATCGGCAATGTAGCCCCCGCTCGCCCAGCCCGACCCGCTCGGGTACAGGTCAAGGGCGCCGCGCACGTGCACCCGGCGCATTGGCGCCGCCTGCGCGACCGCCCATCGATTGGCGTCCGCGCCGGGGGCGACCGCGAGGTTCTCGACCGAGCGCCAGAAGTTCTGGGTGGCGTTGCCGTCGAACCACTGCGCGTCCACGCGCACCTGGCCGTTGACGGTGACGTCGTCCGGCGAGAGCCCGAGCCCCAGGACCGACGTGTAGAAGCCCACGTCGATCGTGGCGTCGTAGCTGCCCGGCTTCAGCAGGATGGCATCACGCCGCTCGCCGAACTGGTTCGTCTCCTGGGCGTCGAACACGGGGTCGACCGCGGACCGGATCTCGTCGCCGGTCATCGTCGGGTCGAGGATGGTGACGTTGGGGCCGAAGTCCGGTTCGCCGCCCGTCGGCGCTGCCGTGTCGGTGGGCTCGTCCCGCGGGCCGCCGACGGCCAGTACCAGCGCTATCCCCGCGACGACGAATCCCACGGCGAGCGCCGCCAGTAGAACCCTGAACGCCTTTTCGCCCGGCATGGGCACCTCGCATCTCGACCGTCGACCTCGTCGGTGAGGCCGATTCTGCCACGACCGACCGCGGAGTCAAACGAATTCGCGAAGGAGATTCGCTTGATCAGTTGACAGCCCGGCCGAAGTGCGAGTACCACAGGGGGTTATCCAAACCGTGCCGGATTTTCGGCCCAGGTGGGTGGGTGTGTTCGGTCACGGGTCCGTCCTCAATGTGGAGGGCTCATGAAAATTCAAAACCAGTCAAGTCGATCGCGCTCACGGGGAGTCCGCATCGTCGTCGGGGCGGCAGTCGCCTCCCTCGTCATAACCGTTGTACCCACCACCGCCGCTCTCGCGGTCGACGGGCCGTGGATGAACACCGCCCTGTCGCCCGATCAGCGCGCGGTGCTCCTCCTGCAGGCGATGACCCTCGAAGAGAAGGTCGAACTGATGACCGGCGACCAGGGCGAAGGTCCGGGCGGCTTCTACAACGGCCCGATCGAACGCCTCGGCATTCCAGAACTGAGCATGGCCGACGCCACGGGAGGCATCGGCTCCCGCGGCTGGCTGCTCCCCGAGACCGCCGACACCGCGACCCAGATGCCGGTGAACCTCGCGCTCGCCGCGACCTGGGATCCCCAGCGTGCGCGCGACTACGCGGGTGTCGTCGGCGACGAGGCGCGTCAGACGGGCCACGAGGTATTGCTCGGACCCAACTCCGACCCCACGCGAAATCCCTTCTGGGGCCGGCAGGCCGAGTCCGCCAGCGAAGACCCCGAACTGAACTCCGCGATGGTCGTCCCCTTCGTGCAGGAGGTGCAGGAACGCGGCGTGATCGCGAACCTCAAGCACTACGCGGCCTACACGCAGGAGGTGAACCGCGGGATCGGCCAGAACGTCATCGTCGACGAGCGGGCCCTCCGCGAGGTGCATGTCGCGGCCTACGAGGCCGCCATCCGTGAGGCCAACCTCGGTTCGGTGATGTGCGCGTTCAACAAGGTCAACGGCGTCTACGCGTGCGAGAACCGGCAGCTGCTCACCGAGTTCCTGCGCGAGCAGATGGGCTTCACCGGGTTCGTGCTGACCGACTTCGGGGCATCCCACTCCACCGAGGGCTCGATCCAGGCCGGGCTCGACATGGAGACCGGCATCGACGTGTTCTACGGCCAGGCGTTGCTCCGGGCCGTGCAGGAGGGCCGCGTGCCCGAGGCGCTCGTCGACCAGTCGGTGCTGCGCATCCTGCGCACCATGTTCGACAGGGGGATCTTCGACAACGACTACTCGCTGACGTCGATCCCGGTCGCCGAACACGGGGCGGTCGCCCGCGAGGTCCAGGAGGACGCCATCACCCTGCTGAAGAACGAGGGTGAGACGCTTCCGCTGAACGAGGACGAGGTCGATTCGATCGCGGTGATCGGGGCGGATGCCACGGTGCCCGGTGCGCTCGGAGGTTCGGCCTACGTGCTGCCCACCTACGAGGTCTCGCTCCTCGACGCCATGCGGGCGAGGGGCAGGGAGATCGGCGCCGACGTGCGCTACGAGCAGGGCAACGACCCGGTGAACAGCGCGACGATGATCGAGCCCGCCGACATGACGGCAATCCCGTCGTCGGTGCTGCGGCCGGAACGGGGAATCGGCGACGGACTGACCGCCCGCTACTTCCCGAACGCCGACTGGAGCGGGGCGACCGGACTCACCCGCACCGAGGCGCAGGTGCTCTACGACACCGGCTTCACCTCGTCGCCCGCCTTCGCCAACCTCATCGCGTTCCAGTCGCCGCCGACACCGATCCTCGCCGGGCTCAGCCCCGCGGGCACCGGCAACCAGTCGGTGCGGTACACCGGTTCGCTCGTCGCACCCAGCACCGGCAGCTACACGCTCGGCGGTACCGGGTGGGGTGAGGCCCGGGTCTGGCTCGACGACCAGCTCGTCGTCGAGATGACCGGCGAAGACGGACGGCGCGACGTGCGTTCGTCGGCGCTCGAGCTGCAGGCGGGACAGGAATACCGGCTCCGCGTGGAATACACGCAGAACCGACCCCTCGTGGCGCTGCAGCCGGGCACCTTCGTGCTGCAGTGGTCGACACCCGAGGACGCGGTCGCCCCGTCGGTGGCTCGCGCGGCGCAGGCCGCCGGGAGTTCCGACGTCGCAGTCGTGTACGTGAGAACGTACGAGGGCGAGGAACGCGACCGCGTGTCGCTGAAGCTGCCGCAGAACGCCGAGCAGCTGATCCGGGAGGTCACGGAGGCCAACCCGAACACGGTCGTCGTGCTCGGCAGCGGCGGGGCGGTGACGATGCCGTGGCTCGACGAGGCCCCTGCGGTGCTGCAGAGCTACTACGGCGGGCAGGAAGAGGGCAACGCACTCGCGACGATCCTGTTCGGCGACGAGGACCCGTCGGGCCACCTGCCGGTCTCCTACCCGCGCAGCGAGGACGAACTGCCGCCTGGCGTGCAGAACCCGTGGCTCGACGACATCGACGTCGAGTTCTCCGAGGGGGTGAACGTCGGCTACCGGGGATACCTCGCCGGTAACGTCGACCCGCTGTTCGCCTTCGGACACGGACTCTCGTACAGCGAGTTCCAGCTCGACCGGCTGCGCGTCGACAACAACATCCGGGTGACCGGAAGCGACGACACCGTCGACGTGCGGGCCCGGCTGCGCAACACCGGCGATCGCGACGGCACCGAGGTGGTTCAGGTCTACCTCGGCCCGCTACCCGGCGGCATCGACTCGCCGCCGCTGAAACTGGCGGGGTTCGCCAAGGTCGACCTCGGCTCGGGTGACCGGCAGCAGGTGCGGATCACCCTCGACAGGCGCGACTTCTCGTACTGGGACGCCGAGGCCGACGAGTGGGTCGTTCCGACCGGCCAGGTTCCCGTCTACGTCGGCACCTCGGCGGTCGACGTCGAGCTGGCAGGCGCGGTGAGGGTGCGTAACTGACCGCCAGCACAGGCTGCCGCCCATCGCCCTCGGGGGCGGTGGGCGGCGGTGCGTCAGCGCGCGAGCAGGGCGTCCAGTGCGACGGCCATCGCGGCCGCCAACCTGAAATCGACGCGCTCGTCGTTGACGGTGACCGCGTAGCGGTCGCGCAGCGAGAACTGGCGCTCGCTCGTCATGACCACGGCACCGGTCTGCTTGTCGGTGAAGTCGAAGTGGAACGAAAAGGGCAGTTCGACGAAGCGTCGGAGGATCGCGACCACCTGGTTTCGCTCACGGCCGTAGGCATCGACGCCTCGGCCCGTGAGGTGGAAGCTGGACCGCAGCATGCTCGCCGCGAAGTCCTTCTGGAACGTGCCGAGCGGCGCGCCCGCCCCGTCGGTCACGTCGTAGACCGCTGCGAGGTCGAGCGCCTGACGCGCGCGGAACGAGAACACCGCGCGGGTGCGGGCCTCGTCGGCGTAGAAGGTCACCTGCTCCTTGAAGGCCATGCGCTTCTGCTGGGCGACCGCGAGGACGGCACCCTCGGTGCCGTCGGCGTTCGCCGCGCGGATCTCGTAGCGGTTCACCATCATGGTGAGACGCTGCTTCACGAAGAAGCGGGGGACGTACTGGGCCGTGTGGGCATGCGGGGAGTCGGTCACCCGCCAGAGCCTAGCGGTGCGCCGCGCCTAGAACCCGGGAGAGGTCTCGCACGTGAGCGGCGGCGTGTGATCGAACCGGGTGTAGAACGCGCGGCCGCTGGCGGGATCGGTACCCAGCAGGCACCAATGGCCCGTGGCCGAGTGGAAGCTCACGACCTCGGGGTCGGTGACACAGGTCGGTGCCGCCGCCGCATCGGCGACGAACAGCACGAGGCACTCCCCCGTCGCACCCCACGGCGACGGTCCCTCGACCTCGGCGAGGTAAGAGCCAGCTATCACGTTGTATCCCCCTGGACGGGCAATGGTCGTCGACCGGTCGGCCGCGCACCGGTCGGATGATCGCGGCTTGTTAACAAGTTAGGCGTCGGGCGGACGCAAAACAATCTGTCTGCATGTTTTTTCTCAGGATTCGTCAGAACTTCTCGCTTGACCGTCCCGATGCGTCCCCCCGGCGAGCCGCGTGCTAGCGGCGGTAGCCCTCGCGCCCGTCGTTGTGCCGGGCGGCTCCCGAGTCGAGCAGGTGCCGGTAGCGCCGACGGAACATGAACATCAGGTAGAGCGTTAGCGGGATGACGATCACGAACCAGGCGGAAACGAGCCAGACGGGAATCCGGCCGGGGTCGGCCAGGGCGACCGCGCCGAACGCGATAGAGATCGCCAGCATCACCGCGGAGTTCGAGGACGCCCGGTGCGCGTCGTGCAGCGCTTCGTCGAGGTCCTCGGGTTCGTCGGTCACCCGTCCATGGTCGCAGGCCCGGCCCGAGGGCACATTGACCCTTGCGCAACCGGATGATGCGGGGTTTTCCACAATCGACGATTGCTCCACATCTCGGCGGGTACCGCCGTCGCCGTGCGCCCGAGCGGCTAGCCTGAATCGATCACGACTCCCGGGAGCTGCGCACCATGGCCGATTCGCCCACCTCGTATGCCCGCTACTCCGGTACCACGATGTTTCCACGCAGCGCCGCCGATCTCCGCAGCACCACGCACTGCCCCGCCTGCTTCACGGCGCTGAGCAGCGTGGTCTGCGGCAACTGCGGGCTCGACCTCACCCACGATGCCGCCGCGGAGCTCGCGCTGGTGTCGACGGATGTCGCGGGGTTGCTCGACGAGCGGACCGAACTGATCGGGCGCATCCGGTTCGAGTCGGCGCTCGCGGCGCGGCAGGCGGCGGCGCTCGCCGACGCCCGCGCAGCGGCCGCTCCCACCGCGGCTGCCGGCCCGGCTCCCGCCCCGCCGGTTTCGCCACCGGCGACCACCACCACCACGCCACCCGCGACCACCGTCGCCCCCGGCCTCTCCGGAGGCGTCGGGCGCCCCGCCGCTCCCGCGGCCGACGCCGGACCCCGCCGGTCGAGCGTGCAGGTGGCCCTCATCATCATCGGCGTTTCGCTCGTCTCGATCGCCGCCATCTACTTCCTCGTCTACGCGTTCATCAACTACGGTCTGGTCTGGCGGAGCGTCATCATCGGCGCGATCACGGTCACCGCGTTCGTGGTGGCCTCCCTGCTGCGCCGCAGACGACTCACGAGCACCGCCGAGGGCATCGGTGTCTTCGCCGTGGTGCTCGTCTATCTCGACGCGTTCGCGATCCGGGCGAACGACCTGTTCGGCGCCGGGTCGGCCGACGCGCTGGTGTACTGGGGTTCCACCCTGGTCATCTCCGCGCTGGGGTTCGCGGTCTGGCATCGCGTCTCCGCTCTCCGGGTGGGGTCGGTGGCGGCGGCCACGGCGTTCGCGCCCGGAGTGGGCCTGCTCGTCGCGGGGATCGCGGAGCCGCTCGACGGTTCGACCCGGCTGTTTACGGCGTTGCTCGCGGTGGGGGCGGCGGGGCTGGTGCACCCGTTCGTCGCACCGCGCAGTGGCACCCCGACCTCCCTCTCGGTCGCCGAGCGCGCCATCGCCGCGACGATCGGCGGCGGCGGCCTGGCCCTCGCGTTCCTCGTCGGCTTCCAGATCGCATGGGTCGGCGAGCCTCGCGTGTCCCTCGAGCTCTGGGCGGTGGCGGCCGTCGCCGCGGCGCACGCCGTCGTCGTCGTGAGGTCGGACGACGCGTCGGTCGTCGCCCGCGTGCTGACGTCGTTTTTCTCCGCCCTCGGCGCGCTCGCCCTCGCTCTCGCGGTCGTGCTCCTGGCCTTCCGCACGCTGACGTCCGCCGCGGCGGTGCTGGGCGTCACCGTCGCCCCCACGGTGATCGTGCTCGTGCTGGTCTTGCTGATGCTGCGGGCGACGGCACCGGGTGCCCGGTCCGCCTTCCGCGCCGCCGCGTACGCCGCCGCCGCGGTCGCCGCCTCGATGGGCCTGATCGCGGCAACGCACGTTGTGGTCAACGCCGTCAGGGCGGTGACGACCGCCGTCGAGTCCAGCGCCTGGTCGCTGGACTTCCGCACCCTCGTGGCGGATCCGCACCCCGACACGGTGGCCGCGGCCGGGGCGCTCGCCCTCGTTCTGCTGCTCGTCGCCGGGTTCGGCCGGCTGACGGGCACCGCCGCACGGCTGCGCACCCCGCTCGTGTGGGGTGCGGTCGGCCTCGCCGTCCTGCTGGTGCCGCTGCTCGGGTCGCTCGGCGGCGTGGTGGTCGGTTGGCTCGCCGAGGCGGCCGTGTGTGTCGTGGCGCTGATCTGGGCGCGGCGAACGGCGCGCGCCGCCGACCTTCCAGCGGACACCCCTGTCGCTCCCCGCCTGCGCCTCCCGCTTGGGGTGCTCGCCGCCGCTGCCGTGACGCTGGGCTACGTGCTCTCCTGGGCGAGCCTCGAGACGTGGGCGCTCGGCAGCATCGGCACGGTGGTGCTGCTCGTGGCCGCACGGTGGGCCGTGCCCGACGGTCTCGTCGCGCCGCGTGCCGCCCTGCTCGCCACCGCCGTCGCCGTCGCGCTGGGCGGCGCGGCCGCCGCGGGATACCAGTTCGGCGCCGACCCGTTCGTCGACCGGGCCCGGGCCGTGGCGGGTCTCGCCATCGTGCTGTTCGGGCTGAGCGCGGTCCCCCTGCCCGGCGTGCTGTCAGCGCTCGACCGACGCTCGGTGTTCGTGCTCTCCACCGCGGCGATCGTGCTGGCCGCACCGTTCAGCGGAACAGACACCCTGCTGTTCGGTGCCCTCGTGGTCGCGGTTTTCGGCTGGATTCTGCAGCGCGGGGTGGACGGCTTCCTCCTCGAACGCCGCGTCGCCGCGTTCGCCCTCGCGCCCGCGATTCTCTGGCTGCTCGCATCGGTCACGAGCGGGCTCGGCCGCGGCTCCGTCGCCGTCGAGCTGTTCCCCGTCGTGGCCGCGTTGCTGGCGGCGAGCGTGTCGCTCGCCATCGCCGCACGCACCGGATCCCGCCTGCGGGTCGCGGGCGACGCGGGTGTCGCCCTCGTCGCGGCGTCTGCCGTGCTGAGCTCGGTGCTGCTCGGGGAGACCGCGTGGCTCGTGCTGCTGCTCGCCGCCGTCACCGCGCTGCTCAGCGCCGTCTCGCCCGAGGGGCTCTTCGCCGCGAAATCGCGGCGCAAGCACCTCGGCTGGGTCTCGCTTGTGCTGGCGACGCTCGCTCTGTGGTGGCGTCTCGACGAGACATCCGTCACCGCCGTCGAGGCCTACGCGCTGCCGCTCGCCGGGGCCCTCCTCGCCGTCGCCGCCCTCGACTGGCGCGCGCGGCGAGGCAACGAGACCCCGGTTCTCGTCTTCGCCGCGCTGCTCGTCGCGGTCGTCCCGGTCGCGCTCTCCACGGCAGGCTATGCCCCCGCCGACGGCGACCGGATCGCCCGCGCGGTGCTGGTCGGCGCGGTCGCGGCCGCGCTGCTTCTCGTCGGCAGCGTCGCGCGCACCGCGGCATGGGCGCGTCCCTACCTCGACGCGTCGGCGATCGCCGGGTTCGCCGGCGTGGTCATCGTCGCCGTCGGACAGTGCCTGTGGGCGTCGCCCGCGGATGCCACGGCCGACGTCTGGCTCGCCGCGGCGCTCCTGGTGCTCGTCGTCGCGGCGTACGGGCAGTGCTCCGGCCGGCCCGGCGACCGATCGTTCACACCACGTGCCGGCGGCGCGATCGCGATAGCCGCTCTCACCATCGTGGCCGGGGTCGAGGCGACACTGCTCGATCCGTCGCCGCTCGGTTTCGCGCGCACGCTGGTGACCGTGACCCTGTTCTCCGCGGTGCATGTCGGAGGCCAGCTCGCGAACCGGCTGCCGTTCGACCGCCTCGCGGGGTGGGTGGCGCTGGCCTCCGCGACGATCCTCGCCGTGGTGGCCATGGCTACCGGCTCGGTGGACGACGTCGAGTGGGTGAGCGTACCCATCGCCGTGTCGCTGCTCGTCGCGGGCGGCGCGCGTCTCGCCCGCGAGCCGGGACTGCGCAGCTCGCCCGCTCTCGGCGGCGGCCTCCTCGTGCTCTTCCTGCCGTCGCTGATCGAGTCGTCCGACGGCTCCCCCGTCTGGCGACTCGTCGCGATCGGCGTGCTCGCGGTCGCCGCCGTCGTGATCGGCCTGCTGCGCCGGCTGCAGGCGCCCTTCGTCGTCGGCGGCGTCGTCGCCGTCGTACACGGGCTCACGACGTTCGCGCCGCAGATCCTCGCGGTCTACTCGTCGACCGAATGGTGGGTCTGGGCCGGAGCGGGCGGCATCGTGGTGCTCGTGCTCGGCGCGCGGTACGAACGCAGCCTGCGCACCGCGAAGAACGTGGTGGCGAGCATCGGCAACCTGCGCTGACGCGCGCGTCTCAGCGCTGCAGCCAGGCCAGCACGGCGAGCACGCGGCGGTGGTCGTTGCCCGAATCGTCGAGCCCGAACTTCTGGAAGATCGACGTGACGTTCTTCTCCACGGCGCCCGTCCCGATGAACAGGGCCGCCGAGATGGCCGCGTTGGTGCGCCCCTCGCCCATGAGCGCCAGAACCTCGCGCTCGCGCGGCGTCAGCCTGGCGATCGGGTCGGTGCGCCGGCCGATGAGCTGAGCGACGACCTCCGGGTCGAGCACGGTGCCGCCGGCCGCGATGCGCGTGATCGCGTCGTCGAGCTCGGCGAGGGAGGCGACGCGGTCTTTCAACAGGTAGCCGACCCCTCCCGAGCCCGAGGCGAGCAGCTCCTGCGCGTAGGCCACCTCGACGTACTGCGAGAGCAGCAGGATGCCGAGCCCCGGGCGGCGGCGGCGGGCCTCGATCGCCGCACGCACCCCCTCGTCGCGGAACGTCGGCGGCATGCGCACGTCGAGCACGGCGAGGTCGGGGGCGGTCTGCGCCAGGTGGGCGAGCAGCTGGTCGGCGTCTCCGTAGGACCCGACGATATCGACCCCGGCCTCGCCGAGAACCCGCACGAGCCCCTCGCGCAACAGCACGGAATCGTCGGCGACGACGACTCTCAGGGGTGCGGCACGAGGGTGTTCGACTCGGGCTGGTGCGACACGAGCGGGTTCGAGGGGTGCAACGGGTTCGCTCATACCCCCAGCGTAGGCGGCGTGACCGTCGAGGCCGGGTAGCTCGAGGCGAGCGGCAGGTGCGCCGTGAGCACGGTCGGTCCGCCGACCGGGCTGTCGAGTTCGAGCGTGCCGCCGAGACCGCGCAGGCGTTCGTCGAGGCCCGCGAGACCGTGCCCGGCGACCTCGGCCGCTCCCCCGCGACCGTCGTCGGTGACGGAGACGTCGAGCCACGTGTCATCCGTCTCGAGTACGCGGCGCACCGCCACGCTCACCTCGACCGCGGAGGCGGCGGCGTGCTTTGCCGCGTTGGCGAGCGCCTCGCTCGCCACGAAGTAGGCGTTACGCTCGATCTCCTGCGGCAGGTCGAACCCCTCGGGCAGCCCGCTCGTCACCCGCACCGGCACGTCGCTGCGCACCGCGGCCGACTCGAGGGCGGCGATCAGACCGCGGTCGAGCAGGATCGGCGGCGCGAACCCGCGCGACAGGGCGCGCAGCTCCTCGAGGGCGTCCTTCGACTGGGCCATGGCCTCGGCGATGAGCTGCCTGGCCCTGACCGGATCGGTGTCGAGCTGGCGGTCGGCCGCGGCGAGATCCATCTGCAGGCGCACGAGACGCTGCTGCGGGCCGTCGTGGATGTCGCGTTCGAGCCGGCGCAGCGAGTGCCCCTCGGCCGAGATGGCGGCGCCGCGGCTCGCCTCGAGGTTGCCGACCCGCGCACGCAGCGCCTCGGAGGGGAACGCGCCGAGCGTCACCCGGGCGATCACGTCGTGCAGCAGCACGAGTCCCCGCGTGACGAAGGGCAGGGCGGCGAGCATGACCACGCCGATCACGAAGACGACGGCGGCCTCCAGCACGTCGCGGCCGACACCCTCGGGAAGACCCTCGAACAACCGGCTGGTGACGTACCACTCGCCGCCGCGGTCGGGCAGCGCGAGCTGCCAGAACCAGAAGGTCACCGCCGAGAACGTCACGGAGACCCAGATCACCGTGACGATCCAGGTGGCGAGCGACACGGCGAAGTTCACGACCATGGTGTGCAGCAGGTAGAGCCAGTAGTGGGCGCCACCGAGCACGGAGCCGAGCCACTTCCAGAACCCGCCGCCCCTGACCGCCTCGGTCCACAGCGGTCGCGTGATGGCGGGTCGCCCGGCCCAGCCCAGCCGGATGAGCTCGAGCTCGCCGAAGAACCGCGACACGTACAGGGCGCCGACCAGTACGGCGAAGCCGACGAGGAAGACGGGGATCGTTCCGATTCCCGCGAAGAACAGCGTGATCACCGTGGAGAAGCCGATCACCGCGACCGGCAGCGTGAGCGCGAGGAAGCCCAGCTCTCTCGGCACGGTTCGCCAGAGCGACAGGTAGGTGGTGCGGGCGGTCGCCGCGCGGTCAGTGCTGGTCATGGTTTACTCCTGATTCGATCATGGTTCCAGCAAAGCCGCACCGCCGCGAGGTCACCATGACGCTCCCAACCGCATCGGTGCGGGGGTTAGCCCCACCTAAGCAAGCCTCACCTCATTGAGCATTGCCTTCGCTTGCTTGCGGAATACACGGGGCTGAGTACCGTTGAAACATACCTAGGCGCCGTTCGTGCGTGTCAGAGAAGGAGTCACACCATGACCGAAGTACAGGCCGTTCCCCAGAGTTCCATCGACGCCGACATCGTCTCGGGTGTCGCCCAGTTCCTCGGCCCGGTAGTGGTCGACCTCACCGCCCTCGCCGTCGACGGCAAGCAGGCGCACTGGCACGTTCGCGGCGCGAACTTCCAGGCCGTACACGAGCTGCTCGACGAGGTCGTGGAGCACGCGCAGCGTTACGCCGACACCGCCGCCGAGCGTGTCGTCGCCCTCGGACTCCCCCTCGACGTGCGCATCCAGACCGTGGGCGCCAAGGCGACGAACCCGCCGCTTTCGGCCGGATTCCAGCAGTCGGATGTCACGATCGCCCAGATCATCGCGTCGATCGACGCCACCCTGGCCACCGTTCGCACCGCGGTCGCCGAGCTCGCGGAGCTCGACGCCGTCAGCCAGGACGTCGCCATCGAGATCGCCCGCGGCCTCGAGAAGGACCGCTGGTTCCTCTTCGCGCACCTCGCCAGCAAGTAGCACGCGCTAGCCGTCGACAGCCGGTTGAGTAGGCCGCCTGAGGCCGTATCGAAACCTCTCCGCGGTTTCGATACCGTCGCCGAGCGACGTATTCAACCGGCTGTTTTCGCGTAGACCGCCAGGTCGACCCGCCGGCCCGGCATCCGCTGCGCCGACCGCTGGACGCCCTCGAACGCGAATCCGAGCCGCTCGAGCAGTGCACGGCTGCGCTGGTTCCCGACGGCCGTGCGCGCCTGCACCCGGAACGTGTCGCCGCGCGCGAACACGTGCTCGACGAGCGCCGCGACGCTTGCGAACGCGATCCCCGCGCCCTCGGCCGCTGCCCCGACCCAGTAACCGACATCGGCGGTACCCTCGGTCGCATCCAATCTCGCGGAGCAGCTGCCGACGGGCCTGCCGTCGAGCACGATCACGAACGGCAACTGCGTGCGCGACACGAACGCCTGCGCCTGCCACGCGAGGAAGGTACGCGTGGTCGCGAGTGTGTGCGGCTCGCTCGCCCACGGCTCCCAGGCGGCGAGACGCGGAAGGTTGTCCTCGAGCAGCGCGAAGTACGCCTCCGCGAGATCCGGATGCTGCAGCTCGAGCGACAGCCCGGGCCGCACCTCGAGCGGGTAGTCGTCGGCGGCGGCCACGGCTCAGAGCGCCCGGTGGGTGAAGCTCCCGCCGAGCAGCGTCGCCGACACCGTCACGCCGCGCAGGTCGTCGACCGCCAGCGGGTCGACGTCGGTGATCACGAGGTCGGCGGGCTGCCCGACCTCGACCGTCGTGCGGGTCGAAGCAGCGAGGGCCTGCGCGACCGAGATGCGCTGTTCCGGATGCCACGGCTCCCGTTCGCCGCGGCTGCGGGTCACTGCCGCCGCGGCCGTGTTCCACGGGTCGAGGGGCGAGACAGGTGCATCCGAGCCCATCGCGAGGGTGGCGCCGGCCTCGAGCAGCCCGCGCATCGCGAACGCCCGCCCGGTGCGGCCCGCCCAGTAGTGGTCGGCCACGTCGCGGTCGTCGAGGGCGTGGTCGGGTTGCACGCTCGCCACCACGCCGAGCTGGCCGAAGCGCGCCAGGTCGCGCTCGGCGAGCAGCTGGGCGTGCTCGATGCGGCCGCCCATGCCGATCTCGGCGAAGGCGTCGAGCGCGAGGGAGTTGGCGTTGTCGCCGATCGCGTGCACCGTGGGCAGAAGACCCGCCTCAGCGCCGCGCCGCATGAGCGGCAACAGTTCTTCGGGCGGCAGGGTGAGCATCCCGCGCGGGTGCTCCGCGCCGGCCAGCCCCGGATACTCGTCGAAACAGTAGGCGGTGCGCGTGTTCAGCGAACCGTCGGTGATGAGCTTGAGCGGGCCGACGGTGAGCAGGTCGTTGATCTTCTGCCCGCTGCGCAGCCCCAGTTCGATGGCCCGCTCGAGGTGTTGGGCGTAGACGCCGAACTCGACGCGGAGCGATCGGTTGCCACCCTCGATGCGACGGCTCCAGGTGTCGAGGTTCCAGTCCATCTCCAGGTCGACGATCCCCACGACACCGCGGGCGGCGGCGGCCTTGGAGGCCGATTCGACCCAGCGGTCGAGAACCTCGTCGGCAACGATCCCGAGGTGCCGCGTGACCGCGAAGGCGGGATCTTCGACCAGGATGCCGGTGGGATGTCCGGCGTGCCCGAAGAGCGACAGCGCCGCCGAGTTGAGCCACACCGTGTGGATGTCCCCGCTCACGAGCACGACCGGCCGCGCACCCCCTGCGGCGTCGAGAACCGCGACCGTCGGGGTGTCGGGCCAGAGGGCGTCGCGGAACCCGTATCCGATGAACGGCCCGGGCTGCGGATCCGCATCCTCCAGTGCCCGCGCGACCATGGCCGCGGCTTCGCGGGCCGACGACGCGGTCGACACGTCGAGCCGTTGCTGCACGAGTGCCCACTGGCTGAAGTGCACGTGGTTGTCCCAGAGACCCGGCGAGACCCAGCGCCCCTCGAGGTCGAGCCCCAGCGTCTGCGCGGAGGCGGACCGTGCCGCGGCGGGGGTGATCGATGCGATCGTGCCGTTGATGGGGAGGATGTCGACGAGTCCGCCGTCGGTTCCCGAGATGCGGAGGTTACGCAGGAGCATCGCCACGCGCCCGCTTCATCTCCGACGCGAGAGCTGGCGACGAGAACGGGCCCTCGGTCTCCAGCGCCGCGACGATGCGGTCCACCACCTCCGGTGTCTTGTTCTGGCTGAGCTTGAGTCGGGCGTCGAACCGCGTGACGACGAGGCGGATGCCCACGGTCCCCTTGGCGATGCGTCGCGCCTGCTGCTCGTCGAGGTCGAGGCTCATCGGTTCGGGCAGCTGCTTCTCGAAATGGTCGACGAGGTCGTCGAGCACCTCGAAGTTCTCGGCATCGCCGAGGATTTCCGGCGTGCCGTACAGGTGCGCGGTCACGTGGTTCCAGGTCGGCACGAATTCGCCGTTGCCGTACCAGCTCGGCGACACGTAGCCGTGCGGTCCTTGGATGATCATAAGCAGCTCGTGCTCGCCGAGCTCGTGCAGCTTCTCGTCGGGCCGCCCGACGTGGCTCACGACGGAGATCACGCCGGGGCCGGTCTCCTCCAACACCACGGGGTAGTGCGAGGCGACGAGTCCCGTGGCGGTGTTCGACACGATGGTCGCCCAGGGATTCTCGCGGATGAGCCGCTTTACCTCGTCGGGATCGGTGAGCACATAGGTGGGCGTGTGGCGCATGGCATCAAGTCTGGTCTACCGGGCAGAAGTACAGCTTGCGGCCCGCCGCCATCTCCATGACGATCGGGGTCCCGCACACCCGGCACGGCTTGCCGGTGCGGTGATACACCCAGTGCCGGTCGTCGCGCCGGGCGAGAGCGTTGACGTACTGCTCGTCGGTGAGTCCGTTCATGGTGAGCATCTGGCCGGTGGACACCCCGACTCCGAGCAGGTAGGTCCAGTCTTTCCAGAGCTCCTCGAGGGTCTCACGCGGCACGAGCTTCGCGGGCTTGTGCGGGTCGAGCCGGGCGCGGAACAGCAGTTCGGCGCGGTAGACGTTGCCGATGCCGCTCACGACGTTCTGGTCCATGAGCACCAGACCGATGGGCGTCGCCTTCTTGATAGCGGTGCTGACAAAGCGCTCGAGCCCCTCGGCCGGTTCGTCGACGAGCGGGTCGGGGCCGAGCTTCGCGATCACGGCCTGCACCTCTTCGGGCTGCAGCACCTCGCACGCCGTGGGGCCGCGCAGGTCGGCCACGGTGTCGCTCGCGAGCAGCCGCACCCGCACCGCGCCGATCGGCTCGGGCGGGAATGTGTCGAGCGCCTCACCGAGTCGTTCCTGTTCGGCCATGCGCAGCCGGCGGGGCGCACCGATGCTGGAGAGCGACGGCTCGGCGTCGTCGACGATCACCGTGCCGCGCTGGTTGGTCTGCCCCATGCGCCCGCCCGCCGAGGCGGTGGTCGCGTCTGCCGTGATGTTGCCGGCGAAGTCCCACGCGCCGTACATTCCGAGATGCACGCGCAGCCAGAGGCGGTGGTCGAACTCGAGGAACATCTGCTTGCCCACGGCCTTGGCGTCGGTCATCTCGAGACCGTCGATTTCGGATGCGCCCCCCGCAAAGCGTCCCTGCGGCGACGACGCGGCGATCGTCTTGCCCACGAAGTGCAGGGCGAACTGGCGGGTGATGCGGTGGACCGAATGTCCCTCGGGCACGAGGCTCCTCTGATCGAAAACAGGTCGGATCGAAACGGGCGGTGCTAGTCGATCTGGTGGCCCGCGATCGACCCGGTGGTCTCGTACTCGGCGAGCTGGGCGATGCGGCGGGCGTGACGCTCCTCGCCGGTGAACGGAGTGGCGATGAACGTGTCGATGAACAGTTTCGCTTCGTCGACGGTGTGCTGGCGCGCGCCGATCGAGATCACGTTGGCGTCGTTGTGCTGGCGGGCGAGCTCGGCGGTCGACACGTTCCAGACGAGGGCGGCGCGCACGCCACGCACCTTGTTCGCGGCGATCTGCTCGCCGTTGCCCGAACCCCCGAAAACGACACCGAGGGCGGCGATGCCCTGCGCCTGATCTTCGACGACGGCCTGGGCCGCGTTGATGCAGAAGCTCGGGTAGTCGTCGAGTGGCTCGTAGCTGGTCGGACCGTGATCGACCACGTCGTGGCCGGCGGCCGCGAGGTGGTTCTGGAGGTCTTCGCTGAATTCGAGTCCGGCGTGGTCGGTCGCGATGTGGATGCGCATGGTTCTATTCTGCCTGTGCCGCCGCCGTGCCGATTACGGCCGCCAGTGGCCGGTCTTGCCCAGCAGCTGGGTCTCGCGGTCGGCGTCGTCGGACACCGGTACCTCGGGCCCGAAGATGCCCATTTCGCGCCACGCGTCGACCTGCGGCAGCACGATCTCCCAGAGCAGGTCGACGAGCTCGGGCTGCAGCGACCAGTCGAGACCGATGAGCTTGGCGATCGACCATGCCTGGAACGCGCGATAGCTTGCCGCGTGCTCGAAGTACACCGACACCGGGAAGTCGCCATAGCTGAGGTGCACGATGTCGTCGGCCGAGAGCGGACGGTTCACGGCGACCGTCGCGGCGTCGTTGAGCAGGTCGTAGCTCTCGAGTTCGTCGCCGCCGAGCAGGTCTCCCCCGTACTTGTCGCCGACCTCGTCGATCGTGCGGCCGGCGAGCACGTCGGGCACCCATGCCTCGTCATAGGCGTGTGCCGCCACGACATCGAGCAGGGTGGGATCGGGGGTGAGCGTCCACTCCGCGGGCGCGGGCAGTTCGAGCTGGTCGGGATGGATGCGGTCGATCACGTCGCGCAACGCCGCGTCAGAGAGGAGAAAGAGATCGCGCTGTTTCATTCTCGAAAGCTAGCAGCCACCACCGTCACCGCGGCAGGGTCAGGTGGCCATCCAGACTTTGCGCAAGGTCTGCGTCACCGTCCAGATGGTGCGCGCGCCCGCCGAAAGCGTCATGACCGAGCCGGGCACGAGATGCACGACCACCTCGTCGTCGAGGAACTCCACCGAGCCCGCTCCGGCGACCACCACGAAGAACTCGTCGTTCTCGACGTCGCTCATGGCTCCCGGCGTTATCTCCCAGACCCCGTACTCACGGCCGTCGAACTCGCCGAGCACGACGGTGCCGGTGGCGGGCTCACCGTCGAGCACGTCGTCGACCTGCACGGCGTCGAGTGGCACGTCGACCGCGAGGGCCACGACGGGGTCGAGCCCCTCGACCGCGGTCACGAGTCGAACCCCAGCCCCGCGGCATCCAGAGTCTTGAGCAAGAGGTTCCTCTTCCCCGCGTTGTGGTCGGCGCGGTCGAGCGCCCACCGGGTGGCCTGCACGCCCAGGAACGCGGCGGGTTCGGGCGGGAACGGCGGCGGCACGCTCTTCACCATCTGCAGTTCGGTGCGCTCTGTCTGGAGTCCGCCGAGGTGGTCGAGCATCACGTTCGCCGCGAATCGCGACGCGGCGACTCCGAGGCCGGTGAAACCGGCGGCGTACGAGACGCGTCCCTGCTTCGCACGGCCGAAGAAGGCCGAGAAGCGCGTCGACGTATCGATCACCCCACCCCAGCGGTGGCTGAACTTCACGCCCTCCAACTGCGGGAAGGTCGTGAAGAAGTGGCGGGCGAGCTTCTCGAAGCTCGCCGGCCGGTCGTCGTATTCGGGCCGGATGCGGCCGCCGAAGTGGTAGATCGCGTCGTACCCGCCCCAGAGAATGCGGTTGTCGGCGCTCAGCCGGTAGTAGTGGAACTGGGTGCCGAGGTCGGCCACACCCTGCCGCGAGCCCCAGCCGACCCGGGCGAGCTGGGCGTCGGTGAGCGGCTCGGTCATCAACACGTAGTCGTAGACGGGCACGGTGTGCAGTCGGTAGCGCCCGAGCAGAGAGGGGAAGGCGTTGGTGGCGAGGGCGACGCGTTTGGCGATCACCGACCCCTGTTTCGTCTCGACGACGATCGCGTCCCTGGTCGAGCCGCTGTCGAGTCCGCGCACCGCCGACCGCTCGAAGATCTCGACGCCCGCATCGGCGCAGGCCCTCGCGAGGGAGGCGACGAGCTTGCCCGGGTGCACGAGCGCCGTCGAACGCGTGCTCCACAGTCCGGCCAGATAGGTCGGTGAGTCGAGCTGCGCGTGCAGGGCGGACTGATCGAAGAAGATCTCGGTGTCGCCGTTGTGCGCGGCCCGCAGTTCATCGACCTGGTGCGGTTCGACGGCCACCGCGAGGGTCCCGGTGCGTTCGAAATCGCAGTCCCAGCCGGATGAGACGACGGTGGCTTCGATCTCGTCGAGGTTCTGCATGCCGAGCCGGGTGAGCTGGTCCATCTCCGCGGGATAGCGCCTCTCGCCGTTGGCCTCGCCGTGGGTGAGGCTCGCCTCGACGAAGCCGCCGTTGCGGCCGGACGCCGCCCAACCGACGGATCGTCCCTCGAGAACCGCCACCCTGGCATCCGGGTCCCGCTGTTTGGCGAGGAGGGCCGTCCAGAGTCCCGTGTACCCGCCGCCGACGACCACGAGGTCGACGTGGTGCGATCCGGTGAGCTGCGGCCACGACGGCACGTCGAGGCCGTCGAGCCAGAACGGCTGCAGGCTGCTTCCACCGAGCGAGCGGGCGACCACCGCGTCGTCGATGTGCGAGCGATCGAACACGGTCTCGGCCATGCCTCAACAGTAGGCCGCAACCCCCGATTTAACACTGGTCAATCGACGAATTCGGGCGCACACTTAGAGGCACGATCTCACTCTCTGTGGAGGCATAAGATGCCCAAAACGAACCAGATACCCGAGTTCCTGCCCGTGCTCTCCGTCGGCAGACATCGTTCGCCCAAGCGCGGCGCCTGCTTTATGGAGTACGCCTCGCACCTGGCCGGCGAGAGGTGGAGCGACCACCCGTCGTGCACGCACCCCGCGATCGCCGCGCTGGCACGCGCGGTCAACGACTGCACGAGCGACGACGCTCGGGGCAGGCTCGTTCCGTTGATCCCCTCGGTCATCGGCCTGCACGGGCCGGACGACCGGATTCGCCTCATCGTGGGCGTGCGCTCCTCGGCGGCCGCGCTGCCGATCGCGAGCGAATCCCGGCAGCGAGCCATCTCGGTGGGACTCGCGCACTGCGAAGCGCTGCTCGCGACGCAGACCGGCCCGATGGCCGAACACCTGCGCGGAGTCATCCGGTCTGCTTTCGATCAGGCTCCGTCGGCGGAGAAGTGGGCGCGCGCGTTCCTCTCCTCGGTGGGCACCTCGAAGACGCGGCTCGACTCGTGGACCGTCGACAAGATGGTGGCGCTCTCGATCATCGGTATGGCCGAGGCCTGCGTCGAGGATTCCGACGACCGGCTGTTCCGGCTGCTCTCGGCGACGATCGACGACTGCGCCCGCGATGCCGCGACCGGTCGCGTGGTCGCACCGACCCGGCGGGAGCGCGTCACCGTTTAGTACGCCGGTTAAGGCGGGTCCGAGCTATCAGTAGTCGACACCCGCGACACAGGCGCCTTCGCCCGCCCCGCCCGCGCCCGTGGCCTTGAAGACCGAGCCCGAGGCCGACGTGGTGTCGAAGCAGAAGTCCTCCGGCGAGGACACGTGCAGGGAGATGTCCGACCGGCCCGGTTGCAGGCCGAGTTCGTCGACGGTGACCGTCTGCGCATCCGGCGTGGAGATGAAGTAGGCCGTCGCCGTCACGGTCGCGTTCATCAACGCCGCCTTGGCCTCCGCATCGGCGGCCACGGTGTCGCGCGTCGTGAGCGCGGTCGCGACGTCGACCGAGGAGCAGCCGCCGAGCACACCGACTCCGAGCACGGCGATGACGAGAACCTGAGGAATGCGCATGCCGTCATGCTAGCGGGCCTCGGCGGCCGGACGATCCGCCACGACTAAGCTCGTTTCTCGGACACAAACCGAGCGGAACCAGAGAAAGGCCCACCCGTGCCAGGAGAGAACCTCACCCGAGTCGAAGCGCAGGAACGAAAGGCGCTGGTCGATGTTCAGAGCTACAACGTCACGCTCGACCTGACCACGGGAGACGAAGTCTTCCTCTCGACCACCGAGGTGACCTTCACGGCGCAAGCGGGGGCATCCACCTTCATCGACCACCTCTCGCGGCAGGTCCGCTCGGTCACGCTCAACGGAACCGCCCTCGACCCCGCCGTCGTCAACGACGGCGTGCGCATCCAGCTCGGCGGCCTCGCCGCCGAGAACTCCCTCGTCGTCGTCTCCGACGCCGAATACACGAACTCGGGCGAGGGCCTGCACCGCTTCGTCGACCCCGTCGACGGCGAGGTCTACCTCTACTCGCAGTTCGAGGTGCCGGACAGCCGTCGCGTGTTCGCCGTGTTCGAGCAGCCCGACCTCAAGGCCACGTTCCAGTTCACCGTGATCGCGCCGTCGGCGTGGGCCGTCGTGAGCAACTCCCCGACGCCCGTGGCCGACCCGGTCCCCGGGACCGACAAGGCGGTCTGGAGCTTCTCCCCCACCCCCGTGCTCTCGAGCTACGTCACCGCGCTCATCGCCGGACCCTACGACGTGATCACCTCGGAGCTCACGAGCCGCGACGGCCGCGTCATCCCGCTCGGCATCTACGCCCGCAAGTCGCTCTTCGAGTACCTCGACGCCGACTACATCTTCGAGAAGACGCGCCAGGGCTTCGCCTACTTCGAGGAGAAGTTCGACTTCGCCTACCCCTTCGAGAAGTACGACCAGCTCTTCGTGCCCGAGTTCAACGCCGGCGCGATGGAGAACGCGGGCGCCGTCACATTCACCGAGACCTACGTCTTCCGCTCGAAGGTGACCGACGCCGTCAAGGAACGCCGCGTCATCACGATCCTGCACGAGCTCGCCCACATGTGGTTCGGCGACCTCGTGACCATGAAGTGGTGGAACGACCTCTGGCTGAACGAGTCGTTCGCCGAGTGGGCGTCGACGATCGCCGCCGCGGAGGCCACCGAGTGGACCGAGGCATGGACGACGTTCCAGGCGATGGAGAAGAGCTGGGCCTACCGCCAGGACCAGCTGCCGTCGACCCACCCGGTCGTCGCGACGATCAACGACCTCGAGGACGTGCTGGTCAACTTCGACGGCATCACCTACGCCAAGGGCGGCTCGGTGCTCAAGCAGCTGGTGGCCTGGGTCGGCATCGACGCGTTCTTCGCCGGCGTCGCCGCGTACTTCAAGAAGAACGCCTACGGCAACACCGAGCTGACCGACCTGCTCAGCGAGCTCGAGGTCACGAGCGGCCGCGACCTCAGCGGCTGGAGCGCGCTCTGGCTCGAGACCGCAGGCGTGAACACCCTGCGTCCCGCCGTCGAGACCACGGCCCACGGCACGATCACGGAGTTCTCGGTGCTGCAGACCGCGCCGATCGACTACCCCACGATCCGCCCGCACCGCCTCGCGATCGGCTTCTACAACTTCGAGGGCAAGAAGCTCGTGCGCACCGAACGGTACGAGATCGACGTCAATGGAGAGCAGACGGATGTCGCGGCTCTCGTCGGCAAGAAGAAGCCCGACCTGCTGCTGATCAACGACGACGACCTCGCGTACGCCAAGGTGCGGCTCGACCCTGAGTCGCTCGAGGTGGCCATCGAACACCTCGCGGCCATCGAGAACCCGCTGGCCCGTGCGCTCGTGTGGGGTTCCGTCTGGGACTCGACCCGCGACGGCGAGACCCCTGCGCGCGACTACGTGCGACTCGTGCTGGGCAACATCGCGACCGAGACCGAGTCGACCACGATCCGCACGACCCTCGGTCAGCTGACGACCGCGGCGCGGCTGTACGTCGACCCGTCGACCCGCGCCGAGACCATCGAGCAGGTGGGCGACGAGCTCTGGACGCTCGCGAAGAAGGCCGAGGCCGGATCCGACGCCCAGTTCCAGTTCGTGAAGTTCTTCGCCAACATCGCGTCGACGCCGGCCCACGTGGAGACCCTGCGCGGCCTGCGCGACGGCTCGGTCACGCTCGACTCGCTCGAGATCGACACCGACCTCGGCTGGGAGATCCTCGAGGGACTCGCGGTCAACGGCGCGATCGGCGCCGCCGAGATCGACGCGGCGCTCGCGGCCGACAACACGTCGAACGGACAGCAGGCCGCGGCGCGCACCCGTGCCGCCCTGCCGTCGGCGGACGACAAGCTCGCGGCCTTCCGCTCGCTGGTCGCCACCGACGAGCTGCCCAACGCGATCGTGCGCCAGACCGCGGTCGGCTTCCAGCACGTGAACGATCCCGCCGCGCTGGAGCCGCTCGTCGACGACTACTTCGCGATGCTCTCCGACGTGTGGAAGAACCGCTCGCACTCGATCGCCGAGACGCTCGTCGTCGGCCTCTACCCGGCGCCGCTGGCCTCCAGCGCGCTGGTCGCCGCCACCCAGTCGTGGCTCGTGGCGAACCCGGAGACACCGGCCCTGCGCCGTCTGGTCACCGAGAACCTCGCCGGGGTCGAGCGCGCGCTGAACGTCCAGGCGCGCGACGCCCGCTAGCCGCACGCGGTCGAGGGCGCACCGTAGTACTCCGGTATTACGGTGCGCTCCCAATATCCCCCTCGCGCCCGATCCTGACGAATCCCCGACTCCGTAGTCTGGAACCATGATTCAGGCAGAAGGACTCACCAAGCGTTACGGGGCGAAGACCGCCGTCAACGACATCAGCTTCACCGTCAAGCCGGGCATCGTCACCGGCTTTCTCGGCCCGAACGGCGCCGGCAAGTCGACCACGATGCGCATGATCGTCGGACTCGACCGTCCGACCGAGGGCAGCGTGATCGTCAACGGCAAGCCGTACGCCGCGCACGCCGCTCCCCTGCGCGAGGTCGGCGCCCTGCTCGACGCGAAGGCCATCCACACCGGTCGGAGCGCCTACAACCACCTGCTCGCCATGGGCGCCACCCACGGCATCGGCAAGGCCCGCGTCAACGAGGTCATCGGCCTCACCGGCCTCGAGTCGGTCGCCGGCAAGCGCGTCGGCGGATTCTCGCTCGGCATGGGCCAGCGGCTCGGGATCGCGGCCGCCCTGCTCGGCGACCCCGCGACCCTCATCCTCGACGAACCCGTCAACGGACTCGACCCCGAGGGCGTCATGTGGGTGCGCCAGCTCGCGCGTCACCTCGCCGGCGAGGGTCGCACCATCTTCCTCTCCAGCCACCTCATGAGCGAGATGGCGCTCACCGCCGACCACCTCATCGTGCTCGGACGCGGAAAAATCATCGCGGATGCGCCCGTCGCCGACATCCTCGCCGGTTCCACGCGCACCTCGGTCAGGCTGCGCAGTCCGCGCGCCGACCAGTTGGCCGCGCTGCTGCAGGGTGCCGACGTCACGATCACCACGACCGAACAGAACGCCCTCACCGTCACGGGTCTCACCGCCCCGGTGATCGGCGATGCCGCCGCGCAGGCGGGAATCCCCCTGCACGAGCTCACCCCCGTCGGCGCGTCACTCGAGGAGGCCTACATGGAACTCACCCAGGACGACGTCGAATACCACGCGGGCACCCGCGCCACGAACACGGAAGAGGCAGCCCGATGACCGCCACCACCCTCGCCGCCCGCCCCGACTCGCGTCTCTCGGCGATCGGCATCATCCGCTCCGAGTGGATCAAGCTGCGCAGTCTGCGCTCCACCGTGTGGTCGTACGCGATCGTCGTGGTCGGCTCGCTCGCCGTCGCGGGGCTGCTCGCCTGGACCTTCAACTTCAGCGAGCAGGTGCCGCCCGCCGAGATGCACAACGACATCGTCGTGCAGACGGTCACCTTCGGCATTTACATCGCCCAGCTGGTGGTCGCCGTGCTCGGAGTCCTCGTCGTCAGCGGCGAGTACTCGACCGGCATGATCCGCTCCACTCTCACCGCCGTGCCGAAGCGCCTGCCGGCGCTCGCCGCGAAGGCTATCGTGCTGTTCGTGGCGACCTTCGTGGTCGGTCTGCTCAGCGTGTTCGGCGGGCTGCTCATCGCCCTCCCGATCCTCGCGGGGTACGGCATCCACGCCGACTTCGGCGACACCACCCTCCTCGGCAACCTCGTGCTCGCCGCGCTCTACCTGGCACTCGTCTCGGTGTTCGCGCTCGGCCTCGGTACGGTGCTGCGCAGCAGCGCCGGCGGAATCGCCGCGACCCTGGGGATCATCCTGCTGCTCCCGACCATCATCTCGGCGGTCATCGGGATCACGCAGGCCCAGTGGGCAATGGACATCTCGCCCTACATGTTCGCCACGGCCGGCACCGGCATCTTCAGCCCGGGCGGCGAGCTCAGCCAGGGCGAGAACCTGCTGGTCGTGCTCGCCTGGGTCGCCGTCAGCCTCATCGCCGGAGCGGTACTGCTGAAGCGTCGGGACGCGTAGAGTCCACGGAATGACAGCCAGGCCCTCCTCCCTCGATCGGAACGACGTTCCGGTCGAGGGAGACCTGCGTCTGCCGAAGCCGCCGGGTGTCATCCGGCAGTTCTGGTACCGCCACCCGCGCTGGACCGACGCGCTCATCGCCGCTAGCTACGGCGGGCCCGCGATCACGCTGCACATCGGCCCCACCTTCGGGCCCGAGTTCAGCGGCGGCGAGATCGTGCCGTTCGGCCTCGCGCTCGACATCTTCGGCACCCTGCTGCTGCTCTTCCGCCGCAATCGCCCGTGGACGGTGCTCGTGGTGTCCTGGGTCCTCGTGATCCTTTCGGCCGCCGCCTGGAGCGCCGTCGACACGGCCCTCCCGGCTTATGCGCTCTACGCTCTCGCCGTCTACGGTTCGGTGCGGGCGGTCTGGATCGGGTTCGCCGGTTCCGTCGTCGTCATCACGGTGGCCGGCACCTACGTAAGCGCCGTGGCGCCCGAAGAGTTCGGCTTGGTCGTCGCGAACCACCTCGCCGGGGCTGTCTTCCTCCTCATCGTCGTGCTCGTCGCCATCAACGTCGGAAACCGCCGACGCTACGTGGTCGCCCTGCTCGACCGCGCCGCCCAGCTGGCGCGGGAACGCGACCAGCAGGCCAGGCTCGCCGCGGCCGACGAGCGCGCCCGCATCGCACGCGAGATGCACGACATCGTCTCGCACGGCCTGACCGTAATGGTCACCCTCGCCGAGGGCTCCGCCGCCACCACGACGGCGAACCCCGAGCGGGCCGCCGACGCCATGCGCCAGGTCGCCGAGACCGGTCGCCAGGCGCTCACCGACATGCGCCGCATGCTCGGGCTGCTCGACGACGGGCTCCCCGGCGAGCTGGGCCCCCAGCCGGGCATCGCCGACCTGGGCGAGCTGGTCGCGCGCTTCCGGGCGGCCGGCCTCGTCGTGCGCTTCAGCTCGGAGGGCAGCCCGCCCACCGACCCCGCCGAGCAGCTCACCGTCTACCGGCTGGTGCAGGAGTCGCTCACCAACGTGCTGCGCCACTCCGCCATACCGGCCGTGGCCGACGTGATCGTGCGGTACGACCCGAGCGAGGTCACCGTGGCCGTGACCAACGACGGCCCCGTGGTCGAGACGCCGACCCCCGGCAGCGGCCGCGGCACCGTGGGCATGCGCGAACGCGTGGCGCTCTACGGCGGGACGGTCGAATCCGCGCCCCGACCGGGAGGCGGTTGGTCGGTCGTCGCCACCCTCAACCACGACTCCCCCTCCGCAGTCGACGAAGACTCCGCCATCGAAAAGGACACCAGAGAATGACGGATGCTGCAGCACACGCGACCACGGACATCCGCCTGCTCCTCGTGGACGACCAGGCCCTCGTGCGCATGGGATTCCGCATGCTCCTGGAGGCCGAACCGGGCATCCGGGTCGTGGGCGAGGCCGCGAACGGCACCGATGCCCTCCGCCTAGCGGAGGACCTGCGCCCCGACGTGGTGCTGATGGACGTGCGCATGCCCGGCCTCGACGGTATCGCGACCACCCGGGCGCTGTTGGAACGTTCTCCGCAGTCGCGGGTGATCATCCTCACCACGTTCGACCTCGACGAGTACGCGTTCGGCGGCCTGCGGTCGGGGGCGAGCGGCTTCCTGGTGAAGGACACCCGGCCGGAAGAGCTGCTCGCCGCGGTGCGCGCCGTCGCGGGCGGCGAGGCCGCGATCTCGGGGCGGGTGACGAGGCGCATGCTCGAACTGTTCGGCGACCGGCTGCCCGCGACCGACCCACCCGTGCACGACGCGCTCGCCGCCCTCACCCCGCGCGAGCGCGAGATCCTGACCGCGATCGGCGAGGGACTCTCGAATGGCGAGATCGCGGAACGATTCTTCGTCGCCGAGTCGACGGTGAAGACGCACGTCGGCCGGGTGTTGCAGAAGCTCGACCTGCGTGACCGCGTGCAGGCCGTGATCTTCGTCTACGAGCGCGGGCTCGTCGGCTGAGCACCCCGGGCCCTGTCAGGGGGCAAAGAATAGACTGGGAGCAATATGGTTCTGACTGAAACTCCTCCCGATACCGCGCCGGCGCCCGGCATCGACTGGGCCGGCACCTGGGCGAACATCTCCGCCTTCTACGCCGCGACCCCGCCCCTGCAGGTCGTCGTGATCATCCTCGTGGCCATCGCGGTGCGCCTCGTGCTGCAGCTCGTCATCAACCGGCTCGTCGACCGCGTCGTACACGGGGTAAAGAAGAAGCAGAACGTCGAAGACACTCAGGCGCTGTTCGCCTCACCGCTCGCCGCCGTGCGCGTCGTGCAGCGCACCCGCACCCTCGGCAGCGTGCTCAACAACGTGGTCACGGCCGTGGTCGTCACCCTCGCGCTGCTCCTCAGCATCGTGGCGCTGTTCCCCGACATCATCGGGGCCTTCTCGCTCATCACCGCGGCTCTCGGTGCCGGTCTCGGTTTCGGCGCCCAGAACATCGTGAAAGACGTGCTGAGCGGCCTGTTCATGGTCGCCGAAGACCAGGTCGGAGTGGGCGACGTCGTCGACCTGGGGCCCGCCACCGGCGTGGTCGAAGACGTCGGCATCCGCATCACCAAGGTGCGCGACGTGAATGGCACACTCTGGTTCGTGCGCAACGGCGAGATTCTGCGCGTCGGCAACATGTCGCAGGGCTGGTCGCGCGTCATCATCGACCTCGCGGTTCCCTACGACGCCGACGTCGAGGCCGTGCAGGAGCGCATGCTCGAGACCGGCGTGGCCCTCGCGACCGACCCGAAGTGGCGCAGCCGCATGCTGGAGCGGCCCGAGATCTGGGGCATCGAGTCGATCTCGGCCGAGGCCATCGTCGTGCGCATTGTGGTCAAGACGCGATCGGCGGCGAAAGACGACGTGGCCCGCGAGCTGCGCAGCCGGCTCAAGCGGGCGCTCGACGAGATGGACGTCAGAATGCCCGCGCTCAACTCGATCACCCTCAGCGGGTTCGAGGGGGCGACGAGCGTCAAGGGCGCCCGCCCGCCGAAGACCAAGCCGGTCACCGTGCAGCCGACCGCGGTCAAGGCGCCGCGGGCGAAGCGCGTCACGGCCGCTCCCCCCGCCGATCCGCGAGGCTACAGCCCCGACGAGCCGGCCAAGCCGCAAGGCACGAAAGGCGCGAAGGAATGAGCGAACCGAACCCCGTGACCCTCCGGCTCAGCCAGAGCGGTGAGAGCGTGCAGGGCAACTTCTGGGAGCAGGTCGGCGGGCGCCCCACGTTCGAACGACTCGTGCGCCGGTTCTACGAGGGCGTAGCCACCGACCCCGTGCTGCTCCCGATGTATCCCGAGGCCGACCTCGAGGGTGCCATCCAGCGCCTCACCGGATTTCTCGAGCAGTACTGGGGCGGCCCCGGCACCTACTCCGAAGAGCGCGGTCACCCACGGTTGCGCCAGCGGCACATGCCGTTCAAGGTCAACCCCGACGCACGCGACCGCTGGCTGCAGCACATGCGCGCCGCGGTCGACTCGCTCGGGCTCTCGCCGCTGCACGACGCCACTCTCTGGGCCTACCTCGAGCGCGCGGCCCACGCGATGGTGAACACGTTCGAGGAGTGACCTCCGCTGCCTGTCGAGGAGGTCGCGCGGCGGCCGTATCGGACTCCGACGGCGGGTCTCGATACGGCCGCGGGCGGCCTACGCCCCGGCCAGGCCCTCGGCGAGCGGCGTCGTCGGGCGGCCGATGAGGCGCGCGAGGTCCCCGGTCGTCACGCCGAGCAGACCGTCACGGATGTTGCCGTCGAGCGCGACGACGAAACCGACGGTGCCCTCGTCGAGTCCGAACGAGGCGAGCAGCGTCGCGTGGTCCTCGGGGGTGAGGCGCGTGTACACGACCTCGCGGCCGACGATGTCGGAGATAGCGGCGGCGAGCTCGTCGAAGCTCCAGGCGACGTCGCCCGAGAGCTCGTAGACCTCGCCC
Source organism: Conyzicola nivalis (assembly GCF_014639655.1). NCBI lineage: Bacteria > Bacillati > Actinomycetota > Actinomycetes > Micrococcales > Microbacteriaceae > Conyzicola > Conyzicola nivalis. The sequence continues at coordinate 1,287,961 of NZ_BMGB01000001.1, forward strand.
TCGTGGCCCTCGTCGACGAGCACGACGGCGGCGGCCTCCGCGTAGTCCTTGCGGCTCGCGCTCGCGACGCGGCCGTCGCCGACGCTCGCGACGATCGCGCCGTTCTCGCGGCCCTTCTCCACCTCGCCGGCATAGTTCTCGGTGTACCAGCCGTTACGCAGGATGGTGAAGGGGACGCCGGATGCGACGAGCGCCTCCTCGGTCGACTTGTGCTCGGGTGCGAGCACCAACGCCGACGTCGTGGCGGCCGGCGCGCTCGTGTAGACGATGCGCGCGACGCCGGCCTCTTTCGCCGCGGCGATCACGGTGGCGTGCTGGCTGGCGCGCTGCCCGACCTCGCTCCCCGAGACGAGTAGCAGCGTGTCACCCGGCCTGACCACGGCCGCGACCGTCTCGGGCTTGGTGTAGTCGAGCTCGGCGACGGTGACGCCGCGTGCGGCGAAGTCGGCGAGCTTACCGACCGAGCGCCCGGTAGCGACGATGTCGGTGGCCGCGGTACCGCGGGCGAGGAGGGATTCGACGACGAGGCGTCCGAGCTGGCCGGTTGCACCGGTGATGACGAGAGACATGGTGTCCTTTCGGGTTGGTACCTACGAGAACCGGGGCTCGCCACGATACATTCCTCGGCGAGTGTACCCACTTTCAGGTAAGTTACCCACATGGACGTAAGTATGATGCACAACCTCACCGGCTTCGGCTTCACGGCCGGAGTGCTGCCCGCCAACTGCCCATCCCGAACCGTGCTCGACCACGTCACGAGCAAGTGGGGCGTCCTCGTGCTGATCGCCCTCTCACAGCAGTCGCTGCGCTGGGGCGAACTACGCCGCACCATCGAGGGCATCAGCGAGAAGATGCTCGCCTCGACCCTGCGCACCCTCGAGGCCGACGGGCTCGTGCTGCGGGAGGCACAACCGACGATCCCGCCGCGCGTCGACTACAGCCTCACCCCGCTCGGCCGCGAACTGGCCGACCGTCTGCTGCCGCTGATGGGCTGGATCGCCGACAACGCCGACGAGATCGTCGCCGGCCCGCAGCGGGCACAATAGGACGATGACCGCCACCGCCCTCCCCCGCATCGTCGTTGTCGCCACGGGAGGCACGATTGCCGGTTCCGCGGCATCGACGACCGACACCACGGGGTACCGGGCCGGCACGAGCGGGGTCGACGCCCTGATCGACGCGGTCCCAGAGGCGCGCTCGCTCGCCGACCTCAGGGGCGAACAGTTCGCCAGCATCGATTCGTCGGATGTCACGGACGAGGTACTCCTCGCGCTGGCCCGCCGCGTCGACGCGCTGCTCGCATCGCCCGAGGTCGACGGCGTCGTGGTCACCCACGGCACCGACACGCTCGAGGAGTCCGCCTACTTCCTGCACCTCGTGCTCGACTCCGCCAAACCCGTGGTGTTCACGGGCGCGATGCGGCCGGCCAGCGCACTCAGCGCAGACGGGCCGCTGAATTTCTACGCGGCGGTCGCCGCGGCATCCGCCCCCGCCAGCATCGGCCAGGGCGTCCTCGTCGTGCTCAACGACGAGATCCACTCCGCGCGCGACGTGTCCAAGTCGACGAGCCTGCGCGTCGACTCGTTCGCGTCCGCCTACGGTCCGCTCGGGGTGGTCGTCGGCGGCCGCGTGCTCTACTACCGCGCGGTCGTCCGCCCGCACACGACCGCGACCGAGTTCCGCCTTGGCGCCGTCGACGCCCTGCCCAAGGCCGCGGTCGTCTACGCCCACTCCGGTCTCGACGACTCGGTGGGCGAGTTGCTGGCCGCGGCACGCTACGCCGTGATCGTGCACGCCGGCTTCGGCAACGGAACCGTCTCCACCCGCATGATCGAGCCTCTCGAGTCCGCCCGCCTCGCCGGCAGCATCGTCGTGCGCGCCACCCGCACGGGCAGCGGCCACGTCACGGCCGTCGGCGCGAGCCGCGCCGAGGTGAACGGCTGGATCTCGGTCGACGACCAGAACCCTCAGCGCGCCCGCATCCTCGCCTGCCTCGCCCTGACCGTCACGCGCGACCACGACGAGATCCAGCGCATCTTCGACACCTACTAGTCTCTCCAGAAACAGCCAGCGTCAGACAAAGGAGTCTTATGCCGCAGCAGCAATCCGACGCGATCGTGATCGGCGCGGGCCTCGCCGGCCTGGTCGCCACGGCCGAACTCGTGGCGGCGGGAAAGACCGTCACGGTGCTCGAGCAGGAGCCGGAGTCGAACTTCGGCGGCCAGGCCTGGTGGTCGTTCGGCGGGCTGTTCCTCATCGATTCGCCCGAACAGCGACGCATGGGGATCCGCGACTCGCTCGAGCTCGCCCGGCAGGACTGGCTGGGCTCCGCCGGCTTCGACCGCGAGAACGACCGCTGGCCGAGGCGCTGGGCCGAGGCCTACCTGCAGTTTGCCGCGGGCGAGAAGCGCGCCTGGCTGCGGGAGCGCGGCGTGAGCTTCTTCCCTGTCGTCGGCTGGGCCGAACGGGGCGGCTACACGGCGAACGGGCACGGCAACTCCGTGCCCCGCTTCCACATCACCTGGGGCACGGGGCCGGGCGTCGTCGAACCGTTCGCGCGGGCGGTGCGGGAGGGCGTCGACCGCGGGCTCGTGACGCTGCGGTTCCGCCACCGGGTCGACGGTCTCGTGGTGACCGACGGCGCGGTGGTCGGGGCGCGCGGCGCGTTGCTCGCACCCGACCCCGCCGCCCGCGGCGTGGCGAGCAACCGGGACGTCGTCGGCGACTTCGAACTGCACGCGGGCGCGACGATCGTGACGAGCGGGGGCATCGGCGGCAACCACGAGCTCGTGCGCGAACTCTGGCCGGCCGACCTGGGCGCACCGCCGCAGCACATGCTGAGCGGGGTGCCCGCCCACGTCGACGGCCGCATGCTGACCATTGCCGACGAGGCCGGCGCGCACCTGGTCAACGGCGACCGCATGTGGCACTACGTCGAGGGCATCACGAACTACGACCCGGTGTGGGCGCGGCACGGGATACGCATCCTCCCCGGGCCGTCGAGCCTGTGGTTGGATGCCACGGGCAAACGCCTGCCGGTGCCGCTGTTTCCCGGCTTCGACTCGCTCGGAACGCTGCGGCACCTGCGCACCACGGGCTACGACCACTCCTGGTTCATCCTGACCCAGTCCATCATCGAGAAGGAGTTCGCGCTCTCGGGCAGCGAACAGAACCCCGACCTCACCGGCAAGAGCGTGCGGGAGCTCGCGAAACAGCGCCTGGGCAAGGGCGCCACCGGTCCCGTCGAGGCCTTCAAAGAAAAAGGGGTCGACTTCCACGTCGCCGACACGCTCGACGAGTTGCTCGCCATGATCGACGACGGGGTCATCGATCCCGCCCGGGTGAGACAGGAGGTCGAGTACCGCGACCGCCAGCTCGACAATCCGTTCTCGAAGGACGCGCAGGTCAACGACCTCCGGCAGGCGCGCAACTACCGCGGCGACAAGCTCATCCGCGTGGCTAAGCCACACAAGCTGCAGGACCCGAAGGCCGGGCCGCTCATCGCGGTGAAGCTGCACGTCGTCACGCGCAAGACGCTCGGCGGTATCGAGACGAATCTCGACGGGCAGGCCCTGCGGGGCGGCAGCGGCGACCCCGTTCCCGGACTGTTCGCGGCGGGCGAGGCGAGCGGCTTCGGGGGCGGCGGGATGCACGGGTACCGCTCGCTCGAGGGTACCTTCCTCGGCGGCTGCATCTTCAGCGGCCGAGAGGCGGGTCGGGCGGTCGCGCGCGGCTGAGCCGGGATTCGATAGGATTTGCGCACGACCCGAGGGAGCCTCATGACGGATGTCAACTCTTCACCGCCGCCCGCCGGCTGGTACCCCGACCCCGCGGGCAGTGACCGCACGCGCTGGTGGAACGGTTTCGGCTGGTCCGACACGTACGGCGAAACCGCGCCGGCGGCCGCACCCGTCGGGCACACGCCCCCTGCCGGCGACCTCGCCGCCTACGGCAGCTCGCCGTCACCCGCCTACGCGCCGGCCTATGGCAACGCCCCGGCCCACGCGAACGCCCCCGCCTACGGCGCCGAGGAACTCTCCGCGCCCGAGGGCACCTCGCCCTACACGCCCTTCATCTGGGCGCTGGCGGTGCTTCCCGTCGTCGGGCTGATCAGCAACATCTACACGCTCGTCAACTTCGACCAGATCCTGGCCGACTCCCTCGACCCGAACGCGCCCCTCGTCGCTCCCGTCGACATCGTGCAGGGCGCTATCGGTTGGGTGATGATCGGCCTCAGCGTGCTGTTGGGTGTGCTCGACTGGCGTGCGCTCAAAAACGCCGGGGTCCCCCGCCCGTTCCACTGGGCGTGGATCTTCTTCTCGGTGATCGGCGTGCCCGTCTACATGGTCGGTCGCTCGATCGTCGTGCGCCGTCGGGTCGGCTCCGGACTGGCTCCGATGGTGGTGAACCTCGCGCTCATCGTGGTCAACTTCGCGCTCGGCATCGTTGCCGCCGTGGTCGCGGTCGGCGCCGTGTTGGACTCCGGCATGGTGCCCTGACCCGAGGGGTGAATAGGCTGGCGACATGACCGACACAGGAATCGACCCGTCAGTGGCACCGAGCGGCTCCGGCTGCGTGGAGTGCGAGGCCGACGGCGGATGGTGGCTGCATCTGCGCCGGTGCGCGGCGTGCGGGCACATCGGCTGCTGCGACGACTCGCTAGGGAAGCACGGCACGGCGCACTGGCGCGAGACCGGACACCCGGTCATCCGCAGCTTCGAGCCCGGCGAGAGCTGGTTCTACGACTTCGACAGCCTCGAGACGTTCGAGGGGCCGCAACTCGCCGCGCCCGAGCACTACCCGCTCACCCAGTCGGCGCCAGGTCCGGCCGACCGGCTACCGGCCGACTGGCAGAGCCTGCTGCGCTGACGACCGTGGTCGTGCGCCGCGCGACCCTCTACTCTGCGACGGGCGTCGACGCGAGCATGCCGAGCATGTACTCGTAGAACCTGTCGCCGTCGACCTTCTCGATCGCCGTCACGTTGTTGTCGTCCGACTGCCAGTCGAACACGGTCGCGCCGCGGGTGATCGTGCCCTCGGTCTCGACCTCGAGCCGGTAGCGGCTCTCGGCGGTCACGTAGCCGCGGTCGATCGCGAGCAGCGCCGTGAGCGAGTCGCAGTGCGACGAGCCGGCGAGACCGACCCGCGTGTCGAAGTCGAAGGTCGCCTGATTGGCCCGCACGAAGAACCGCGCGAGCGGGGTGTCGAGCGCCGCGATGCGGTCGATGCGGCCCTGGTCGAACACGGCGTCGGTGATCGTCAGCGGGTCCCAGCTGATCACGACGACGTCGGCGAATCCGGCCGAGAAGACGATGTCGGCGGCCTCGGGGTCGACGTAGATGTTGTACTCGGCCGCCGGCGTGATGTTGCCGCGGGCGTTGATCGATCCGCCCATGACGTAGAGGCTGCCCACGTTGGCCGCGAACTCGGGATCTTTCCGCACGGCCAGCGCGATGTTCGTGAGCGGACCGATCGCGACGATGCGCAGTTCACCCTTGTGCTCGCGCGCGATGCGGATCATCGCGTCGACCGCGTGTTCTTCGGATGCCACGTGCCCGTCGTCAGGGCGCTTGAGCCCGCCCACGCCGTCGCCGTGCACGTCCTCCGCGCTCGCCCACGGGCGTTCGAGCGGGTCACGGGCGCCGAGGAACACCGGCACCTCGCCGAGGCGACCGGCGAGCCCGACCGTGAGGAAGGCGTTGTCGACCTGCTGGTCGAATCCGACGTTGCCGGCCACCATCGTGATGCCGCGCAGGTCGGCGCGCGGGTCGAGCAGGCCGACGAGCAGCGCGAAGCAGTCGTCTGCCGCGGTGTCGGTATCGATGAGGAGGGGAATCGGCACGGTTAGTCTTTCGTTAAGAGGGCAATCGGGATATCGTACCAGTTGGTACGAAGTCCCCCTCATTGCCGACGACGGTGTACCCCGCACGAGGCATACCCAGCCATGAAAGGCGAGCCTGTGCCCGACGAACGCGAGCGACTGCTGCGCCTTACCGCGCACTACCTCCTCGAGCACGGCGTCCTCGAAACCAGCCTGCGCACTCTCGCCGAGGCGATCGGGTCGAGCCACCGCGTGCTGCTCTACTACTTCGGCTCTCGCGAGCGGCTCATCACCGACGCGCTCGACGAAGCGGCGCGGCTCTCCTCCGTGCGTGACGCGAGCCTGCTCGGCCCGAGCGGCACGGATGCCGACGTGGAGCGCGAACTCGTGCGGGTCTGGCGGCTCGTCTCGGCCGACGACCAGCTGCTGCTCATCCGGCTCTTCCTGCAGGTCGTCGCGCTCGCCCTGCACAACCCGGGGCCATACGAGGCCTTCATCGACGGCCTGCAGACGGAGTGGATCGGCTCGTACGCCGCGTATCTACGGCAGCACGGCGTCGCCTCTGCGGAGGCGGACGACCTGGCCGCCGAGATCGTCGGACTCCAGCGCGGCCTCCAGCTGGAGCGCGCGATCGGCGGCTCGTCGGTCATGCTCGACCGCGCGTTCGCGGCGGCCGCCGGCCGCTGGGCCGAACGAGTGGCGACGTTCGCCTAGCCCGAGGGTCAGCGGGCGAGGGTCAGCGGGCGAGGGTCAGCGGGCGAGGGTCCAGGCGCGGCGCTTCGCCAGAACGTGGCCGCGCTTCGTGGTGAGCCGCGTCCATGGTCCGGTCTCGAAGATCTGCACGTCTTCGTCGCCGGAGAGGAAGCCGAGACTGAGCGCGGCAAACCCCGCTCCGGCCGGAACGTGTTCGAGCCCGCGGATGGGCTGGCCCCATACCTCCGAACGGACGCGGTGGACGATCTGCTCGCCCGTTCCGGTGGGGATGGCGCCCGCAACGGCATCGATGCCCGCACGCGCCACCTCGTCGAGCATGCGGCTCGAGGTGCCGGGCAGGGGCGTCCAGCCGCCGCGCGGGGGCGAGATGGCCGCCCACGATACGGTGTGCACCTGCATCGGTAGCGTCACGGTGACGGGCGCCGCCGCATCCGAAACTTCGCTTTTCTTGTTGGCGATCCGCTGCAGCAGCGATCCGACGGGCACGACCGCGTCGAAGGTCTCCTTCTCGGGCAACGAGAACGTACGCAGCCCCAGCACCGTCGGGCTCTCGTCGAGCAGGCCCGACGGATAGAAGACCGCGACGTAGACCGCGAGCACACCGGACGCCGCGATGAGGCGCACCGAACCGTCCTCGACACGGCCGGCGCGACTCAGGTAGGTGCTGAGGTCGTCGAGTGCGAGGGAATCCTGGAGGGTGAATGCTTGGCTCATCTGCGTTCTAAACTACAGGGCATGAGCGACCCCGTGAGCGGCCTTCTGGCTGCACTCGACCTGACCGACACCGGCGCACGCACGAGCGAAGACATTTTCACCGGGCCCAGCCAACCGCAACCGATGGGCCGGGTGTTCGGCGGGCAGGTGCTCGCGCAGTCCCTCGTCGCGGCGATGCGCACTATTTCGGAAGACCGCTTCGTGCACTCGATGCACGGCTACTTCCTGCGCCCGGGTGACGCCGCGCAGCCCATCACGTTCTCGGTCGACCGCATCCACGACGGTCGCTCGTTCTCGACCAGGCGCACGCAGGCCTATCAGAACGGCCTCCCGATCCTGTCGATGATCGCCTCGTTCCAAGACCTGGACGACGGCCTCGACCACCAGGTGTCGATGCCGACCGGCCTTCCCGAGCCGGAGTCGCTGCCGAGCGCGGCCGAGACGCTCGAAGGAATCGACCATCCCGTTGCCGCCGACTGGGCGTACGGGCGCGCCTTCGACATGCGCCACGTGCCGTCGCCGATCTACTTCACCGTGGAGGGCGAGCAGGTTCCGCACCAGGCCGTCTGGCTCAAGGCGAAGAGCGCGCTTCCCGATGACGACAACCTGCACCGCGCGGCCCTCGCCTACGCGAGCGACTACTCGATCCTCGAGCCGATCATGCGCGGACACGGAGTGCCGTGGGCGCTACCCGGACTCAAGGCCGCGAGCCTCGACCACGCGATGTGGTTCCACCGGTTCGGCCGGGTCGACGACTGGTTGCTCTACGTGCAGGAGTCGCCGACCGCCGTGGGCGGCCGCGGCCTCTCGCTCGGTCGCATCTTCACCCGGGACGGCATACTTCTGGCCAGCGTTGCACAGGAGGGCATGGTGCGAGTACCGTCGCGATGACCGGGAGCACCATTCCCAGAGCGGGAATATCTAGACCGGTGTGTTGTTGATAACAATAGTCAACAAGAAAGCTGGTGGGCCATGCAGGTACGTAATTCGCTCAAGTCGCTCAAGAAGGCACCCGGATCGCAGGTTGTGCGCCGTCGCGGACGCACGTTCGTGATCAACAGCGCCAACCCGCGCATGAAGGCGCGTCAGGGTTAGACCCGTCGCAGCCGAAGTGCCCGCCACTTGACAGGACCCGCCGTTCACGAACGGCGGGCCCTCCGGCTTTTAACGCCACCGGTCATCCCGCGCTGTCCGCATCGCTGGACGTGGAAACCCCTCCGAGTTCGGCGAGCGAATCCGCGTCGAGCGCGGTTCCCGTGGTCACCGCCTCGATGAGGCGAAGTGTCGCCTGAGCGGCAGCCGTCGGACCGTGCGCACCGCGTGTGCCCGTGATTCCGGGCAAGGGGGCAATCATCAGACCCACGTCGACCATGGCGAAGTGAGCGACCCCGTCCAACTCGAGAACGGCACCCGTTCCGTTCGCGAGAAGGGAATCGAGCGCCGCGTCGTATTCGGGGTTCGGGTCCGCATCCCCCGCCACGACGGCGAGCACCGGCTGTCGAACCGGGGCCGCCCCGTCTGGCGAGCGGGGCATCCCGTCGATGTCGACGACTCCCGCGATCCGATCGTCGAGGCGCGCGGCTTCCAGAGCCGCAGCACCTCCCAACGAGTGCCCCGCCGCGATGATCTCCGTCGTGTCGGCGGACTTCAGTGCGGGCAGAGGAACCTGGTCGCTGCGGAGATGATCGATCACGGCGCGCATGTCGGCGGCACGAATCGACGTCCAGTGATCGGCGGAGGCCTGGTCGCGCGCATCGTCGCCGGTAGTCGTCAGTTCACTGAACGCCGATGTTCCATCGGCGAGCTCTGCGACCGGTGCGTCGTACGGATGGTCGAGTGCGATCACGACGACGCCGTTGCTGGCGAGCTCCTCCGCCCACGAGGTGAAGAACCAGCGGGTGCTATTGAGCCCGGGCGAGGCGATCACGACGGGAAACGAGCCGTCGGCGGGCTCGCCCTGCCAGGTCGCGTTACCTCGAGCCCGAACGAGGCTGTCGAACAGCACAGCCGGGACACCGTATTGCGCGGCGAGGGCCTCGGTCAGCTCGGAAGCGCGGTCACGCTCGGGAAGATAGGGGGCCGGCTCGCCCCCACCCGCCGCCGGGTACCAGATCGTCGCCGGCAGCGACCGGGTCTCGCCCGCCGCATCCCCGCCGCGCGCATCGCGGGAGTCGTCGGTCCAGACTTCCGAATCGATCCCGACGTCGTACACACCGGTCGGGGCTGCCACGTAGACGGGCGGCAACGCCCACGCACCCCCTGCGAGGCCGAGGCAGCCCAGCCCGACAGCGACGCCGGTCGCGACTGCGATGCGCGGCAGACGACCCGACCGCAACCACACCACGACGGCGGCGCCCACCAGCGCACTGCACCCCATCGCCAACAGGACCGGGCGCGCACCCTCGAGAACGAAACCGAGTATGAGCGTAGAGATGGCGGCGACACCGACGATCACTACCGGCACCGCACTGCGCCGACGGGTGACCGTGGCGACGACGATCGAAAGCAGAATGAGCGTTGCCGCGGCAACATCGATCCAAGGCACGAACGAACTCCTGAGAAAACCTATTGGAGTTCTGACTCTAGGATTCCCCGATCGCGGCGACATCGGCCGCGAGAGTCATATCGCGTCACTACAGCGGATGATCTCCGGCTAGGGGCGCTTGGCGAAGGCGACCGGCTCCTCGACGTACGGGGCCCACGCCTCGCGCTGCTCGTCCGTGATGCGCTGCGGGCGTCCGGTCGCCAGCTCCACCATCACCAGTGTGGTCGCGGCGCGCGTGTACAGCAGACGCGGCTCCTGATCCTCCGGCGAGTACACCTCGTAGCTGATCTCGAGGCTGGCACCGCCGAGGCGGCCGATCCACAGTTCCACGTCGAGCGGCTGGCGCATGTACGGGATCGGCAGCAGGTATTCGATCTCCTGCCGCGCGATCAACGCCACCACCTTCGCGCCCGGCCGCGCATCCAGAATCGCCATCGACGAACCGGGCGAACCGTCGTCGTTGATCCAGAACGCCTGGATGCGGGCCTCCTCCAACAGGCGGAACATCTCCGCGTTGTTGACGTGGGCGTAGGCGTCGAAATCGGACCAGCGCAGGCTGATCGGAACGTTGAGCCGCATGATCCGCGCGCTTTAGTCGCGCGACAGCTTGCGGTACACCGAGCTGTTGGGCTTGGCGGCGTCGGCGCCGAGGCGCTGGATCTTGTTCTCCTCGTACGACTCGAAGTTGCCCTCGAACCAGTACCAGTTAGACGGGTCCTCCGCGGTGCCCTCGTAGGCGAGGATGTGGGTCGCGATGCGGTCGAGGAACCACCTATCGTGAGTGATCACCACGGCGCAGCCGGGGAACTCGAGCAGCGCGTTCTCGAGCGAGCCCAGAGTTTCGACGTCGAGGTCGTTGGTCGGTTCGTCGAGCAGCAGCAGGTTGCCGCCCTGCTTGAGCGTCAGCGCGAGGTTGAGGCGGTTGCGCTCACCACCCGACAGCACGCCGGCCTTCTTCTGCTGGTCGGGACCCTTGAAACCGAACTGCGACACGTAGCCGCGCGAGGGGATCTCGGTCTTGCCCACCTGGATGAAGTCCTGGCCGTCGGAGACGACCTCCCAGAGGGTTTTGTTCGGGTCGATGCCGCCGCGGTTCTGGTCGACGTACGAGATGTCGACCGTCTCGCCGATCTTCAGGTCGCCGGAGTCGAGCGGCTCGAGGCCGACGATCGTCTTGAACAGCGTGGTCTTACCGACACCGTTCGGGCCGATGACGCCGACGATGCCGTTGCGCGGCAGCGTGAAGCTCAGACCGTCGATGAGCACGCGCTCGTCGAAGCTCTTCTTGAGGTTCTTCGCGTCGATCACCTGCGCGCCGAGGCGCGGGCCGACCGGGATCACGAGCTCTTCGAAGTCGAGCTTTCTCGTCTTCTCCGCCTCGTTGGCCATCTCCTCGTACCGGGCCAAGCGCGCCTTCGACTTGACCTGGCGCCCCTTAGCGTTGCTGCGCACCCACTCGAGTTCGCTCGACAGGCGCTTCGCGAGCTTGGCGTCCTTCTTGCCCTGGACGGTGAGGCGTTCCTGCTTCTTCTCGAGGTAGGTCGAGTAGTTGCCCTCGTAGGGGTAGAGCTTGCCGCGGTCGACCTCGGCGATCCACTCGGCGACGTGGTCGAGGAAGTACCTATCGTGGGTCACGGCGAGCACGGCGCCCGGGTACTTGGCGAGGTGCTGCTCGAGCCAGAGCACGCTCTCGGCGTCGAGGTGGTTGGTCGGTTCGTCGAGCAGCAACAGGTCGGGCTTCTGCAGCAGCAGCTTGGTGAGCGCGACGCGGCGCTTCTCACCACCGGACAGGCTGTCGACCGGGTAGTCGCCCGGCGGGGTGCGCAGCGCCGCCATGGCCTGCTCGAGCTGAGAGTCGAGGTCCCAGGCGTCTGCGGCGTCGATCTCTTCCTGCAGCGTGCCCATTTCGGCGAGCAGTGCGTCGAAGTCGGCGTCGGGCTCGGCCATTTCGAGGCCGATGGCGGCGTGACGGTCGACCTTGGCCTTGATGTCGCCGACTCCCTCCTGCACGTTCTCGAGCACGGTCTTCGTCTCGTCGAGCTCGGGCTCCTGCATGAGGATGCCGACGGTGTAGCCGGGGCTGAGCCGCGCCTCGCCGTTGCTCGGGGTGTCGAGGCCCGCCATGATCTTCAGGATTGTGGACTTACCGGCTCCGTTGGGGCCGACGATGCCGATCTTGGCACCGGGGAAGAACGACATGGTCACGTCATCGAGGATCAGCTTGTCGCCGACCGCTTTGCGGGCGCGCACCATCGTGTAAATAAATTCGGCCATGCGACCAGTCTACGGAACGACGCAGCGGGCACGACCGCGCGCGCCGGTCAGAAATCGATCGAGCGCGTCTTTCCGACCAGGCACTTGCCCGTACCCAGCAGCGGTGCCGCGAGCGCGTTGTAGCCGGCCGCGCCGGTCTGGCCGATCAGGCAGGTTCCGTTCGCCCGCACCGAGAACTGGATCGTTTCGGCCGCCTCCGTGCCGACCGTGGCGTCGGGGGTGACCTCCATGTCGGCCTTCGCGAAACCGGCGGCGACCAGATTCTCGACGAGCTGCTGGCCGTTCGGAGTCGGCACCGTCTCGAGCAGCCGACGGTTGACGAAGTCGAAGTAGGGCAGGTTCGCCTCGGCGTCGCCGGCCGGAAGCAGGACCGGGTCGGGCTCCGGCGTCGGCGTCGGGCTCGCCGACGCGCTGGACGTCGGCCTGCTGGTCGGTTCGTCGATCGGCGGCGCGGTGCAGGCGGAGAGCGCCAGCCCCAGTAGCACGCCCGTGAGCGAAACACCGGCGACAATATCCGCGCGGCGCGCACCACGACGACCGACGTTCAGACCGGCCATCGCGAAACCCCCTCCGACGGTCAGCGGGCGCGATCCGTACTCAGGGGATTCTACGACGACCGCAGGAACGCCCGACGCGCGCCGCCGACCCTAGAACGGCGTATCGGCGCCCGCCTCGCTGAAGGCCGGTTCGCGCGGCGTCTCGCCGAACGCGGGGTCGGAGGTCGCGCCGCCGTCGTTGGCGTCCGGGAACTCGTCGCTCTCGCGGGCGGGCGGGTCGACCGGCGCGTGGGCCGCCGAGTGCGCCTTCGTGAACGTCGTGGTGCCCCAGGCGAGGTCGTGGCCCACCGAGTCAGCCTCGATGTCGACGTTGATGCCCTTCTTGTCGCCGCTCTCCCAGTCGCGGATGCGCAACCGCCCGGTGACCACCACCTTGTCGCCCTTCACGACGGAGGTTCCGACGTTGACGGCCAGTTGCCGGAAGGTCGTAATCGTGTACCAGTTCGTCTCGCCGTCGACCCAGCGGTCACGCGCCCGGTCGAAACGACGCTGGGTCGACGCGAGGCGAAAGGAGGTGATCTTGAGGTCGTCTCCGGTGGAGATGACGTTCGGCTGGGTGGCCACGATGCCGGTGACGGCGATGGTGTCGGTCATTTCTGTCTCCTAGCTGCGTTTGCGGATGAATGCGGGCCCCGCGGGAGAACTCGTGCCGGGATGGCTCCCGCGGGGTCCGCTCCCACGAGACTGGCCGCGCGCGCACGAAAAGGGCCGGCCCCTCCATGATGTGGAGAAGACCGGCCCGGCGTCGCGTGGTGGGGAGAAGTCAGCGTTCGTGAAGTCAGTGCTCCCTGAACTCCGGCCAATCGCTGCCGGGAACGAGACTCGCGTGCAGCGCGCTCTTGGCCACGTCGAGGCTCGGATAGACCGCACGCTGCCCGTCGTCTCCGACGAGGCCGAAGGTGTAGCCGTCGGGCATGCGCCGAATCCAACCAAGGGTCCCGGCCGGTCCGTTGGCCACCCACGTGCGCGTGGTCGTACTGGTGTCGCTCATCGTTGAGCTCCTTTTCTGCACCGCTTTGTCAGCGCGCGGTGCCCCACGATTTTAAGCCATGGCATCCGCCCTATCAAGGATGCGGAGACTGTTCACCCGCGCACAGTGCGCGCCGTACGCCGGCTGACCCTAGGCTGAGAGGCATGCCCTACAACGCCAACGATGCACGTTATGACTCCGTCGAATACAAGAGAGTGGGACGCAGCGGCCTGAAGATCCCCGCCGTCTCGCTCGGCCTGTGGAACAACTTCGGCAACGACAAGCCCCTCGAGAACCAGCGCGCGATCCTGCGCCGCGCGTTCGATCTCGGAGTGACGCACTTCGACCTCGCCAACAACTACGGCCCGCCCGCGGGTAGCGCCGAGTCGAACTTCGGGCGCATCCTCGCCGAAGACTTCCGCCCCTACCGCGACGAGCTCATCATCTCGTCGAAGGCCGGCTACGAGATGTGGGACGGCCCCTACGGCGAGTGGGGATCGCGCAAGAACCTGCTGTCGTCGCTCGACCAGAGCCTGAACCGTCTCGGCCTCGACTACGTCGACATCTTCTACTCCCACCGCCCCGACCCCGAGACCCCGATCGAGGAGACGATGGGCGCGCTCGCGACCGCCGTCACCTCGGGCCGCGCGCTCTACGTCGGCGTCTCGAACTACAGCCCCGAGCAGACGCTTGCGGCCGAGAAGGCGCTGTCGGCGCACGGCATCCCGCTCACCATCCACCAGCCGCGCTACAGCATGTTCGACCGTCACATCGAGGACGGCCTGTTCCCCGTGCTCGACCAGATCGGCGCGGGAAGCATCGTCTTCTCGCCGCTCGCGCAGGGCCTGCTCACGGAGCGCTACATCCAGGGCACCGTTCCCGAGGGGTCGCGCGCGAGCGAGGGCCGCTGGCTGCAGCCCGGCGCCATCGGCGACACGTACCTCGAGCGCGTGCGCGGGCTCAAGGAGATCGCCGACGGCCGCGGACAGACGCTCGCACAGCTCGCACTCACCTGGGTGCTCCGCCAGCCGCAGGTCACCTCCGCCCTGATCGGCGCCTCCAGCGTCGCCCAGCTCGAGGACAGCCTCAAGGCGCGCGACGCCGTGCCGCTCACGGCCGACGAGATCGCCGCGATCGAGCCGTTCGCCGTGCACGGAACCGAACTGCGCTAGCAGCCGTCGAGAGCGGCGCCCGTGGTTCGCCACGGGCGCCGTTTTTGTTGTCGGGCGGATGTCGGTGGTCGCTTTTAGCCTGATCATGTCGCCAATCCGAGTGCGACGTTTCGAACCAAGGGCCGGCCGACAACGGGAGATGGACCATCCTCGACTTTGCAACGACCAGCGACTTCGCTACGAGCACCGCCCCGCGTGCCGACATCTCCATCCCCGGACTCGCCGCCGCCCAGCTCAACGACTCGCTCTGGCGGGTGACGCGACCGGCCGGCGACGTGGTCGGCTACATCGAACGGTTCAGCGAGAGCCGCGGCATCCGGTACCGCGCGAAGCGCCTCATCGTGCGGCAGCAGCGATTCGTGCCGGTCGGCGAGTTCTGGAGCATGCACGACGCGCTCCAGTGCTTCCGCATGAACTAGACCGCGGGCGCCGCCCGCGCGCGGATGAGGGTTTCGCCGACACGCGACAGCCTCGCGGCGATGCGGGATTGCCCGCGTATGGTTCCTCCCATGCAGTGGTGGAATGATTTCTTAGAGTGGTTCGATTCGTCCGAGGGCACGCGGGTCATCACGACCATGGTGC
Source organism: Conyzicola nivalis (assembly GCF_014639655.1). NCBI lineage: Bacteria > Bacillati > Actinomycetota > Actinomycetes > Micrococcales > Microbacteriaceae > Conyzicola > Conyzicola nivalis. The sequence goes on from NZ_BMGB01000001.1 coordinate 1,303,310, forward strand.
TTCCCTTCGTCGCAATCATCGTCGCTGGCGTCATCGCCACGATCATCGCGCGGGGATCCATCTCCCGCCTCCTCGCCCGTCAGGAGCGCGGCAACCGTGCGTCCGCGGTCGAGGCGCTCATCGCCGTCGGCGAGAAGGCATCGCAGTGGAGCGGACTCTCCAACCAGACCCGCGAACACTTCGAGCAGCAGTCGAGCGTCGCGAGCATCCGCGTGCGCCTGCTGCCCGCTCCCGGTGCCGCGATGGCGAGCGCCTGGGCCGAGTACCAGCTCGCCGAGATCAAGCGCAACTCCGCGAACTTCAGCGTGCAGGCCGACCAGGGCTTCGCCGAATACCGCGACCGTCTCATCGAGTGGCACCACCGCCCGCAGCGAGCGCGCAAGATCTTCCAGAACGATCTCGAGCGCTTCCGCCTCGACGCGGCATCGGCCGACACCGACCTGATCGAGCGTCAGCGGCGCTGGAAGGCGGAGCAGGCGACCCAGCAGGCGCCCGTCGTTGTGCCGGCCGCCAAGGCCCAGGCCGCTCCGGCCCAAGCCGCCCCCGCCACGCCGGCTCCGAAGGCGGACCTCCCGAAGTCCGAGGCGGCCTCCGCCCCGTCGACCCCGATCGTCCCGCCCGCGTCGTCGCGGATCTTCAGCCCGACCACCGAGGCGAAGTCTCCGACCGAGCCCCGCGCCAACACCGAGGTCATCGAAGCCACCATCGACGAGGACACGCCGGCACGCACGGTCTGACCACCGCCGAAACACGGAAGGGCCCGCCACACGGCGGGCCCTTTCGTGTGTGCGCCGTGCCGTGCTGACGGCGCCGTTTGCTGGCGCCGTGTCGGGGGCGGCACCTAGGCTCGCAGCATGGTCCACGGCATCGTTCCCCCGTATCTCCTCGCCCGCATCGCCGAACTCGACGACGAGCGTTTCGCAGCCGCCGCGCAGGCCGCCCGCCGCTCGCTGCGCTACGACGAACCGCGCCGCGCAGCGCGACTCAGCTTCAGCCTCGACGCCTCGAACAACCTGGTGGTCGAGCTCGCCGACGGTCCCAACCGCACCATCAGCGACGCCGGCAACCGGGAGACGCTGCCGGGTAGCGTCGTTCGCTCCGAGGGCGACGACGCGACCGACGACCCCGCCGTCGACGAGGCCTACGACGGTCTCGGCGCCACGTTCGCCCTGTTCTCCGAGATCTACGGGCGCAACTCGATCGACGGTACCGGACTCCCCCTCGACGCCACCGTGCACTACGGCGTCGACTACGACAACGCCTTCTGGGACGGAGACCGAATGGTCTTCGGCGACGGCGACGGCGAGATCTTCCGGCGGTTCACCGGCTCCCTCACGGTTGTCGGCCACGAGCTGGCCCACGGCGTCACGCAGTACACCGCCGGGCTCGCCTATCAGGGCCAGTCGGGCGCGCTCAACGAGTCGGTTTCCGACGTGTTCGGCTCCTTGGTCGAGCAGTACGCGCTGGGCCAGTCCGCCTCGGAGGCCGACTGGCTCATCGGCGCCGGCCTCTTCACCGACGAGGTCGAGGGCACCGCGCTGCGGTCGATGAAGGCCCCTGGCACGGCCTACGACGACGACGTCCTCGGCAAAGATCCGCAGCCGGGCCACATGTCCGACTACGTGACGACAGACGAGGACAACGGCGGGGTGCACATCAATTCCGGCATCCCGAACCGGGCCTTCTATCTCGCGGCCGAGGCCCTCGGAGCGAATGCCTGGGAGCGCGCCGGCCAGATCTGGTACGACACGCTGGGCGCCGACCTCTCGCCCGACACCGACTTCGTGCGGTTCGCGCAAGCCACGCTGGCCGCCGCGCGGGCACGCTACGGTGAGTCGTCGGCAGAAGTCGACGCGGTGCGGTCGGGCTGGGCCACCGTCGGCGTGGAAGTGGGCAACGGTGGCGGACTCACGGCCTGACAGCTGGGCGATCACCGTGGTGCGCACCGGCGGCTTCGCCGGACTCCGTCGCGAATGGCGCACGGGCACCGCGGATGCGCCCGACGTCGACTGGGCCGCCCTGATCGGCGCGTGCCCGTGGAAGACCGCCGCGAAACCCGCAGACAGCCGGGTGCGCGACGGCTTCGTCTGGCGGCTCGAGGCGTCCGGGCGGGTGCGCGCCTACCGCGCCACCCTCCCCGACGGCCAACTGACCGGCGCGTGGCGCTCACTCGTGGACGAAGTGCGCCGCACGAGCCGCGACTAGCCGGCGCCCTCGAGCATGACCTCGATGCTGCCGTCGGTCACCCGCGACTCGAACTTCGGCTGCGGCGCGGTGGCTGGCCCGTGGATGACATCGCCCGTGCTGAGCGAGAACACGCTCTTGTGCCACGGGCACACGACGCACCTCTCGCCGTCCGCGACGACCAGCTCGCCCTCGTCGAGCGGCCCCGACAGGTGGCTGCACGTGTTCGCAAGCACGTCGACGCCGGCGCCGCTGCGCACGACGAGCAGGGGAACGCCGTCCACGGTCCGCTGGGTGGGCTCGTTGTGCGCGAACTCCTCCAGGGCGCCCAGGTGGCGCCAGCCGGTCGGGAAGCGGTGCGGCACGTCTTCGGCGTGGTTGACGGCGGCCGCCTGCCGGTAGGCGAGGTGGCCACCGAGGTAGCCGGAGAAGCCGACGACCGCGAGGCCCGCGAGGCCCAGCATGCGTCCGCTCGTCTGGCGGCCGCGGCCGCGCTGCACGAACGACGCGGCGTACAGCACCGTGGCCACGGTGTTGGATGCGGCGTGCACGAGTCCGACCCGCTGCTGCTGTTCGTGCAACTCCGACCAGTCGGTGAGACCGGTAGCGACCGAGGGCAGCACGCCCGCGATCCCGGCCCCGACGAGCGCGCGTGACGCCCTCTCAGAGCCGGGCAGGAAGTCGAGAATCGCGCTGCTCACCCAGGCGCCTATCGGCAACATGACGGTGATCGGATGCACCGCGTGTCCGACCGGAACTCCGTGCAGCAGGTCACGCAGCCCGCGCGGCTGCACCACGGCGTTCACGATGCCACGCACCCGGTCCACCACGGGGTCGAGCACCTCGGCGTCTTCGACGGCCGTGGTGACCTTCTTGGCAATGCTGAGTTCACGCATGCTGGATTCTCCTATCCGATGGACTTCGCGTGGTCGGGGACGTAGCGATAGAGCTCTTTCGCCGGGCGCTCGTAGTCGTCTGCCGTCGGCCGGGCGGGAATCTTGACGCTTTTCGGCTCGGTCGACTCGTACGGGATCTGCGACAGCAGGTGGCTGATCGTGTTGAGCCGCGAGGCCCGCTTGTCGTCACTCTCGATCGTCCACCACGGCGCCTCGTCGATGTCGGTGTGGGTGAACATGTCGTCTTTCGCCCGGGAGTAGTCCTCCCACCGCGTGATCGACAGCACGTCGACGTCGGAGAGCTTCCAGCGACGCACCGGGTCGTTCAGCCGCTTGTGGAAGCGGGCCTCCTGCTCTTTGTCGGAGACGGAGAACCAGTACTTGATCAGGATGATGCCGTCTTCGACCAGCATGCGTTCGAAGACGGGGGTCTGGGCGAGAAACAGCTCGTATTTCTCCGGCGAGCTGTACTCCATGACTCGCTCGACGCCGGCGCGGTTGTACCAGGACCGGTCCATCAGCACCATCTCGCCGGCCGTCGGCAGGTGCTCGATGTACCGCTGGAAGTACCACTGGCCGAGTTCGCGCTCGCTCGGTTTCGACAGTGCGACGACGCGAGCCGTGCGCGGGTTGAGGTACTGCATGATCCGCTTGATCGCGCCGCCTTTGCCCGCGGCGTCGCGACCCTCGAAGATCACGACGACGCGGGCTCCGCTCGCGCTGATCCACTGCTGCATACTCACGAGCTCGATCTGGAGCCGCTTGAGTTCGGCCTCGTAGATGCCGCGCGGTACTCGTTTGTTGTGCTTCTTTTTTCCCACTAGCCGGAGGGGTTCTCGACGGGAGTCCCGTCCTGCTCGGTTCCCGATTCCGGGTCGACCTCTTCGGGCTTCGGAACTGACGTGTCTGGGGTGTTCTTTGCATCGCTCATGCGTGCCACGCTAGGCGCACCCGCGCGACGATAAAACGCCGAGCAGGAATCGACGATCGGTGCTAAGGAAGCTTTCGAGGCGGGCGCAACCAATACGCTGGCCGGATGACCGATCCCAACTTCGAATCGAAAGATCCCGAACTATCGGTGCGCGGCCACTTCATCGCGAGTGTCGTCGCTCTGCTCCTCGCCATCGCGTGGACCGGTTTCCCGATGCTCGCGGAGGCAAACGGCACACCATTGCGTGGCGAACTCGGTGGCTACTTCCTCGCCTCCGTCGGTTTTGTCGGCTTCGCGGTGTGGCTCGCCGCCACCGGCGTGACACGGCAGCTGCGCGCACGTCGAGCCGCCCGACGCGGAACCCAATGAGCCGTCCGATACGGGAGGCAGTCGCCGTCGCTGTCGCGGCAGGGTTATTCCTGAGCGGATGCGCACCGACGAACGAGCCGGACGCCGCTCCCGAGGGTAGTCCAGTGCAACGATCGACGGTCGATGCCGCAACCCCGCCTCAAGCGCCGCCCGCGGGGATCGTCTTCGACTACCAGCTCGGCGGCGGCTACGCGCCGGCTGCCGGAGTGGGCGGCGTCGTCCGCGACAGCACCGACGAGCCGGCCGAGGGCCTGTACTCGGTCTGCTACGTGAACGGCTTCCAGACGCAACCCGCCGACCGCGATGACTGGCTGGACGAGCATCCCGACCTGGTGCTACACAGCGACGGCGAACCGCTCGTCGACGAGAACTGGCCCGACGAGCTCATCCTCGACACGTCGACCGCCGACAAGCGGCAGCGCATCGCCGCGCGGCTCGCTGACACGCTCGACCGCTGCGCCTCCGCCGGGTTCGACGCCATCGAGATCGACAACCTGGACAGCTACACCCGCAGCGATGGCCGGCTCGGTCAAGACGACGCTGTCGCGCTCGCGACCCTCTACGCCCAGCAGGCGCACGCGGCAGGTCTCGCGATCGGGCAGAAGAACTCGGCCGAACTCGGAGCGCGCGGGCGCGACGACGCCGGTTTCGACTTCGCCGTCGCCGAGGAATGCCACCGCTGGAACGAGTGCGCGCTCTACACGGAGGTCTGGGGCGAACTCGTCATCGACATCGAGTACACCGACGATCTGCGTGGCGACTTCGACGACCTCTGCGCCGACCCGCAGGTCCCGGCGTCGACGATTCTTCGCGACCGCGACCTGACCACGCCCTCCGACCCCGGGTACCGCTTTGCGGCCTGCGGAATCACGGAAGCGGAGTGAGCGATAAGGCTGTGGTGCCCCTGGCAGGAATCGAACCTGCGACCAAAAGATTAGAAGGCTTTTGCTCTATCCACTGAGCTACAGAGGCGCGTGAATAACGATAGCGCAGGCGTGGTCAGACGGCTTTCGCCAACGCCACGAGCACCTGGTTCACGGTGGGCACGCCCTCGGCCCGGAACACCTCGCTGCCGTCTGCGGCGGCAATCACGATGGTCGGGGTCGAGCGTATGCCCGCCTTCTCCGCCTCGGCGGTGTCGCGCGCGACATCCAACTCTGCAATCTTCACGTCGGGCAGCAGCATGGCCACCTGCTTCAGCACACCCCGCGTCTGAATGCAGGGGTCGCAGAAGGCCGAGGAGAAGAAGAGTAGGTTCACGTGCAACCCAACCGGGGCGGGGACGGGGCTATTCCTACTGGTCGGTCAGTCGCTCTTCGGGGTCTTCGAGCGCTTCGCTCGCCGTGGCATCCCACGTGTAGTGGACCTGCACGCTGTCGCCGATCGACTTGGCGACCGGAGCGCCGTAGACGAGCTGCGATTCCTTGCCGTCGAGCGACACCAGGACGGTGACGGTCTCGTCGAACGTGCCGTCGGTGCTGATGCGGGTGTCGGTCTGGCCGTCGTAGGGTCCGCCCGTGTAGAAGACCACGTACTGGTCGCCGTGCGAAAGCGTTACCTCGTTGTTTGTCATGAGTCAGGTCTACCAGACGCCGAGCAGGGCCAGGACCCCGCCCAGCAGCGACGCGGCCGCGAGCACCAGCGCAACGCTCACGATCACGAGGTGCACCGTGAAGAACGGTGTGGCCTTTCCCTCGGCCGTGCGCGCCCGCGGATCCCGCGCCACACGGCGGAAGAAGGTGGGCCAGACGGCGACGTTGAAGACGCCGTTGAGGATGAGGAGGACGGCAAGCGCGGTGGTCATGGTGGCTGCAAGCCTATTCGGATGCCGCGGCGCCCGTTCGCGCAGCGCGAACTCAGTACTTAACCAAGTTATATAACTTGGTTATACGATTAGAGGATGCACTCCGAACCGACCGAGATCTTCGAATCCCTCCTCACCTCGAACCACCGGCTGACCCGCATGGCCGCGCAGTCCACCGGCTCCACCGTCTCCGCCGGAGTCTGGTCGACGCTCTCGGTGCTCAACGCCGACGGTCCGCGCCGCAACGGCGAACTCGCGAAGGCCGCCCGCATCAGCCAGCCGGGCATGACCAAGCTGCTGAGCAACCTGATCGACGACGAGTGGGTCTACCGCATCGCCGACGTCGACGACTCCCGCGCGTGGCTCATCGCCATCACCGACAAGGGGCGCGACGCGCTGTTCGGCTGGCGCACCCAGCTCGCCGAGGCGACGAAGGACATCTTCGGCGACCTGAGCGACACCGAGTGGGCGACCCTCGGGCGCGCCGCCGAGATCCTCGCGTCCCGCGTCGGAGTGACGGAGGTCGCGGCGTGAGCGCATCCGTCTCCCCCGTCGAGAAAACCAGCATCCTGCACCAGCCGAAGCAGGTCTGGGCCGTGGCGTTCGCCAGCGTCATCGCGTTTATGGGGATCGGCCTCGTCGACCCCATCCTTCCCGCCATCGCCGAACAGCTCGAAGCGAGCCCCACCGACACCGAGATGCTCTTCACGAGCTACCTCGTGGTCACCGGACTCGCGATGTTCTTCACCAGTTTCATCTCGAGCCGCATCGGCGCGAAAAAGACCCTGCTGATCGGCCTCGCCCTCATCGTGGTCTTCGCGGCTGCCGCGGCACTCAGCGGCAACGTCGAGAGCATCATCGCCTTCCGTGCCGGCTGGGGACTCGGCAACGCCCTGTTCATCTCCACCGCCCTCGCCACGATCGTCGGGGCCGCCAGCGGGGGAACGTCGAGCGCCATCATCCTGTACGAGGCCGCCCTCGGCCTCGGCATCGCCATCGGCCCGCTGCTCGGCGGACTGCTCGGCAGCGTCACCTGGCGCGCGCCCTTCTTCGGCACTGCGGCGCTCATGGCGATCGGTTTCATCGCGATCACCGTACTGCTCAAGGGCGACGACAGGGCCACGCGCGTGCCGACCTCGCTCGCGGCGCCGTTCCGCGCCCTCGCCCGCCCGGCGCTCGCCCTCCTCGCCGCGGCCGCCCTGTTCTACAACATCGGGTTCTTCACCCTGCTGGCCTACACCCCCTTCCCGCTCGGTTTCGGTGCAATGGGCATCGGGCTCACCTTCTTCGGCTGGGGTGTCGGCCTCGCCATCACCTCGGTGTGGGTCGCCCCCGTTTTGACCGCGCGGATGAAACGCACCACCGTTCTCGCGGTCGTGCTGCCCCTCCTCGCCCTCGATCTGGTGGCCGCCGGAATCTTCGTCGGATCGCAGACGGGTCTCGTGGTGGCGGTCGTCGTCGGCGGGCTGCTGCTGGGTGTGCTCAACACCGTGCTCACCGAGTGCGTGATGGAGGCCACCAATCTGCCCAGGTCGGTCGCGTCGTCGTCGTATTCGGCGGTGCGGTTCCTCGGCGGCGCGGTCGCTCCCCCGCTCGCCACCACCCTCGCCGGGTTGTTCACCGCGGCGACCCCGTACTACGTGGCCGGAGGCTCCGTGCTGATCGCCACCCTCGTCGTGCTGCTCGGCCGCCGGGCCCTCGCCCGGGTGAACGACGGCGCCGAAGAGCCGGTCGTCGAGGCCGAAGCGATCGGTGCGGGCGCACTCGCCTGACCGGCAGACGACCGGCACGAAGATAGACTGACGCAATGGCTACTGCTACGGACCGACTGGTCTGGATCGACTGTGAAATGACCGGACTCGACCTCACGGTCGACGAACTCGTGGAGGTCGCGGTGGTCGTCACCGACTACGACCTCGTGCCGGTTCATCCGGGCTTCACCATCGTCATCAAACCCGACCAGTCCGCGCTCGACAACATGGGCGATTTCGTGCGCAACATGCACACCGAGAGCGGACTCATCGAAGAGATCCCGGGCGGCGTGAGCCTCGCCGACGCCGAGTACGCGGTGCTCGAGTACATCCTCAAGTACGTGCCCGGCGTGCAGACGACGCCGCTGGCGGGCAACACGATCGGCACCGACCGTGCCTTCCTCGCGAAGTACATGCCGCGCGTCGACGGTCACCTGCACTACCGCAGTGTCGACGTGTCATCCATCAAAGAACTCGCACGCCACTGGTTCCCCCGCGTGTACTTCAACGCGCCCGCCAAGAACGGCGGACACCGGGCCCTCGCAGACATTCTGGAATCAATTCGCGAGCTCGATTACTACCGAAAAGCCGTATTTACCGCGGAACCCGGACCCACGACCGAGCAGGTGCAGACCATTTCGGCCGAGGTAGTGGAGAGATTCGCTCCGCACCTGTAATAGAATCGTCTGGTTGCTGAGTGAGAGATCGCGAAGCAGCCGCCTGGTGGGCGTAGCTCAGTTGGCAGAGCGCTGGCTTGTGGAGCCGGATGTCGCGGGTTCGAGCCCCGTCGTTCACCCCAATCGTTGCACCACAGCAACACGGCAATGGCCCGACTGACAAGTCGGGCCATTGCTGTTTATGCGAGGCTAGATTCCATGTCGAAGACGCTCGAGAGCACCGAGCTGAGCGAGCAGACCGTGCTCGACAGCCCCTGGGTCACGCTCGTCTGGAACGACCCCGTCAACCTCATGAGCTACGTGTCCTACGTCTTCCGCAGCTACTTCGGTTTCTCGCACGAGGAGGCCGACCGCCGTATGCTCCAGGTGCACAACGACGGTCGCGCTGTGGTCGCCACGGGCAGCCGCGAAGAGATGGAACGGCACGTCGAGGCCATGCACGACTTCGGACTCTGGGCGACGCTGCAGAAGGCGGATGCGTGACTCCCTTCTCGAAGACTTCCGACGGCAGACTCGTGGTCGGCTTCAGCGCTGTCGAGTCCGACATCATCGCGGACCTCGCCGCGCAGATCGCCGGCATGCTCAGCGGCATCGCCGGGTCGGGCGAGGTCGACCCGCTGTTCGACCTGGTGGGCATCGGCGGACGGTCGGCCATCGACCCCGACCCTGCGGTCGCCCGGTTGCTTCCGGATGCCTATGGTGACGATTCCGAGGCATCCAGCGACTTCCGTCAGCTCACCGAGCGTTCCCTCGCGAGCCGCAAGGTCGCGAACGCCCGGGTCGTGATCGCCACGCTCGAACGCGAGAGCGGACACGTCGAACTCGACGAGGCCGAGGCTCAGGCCTGGTTGCGCACGCTCTCCGACATCCGGCTCACGATCGCCGCCCGGTTGGGCATCGAGAGCGACGGCGACGAGGGCGCGACCGACAGCGAGGCCGCCGTGGCGCTGCACGACCTCTACGACTGGCTGGCGTTCGTCACCGAGAGCCTGCTCGACGCTCTGGAAGGCTGATCACTATGGACGCACTGACCGAAGACGAGTTCGAGAAGCTGGTCGTCGACGAGCTCGACGCCCTGCCCGACGAGATGGTCGACGGCCTCGACAACGTGGTGTTCGTGACCGAGGCGCGACCCGAAGACGGATCGCTCGACCTGCTCGGCCTCTACGACGGCGTCGCGATCACCGAGCGGGGACAGTACGGGTTCGGCGAACTGCCCGACCGGATCATCCTGTACCGCGAGCCGCTCGCCGATATCAGCGAGGACCTCGACGACCTCAAAGACCAGATCCACATCACGCTCGTGCACGAGATCGCCCACTTCTACGGCATCGACGACGACGAGTTGCACCGGCTGGGCTGGGCCTAGGAGCCGGGCACGGCCGGTGCGAGCCATTCGCGCGCGGCGGTGACCAACGCGGCGACTCCGCGATCGAGCGTCGGCTGCGGCTCCGGAGCGAACCGGGGCGAGTGGTTCGACGGAACATCGCGGTCGATGGTGCCAGCGGTCGCTGCCGCGGCATAGTTCTCGGGATGCGCGCCACCGAGGATCCAGTACACGAGGGGCGCATTCGCTGCCGTCGCGAGCAGACCGACGTCCTCGCTGCCCGACACCTGGCCCGGGTCGATGACCGCCTCCGGGCCGAACTCAGACCTGAACGCGGCCATGGTCCGGTCGGTGGCGACGCGGTCGTTGACGGTGACCGGGAACGATTCGGCGAGGTCGATCGACGGATCGGGCGCGCCTGACGCCGCAGACTCGGCGCGCACGATCCGCTCGATCGCCGACAGCACGCGAAGCCTCACCTCTTCGCTGTAGGCGCGGATACTCAGCCCGAGCTCCGCGCTCTCGGGGATGATGTTGTTCTTGGTGCCCGCGCTCATGCGCCCGACGGTGACGACGGCGGTGTCCTGCGGGGCGATCTCACGCGAGACGATCGTCTGGAGCCGTCCGACGATCGCGGCCGCTATGACGATGGGATCGACGGTGGTCTCGGGGCGTGACCCGTGGCCGCCGCGTCCTGGCACCGTGATGTCGAGGCTGTCGGCCGATGCGAAAGCCGCACCGGAGTGCGCGCCGACAAAGCCGGCGGGGGCGGGCCCGACGTGTTGGCCGAGCACGACATCCGGTGTCGGCACCCTGTCGTACAGGCCGTCGTCGATCATGGCCTGCGCTCCCCCGCCGACCTCCTCGGCAGGTTGGAAGACGGCGACTACGGTGCCCGCCCAGTGCTCCCGGGTGGCGGCGAGCTCCCGAGCCGCCCCGATGAGGCAGGCGACGTGCACGTCGTGGCCGCACGCGTGCATCACGCCGGGTGCGGTGCTCGCGTACGCAAGGCCGGTGTCTTCCACGACCGGGAGTGCGTCCATGTCGGCTCTCAGCATCACGGTCGCGCCGCTGCCGTTACGGAGCACTCCGACGACACCCGTGATGCCGAGGCGCTCGATCACGTCGAAGCCCACGGCCCGCAGTTCGGCGGCGGCGATGGCGGCCGTGCGCGTTTCTTCGAAGGAGAGTTCGGGATGGGCATGCAGGTCTCGATACAGATCGTCGACGGTCACGGACTCATCCTGCCCGGGTGCGGCCTCCGGAGCCAATGGTTTTCGACAACTATCGCGAACTGCTCGTCGATGTGAGCGACGTGGGCGACGGGAGCGATGATCTCGAGGACTGCGTGAAGCAGTGCGGCGCCGGGCGGAGGTGCGTCCGCCGCAGCTATCGATCGGGTTCCGACGCCATCGATTACCGATCGACGGCTTCGAGTTCGCGTCTCACGTCGCGCATCGCCGCGCTCTTCGACGGCATGGGCCTCGGCCGCCGTTCGGGGTCGACGTCGGGCGGAGGCACCAGGTAGTAGTCGGTGCCGACCCGGTAGATCTCCCAACCGTTGTCGTGGACGAGCAGGTGATGGAACTTGCAGAGCAGTATCCCGTTGACCAGGTCGGTGCGGCCGCCCTCTCCCCAGGGGACGATGTGGTGCGCCTCGGTCATCGAGGGCTCCTTGTCGCAGTCGCCGAACATGCAGGCTCCGTCGCGGATGGCGAGAGCGATGCGCTGCTTCGGGGTGAATGTGCGATGTTCACGCCCGACATCGAGGGGTCGGCCAAAGCTGTCGAGGGTGACCTCGGTCGTGGCTCCGTCGCAGGCCAGGCGCTGCAGCGCGGCTGCTGTGAGGGGCGCGCCGGTGGCTTCTATACGTCCGTGACCGGTGGAGACGCCCGTGGAACCCCAGTCACCCACCGCGCCGGCGGCGCCCAAGGTAGCCAGAGTCTTCTTGGTGACCAGCACCCGGATCGACGCCGCGCCCGTGCCGAGCAGACTCGTCGAGTCGGCGTTCGCACCGGCCTGCAACAGGCCGAGGAAAGTGTCGGAGGCCAGCTGGCCTATCGTTCGCGGGTCATTCAGAATGCGCTCGGCGATCTGCTGGTTCTCGCCAGAGACGAAGCGGACACCGCGCTTCGGCGACGTCGCCCGGTTGTTCAACTCCAGCACGGTCGCGTAGCTCTCCGGATCGAGATCCCAGACCAGCCGCCCCATGCCGTTGCTCAGGCTGAACATCCGCAGTGACCGCTTCTCGAACCGTTCACGCTCGCGGTCGGCGATACCCGCCTCGTCCAGGTCGTCACGGAACTCGCGAGCGCGCCCCCGCAGGCGGTCGAGATCGAGGGTGGGTGCGAGCGCGCAGAGGGCGCTCGCGGCATCGGCGAGAGCGACGGCGGACACGTTGTCGGTGGGGACGCCGAGCCCGGTTCGGATCGCATCTGCGGCCCCGACCGACAGCTCGCCGCTTGCTACCGCCGCGGCTACACATGCCAGCCACGGTTCCCGCGCCTCGAAGCGTTCGCCGGACCGTGGGTCGACCTGCCCCGAGGTCGCCGCCTCACGCACGAGCCGCCCCACCCGCACGGCTGTCGTTGCCTCTTTGCCGGACGACCCCGTCGTCGTCTTCACCAACTCCTCGGCCGTTCGGAACCCCTCCCGCTGCGCGAGCCCCGAGTGACCCATCTCCCGCGTCGAACGCGCCGCGATCTCGCCGGCGACGAGTGCCAGGTGGGCGTCGACGAGCTGCTTCGCCCGTGCGGCCAGCCGGCTCAGCGAAACGAGAGCCGCGTCATCCGACGCCTGAAAATCGGCGACGTCACTCGACACCGCGGAAGCGGCCTCGACGACAGCGGTGAACTGCTGCGTGAGGTCGGTTGCCGGTGTCGTTGTCATGCGGCAATTTTCCCACCTTCGAACACACGTTCGAGTGTTGGGCGGCAGAATTGTGGAGAAAAGCCCGGCCCTGTGGAGAACTCAGGGAGCGGAGAACTCAGGGAGAGGAGACCTCGAGCGGCAACGCCGGGTTGGCCGACCACTCCTCGAGCGACCCGTCGTAGATGCGCACCGCCTTCACCCCGATCGCCGCGAGCGTGAGTGCTCCGGCGGACGCCGTGATGCCGCCGCCGCAGTAGAGCAGCACCTCTTCGGTTCCCGACGCGCCCACGGCCTGGGTGTCGACGCCCGCACCGTCGTAGGCCAGGATCACCTCGACCCGGCTCTTCAGGGTGCCGTCGGCCTTGAACAGGTCGCGGCTCGACACGTTCACGCTGCCCGGGATGTGTCCGCGGCGCGAGTAGCGCGTGGGGTCGGTCCCGGCGAAGCTGCCCGCGGGGAGGCTGCAGACGAGCGGCCGGGAGTCGGAGGCCGAACGCTCGACGAGCTCCTGCTGGCTCACCCACGCCTTGCGGGCCACTGTCGCGGTCCACGCGGCGACGGGCGCGGCCTCGACCGCCTCGCCGTTCTCGATCGGCTGGCCGGCGGCCTTCCACGCGCCGAGGCCACCGTCGAGCACCCGCGCCCGCACGCCGATCCAGCGCAGCAGGTACCAGAGGCGGGCCGCCCACACGGTACCCGTGGTGTCGTAGATGACGACGTCGGTGTCGGCGGCCACTCCGAGGCGCGCGAGCTCGTCGGCGATCTGCTGGGGTTCCGGATGCGTGTAGTTGAGTTTCGCGGTCGTGTCGCTGAACCGGGTGGCCACGTCGACGTGGTGCGAACCGGGGATGTGTCCGGCCAGCCACCGCGGTCGGCCGTTGTCCCTGCGATAGTCGCCGTCGTACCGCGGCGGATGGAGTTCGAGGCTCGCGTCGAGGACCACGGGAGGACGGTCGCTTCCGAGGGCGTCGGAGAGTTCGGACACGGAGATGAAGGGAGAAGTCACTCGGTTACTCTCGCAGCATCCACCACGGCCCGCCACCGAGCGAGCTCGAGGGTCACGTCGCTTCCGTCGATCACGGCGTCGGCGTGAGCTGCCGGGTTCTCGCGGGTGAGGAACGCGTCCTCCTGCGCCGCCCACTCGTCCCAGTGCGGCGCGTAGGTCGAACCGTCGCGCTCGAGGGCGCGCCGCTTTCGTGTGGCGGCGTCGAGCGCGACCCAGATGCCGAACGTCGCGAGCCGGCGGTTGTCGCGGCTGAGCGCGCCGCAGCCCTCGATCACGAGCGGACGGGAGGGGTCGATGTCGTGCCATTCCGCGTGCCGCCCGAGCTCCCAATCCCAACGCCGCCAGCTCGGGGTGTCGCTCGCGAGGATGTCGTCGCGCACGACACGGCTGCCCTCCTCGAGCCCGCCCCACCCCGGGTACAGGTCGTCGAGCCGCACCAGCTGGGCTGTCGGCGACCCGGCCACGATCGCGCGCGCGAGTTCGGTCTTGCCCGATCCGGACCGCCCGTCGATCAGCAGCACCGCGGCCCTCACGGCAGTTCCGCGATTCCGTCGCCGCCGAAGCGCACCGTCACGTCCTGTCCAGCGGTGACCGGATGCTGCGCGCTCGCGATCCCGTCGAGCTCGCCGATCCCTGGCAGAAACAGCCGCACGCGCGAGCCGTCGACCGCGGGAGTGCTGCGCACGACCGTCGCGGCGACCTGCCCGCCATCCGTCACGACCACCGCGGACGGCCGCAGCGCGACCGGATGCTCCGCCCCGGGTCGAACCAGCCGCGCGGCGTCTCCCCCGAGCACAGTCGTGTAGCCCAGGAACCGGGCAATCTCGGGCGAGGTCGGGCGGCGCCACACCTCGGCGGGGGTGCCGGTCTGCCGCAGCCGGCCGCCGACCATCACCGCGACCCGGTCGGAGACGGCGAACGCCTCGTCCTGGTCGTGCGTGACGAAGACCGCCGTGGTGCGGGTCTCGTCGAGGATGCGGCGCAGGTCGCCGGCCAGCCGTTCGCGCAGTTCGCGGTCGAGCGAGCTGAGCGGCTCGTCGAGCAGCAGCAGCCGGGGCCCGGCGGCGAGGGAACGCGCGAGCGCGACCCGCTGCTGCTCGCCGCCCGACAGCTCGGTCACCCGGCGATCACCGAATCCCGCGAGGCCGACGAGGGTCAGCAGCTCGCTCACGCGGGCGGCCGACGGCTCGCGCGCGATCTGCAGCGGATAGGCGATGTTCTGCCCGACCGTGCGGTGCGGGAACAGCTGCCCGTCCTGGAACATCAGCGCGAACCCGCGCTTGTGCACGGGCACGCCGGTGATGTCCTCGGCGTGCCAGAGCACCCGGCCGGCGTCCAGGCGCTCGAGCCCGGCTATCGCGCGCAGCAGCGTCGATTTGCCGCTGCCCGAGGGCCCGAGGATGCCGAGCACCTCGCCCGGCTCGAGCGACAGCGTGACGTCGTCGACGACGGCGGCGCCGTCGAACCTGACGGTCACACCCTCCACCCGCAGTGCACCCGATTGCGAAACCTCGGTCATCTAGAAAGCCCCCATCGTTCCCACGCGCAGCCGCTCGACGAGCGCGATCACCGCGACCGTCACGCCGGCCAGCACCACCGAGGCCGCGATGGCCATTCCGAAATTGTCCCCGCCCGGCAGGCCGATCAGCCGGAAGATCACGACGGGCAGCGTGGGCCGGTCGGGACGGGAGAGAAAGCTTGTCGCGCCGAATTCGCCGAGAGCGACCGCAAAAGCGAATCCGGATGCCGCGAGCACGGGTCGCCCGACGATGGCGAGATCCACATCCCGCAGCACCCGCCACGGCGGCGAGCCGAGCACGGCGGCGGACTCGCGCATCCGCCCGTCGATGCCGGTCAGCACCGGCAGGATCGTGCGCACCACGAGCGGCAGCGCCACGAGCGCCTGCGCGATCGGCACGAGCACCGGTGACGACCGCAGGTCGAACGGCGGTGTGTTGAGCGTGATGAGGAAGCCGAACCCGACGGTCACCGCGCTCACGCCGAGCGGCAGCATCAGCACGCCGTCGAAGCCCGCGAGCGAGCGACGCAGCCCGGCCGATCGTGGTCGACGGGAGATCACGAGGCTCGCCGCGAGCCCGATGACGAGGGCGATCGCGGTGGCCTGCACGGCGATCACGAGCGAGTTGCCGAGCGCCGTCCAGACCGGTACGACGAGCGCGTTGCGGCTGCCGGTAGTGCCGAGCGCGAGGTAGTTGCCGAGCCCCCACCCGTCGGCTGTGCGCAGCGACCGCAACAGCAGCGCGACGATCGGCAGGGCGAGGAAGGCGGCGACGACGAGCGTGACGGCGATGTTCGGCAGGTCGCCGAGACGCGGGGCCCGCCCCGACCGGGCCGAGTCGACGCGACGCTGCGCCGTGCGCGTGCCCCTCGCCCGCGCGGCGACGAGCAGCACCGCGACGACGACCACGAGCTGGGTCACCGACAGCACGCTCGCGGCACGCAGGTCGAGGAACTGGGTGGTGAGCAGGTAGATCTCGGTCTCGATCGTGCCGAATCTGGTGCCGCCCAAGACGAGCACAACGCCGAAGGCCGTGGAGCAGAACAGGAAGACGATGGATGCTGCCGAGGTGATCGCGGGCGCGAGCCGCGGCAGCGTGACCGTGAACCACACGCGCACCGGACCGGCGCCGAGCACCCGGGCGGCCTCCTCCTGCCGCTGGTCGAGCCCCTCCCACGTGGTGCCGACCGTGCGCACGACGACGGCCACGTTGAAGAAGACGAGGGCGAGCATGATCGCGGCGAACGTTCCGTCGAGGCGCAGCGAGCCGAGCAGCCCGCCCTCGCGCAGCAGCGTGCGGAACGCCACACCGACGACGACGGTGGGCAACACGAACGGCAGCACGACGAGGGCCCGCAGCATCCGCTGGCCCCTGAAACGCAATCGGTAGAGAACGTGCGCGATCGGGAGACCGAGGATGACGCAGACGGCTGAGGCGAGAGCGGCCTGGCTGATCGTGAGGCCGATGAGACGCAGTGTGCGCGGCCGGGCCAGCACCTCGGCGAAGCCGCTCAGGTCGAGCATCCCGTCGGCGAACAGGCCGCGGGCCACCATCGCCCCCACCGGCCACGCGAAGAAGACACCGACGAACGCGAGGGGCAGGCCCGCGCCGAGCACGATCGCGATGACCGTGCTCGGCGCCGGACGTACCCCGACACGCGAGATCACGGGGTGGCGATCGCCGCCCACTCGGTCAGCCACTCCTCGCGGTTCGTGTCGATCTCGTCGGGGGCGACCTCGAACGGGTTCTCGGCGATCGCGGCGAACTGCGCCCAGGTCGCGGGCAGCGTGGCCTCGGCGTTCACCGGGAAGACGAACATGTTCTCGGGGATGTCGTTCTGCACGGTCGGCGAGAAGAGGAAGTCGACGAGCTTCTCGGCGGCGGCCTTGTTCTTGGTGCCGGCGATGACGCCCGCGTACTCGGTCTGACGGAAGCAGGTGTCGAGCAGCGCGCCGGTGGGGGCCTCGGTCGCGCCCTCGGTCACCTCGGCGGGCGGGCTCGACGCGTAGCTGACGACGAGCGGTCGGTCGCCGTCGCTCGACGGGCCCGAGAAGTCGACGTAGTAGGCGTCGCTCCAGCCGGCGTCGATCTTGACGCCGTTGTCGACGAGCTTCGTCCAGTAGTCCTGCCAGCCGTCTTCGCCCTTGGCGGCGATGGTGGCGAGAAGGAAGGCGAGTCCCGGAGACGAGGAGTTGGCGGCCGGAGTGACGAAGAGATCCTTGTACTCGGGGCTGACGAGGTCGTCGAGAGTGGTCGGTTCCTCGATGCCGGCCTCGGCGAACCACTCGTGGTCGACGTTAACGCAGACGTCGCCGTTGTCGATCGGGGTGAGCTGTTCGCGACCACTGCCGGCGGGGAGCAGGTACTGCTCCTCGGCGTCGGTCAGGTCTTTCGACGCGTAGTCCTCGAGCACGCCCTCGTTCACCGCGCGGCTCGCGAACGTGTTGTCGATGCCGAAGACGACGTCGCCGAGCGGCGAATCCTTCGTGAGCACGAGGCTGTTCACGAGCTGGCCCGCGTCGCCGGATGCCTGCACCTGAACCTCGATGCCGGTCTCGTCGGTGAACTTCGCGAGGGTGCCCTCGCTCAGGTTGAACGAGTCGTGCGTGACCAGCACGAGCTTCTCCGGCGTCGCGCCCGGTGCCGCCTCGCTCGCGCAGGAGCTGACCGCGAGGCCGATCACGAGCAGGAGCCCTAAGCCGGCCAGAGTTTTCTTGGATGTGTGCACTTGTCGTGCCCTTTCAGTCGCTGAAATAGGCACGGGTTGAAGAAGATATGGATCTCCCCGTGAGAATGCCTCCCTGCGCTGGCATGATCCAGATCAGGTTCGACGGTCGAAGCTTGCTTTAGCTTCCTCTCAGCCCGGCTCACCGGACTCCCGTGTTCGAGATCAGTGTAACCCCCGCGCGGGGTCGACGCTCGAACAGGACCGGCCGGCCCGCACGCGCGGTCGACAGGACCGATTCGGGCGGGCGGATGCCGCGGCTCCTGTCGAGCGACGGGGAACGGGCGGCGCGGTCAGCGCCGGTACGACGCCACCATCAGCTCGCCCGCGATCACCGCGAGCTCGTCGTCGAGCCGTTCGATGAGCCGGCCGGAAACGGAGCCGGCCACGATGTCGTGCGGGCCGAGCGGTTGCAGGCGGCCCGTGCGCACCCGGATGACCTGCCAGCCGTTCGCGCGCAGCATCCGGTCTTTCCTGCGGTCTTTCTCTTCGTGCCGTCCGACGTGCTCGAGACCGTGCCGGCCGACGCTGTCGTACTCGATGGCGACGCGCAGCTCGGGCACGATGATGTCCGGCCAGATCTCGAGGTTGTTGAAGAACGGCTTCGCCACCCGGATCGCGTTGTTGCTCAGGTCGAAATCGAAGCGCTCGGCCACGCGCATCCGCAGATCGCCCTCGACCGCCGACGCGGGTCTGGGCGCGAGCGCGCTGATGAACGGCTCCCCGACCGCGATCCGGTCGGCCCCGGCCGACGCGTTGCGGCAGGTGCGGCAGCCCCGTCCGCCGAGCATGCGCTCGACCGTCGACTCCCACGTGCCGTGGCCGCGACCGCACACCCAGCGGTACGAGGTCGCCGTGCCCGTCTCGACGGCGAGGGACTCGCGCTGCCCCGGTGTCACGATCGACAGCAGCCACTCGCGCGTGACGGCTGACCCGTCGAGCCGCCGGCACAGATAGCAGCGGTCGTCGTCGCCGGTCTCGATGCGGCGCAGATCGCGCGGATGCCCGCACGCGTACGGCGGCGGCAGCACCTCGGGTCTCGCCGCGACCGGCGCCCGCCGCGGCACGGCGAGCGCCGCGCAGTCGGGACACCACGACGACTTGCGCCGTTCGCGCCCCGGCCTGTTGCGTTGCTCTTCCGGCGTGGCGACGAAGGTGTGGCCCGCGTCGCACTGCCACACCAGCAGCACCTCGGCGAGCGGCGGGATCTGCGTGAGCGTGACGCCGTGGTTGAGGTCGGGATGGTACTGGCGGATGAGAACCGGGTACCGCTCCCAGTCGGCCCGGTAGGTGCCGACGGCGTAGGGCATGGCTGTGCCCTTCGACCACTGACGGCGTGCCCACCAGGTGTTCACCGGCTCTGCCACTATTCCTCCCGCGGCGAGGGTAGACGAGGCCACCGACATCAGACCCGAGGGGCGGGTACACACAGCAAAGCTCTAATACTCTGTAACCATGGCGTTTTCGCACGAGACAGATGGCGGGCTCTCCCTCATCGATCTCGTGGCCGAAGTGATGAGCCGCGCCGAATCGACCGAGATCGCCCGCGAGCAACTCGCCCGCCTCATCGCGGCGTCGAAGGCGATCTCGTCCGATCTCGACCTGCCGACGGCCCTGCGCAACGTCGTCCAGGTCGCCTGCAATCTGGCCTCCGCACGCTACGGCGCGGTCGGCGTCATCTCCCCCGACGGGATGCTCGAGGAGTTCATCCACGTCGGCATGAGCGACGGCATCGTCGCCGAGCTCGGCGCGCCGCCCAGCGGCCACGGCCTGCTCGGCTCGGTCATCGCCGAGGCCAGGCCGATCCGGCTCGAGCACCTCTCGCGCGACGAGCGTTCGGTCGGCTTCCCCGCCGGCCACCCGCCGATGGAGAGCTTCCTCGGCGTGCCCGTGCGCGTCGGCGGAACCGTCTACGGCAACCTCTACCTCACCGGCAGCGCGCGCGGATCGTTCGACGCCGTCGACGAACAGATCATCCTGACCCTCGCCTCCATGGCCGGTACGGCGATCGCCAACGCCCGCCTCTACGAGGAGGCCCACCTGGGGCAACGGTGGCTCGCGGCATCCGAAGAAATCAACCAGCGTCTGCTTTCCGGCGACCTGGGCGAGTCCGACGTCGCCCCGATCGCCGACCTCATCCTCACCCTCGCCGACGCGTCGTTCGTGGGACTGGTGCTGCCGACCGACGACCCCGACGCCCTGCCGTTCGCGCAGAAGTTCGGCCCACTCGCCGACGCGACCGGCACCGTCGCCGACGACGAGATCGCCGCGCTGCCCGGGCGGGTTCGCCGCGCGCTCGAACTCAAGGACGACCGCCCCTCCGCCTTCCGCGACATCGAGCTCTGGGCGAGCGCGCTCATCGGTTCGACGATGGTCATCCCGTGGGGAGACATCGAGGCAACGCGCGAGGGCGCCCTCGTCATCACCCGCGACCGGACGGGCCACCCCTACACGGTGGCCGAGCGGCGCATGGCGAAGAGGTTCGCCCGCAGCGTCGCCATCGCGCGCGAGCTGGCGATGGCGCGCAACAACCGCGAACACGTCGCCCTCACCGACGAGCGCGACCGCATCGCGCGCGACCTGCACGACCACGTCATCCAGAGCCTGTTCGCCGTGGGTCTCGGGCTGCAGAGCATCGTCGGCTCGACGAGCGGCCAGGCGGCGGCGCGCATCTCGGCGCAGGTCGACGCGATCGACGTGACCATCAGGCAGATCCGCCAGACGATCTTCCAGCTCGGCACGACGCCGAGCGCCACGACCTGGAGCCAGAAGAAGCGGTTCAACCAGCTCGTGCGCGAGATCCTCGAGGGCGAGGGCATCGATTCGTCGCTCGACTTCCGCGGGCCCGTCGACACCCTCATCGACAGTGAGCTGGGCGACGAGGTCTCCGCCGTGCTGCGGGAGGCGCTGAGCAACGTCGTGCGGCACGCCGAGGCCACCCGTGTCGACATCACCATCGCCGTCTCCGCCACCGAGGTGCGGGTCGTCGTCACCGACAACGGCCGCGGCCTCGGCGAGGTCGGCAAGCGCAGCGGGCTGGACAACCTCGACCACCGGGCCAGTGCGCGCGGCGGCCGGTTCGCGACCGCAGCCCGCGCCCCCTCGGGAACGACGATCGACTGGGCCGTGCCCGTGGTGTCGCAGTGACCGCCCCCGTCCGCCTCTACCTGCTCGACGACCACGAGATCGTGCGTCGAGGCCTCATCGACCTGCTCTCGGAAGAGAGCGACTTCGCCGTCGTCGGCGAGAGCGGAGTCGCCACGGGCGCGGCCGCGGCGATCCTCGAGTCGGGCGCGACCGTCGCGATCCTCGACGGACGCCTCCCCGACGGCAGCGGCATCGACGTGTGCCGCGACGTGAAGTCGGCGGATCCGAGCATCCGGTGCCTCATCCTTACCTCGTTCGACGACGACGAGGCCGTGCTCGCCGCGGTACTCGCCGGCGCCGACGGATACCTGTTGAAAGAGGTGCGGGCCACCAGCCTCGTCGACGCGATCCGCTCGGTCGCCGCGGGCACCACGCTGCTCGACCCGACCGTCACCGAGCGGGTGCTCGACCGGGTGCGCTCCCCCGGCGCTGCAGCGTCGCCCCTCGGCCTGCTGACGCCCCGCGAGACCGAGATCCTCGCCCTCATCGCCGAGGGCATGTCGAACCGCGAGATCGCGGGCGCGCTCTTCCTCGCGGAGAAGACAGTGAAAAACAACGTGAGCGGCATCCTGTCGAAGCTCGGGATGCAGCGTCGAACGCAGGCCGCTGTGCTCGGCGCCGAGTGGCTCCCGAAGCGCGACCGCTAGCGGAATTCGCCCAGCGCGCCCCGGGCCCGGTGGATCGGATCTTCGAGGGCCCGCGTGAGTTCTGCGGTTCCGGCGGCGGTCCCGGGTTTAACTTCGACCATGCCGTCCTAGACCGCACGGCGTAGAAAGCCGGCGGTGTCAGCTCGTCGATGCCGCCGGCCATGACAAGTCCGGTCAGCCCTGCCAGCACGCCGGTGAGGGCGGTCAGGTCGGTGGCCGACAGAGCCAGCGGAGTTTCGTCTTCCGGCGTGGGCGCATCCGCTCTCATCGGCAGTACACGATTCTCGACCCGCGGTGGCCCCAAAACCAGTTCAGTTCTGCGAGCGCTCCGGCTGCGCAGTTCGGTCGCAAACGTGGGACATACTCGCGGGATCCCGCGCCTTAGGGCCCAAAGATCGCGGATGCGCCTCGCGCGACGCATCCTGATCCGAAACGGCGTTGCGCCGTTTCACACAACGATCGGTCTCGGCGAGCAGCCGGATCTATCCCGTGCCGATGTCACCAGATCGGCCGATCGCGTGCTGATTCCGTCACCTCGCCGGGATTCCTTCACCTTCATGGCCAATATGACCCATACTCGACTCATGACTCAGGTGAAGATGCGTAAGGTCAAGGTTCTGGCCGTGCTGACGGTTCTTCTCGGGTTCGCGGGCTGCAGCTCCGGGCCTGCACCCCAGGTGAAGACCCTCGACGAGGTGGCGAAGACGCTGGATCTGGCGTCGATCAGCGAGATCGTCTGCGACTACCATTTCGGGCCACCGCGCTTTTTCACCAGCGGAGTCCGATATTCGCGCTTTATCAAGCTCAGCGGGCCGGAGCACATCGATGCGGCGATCGCGGAACTCGAAGCCCACGGATTCGTATTGGATGCGGAGGGGAAAAGAGAGGTGTTCACCGATCTCTACGGGCCGCAGGATGTGCGCGCGATGATCGACGTCATCGCCCCACCCGACGACCGAATCGGGACCACCTTGCACAGGGGAAAAGACGATACCTGCGTGATCCCCGAAGAGGGTGTGACCGGCGTCAGGCTTTCCCTCCCCTCATAACACCGAACGGGGAGGAACCGGGCGAACGGCGTGACGCTGGTCGAATCGTCAGCGGTCGAACCAGTTCCGCGCGTCGGTGCGGCACACGCACCTTCGGTGCGCGTCTGCGGGCGATGCCCGCTCCGCTCGGCAGAGAGTCTGAGCGCGTGCTCAATAATGATCGGTCTCGGCGAGCCCCTGGCCGACTTGTGACAAGTCGCCGCGCGTTGCGAGGCGGGACCGCTGATCAGCGGGCGGCCGCTACCCGCTCGTAGTAGGCCAAGGTCGCGATGATGCCGGTGAGCAGCTCGCCGACCTCGTTCTGCTCGTAGCCGCGGCGCCACGAGGTGGGAGTAAATCGCACATTGACCACGTCGGCAGACGCAAAGGGCGCCGGTACCGACGGCTCGCCCGTGGTCTCGTAGGTGGCGATCAACTCGCGCGCCGCGGCGAGAAAGCCGTCGACACCGACGATCGAGTACCCCGTGCGGAATCTCGTGGTGGTGAAGGTCTTGTCGGCGAGCAACGACGAGTGCACCAGATCGGCGGGCGGCGCTTCGACGGGCTCGGCGACCGAGGCACGTGCCGTGGCACGTGCGGCGGCCGTGGCCTCGTACTCGCGCAGCGCGGCAGCGACACGGGCGAGCAGGTCGTCCACCTCGTCCTGGTCGAAACCGTTGTCGAACTTGACGGTCGCGAACCGCAGGGCGAGCACCTCGTCGGCCGTCAGCGCGGGCGCAGCCGACGTGTTCTCCCACGCGGCGAGCGCGGCGCCCGCCCGGGCGAGAAAGCCGGCGACGGCGGCCTGCTCGTAACCCTCGCGGAATTTCGTGACGGTGAACCGGGCTTCGAGAACGGAGTCGGAGGTGGGCATCCCCTCACCCTAGGGCGTGTCGAGCAGCGCCACGATCTTCTCGACCGTGCGCAGATTGCGTCCGGTCGCGGTCACGCCGAGGCTCAGAAAGTATTTCGCCGGCACCTTCGACTGCGAGATGCCGTCGGGACACCACTGGTAGATCGCGTGCTCGCCGAAGGCCAGGCGTTCGGGAAGAAGATCGGTGTCGGACGGGCGGCCGCGGCCCGTGTCATCCGCGGGGCCGCCGGCAACGGGACCGCTTAAAAAGTAGACCAGCGCCCGCGACGGATCGACCGACACCTCGGCCAACGGGTTCGCGGCCACGATCTGGCGGAACCGCGCGTCGTCGACGAGCACAACGGGGGCCGACACGCCCGTAGCGGTCGCGATCGCCGTCTCGAGCGAACGGGCGTCGACCGGCTCGGCACTGTCGAAGACGACATTGCCGCTGCGGAGCAGCGTGCGCGCGTTGGAGTGCCCGAGGGCCTCGATGCAGGCGCGTAGATCGGCCATCGCGATGGGCTTCGCGGTGCCCACATTGATGCCCCTGAGCAGCGCGACATAACGGTTCACGCCATCACCCTAGCGACTACCACACGTCGGTCACACCGGCAAAGCTGTGACAGCGTGCGCGGGCACCGTCTATCGTGAACAGCGACCCACCACGTCTATAACAAGGGGATTAATTGACTGTCTGGCCCGGATCTGCCTACCCGCTCGGCGCAACCTATGACGGAAACGGAACGAACTTCGCACTATTCAGCGAATCCGCCCAGAAGATCGAACTCTGCCTCTTCGACGATGACCACAACGAGACCAGGTACGAACTGACCGAGGTCGACGCGAACGTCTGGCACGGCTATCTTCCGCAGGTGCAGCCCGGCCAGCGTTACGGCTACCGCGTGCACGGCGACTACGACCCCGAGAAGGGCGACCGCAGCAACCCAAACAAGCTGCTGCTCGACCCGTACGCCAAGGCGACGACCGGCGTCATCGACTGGGACCCCAGCGTCTTCCCGTACAACTTCGGCGACCCGCTCTCGCGCAACGACGACGACTCGGCCGCGCACACGATGCTCGGCGTCGTCATCAACCCCTACTTCGACTGGGCCGGCGACCGCCACCCGCGCACGCCGTACAGCGACACGTTCATCTACGAGGCGCACGTCAAGGGACTCACCAAGCTGCACCCGGGAATCCCCGAAGACCAGCGCGGCAGCTACGGCGGCGTCGCTCACCCGATCATGATCGAGCACTACCAGAAGCTCGGCGTCACCGCGGTGGAGCTGATGCCCGTGCACCAGTTCATCAACGACTCCGCGCTGCAGGAGAAGGGCCTCAACAACTACTGGGGCTACAACACCATCGGCTTCTTCGCGCCGCACTCGGGTTACGCCTCCAACGGCGAACTCGGCCAGCAGGTGCAGGAGTTCAAGGGCATGGTGCGCTCGCTGCACGACGCCGGCATCGAGGTCATCCTCGACGTGGTGTACAACCACACCGCCGAGGGCAACCACCTCGGCCCGATGCTCTCGATGCGCGGCATCGACGACAAGGCGTACTACCGCCACGTCGACGGCAGCCCCGAGTACTACATGGACTACACGGGCACCGGCAACTCGCTCAACGTGGGCCACCCGCACACCCTCCAGCTCATCATGGACAGCCTGCGCTACTGGGTGACCGAGATGCACGTCGACGGCTTCCGTTTCGACCTCGCCTCCACCCTCGCCCGCGAGTTCTACGACGTCGACAAGCTCTCGACCTTCTTCGAGCTCGTGCAGCAGGACCCGATCGTCTCGCAGGTCAAGCTCATAGCCGAGCCGTGGGATGTCGGCCCTGGCGGCTACCAGGTGGGCAACTTCCCGCCCCAGTGGACGGAGTGGAACGGAAAGTACCGCGACACCGTCCGCGATTTCTGGAAGGGCGAGCCGTCGACGCTCGGCGAGTTCGCGGAGCGGCTCACCGGTAGCGCCGACCTCTACGAGCAGTCGGGTCGTCGCCCGGTCGCATCCATCAACTTCGTCACCGCGCACGACGGCTTCACGCTCGCCGACCTCGTGTCGTACAACGAGAAGCACAACGACGCCAACGGCGAAGACAACAACGACGGCGAATCGCACAACCGCTCGTACAATTTCGGCGTCGAGGGCCCGACGGATGAGTCGCAGGTGCTCGAAATGCGTGCCAGGCAGCAACGCAACTTCCTCACCACGCTGCTGATCTCCCAGGGCGTGCCGATGCTGCTGCACGGCGACGAGATCGGCCGCACCCAGGGCGGCAACAACAACGGCTACGCCCAGGACAACGAGATCAGCTGGATCCACTGGGACAAGGCCGACCTCCCCCTGATGGAGTTCGTGGCGGCGATCGCGCACCTGCGCAAGGACCACCCGACGTTCCGCCGCAGCCGCTTCTTCGACGGACGCCCCGTGCGTCGCGAGGAGGGCGCACCGCTGCCCGACATCGGCTGGCTCGCGCCCGACGGCCGGGCCATGGCGCCCGAGGACTGGGACTCCGGCTTCGGTCGCTCGATCGGCGTGTTCCTCAACGGCGACGGCATCCGCGGCAAGGACATGCGCGGCGAGCCCATCGTCGACGTGCACTTCCTCATCCTGCTCAACGCGCACACCGAGGCCGTCGAGTTCACGCTGCCGGAAGACGAGTACGCCTCCGCGTGGGAGATCGTGGTGGACACGGCGGGTGCCGGTGTCTCGACCGAGCCTCGCAGCGCCGGCGACACGGTTACCGCCCAGGCGGTGTCCGCGCTGATCCTCCGCCAGTCGTCCGGTCCCGAGCCCGAGACCGACAACTCGGTGGCGGCCTCGCTCATCGCCCTGACCGGCACGAGCAGCCCGATCAACGCCCCCGCACGACCGGTCGTCGAGTAATGGCGAACATCACCGCGCTGCCCGTCTCGACCTATCGACTGCAGATCACGGCGGACTTCACGCTGTTCGCCGCCGCCGATCTGGTCGACTACCTGAAGACGCTCGGCGCCGACTGGGTCTACATCTCGCCGATCCTGCGCTCGACGCAGGGCTCGGACCACGGGTACGACGTCGTCGACAACTCGATCGTCGACCCGGCGCGCGGCGGCCCCGAGGGCCTCGCCGCGCTGTCGAAGGCCTGCCACGAAGCGGGTATGGGCCTGCTCGTCGACATCGTGCCGAACCACCTCGGTGTCGCCGACGCGACGCAGACCGCGTGGTGGTGGGACGTGCTCGAGAAGGGCCGCGACTCGCGCTACGCCGAGGCGTTCGACATCGACTGGGACTTCGGCGGCGGCAAGCTGCGCGTTCCGGTCCTGGCTGATGGCGACGACGCGCTCGACGACCTGAAGATCGTCGGCAGCGAACTGCACTACTTCGAGAACCGCTATCCGATCTCCGCGGGAACCGCCGACGACGGTGCGTCGCCCCGGGAGGTGCACGACCGCCAGAACTACGAGCTGATCAACTGGCGTCGCGCCGACTCCGAGCTGAACTACCGCCGCTTCTTCGCTGTCAACACCCTCGCCGGTGTGCGCGTCGAGGTGCCGTGGGTGTTCGAGGAGTCGCACGCCGAGATCGTGCGCTGGATCACCGAGGGCCTCGCCGACGGCCTGCGCGTCGACCACCCCGACGGCCTCGCCGACCCGGGTGGCTACCTCGACACGCTCGCGGCGGCGACCGGCGGCACCTACGTGCTCGTCGAGAAGATCCTCGAGGGCGACGAACGGCTCCCCGCCTTCTGGGCCACCGCCGGCACCACCGGCTACGACGCCCTCGCCGACATCGACCGCGTGCTCGTCGACGCGAAGGGGCAAGACCGCCTCGACGCGATCGACACGGCCCTGCGCGACCGCGCTCAGCCCGTGGAGTGGAAAACGCTCATCCACGGCACGAAGCGCGGGATCGCCGACGGCATCCTGAACTCCGAGGTCAACCGGCTCGCCCGCGAGTACCGCGTGGCCCGACCCGAGAGCGACGCGGCGCTCGTCGCCGACGCCGTGGCCGAGCTGCTCGCGTGCTTCCCCGTCTACCGGTCGTACCTGCCGAGCGGCGCCGAGCACCTCCACGAGGCCGCGGAGCTCGCCCGACGTCACCGCCCCGAGCTGTCGTCGACCATCGACGAACTGCTGCCGGTGCTGCTTGACCCCGAGCAGCCGATGGCGGTGCGCTTCCAGCAGACCTCGGGCATGGTGATGGCCAAGGGTGTCGAAGACACCGCGTTCTACCGCTACACCCGGCTGGGTTCGCTCACCGAGGTGGGCGCGGATCCCGAGGAGTTCAGCATCGGGGTGGCCGAGTTCCACCAGCGCCAGAGCGTCCGCCAGGCGAGCCTGCCCGGCTCGATGACCACACTCTCCACGCACGACACGAAGCGCGGCGAAGACACCCGCGCCCGCATCAACGTGCTGTCCGAGGTGCCGGACCGCTGGGAGTCCGTGCTCGGTCACCTGCGCGAGCTGGCGCCCCTCGGCGACGGCCCGCTCGAGAACCTGCTCTGGGAGGCGATCGTCGGCTCGTGGCCGGCCAGCCGCGAACGCCTGCACGGCTACGCCGAGAAGGCCGCCCGCGAGGCCGGAAACTCCACGACCTGGACCGGTCCCGACGAAGAGTTCGAGGCGCGCATGCACGGCGTCGTCGACAGCGTGTTCGACGACGCGGCGGTGCGCGGCATCGTGGAAGGTTTCGTCGCTGAAATCGCGGACGCCGGTTGGTCGAACTCGCTCTCGGCGAAGCTCGTGCAGCTCACCGCCCCCGGCGTACCCGATGTCTACCAGGGCAGCGAGCTGTGGGAGACCAGCCTCGTCGACCCCGACAACCGCAGGCCGGTCGACTACGACATCCGCCGCCTGTACCTCGAGGCGGTCTCGGCCGGGGCGCAACCGGACATCGACGAGACCGGCGCCGCGAAGCTCCTGGTCACCTCGCGTGCCCTGCGTCTGCGTCGCGACCGTCCCGAGCTGTTCACCCGCTACGCCCCGCTCGAGGCCCTCGGCGAGAAGGCCGAGCACGTCGTCGCGTTCGACCGCGGCGGCGCCGTGACCCTCGCGGTGCGTCTGCCGGTCGGGCTCGCGGCTGGCGACGGCTGGGGCGACACCGCCATCACGCTGCCGGGCCACGAGCTCGAAGACGTGCTGACCGGTGCGCGCTACCCGGGCGGCACCGTGCTGCTCTCGAACCTGTTCCGCAAGTATCCGGTGGCGTTGCTCGCCCCCGTGGAGGTCACATCGTGAAGAACCGCAACTTCGAGGTCTGGGCGCCCAAGGCCTCCCGCGTCGACCTGAACGTGGACGGCACCGCGCTCGCGCTCGTCTCGAGCGGCGGCGGCAACTGGCGCGTCCCCGAGGGAACCACGGTCGACGCCGCCCCCGGCACGCGCTACGGCTACCAGATCGACGGCGGCGACCTGCTGCCCGACCCGCGCTCCCGCCGCCAGCCCGACGGGGTGCACGGGGCGAGCGCCGTGTTCGACGACGACGAATTCGAGTGGACCGACGCCGCCTGGACCGGGCGCCAGCTCGCCGGCGGGGTCATCTACGAGCTGCACATCGGCACGTTCACTCCCGAGGGCACCCTCGACTCGGCCATCGAGCGCCTCGACTACCTCGTCGACCTCGGCATCGACTTCGTCGAAGTGCTGCCGGTCAACGGCTTCAACGGCACGCACAACTGGGGTTACGACGGGGTGCTCTGGTACTCGGTGCAGGAGACCTACGGCGGTCCCGCCGCCTACCAGCGTTTCGTCGACGCCTGCCACGCCTGCGGTCTCGCCGTGATCCAGGACGTCGTCTACAACCACCTCGGCCCGAGCGGCAATTACCTGCCGAACTTCGGCCCGTACCTGCACAGCGAGAGCGCCAACACGTGGGGTTCCTCGGTCAACCTCGACGAGGCCGAGGTGCGACGTTACATCCTCGACAACGCACTCATGTGGCTCCACGACTTCCACGTCGACGGGTTGCGGCTCGACGCGGTGCACGCGCTGATCGACACGGCCATCCCGCACATCCTGCAGGAGCTGGCCCAGGAGGCGGACGCCCTGAGCGCCCACGTCAGGCGCCCGCTCACGTTGATCGCCGAGAGCGACATGAACGATGCGAGTATCGTCGCCCCGCGCGAGGCCAACGGGCTCGGTCTGACCTCCCAGTGGAGCGACGACTACCACCACGCCCTGCACGTCGCTCTCACCGGCGAGACGAGTGGCTACTACGCCGACTTCGCATCACTCGAAGCCTTGGCCAAGGTCACCACCAGCGGGTTTTTCCACGACGGCACGTTCTCGTCGTTCCGCAAGCGCGACCACGGCGCGCCGATCGACCCGGTGACCCCCACCTGGCGCCTGGTCACGTTCTCGCAGGACCACGACCAGATCGGCAACCGCGCGGCGGGCGACCGGCTGACGGCCACGCTCGACTACGGCCAGCTGGCGATCGCCGCGGTCCTCACCGTGTGCTCGCCCTACACGCCCATGCTCTTTATGGGCGAGGAGTTCGGCGCCACCACCCCGTGGCAGTTCTTCACGTCGCATCCGGAACCCGAACTCGGCAAGGCGACGGCCGAGGGCCGCATCGCCGAGTTCGAGGCGATGGGCTGGGACCCCGACACCGTGCCCGACCCGCAGGACCCGCAGACCTTCGAGCGCTCCAAGCTCGACTGGTCGTCGGTCGAGTCCGGCGACCACGCGCGCCTGCTCGCCCTGTACCGCGAGCTCATCGCCCTGCGCCGGGCGACGCCGGCGCTCACCGACCCCGCGTTCTCGCACGTGCGCGCCGCGTTCGACGACGACCTCCGTTGGTTCCTCGTGGAACGCGACGACGTGTCGATCGTGGTCAACTTCGGTCTCGAGGAGCTGTCATTGCCGGTGCTCGAGGCGACCGTGATTCTGGCGACGGATGACGCGGCTTCCGTCACCGGCACCGTGCTGAGCCTGCCGGCTCACAGCGCCGTCATCCTGCAGCACTGACGCGCGGGCTATCCGACGCCGTCCGGGATCCACATGTGGACCCCGGACGGCGTATTTAGTTGTAGCTAAAACTTTTTCGCCCGATCGGGAATAGCGCGCAGGTCCATGCGCTTGAATGAATCTGTGAGCACCGCCGTGCTCGTCTATTTCGAAAATTCTCTGGAGTACACACCATGACCATCGACGTCGCCACCATCCCCGCTGGAACCTGGACCCTCGACCCCACCCACTCCGACATCACCTTCAGCGTGCGCCACCTCGCCATCTCCAAGGTGCGCGGCTCGTTCGAGAAGTTCGATGTCACCGTCGTCACGACCACCAACCCCGCCGAGACCGCCATTACGGCGTCCGTCGACGTTGCTTCGGTCAACACCAACCAGGCCGACCGCGACGGCCACCTCAAGACGAGCGACTTCTTCCTCGTCGAAGAGTTCCCGACCATGGACTTCGTGTCCACCGGCGTGCGCGTCGACGGCGAGGTCTTCTTCGTCGACGGCGACCTCACCCTGCGCGGCGTCACCAAGCCCGTCACCCTGAAGGGCGAGCTCGGCGGTGTCATCACCGACGGCTACGGCCAGACCAAGCTCGGTGCCTCCGCCTCGACCAAGATCAACCGCCTCGACTTCGGCGTCAACTGGAACGCCGCCCTCGAGGCCGGCGGACTCACGCTCGGCAACGACGTCACCATCAACTTCGAGATCCAGGTCGTCCTCCAGCCGTAAGGCACCCCAGCACCGTCGCCAGATACCCACGCGACACTTGCGCCCCCATTCGAACATGTGTTCGAATGGGGGCGTGAGGCATTTAACGAGGAAAGCGGTGCGCGCGTGAGGTGGGACGGACAGGCGATCAACGTCGAGCAACGCGATTCGCTGACGGGCCTCGCCAAACTGAGCAACGTGGTGCGCAGCGTGCAGACGCCCGAGTTCGCGGGCATCACCTTCCACGAGGTGCTCGCGAAGACGGCCCTCAACCACGTTCCCGGCGCGAGCAACGCCATGCCCTTCGCGTGGACGATCAATCCGTATCGCGGTTGCAGTCACTCCTGCGTCTATTGCTTCGCGCGCGCCACCCACACCTACCTCGAACTCGACGCCGGCAAAGACTTCGACAACGAGATCATCGTCAAGGTCAACGTGGCCGAGGTGCTGACAAAAGAGCTGCGCACCAAGCGCGCGGTCATTCCTGCAGTGGCACTCGGCACCAACACCGATCCCTACCAGCGGGCCGAGGGGCGCTACCGGCTGATGCCCGGCGTGATCGCCGCGCTCGCCCACAGCGGCACGCCGTTCTCGATCCTCACCAAGGGGACCCTGCTCCGCCGCGACCTCCCGCTGCTGGTCGAGGCGAACACGCAGATCCCGGTGTCGCTGGCGATGTCGATCGCGATCTTCGACGACGACCTGCAACAGGCCGTCGAACCGGGCACCCCCACGGCCAAGGCCCGGCTCGCCACGGTGAGCGCCGTGCGCGAGGCGGGGCTCGACTGTTCCGTCTTCATGATGCCGATCCTGCCGCACCTCACCGACACGAACGCCCACCTCGACGAGGCGCTGCGCCAGATCAAGGCGGCCGGTGCCACGAGCGTGCTGTACACCGCGCTGCACCTACGACCGGGAACCAAAGAGTGGTTCATGCAGTGGCTCGAGCTGAATCATCCGCAGCTCGTCGAGAAGTACCGGTTCATGTACTACGGGGTCAATTCCTACGCGCCCAAGGAATACCGAAAGTGGCTCGCCGCGAAGATGCAGCCGCTGATCCGCAAGCACGGCCTCACCCGCGGCATCGAAGACCCGACGACGGGCGGCGTGGCCGCACCCGACGTGCGCTCGCGCTTCGACGAGCGCGGCGAACGGCGTACCCTGCCGTCCCTCATCGCCGAAGAGCTGCCGCCCGCCGCCGCGGCCCAGGCTCTCGGCGTGCCGACGCTGTTCTGACGACGGGTCACCTGGGCGATTTGGACCGCGCCGGAATGAACCGACTATCGCTCGACGTTGGCTCTCAACACGGCGTGACGATCCGCGCGACCGGCAGCACCTGAGGGAGATAGACCGTGACGACCACCGATTTCGACTGGGTTCAGCTGCAGCACCGCGCCCACCAGGAGTTCGCCGCCCGCATTGCCGCCATCGAAGACTGGGACGGGCCGACCCCCGACACCGCCTGGAGCGTGCGCGACCTGGTCGCACACGTCGTCGAAGAGCAGCAGTGGGTTCCGCACCTGCTCGCGGGCCGCTCGCTCGAGCAGGCGCGCTCGAGCATCGACCGCCTGCGCGACGACCTCGCCGGCGAGTGGGCGCTGTACTCGCTCGCCGCGACCTCGGCGTGGCAGAGCACACCGCGCGACGCACGCGTGCAGCTCTCCTACGACACTGTCACGGTAGACGAGTACCTGCGCGAACAGGTCGCCGACGTGACCATCCACGCGTGGGATCTCGCCCGGGCTGTCGGCGCAGACGAGACCCTCGACGACGAACTCGTGCGGGCCGTGTGGAGCGTGTTCGAGCCGCAGAAGGACACCCTGGAGGCGAGCGGGCTCTTCGCCTCGCCCGTTCCGGTCGGCGACGACGCCCCGCTGCAGTCGCGACTGCTCGCGATCACGGGGCGCGACGACCGCAGGTAGGGCGGTTTTCGATCCGCGTCGCGTCAATCCCTATTGCGCCCGCGGCGCATCTGCTTACGATATGCAGGCATTTTGCTTGTGCAAGGAGGCCCAGCAGTGACGATGCAGTACGACCAACGACCCCTGTCCATCGACATCCGACTCGACGCGCTTTCCCCGACGGAGTGGCGGGTCTGCGACAAGCGGGTTCCCGAAAGCGACCACCTTTCCATTCTCGGGTTCATCGAGTTGCGGCACGGTCTGTACGAGGTGACGACCATGGACCACCCCGGTGAGCGCGTGATTTTCGACTCGCTCGCCGCCGCCAGGGGTGCCTTCGTCCCGATCACGCGTCCGCGTGTTCACACGGCAAAGCTCGTGGTCTAGTCTTCGTGTAACACCGCGTGCTACTCCCCCGGACGACGACGTCCGGGGCGCATCTCCCCACTCGTGGGGAAGGACCGACGATGGAAGTGGTTATGGGCAAGATTCTGTACGGCGAGTCAGGTATCGAGGTCGTGTTCGACGACAGGGCCATGGCCCATCTGCAGCTCGTCATCGGCGCGAAGCTGCGTCGACGCGAGAGCTTCTTCTTCTCCTGGAAAGACGATGCGAGCGTCGGCGACGGGCGCAGCAGCATCTGGCTCGATTCGTCGATTCCCCTCTACTTCCGCTACTCGGGCAGCAAGCCGGTCACGATCAACCGGGAGTGGCTCGACATTCTCACGCTCTCCGCGCACACCGCCCAGGGCCTGCAGTTCACGGGAGAGCCCCACGGCGACACCCCCGCCCCGCGGTCGCAGGTGTAGCAAGCATTTCTCTGTTTGACAACCGTCTGTTCGCTCGTCGTTGGTTTTGATTGACTGTAACGCCCCCAATCGAGGGCCACCCCGTAGACCCCTGAGGACAACGACGACCACCATGGTTCTCATTTCACCGAGCCGCAAGCCTGCGTCCGACCGCGCCGTGAGTGTCGCGATGATCGACGACGAACTCTTCGCCCTGCTCACACCCAACGAAACCCTCGGCTACGTGCACAAAGTGGGCCGCGTCTACGTCGCACTGCGCGGCGCCGACTACAACCACGCTGTCGAGGTCGGCCAGACGCTCTCCCGCGAACGCGCCATCGAAATCGTGCGCGCCGCCTAGCTTCAATAGAGTGGTCCTCGTGACCACCTACACGCCTCGCCCTTGGCTGGCCAGCTACGCCCCCGGAGTGCCGCACGAGATCGAGCTCCCCGAGGGATCGCTCTTCGACCTCGTCGAACGCTCCATCCGCGAATTCCCCGACAATGTCGCCCTGGAATTCTTCGGCGCGACCACCACCTACCGCGAGCTGGGCGAGCAGATCTCGCGCGCCGCCGAGGGACTGCGACGACTCGGCGTGAAGAAGGGCGACCCGGTCGCCCTCGTACTGCCGAACGCGCCCCAGCACATCGTGGCCTTCTACGCCGTGCTGCGCCTCGGGGCCATCGTCGTCGAGCACAACCCGCTCTACACTCCCCGCGAGCTGCGCCACCAGTTCGAAGACCACGGCGCGCGCTTCGTGATCGCCTGGAACAAGGTCGTCGAGACTATTCAGGCGTTTCCCTCGGATGTCGCGGTCGAAACGATCATCTCGGTCGACGTCACCCGGGCTATGCCGCTCCTGACGCGAACGCTCCTGCGCCTGCCCATCGCCAAGGCGCGGGAGTCGCGCGGCGCCCTCACCACGAGTGTGCGCGGCACCGTCCTCTGGAAGGACCTGCTCGACCACAAGCCGATCGCGGACAAGGTCGCACGCCCGGGCGCCGACGATGTGGCGCTTCTGCAGTACACGAGCGGCACGACCGGCACACCCAAGGGCGCGACCCTCACCCATCTGAACCTCACGGTGAACGCCGCGCAGTCCCGCGCCTGGACCCCGACCGTCCCTCGGGGTACCGCCGTCGTCTACGCCGTGCTGCCGATGTTCCACGCCTACGGCCTCACGCTCTGCCTCACCTTCGCGATGAGCATGGGCGCGCGACTCGTGCTGTTCCCGAAGTTCGACCCCGACCTCGTGCTCGCCGTCGTGAAGAAGCGCCCGGCGACGTTCCTCCCGGCCGTGCCGCCGATCTACGAGCGGCTCACGAAGGCCGCCGCCGACAAGGGCGTATCGCTCGCCGGCATCGAGATCTCCATTTCCGGGGCCATGCCGCTGTCGGCCGCCGTGGTCGAGCCGTGGGAGGCCGCGACCGGCGGATACCTCGTCGAGGGCTACGGTCTCTCCGAGACCTCCCCCGTGCTGATGGCGAACCCGGTGGCGCCCAGCCGCCGAGCCGGAACCGTCGGCCTGCCCCTGCCCAACACCGAGGTGCGGGTCGTCGACCCCGAGAACCCCGAGATAGACCGGGCCCCTGGCGAGGCCGGCGAGCTGCTCGTGCGTGGTCCGCAGGTCTTCAGCGGGTACTGGCGTAAGCCGGAAGAGTCGGCGGCCGTGTTCGTCGCATCCGCCGACGACGGCGCGCACTGGTTCCGCACCGGTGACATCGTGAGCATCGATGCCGACGGCTTCGTCAGCATCGTCGACCGCATCAAGGAGCTCATCATCACGGGCGGCTTCAACGTCGCCCCCAGCGAGGTCGAGGAATGCCTGCGGGCTTTCCCCGGCATCGCGGATGCCGCCGTGGTCGGCCTGCCCGACGGCCACAGCGGCGAGGCGGTCGTCGCGGCGGTCGTGCTCGAGCCCGGCGCCGAACTCGACGCCGAGGCGGCCCGCGCCTTCGTGCGCGAGAACCTCACGCCCTACAAGGTGCCGAAGCGTCTCGTCGTCGTCGAGGCGCTGCCCAAGTCGCTGATCGGCAAGGTGCTGCGCCGCGAGGTGCGCACGAACCTGCTCGACGCCGACCAGGGCGCGTGATGGGCCGCACCCCGCGCGAGCGTGCCGCACGGCTGTGGCGCTGGTGCCTCGCCGCGGTCCTTGCCGGCGTCGTGGTCGCCGTCGTCAGCGGGTTCCTTCCGGCCGGGGCGTTCGTACTGTCGATCGTGGCCGCCGCGCTCTTCGTCGCCGCGGTGTTGATCGGCGCGATCGCGGAGAACCAGACGACCCGTCGACCGGAGCTGACGTGGATCGTCGCGGGCATCCTGGTCGTCTGGGTCGCGAACAGCGCGCTCTACCTGCACCTCGTCGTCGAGGCCAACTCGCTCGTCGGAACCGTGCCGCCGCAGGAGGCCATCGATCTGCTCGGCACCCTTTTCGCCGCCGGAACGACGGCGCTCGTCGCGGCCGTGATCCTCACCGTCGCCGGCTGGGTGCTTCGCCCGGGCCGTTGGTCGTCGCTGCACGGCCCGAGCGGCCAGTCGTAGCGGCTAGGCCGTCGGGATCGGGAACACCAGCAGCGTGCTGCTCGCCGTCGCCACGGTGCGGCCCTGCCCGTCAAGCACGACCGCCTCGGCGAACGCGACCCGAGACCCCGGCTTGACGACGGTGCCGACCACGGTGAGCGGCCCGGTCGTGGTACTCACCGCGCGCAGGTAGCTCACCTTGATCTCGAGCGACGTGTAGCCGGTGCCCGCCGGCAGCGTGGTCTGCACCGCGCAGCCCGCCGCCGAGTCGAGCACGGTGCAGACGAACCCGCCGTGCACCGAGCCGATGGGGTTGTAGTGCGACTCGTCGGGGTGGCAACTGAACGTCGCCGTTCCCGGTCCCACCGACTCGAGGTTCATGTTCATCAGGGTCGCGATCGGCGGCGGCGGGATCTCGCCGTCGATCATCGCCTGCAGGTAGTCGATGCCGGGCATCGTGGCGGCGCGGGAGGCGCCGATCATCGGATCGTCCCACTCGACGGTGCGGGTGCGAACGACGTTGTTCTCTGGGGTCATGTCCCCAGTGTGCTGCTAGGCCGGATCGGTGACAAAGTCGATGAGCTGTTCGACTCTTCCGAGCAGCGCCGGCTCCAGATCGTTGTAGGAATTCACCTGACCGAGAATGCGCTGCCAGGCGCGGGCGATGTCGGCCTGATCGTCGTGCGGCCAGCCGAGCGCGGCGCAGATGCCGTGCTTCCACTCGATTCCCCGCGGGATGACGGGCCATTCACGCAGACCCAGCCGGGCCGGCTTGACCGCCTGCCAGACGTCGATATACGGATGCCCGACGACGAGAACGTGGGATCCGTGCGGTCCGCGCGCCACGGCATCCGCAATTCTGCTCTCCTTCGAATTCGGCACCAGGTGGTCGACCAGCACACCCAGCCTGCGGGATTTCGCGGGGCCGAACTGTGCGACCAGGTTCACCAGATCGTCGACGCCCTCGAGGTATTCGACGACGACACCCTCGACGCGCAGGTCGTGGCCCCAGACTTTTTCTACGAGCTCCGCGTCGTGGCGGCCCTCGACGTAGATGCGGCTCGGCAGGGCTACGCGGGCCGCGACATCCGTGACCCTGATCGACCCGGAGGCGCTGCGTCCCGGCCCGGCCGCCTTGCGCACCGGCGCGCCCAGGGTGATCCGTGCGCCGTCGACCAGGAAGCCGCCGCCGAGCGGGAAGGCGCGGATCTTGCCCGCGCGATCCTCCAGTTCGACGCTCCCGCTCTCGATGCGCACGATCGCGCCGACGAAACCGGTCGCGGCGTGTTCCAGCACGAGATCGCGTTCGGCGGGCACCACGGGCGCGGTGCCGACGACGGGGCGCTTCGTGAAACCGACGAGCGGGTCCGAACCGTAACGGTCGTACGTCACGGTCTAGTTCTCCTGGAAGGAGGGCTCCGCGACGTAGGGCGGAGCGAGGTGCAGGTACTTCTCGTGCACCTGGGCGCTCGTGTGGCCCGTCGTGCCGTCGAGGTGGGTCTGCGGCGAGTCGAATTCGACGATCCACATGCGCGTGGGCCCGCCCGAGTTGGTGACGCGCTGGATCGCCGCGCCGCCCGAGCCGACGATGACGCCGCTGGGCTCTTCCGGCCACGGCGAGGGGTCGTCTTCCGACACCGCCTCGACGTAGACCTGGGCGCCGATTCCGAAGTCGAATGTTTCGGTAGTCATGACTCCATCTTCGCGCACGCGACGCTAGGCCCCCGCCTGACGTGCCGCCCTCGCGCGACTCTGCTGGCGAAGCCGGTTCGCCGCCGGCCAGGTGATGACCAGCGCGAGCAGAACGCCGAGCACGGTTCCGAGGCCGTTCGACAGCAGGTCGCGCGGGTCCGACACCCGGTCGGAGAGCCAGATGCCCTGGGCGAGCTCGATCCAGCACGAGGCGAGAACGCCGGCGAAGATGCCCGCCCACCACAGCCGCCGACCGAGCAGCAGGACGACGAAGACGCCCATCGGCACGAAGAGCGCGACATTGGCCATGAATTCGACCCTGGCGAAGGTGAGGAAGTCGGTGTCGGCGTTCGATTGGAAGGCCCGCACGACCCGCTGCAGCAAGGAGAACGTGCGCTCGCTGGTGTTCGACGGCGTGAGGGTGAGCCAGGCCAGGGTTCCGAGGTACGCCAGGGTCACAACGCTGACGATCGGGTGGCGACGGAACACAATGCCATCGTCTCAGTCCCGCCTCCGCGGTAAGTGGGAGAAGGGTGCACGCGACGTGTGAGCGGAGTCCTGCGGCGCAGGCCCGCCTCGGGCAGGATGGAGGAATGGACAAGCCCCAGATCGAGCACGAGCCCGCACGCAAGCAGTACACCCTGACCCTCGACGGGTCAGAGATCGGCTACGCGAGGTACGAAGACACCGAGACCCAGCGCGTCTTCACGCACACCGTGGTGCAGCCGGAGTTCGGCGGGCGTGGATTCGCTTCCACACTGGTCGAGTTCGCGGTCGCGGATGCGCGCTCCGAGGACAAGCGCATCGTCGGCGAATGCCCGATGGTCGCGCACTGGCTCGGCAAGCACCCGGAGCTCGCCGAGTACGTGGACGAGGTCTAGGCGCCGCGCTCAAGGCGCGGCACCTAGGCGCCGAGAAAGCCGGTCGTCAGCAGTTCGCGCACGCTCGGCAGCACCTCGGCCAGCAGCTCGTCGCCGTCGACCTCGAGCAGCTGGGCGACCGCCGAACAGATGGCGCCCAGCGGGAGCTCGCCGTCGCACGCGCCGACCACCGGGGCCAGCGCCGTGCCGAGCGGGAAGGTGCGCCCGAAGCCCGCGCCCTGGCGCAGGTCCATCACCGTCGGATCTTCGTCGCCCGGCCAGTAGTGCCGCTCCTCGGTGACGTCGCCGGCCACGACGAACGCCGTACGCGCGAGCTCGGTGTCGGACAGTGACGCCTGCAGGTCGTGGGCGGCCAGGGTCGACGCCACGTGCACGCCGAGTCCCGCCGGGTTGTTGCCCAGCCCGCCGTGCAGGCGTTCCATCCGGCGCAGGGTCGGTGCGCCCGACACGGGCCGCCGCAGCGTGACGTACCCGAACCCGATGCCCGTGACGCCGCGCGCGGCGAAGTCGTCGAGCCATGCCGCGTACAGCGCGTCGAACTCGTCGGTGCGGGGCAGGATGCCGCCGTCGCGGATCCAGGTCTCGGCGTAGAGAGCTGCGTCCTGCACCTCGCGCTCCACGATCCAGGCGTCGAGGCCGGTGCCGTCGAGCCAGGCCGCCACGCGGTCGAAAGCGTCGGTGCCGTCGCGGTACTCCCAGTTGCCGAGCAGCTGGGCGACGCCGCCCGGCGCGAGATGGGTTGCCGCGTCGGAGATGACGGATGCGACGAGCGCGTCACCGACCAGGCCACCGTCTCGGTACTCGTACGACGGCACGCCCTCGCCGCGCGGGGTGATCACGAACGGCGGGTTCGACACGATCTGGTCGAACGTCTCACCGGCGACCGGTTCGTAGAGGCTGCCCGCCCGGAACTCGATCGTGCCGACCCCGTTGAGCTCGGCGTTGAACCGCGCGAGTTCGAGGGCGCGCCCCGAGATGTCGGTAGCGATCACGTGCCTGGCGTGGCGCGCGGCGTGCAGCGCCTGGATACCGCAGCCGGTGCCGAGGTCGAGCACCCGGTCGACCTTTGTGCCGACCATGAGCCCGGCGAGCGTCATCGACGCGCCCCCGACACCCAGCACGTGGTTTTCGGGGATGGCGCGGCGCAGAGCCGCCTCGCCGAGGTCGGACGCGATCCACCAGCTGCCGGCGCCGAACTCGTCGACGAACCCGTGCGGGCGCAGATCGACGAGCGGTACCGCGTTCTCGCCGTCGAGACGCACGAGGCCGAGGGCGAGGGCACCGTCGACACCGAGTGTCGGGAGCGCGGCCGCGAGCCGTGCCGCCGGCACGGGCAGGCCGAGCACGAACACGGTCGCGAGCGCGCCGACACCGCCCGCCGTGACCACCGCGCGCCGCGCCGGTTCGCGCTGTCCGCGACGGAGCGCGGAAGCGGCATCCGCCCCCCACAACGAATCGACGGTTTCGGCGGTGTACCGGGCGGCGAAGAGGTCGTCGCGCAGGAGGGCGATCAGGGCGGAAGTCACTGCGACATTCAACCTCATCGGTGGAGCGGGCACGAACCGGCGGGCAATTCTCTGCCGATCGTTCGACCTCGGTCAACCCCCGGGAGGCCCCGTTCGCGGGCGACCTACCGTTAACCGCAGTGGCCGCGGCGTGCGCCCGCACCACGCAGGAGGTGCTTTACATCATGCGGCGCGTTTACTACTCGAGCGGTTCGATGCTGACGGGCGACTCGATCGCCCACGCGGTGATGGAGTACGCCGAAGCTCTAGCGAAAAACGGCCGCGCCGACATCGTCGAGATTCCGGTCGTCTTCGCCTCTGGCCGCAGCGGCACGGCGACCCTGCTGATCGGGCCGTCGAGCCAGCTGGCCAGCGTCACCGAGGAGTCCGATATCCGCGAGCCGTCCGACGACACTCTCGTCGACGAACTGCGGCAACGCGCGATGCGGCTCGGCAGCCCACGACCGGGCGAGCAGCAGCAGTACGCCGACTTCCTATCGGTGCACGAAGACTACGAGTGATCGGAAGGGATCAGCCTTCCGGCTCTTCGACGATGCGCAGGCCACCGGGGCTGTTCGCGCTGACCGTCAGGGCCTCGAGCCAGAGGCGGTTGACGGCCGGCGGCTGGGATTCGGGGTACTTGAAGTAGAGGGGGATGGAACGGTGCATCCAGATGCAGCTGCGGCCGTCGCCTACGCCGGGGGCGTCTTTCCACGAGAAGAGAAAGCCCTCGTCGCGTCGGAGCTTTGCGACGATGACGGCCTGCAGGTGAGCCAGTACTCGATCGTCGAACTCGATCTCAAGGTTTGCGTTTCCATAAACCAGCGTTCCCACGAGGCCCCCGCTTTCTAACTTCTGTTGCTTCACTCAGGCGCGCAGAACCCTGCGACACGTGGCATGAGCCTACGACGAAAAGATACGTGGGCTCAGTTTACGCCCACGAAGGCAATTGTCGACGCATGCCGGGGCGGGGCGACCAGCGTCGCTGTGTCGCACGGGTTCGATGTGTACCCTGTCCACATGACAGTTCGCCGTCGCCCCGCGTGCGGGGGCACCCCGTGACAGAGCCGGCCACTGCGCTGCCGCGCGAGACCTACCGGCACGGCGACCTGCGCCAGGCCCTCATCACCGCCGGCCTCGAGCTCGCCCGCGAAGGCGGACCCGATGCCGTGATCCTGCGCGAGGCGACCCGCCGGGTCGGAGTCTCCCCCAATGCCGCGTACCGCCACTTCGCCGACCGGCACGCACTGTTGTCGGCCGTTTCGGCGAGCGCCCAGGGATTCGCCGCCGACTCGATGGCAGCGGGCATTGCAGAGCGCGGTTCGGATGACGCGGCCACCGCCGCGCGCGGCCGGCTGCGCGCCGTCGGGGAGGGCTATCTGCGTTTCGCCCGCGAGCAGCCGGGACTGTTCCGCGCCGCGTTCACCGTGCCGGACGACCTGTCGAACTCGGGCTCGCCGGAGAAGGCGGGTGCCGCGGGCCTCACGCCGTTCCAGATCCTCAGCGCGACGCTCGACGAACTCGAGCGCGCGGGTGTACTGCCCGCCGAGCGCCGCGCGGGCGCCGAGCTGCACGCGTGGTCGGCCGTGCACGGTCTCGGCATGCTCATCATCGACGGCCCCTTGCGCGGGCTCACTGCCGAGATGATGGACGGAGCGACCACCCGACTGCTCGACATGGTCGATCGCGGGATCTAGGGCTCCGCGACCGAGCGCGATGTACGCTCAATTTCACCGCCAACGCCCCGAGGAGATCGTGAAGCCGCTCAGCGAAACCGACATCCGCGACAGCTTCGTCAACGCGACGCGGGGTGAGATCGAACGCATCCCCCTCCCCGGCCTGCACGAGGTGCTCTGGGACAGCCGCGAATACCTGGGCTGGCGCGACCCGCAGGCCCGGCAACGCGGCTACCTCGTGCACTGGTCGGGCGACACCCCGGTGGGCATCGTGCTCCGGGCGTCCGAGGTCGCCCTGAGCCACGGCATCTCGGCCATGTGCGCACTCTGCCGCACCGCGCAGCCTTCGCACCAGGTGACCATGTTCTCCGCCCCGCGCGCGGGCGAAGCGGGCCGCAACGGCAACACCGTGGGGACCTACATCTGCGACGACCTGGCCTGCTCGATGATCATCCGCATAGCGCCCGCGGCACAGCCGATGCATCCCGACCCGGCCGAGGTCATCTCCAGCCGCGCCGAGGGGCTCCTCGGGCGGGTGAACGCCTTCACGGCCGACATCATGCGCACGGCCTGATGCCCACCCGGCTGCTGCTGCTCGCCGACACCCACGTGCCGAAACGCGCGCGGGCGCTCTCGCCCGCGGTGTGGTCGGCGGTCGACGAGGCCGACCTGGTGATCCACGCCGGCGACTGGGTCGACGTCGCACTCCTCGACGAACTGCAGGCCCGCGCAACGCGCCTCCTCGGCGTCTGGGGCAACAATGACGGCGCCCAGCTGCGCGCCCGCCTGCCGGAGGTCGCCCGCGAAACCGTGGAGGGCATCCGCATCGCCGTCGTGCACGAGACGGGAGGCTCTGCCGGGCGCGAGGCGCGCTGCGACGCCGCGTACCCCGACACCGACCTTCTGGTCTTCGGCCACAGCCACATCCCGTGGGACACGGTCACCCCGAACGGCCTGCGCCTGCTCAACCCCGGCTCGCCCACCGACCGCCGCCGCCAGCCGGTCTGCACGATCATGACCGCGGTCGCCGACTCCGGCGTGCTGCGCGACGTGAAGACGGTCGCCGTCGACCGCTAGGGGTTGTCGGGTGCCGTCGGCCGGTGGCAGCGTGGGGTCATGACTGACGACACCGATCTCGAGACCATCCGCACGATCATCGACGCCGCGAAGGTGGCCATCCTCACCACGACGAGCGACGAGGGCGAGCTGCACAGCCGCCCGCTCGCCGTGCTCTCCGACAAATTCGAGGGCTCGCTCTGGTTCTTCACCGCGGACCCCAGCCCGAAGTCGCGCGACATCGCGATCAACCCCGAGGTGAACGTCGCCTACGCCGACGGCAAGGGCTACCTGTCGGTCGCGGGCACCGCCTCGATCGAGCGCAACCAGACCCGCATCGACCAGCTGTGGAACCCGATGGTCGAAGCGTGGTTCGAGAACGGCAAGGACGACCCCTCGGTCGCCCTGCTGCGCGTCGATGCGCGCAGCGCCGAGTACTGGTCGGTGGACAAGCCGGGGGTCGTGCGCGCCTTCCAGATCGCCAAGGCCCTCGTCACCAAGACCCCGCCCGACCTGGGCGAGAACCGCACCGTCGCTCTCTGACAAGGGGGAAAGATCATGCCGCTCACGTTCCGCCCGGGGCAGCCTCGCTGGATGGACCTGCTCAGCCGTCATCCCGAGAAGTCCGTCGAGTTCTACAGGGGGCTGCTCGGCTGGGAAACCGAGACGGCGCCGGCCGAGTTCGGCGGCTACGTCACCTTCTCGAAAGACGGACAGAACGTGAGCGGGCTTATGCCCAACCCGGCGGATTCGGGAGTCGACGACATCTGGACCGTGTACCTCGAGGTCGCCGACGCCCGCGCGACGGGCGACGCGGCCGAGGCCGAGGGCGGCCGGGTGCTCGAGCTCGAGCAGCTCGCCGACATGGGAACCTGGCTCGTGATCACCGATCCGGGCGGCGCTCGCGTCGGGGGCTGGCAGAACCTCACACACTCCGGGTTCGAGGTGACTACGGGACCGGGCGCTCCGGTCTGGGCAGAGCTGCACGCCCGCGACTACGCACGGGCCGTGTCGTTCTACAGGACCGTCTTCGGCTGGGAGACCGAGGTGCTGAGCGACACCGACGAAATGCGGTACACGACGCTCGGTTCTGGCGCGGACGCGGTCGCCGGCATCTGGGACGCCGACGACCTCCCCGAGATCGAACCGCCCTTCTGGGACGTGTACCTCGGCGTCGAGAACGCGAACGAGGCCGCCGTGCGGGTCACCGAGCTGGGCGGCACCATGCTCGAGAGGGTGCAGGACAGCCCTTACGGCCGGCAGGCCCACGCCGTCGACCCGACGGGCGCGAAGTTCGCGATCCTGCAGGTCGACTAGCGCGCCGCCGGCTCGGGCG
The DNA here is from genome assembly GCF_014639655.1 of Conyzicola nivalis. Lineage (NCBI taxonomy): Bacteria > Bacillati > Actinomycetota > Actinomycetes > Micrococcales > Microbacteriaceae > Conyzicola > Conyzicola nivalis. The sequence continues at coordinate 1,348,057 of NZ_BMGB01000001.1, forward strand.
AGGGGCGGATTGGCTCGGTGGCGGCAAATTGCTGCTCGTCGGACGCGGGAACAGCAGTTTGCCGCCGATGAGGGGCGGATGTCGCGGCAGGGACGGCAATGTGCGCGGGATCCCCCGGCAGTGGTGACGGCGCGGGCGCACGGGTCTCCACGTCGATGATCTGCACCGCCGAGTACGCCGAGGGGTAGAAGACTTCGTCGAACACGCCCATGAGGTGCGGCGGCGAGTACCCGTCGTCGCGTCGGCGTCTCGATTTCGTCTCGGCCCTGAACCAGACCGGCCACAGCAGCGCCCCGATACCCGTGGCGAGCAGGCTGAGCGTGATGAAAGTCTCCATGTCGCGACCTCCCGAGCGGCGGATGTCGCGGCTACCCCGCCGACAACACCGAGAGCACGTTGCCTGCCGGGTCGCGGAACCAGGCGATGTCGGGGCCGTTGCCCTTCATCACCCCCCGGTCGTCGGCCGGGATTTCCTTGCCGTAGATGTTGGTCTCGACGCCGCGCGAGTTGAGGTCGTCGACCGCCGCGTCGACGTCGTCCACCTCGAAGTTGAGGATGGTGAACGAGGCGGGTTCGTGGTCGGGCTTCACGTAGGCGAGCACGGTGGCGCCGCTGTCGAGGTGCAGGTTGAGGAAGCCCATGTCGTTCTCGGTGACCTTGAGACCGAGGGTCTCGCCGTAGAACTTCTTGGCCGCCTCGAGGTCGTTGATGGAGAAGCCGCTGAAGGCTCCGCTGGGTGTGAACATCGGTGTTCCCTTTCGCGAGGGTGGGGCAATGTGGTCGGTGTCCACATTGCCCCGTCGCGCGGACTTAATCCACCCCCGGCGCGAGGCGGCGGCGCAGCACCTGCCGCTCGACGAGGGTCCACGTGGTCGTCACGGTGAGGTAGATGGTGGCGGCGAGCGGCACGAGGGCCGCGAACAACACCGTGATGAACGGCAGCCAACTGAGCACGGAGTTCATGCGGGCCATGGCGGGAGCCGCGTCATCCGCGGGCTTATTGAAGGCGAGGGCTACCCTCCGCTGCGCGAACGCGACGGCCGCGATCACGAGCAGGAGGCCCGCGAAGACGAGCAGATCCACGCCGAACGCGCCCGTCGTCAGCAGGTGCGCGAGCGACGTTCCGAGCGGCACCCCGAAGAGCTGCTCGGTGAGCAGCTCGTTCGCGTGCCCGTTGACGGTGGGCAGGATGAACAGCCCGTAGACGATCGAGAGCACGGGGGCCTGAGCGAGGGTGGGCAGGATGCCCGCGAGGGGGCTCGCCTTCTCGCTCGTGTACAGCTCCATCGTCTTCTTCTGCAGCATCTCCGGGTTCTTCTTGTACTTCTTCTGCAGCGCCTGCAGCCGCGGAGCGAGTCGGCGGCGGGTGAACTCCGCCCGCACCTGCGAGCGGCCGACCGGGATGAGCAGCAGGCGCAGGACGAGCGTGATGAGCACGATCGCGAGGGCGGCGCTCGCGGTGCCGGCAACGGGTGAAATCAGGTGTTGCAGGCCGGTGACGACCGAGTAGGCGGCGTCGAGCACGACGGCGATGGGGGCGAAACTATAGATGTCCACGGAAAGGGAGTCCTCGCGTTAGAAAGTGAATGGGGGCCGTGTGGCCGCGCATCCGCTCTCTACGACGGGACTACGCGACCGCGAGGGCTCGCGAGGGTGCTCTGGTGCGTGGTTTTCCTGGGGTGTGCGGATGCTGCGGCTCGGGCATTCCCACGAGCGACTGCCTGTGCGCTCTGGCACGTTGTCCGACGCCGAGGTCGTGCGCTCGGATCACGATGGCCGCGTAACGGGCGGCGAGCAGAGTGGACACGGCGAGAGCCGCGATACCGGCGAAAACGAGCGTCGACGGCTCGCCCTGCGCGACCGCCAGCGCGAGGAACGACACGGTCATCACCATGACGAGTCGTTCGAGAACCTTGCGCACGCGCCCAGCCTAATCCCCCGAGTCGGTGCACACTGGGGAGATGACTATTTCCGAAAAGAAGGCATCCCGCATCGCAATCGTCGGCGGCACCGGCAAGGTCGCGAAACACCTCATCACCCAGCTGCACGCCAGGGGCGACGAGGCCGTGGCGATCTTCCGCAACGCCGACCGCGCCGACGAAGTGGCCGAGCTCGGCGCCGTCCCCGTCGTGCTCGACATCGAATCGGCGAGTGTCGACGAGCTCGCAGCGACCTTCGAGGGCTGCGACGCCGTGGTGTTCTCCGCCGGCGCAGGCGGCGGCAACCCGGCCCGCACCCGCGCGGTGGACTTCGAGGGCGCCGTCACCGCAATCGACGCCGCGACCCACGCCCGCGTGTCGCGATTCGTGATCGTCTCGGCCATCGGCGTCGGCGCGGAGCTGCCCGGCGAGCCCGGCGACTCGATGCGCCCGTACTACGAGGCGAAGCGCGACGCCGATCTCGCCGTCGAAGCGTCGGGTCTCGAATACACGATCGTGCGCCCCGGTGGGTTGACGGATGACGCGGCCACCGGCCTCGTCACGATCGGTGACACCGTCGAACGCGGCAACATCGCCCGCGCCGACGTCGCGGCGGTCATCGTTGCGGCGCTCGACAACCCCGGCACCATCGGCCACGCGTGGGAGGTAGTCGCGGGCGACCGCCCGATCGCGGACGCCATCACGGACGCGCTCTAGCCCTAGATCGGTGTCGGTGGTCCGCAGTATTTTGGGGGCCACCGATCACCGCAAAGGAGCGCACCATGGACTGGAAAATCGAACTTCTCTCCGTACCCGTTTCAGACATCGACAGGTCGAAAGACTTCTACGTCAAGCTCGGTTTCACCGCCGACCATGACAACCGGGTCGACGAGACCATGCGGTTCGTCCAGCTCACTCCCCCGGGCTCGGCGTGCTCGATCGTTCTCGACAAGAACCTGGGCGGAAACATGGAGCCCGGTTCGCTCGAGGGCGTGCAGTGCGTCGTGGCCGACGCAGACGCCGCCCTGCAGCAGCTCGTCGATGCGGGTGTCGAGGCTCGCGGGGTCGAAGAGTATCCGTGGGGTCGGTTCGTGTTCTTCACCGATCCCGACGGCAACGGCTGGGCGTTGCAAGAACTGCCCGACTACTCGGCCGTGCAGCCGAGCTAGCCCCCGGCCGGATGTCGGGCTACTCGTCGTCGAAGGGCCAGACCGGGCGGATCTGAATCTGCCCGGCCCTGGCCATCGGGTGCGCGGCCGCGATACGCACCGCATCGTCGAGACTGTCGCACTCGATGACGTCGAAGCCCGCGACCCAGTCTCGTCCCTCGTGAAGGGCGCCGGTCGCGGTGACGACATCGCCGTCGCGCACCTTCACGATTGTGGCCTCCGCACCCGGCCGGGTGCGGTTGCCGTAGAGGTGGGCACCGCGCGATTCCAGGTCGTCGACCCAGTGCTCGGCGTCGAGATCGACGCCGGCCTCTCCGTCGGGCGCGTCAGCGATGAGCAGCAGAAACTCCATGGGATCTCCTTTGATTGCCTTATGTTTACAGCGTGAACTTGCGCGCGGCAAGGGTTCGCCGCAGGTTCAGCGGTCGGCTGCCGCGACGTGGTCGGGGAAGTCGGTCTCGCCGATGCCGCCCGGGCCGTAGAACGCCGTGACGAACGCGCGCGCCTCCACGGCGAGCCGGTCGTCCGTCGCGTCGCCGCCGAAGCTCGCCGTGAACCCGTAGCCGCCCTGCGCCGGGCCGTTGCGCCACGCGAAGTCGTAGCTGATCGCGCCGCCGGGCTGGCGTCGTTCGCGGACGCGGAACAGTTCGCCGTCGACGGACAGATCGAGATCGCGCATCTCTCGACCTTAGCGACGCCGCTCACAGGCGGGCGGGTCACACTGGGGTCATGCGCAGAAAGATCAGCCCCGTCGTGCCCGGTCCCGGCCAGGAGTCCGTGTGGGACTACCCCAGGCCGCCCAGGGTCGAACCGACCGACGAACGAGTGGTGGTCACCCTCGGCGGGGTGACGATCGCCGACACCACCGACGCGGTCCGGGTGCTGGAGACGAGTCATCCGCCCGTCTACTACCTGCCGCGCGCGTCCTTCGCGGCCGGGTCCCTCGAGCCCGCGCCCGGCACCAGCTTCTGCGAATTCAAGGGCGTTGCCGGCTACCTCACCGTGCGTGGCGGGGACGCCGTGGCCGAGAGCGCCGGCTGGTTCTACCCCGAACCGAGCCCCGGCTTCGAGGTGCTCGCCGACCGCGTCGCGGTCTACCCCGGCGCCATGGAACGCTGCGAGGTCGACGGAGAGCAGGTGCAGCCGCAGGCGGGCGGCTTCTACGGCGGCTGGATCACGGGCCGGGTCGTCGGTCCGTTCAAGGGCGAGCCGGGCACGCTCGACTGGTAGCCGCTGCGTAGGCTGGACCGATGACCGTCCCCGCCCGGAAGGGCATCGCCCGCCGCCTCCGCATCGGCGTCGTCGCCGTCGTCGTCGCGGTCCTGCTGGTCGCGGTCGGGGTGCTCGTCTGGGCGAACATCGTGATGCAGGGCGACAGGGACCGAGCCCTCGAGGTCTGGACGAACGACGCGGTCGAGGTCACGAGCACCGACCACTCGGTCGTCATCGGGCCGACGGGGGTCGCGTCCGGCACCGGCCTCGTCTTCATCCCCGGGGCGAAAGTCGATCCGTACGCGTACCTGTACAAGCTGTCGGAGATCGTGGAGCGTACCGGCGCGACCGTCGTGATCACCAAGCCGATCCTGAACCTCGCGTTCTTCGACCAGCGCCCGCTCGATACCTTCACCGCCGACGTACCCGGTGTCGACCGCTGGTTCGTGGGCGGACATTCCCTCGGCGGGGTGCGCGCCTGCATGCTCGCCGACAACCCCGAGGTCGACGGCCTCATCCTGTTCGGCAGCTATTGCGCGAACGATCTGACCGGGTCCGGGCTCGATGTGCTCAGCATCGCCGGCAGCCGGGACGGTCTGAGCACGCCCGAGAAGATCGCGGATGCCGCGGGCCGGTTACCGGCGGACGCCGACTTCGTCGAGATCCAGGGTCTCAATCACGCGGGTTTCGGCGACTACGGGGTGCAGCCCGGCGACAACACGGCGACCATCTCGACCGAAGTGGAGCGCGACGAGATCAGCGACGCGCTTGAGACGCTCCTCGGGCCATAGCCGCGACGTTCTTCTTGCGCCCGGCGTTCTGCTTCCGCGCGAAAGGCGATAGCGTCTCAGGAGGCGCAATAGAACAGAGGCTGCTCAGATGATCTTCGAAGTCGGCGAAACCGTCGTTTATCCGCACCATGGCGCAGCGACCATCACCGCCGTCACGACTCGCACCGTGAAGGGCGAGGAGAAGAAGTACATCACGCTCGACATGCACGGCAGCGACCTGGTCGTCGAGCTGCCCGTCGACAACGCCGAGCTCGTCGGTGTGCGCGACGTCATCGACGACGCGGGCGTCGAGGCCGTCTACGCGGTCCTCCGCGGCGAGGCCGAGGAAGAGGTCAGCAACTGGTCGCGCCGGTTCAAGGCGAACACCGAGAAGATGGGAAGCGGCGACGTCTACAGGGTCAGCGAGGTCGTGCGCGACCTGTGGCGCCGGGACCAGCGCGCCGTGCTGTCGGCCGGCGAGAAGCGGATGCTCGTCAAGAGCCGTCAGATCGTGGTGTCCGAACTGAGCCTCGCGCTCGGAGCCGACGAAGAGGCCGCGATCGCCGCCCTCGACGACGTGCTGGCGTCGAGCCTCCCGGAGCCGGCCGCGGCCGAATGACGGGCTAGATCTCTTTGGGGATGAAGGCCCAGAGAATCAGGTAGATGATCACCTGCGGCCCGGGGATCAGAATGGATGCCACGGTCAGCAGGCGCACGAGCGTCACCGACCAGCCGAAACGGTTTGCGATGGCGGCGCAGACGCCACCGATCATGGTGCCGGACTTGGGTCGCTGGAGTGTGCTCATGCCCCCAGTCTGCCGAATTATGCCCGTCGCTACATCAGGGATAACCCCCGAACACGATCGCTCGGCAGAGCGCAAGCATTCAGCGAGTCCGTTTCAGTAAGGCATGATGTGAAGCGGGGGCCCGAATATCGGGCTGAGTCGTTCGGGGGAATCATGATCAGCACGGTCGATGGGGGCGCAGCAGCGATGCGCGCCGCCCGGTCGGATCCCGGTGGGCGCTCGCAAACCGGCGCGGTTCTCGCCCGCGCGATCCGCGTGCTGATCGTCGTCACCATCGTGATGAACCTCGTGTACCTCGGCGCGCTGCTGTTGCCGGGCGATCCCGCGAGCGTGCTGATCAACGTCTGGCTGGCCCTGGTCGCCACGTGGCTGCCCGTCGGTGTCTTCTGGCTCGTCGCAGTGCGCACGTCGTTCACGCGATGGGAGGTGATTCTCGCGGCCGCCGGCGTGACGTTCAACGCCGCGGGCGACACGTTCTTCTCACTCGCGATGGATTCATCCGGCAACCTGCCCTCGCCCTCCCTCGCCGACCTCGGCTACCTGCTCTACTACCCGCTCACGATGGCCGCACTCCTCGTTCTCGTGAGACGCCAGTCACGAAGGATGACCGGCTCGGTACTAGTCGACAGCACTCTCGCGATGCTGGGCGCGGCCGCCGTGCTCGCGGTCGTGCTCGCGCCGGTCTTCGACGATGCGACGATCGACTCCGCACCGCTCGACGCCGCGATCGCCGCCCTGTACCCGCTCTTCGATCTGCTTCTCATCGCGATCGTGGTGGGGATCTCGGCGTCGCCGGTTTTGCGGATCGGTCCGCGTTGGCAGTTCCTGCTGCTGGGGCTGCTGCTCTTCACCGGCGCGGACATCGCCTATGCGCTGCTGAACCACGAGGACGCCTACTCGAGCGGCACCACACTCGACGCCGCGTGGACGGCCGGCGTGGCATTCGTCGCGCTGTGGGTCGACGGGGTCGACCGGGTGAAACCAGAGCTGCCGCGCGCGACGTCCGATGCACGACTGCTGCCCGTGCCCGCCATGGCCGTGCTCGCGGGGCTCGCCGTGTTGTTGGTCGCGACCCAGACCTCCGTGCCGACCGTCGCGCTCGTGTTGGCCGCCGCGGCCGTCGCGCTCTCCGTCGTTCCCGTCATGTTCCGGCAGTCGATGCTCGCCCACGTTCTCGAGGGGCAGGAGAAGGTGGTGGCGCGCCTGACAGCGCTCGACAGGTCGAAGAGCGACATGATCGGCACGGTGAGCCACGAGATGCGCACGCCGCTGACCTCGATCCTGGGCTTTCTCGAACTCGTTCTCGACGAGACGGGCGGACCGCTCCCCAAGCCGGCGAAAGACATGCTGGTCGTCGTCGACCGCAACGCCCATCGCCTCCACGACCTCGTGGGCAACATGCTTGTGCTGACGCGCCTGGAATCGGGCGACACGAAGCTTGCCACCGCGCCGGTGGAGCTCGGCCGGATACTGGCGCGGGCCACGGAATCGCTGCAGCCCTTCGCCCTATCCCGCGACGTGGACCTCACGACCACCTGCGGTGACGCGGCCATCGTCGAGGGCGACGAGGCCCATCTCGAGCGGGCTTTCACGAACATGATGGAGAACGCGGTGAAGTTCACCCCGGCCGCCGGATCGGTCCGGGTCGCGGTCGCCTCCGGAATCGCCTCCGCAGGCCGGTCCACCGTGGTCGTCACTGTCGCCGACACCGGCATGGGCATACCGGAAAGCGACATCCCGCAGCTCTTCGACCGCTTCTTCCGTGCGGCGAACGCCCAGAACGAGGCCGTACCGGGCACCGGGCTCGGTCTCGCCATCACGAACGACATCGTGCGGTCGCACGGGGGCGACATCTCCGTCGCCTCGGTTGTCGGCCGCGGCACCACCTTCACCGTCACGCTCCCGGTGAGGCAGGGAGCCGGCAGCTGAGGCCCGGGCCTACTTCGCTGCGGCGGGCGCCTTGGCCTTCTTGGTGAACAGCGTCTCCGCTTCCTCGAGCGAGAGGCCGTTGGTCTCGGGCACGACCTTCAGGACGAACACGAACGACAGCGCGGCGAACAGAGCGTAGAGGCCGTAGGTGAGCACGAGCGACACCGACGCGAGCGGCGGGAACGACAGGGTGATCACGAAGTTCGCGATCCACTGGGCCGCGGCGGCGATGCCGAGGGCACGCGCGCGGATGCGGTTCGGGAAGATCTCTCCGAGCAGCACCCAGACGACGGGGCCCCAGGAGGCTCCGAAGCTCACGACGAACACGTTGGCGGCCACGAGCGCGACCGGACCCCACGCGCCGGGCAGGCTCGGCTCGCCGTCGACCTGCACGGCCTGGCTGAAGGCCAGCGCCATGGTGCCGAGCGCCACCGTCATTCCCACCGAGCCGAAGAGGAGGATGGGGCGTCGGCCGACGCGGTCGACGAGCGCGATGGCCACGAAGGTGACGACGATGTTCGTGACGGCCGTGATGACCGAAATGGTCAGCGAGTCGCTCTCCTGGAATCCGACCGACTTCCACAGCGTGGTGGAGTAGTAGAAGATCACGTTGATGCCGACGAACTGCTGCAACACCGACAGGATGATGCCGACCCAGACGATGGGCTTCAGTCCGAAACGGTTGCCGCGCAGGGCGCCCTTCTTCGAGCCGTGGGCGTCGGTCTCGATACCGGAACGCATGTCGCGGATCGCCCGCTCCACATCGTCGTTCGGCCAGAGTCGGGCGAAGATGCCGCGCACCTCGTCGTCGCGCCCCTTGAGCACGAGGAAGCGGGGAGACTCGGGCAGTTTGAGGGCGATCAGACCGTAGACGACCGCGGGCACGATGCCGGCGAGGAACATCCAGCGCCACGCCTCGAGGCCGAGCCAGAGGTCCTGACCGGCGCCGCCGGCCCAGCCGGCGAACACCGTGTCGGAGAGCAGGGCGGCGAAGATACCGATGGTGATGGCGAGCTGCTGCAGCGAGCCGAGGCGGCCACGCAGATTCTTCGGCGAGATCTCGGCGATGTATGCGGGCGCGATCACCGAGGCGATGCCGATGCCCAGGCCACCGACGAGGCGCCAGGCGATGAGGTCCCACACGTTGAACGCGAGTCCGGTGCCGACGGCGCTGACGAGGAACAGCACCGCTCCCACCAGCATGGCGGGGATGCGGCCCTTCCAGTCGGCGAGGCGACCGGCGACGTAGGCGCCGACGGCACAGCCGAGCAGCGCCACGGCGACGGCGAACCCGGTGAGCGAGTCGCTCAGGCCGAACTGGTCCTGGATCGGGTCGACCGCGCCGTTGATGACGGAGGAGTCGAAACCGAAGAGAAAGCCGCCGACCGCTCCGGCCACCGCGAGTGCGATGACCTTGAGGTTCGTGCCGGACTTTTCGGTGGTGGGTGACATCGTCGTTCTTCTTTCGTGTGGTGAGTCATCATCACCACGCTGGAACGACGCGTACGACTCTACCCCCGAGGTCGGGTGCGCGCGGGTGCTCCGCTGGATCCCGCCGCATATCCCTCGAGCGGCACCTCGCCCCGCTTCCACGCGGCGATCACCGGCGCGACGATACGCCAGCACTGCTCCGCCACGTCTCCGCGCACGGAGAGGGTCGCGTCGCCGTCGAGCAGTCCGTAGAGCACCTCGCCGTATGCGCTGAGCTCGCCGGCGCGCAGCGGACTGTCGAGCACGACGCGTTCTAGTTCGAACGGGTCGTCTTCTCCGTTGACCAGCAGGTCGAGTTCGAGGGCGGCGGGTTTCATCGCGATGCGCAGCTGTGCGGGGCCGGTCGGGCCGCGCAGACCGGTCGGTAGGTGCGGCACCGCGCGCAGCGTCACGACGATCTGCTGCTTCGCCTCGCCGATGGCCTTGCCGGAACGCAACACGAACGGCACCCCGGCCCAGCGCCAGTTGTCGATCGCGAGCGTGACCTCGGCGAGGGTCTCGGTCTCGCGGGCGGGGTCGACCCCGTCTTCGTCCGCGTAGGCCGGGAGCTCCCGCCCGTCGATCGTGCCCGCGGTGTAGTGGGCGCGACGGCTCGAGGTGCCGTCCTTCTCCCAGGGCCGGGTGGCCCGCAGCACCTGCGCCATGCCGCCGCGCAGGTCGTCGGCTCCCACGCTCGCCGGCGGCTCCATCGCGGTCAGGGCGAGCACGAGCAGCAGGTGGCTCTGGATCATGTCGGCCAGCGCACCGGCCTTGTCGTAGTACCCGGCCCGGCCCTCGAGGGCGAGCTTCTCATCGAAGACGATCTCGACCTTCTCGACGTTGGGCGCCGACATGAGCGGCTCGAAGATGCGGTTGGCGAAGCGCAGACCCAGCAGGTTGAGCACCGTCGACTTGCCGAGGAAGTGGTCGACCCGGAAGATCTGCTCTTCCGGCACGAGCTTCTCGAGTCGGCGGTTCAGGGCGCGCGCCGAGGCGAGATCGGTGCCGAACGGCTTCTCGAGCGCGAACACGATGCCCTTCGGCAGGTCGATCGACGACAGCGCCTTCACGACCAGGATCGTGACGGCCGGGGGCAGCGCGAAGTAGAGGGCGATGCGCCCGGTGGCGGCGTCGAACACGCGGCGCAGATCGTCCGCGTCGGTCGCGTCACCGCGCAGGTAGAACGACTTCGCCGCCACACTGCTGCCGAGTTCGGAGGCCTCCGTCGCGAACGCGGCCGACACGGTCGACTGCCACGCGGCATCCGTCACTTCGCCCCTGTCCACCCCGATCAGCTGGACCGCCTCCCCTCGAGGAGAGGCGAGTAGCGAGGCCAAGCCGGGGAGCAGGAGGCGCGAGGCGAGGTCGCCGCCGGCGCCGAGGACGATGAGCGTGTCGATGCGGTCGGTCATGGTTGACGACCCTAGACCCACGGGTGCGGAGAACGCAGTGCCCCGCCCCTCTAGGCGCGTTTCTTTGCGCTGCCCTTCGGCGGCAGTAAGGTGTTGGCCTCCTCGAGCGACATGCCGTTGGTCTCAGGCACCACGCGCAGCACGAAGAAGAAGGAGAGCAGGGCGAACAACGCGTACATGCCGTAGGTGAAGACGAGCGAGAACTCGGCCAGCGGAGGGAACGACACCGTGATGGCGAAGTTGGCGATCCACTGCGCGGCCGCCGCGACGCCCAGCGCCCTGGCCCGGATGCGGGTGGGGAAGATCTCGCCGAGCAGCACCCAGACGACGGGACCCCACGAGGCGCCGAAGCTGACGACGAAGACGTTGGCCGCGACGAGTGCGACCGGCCCCCACGCGCCGGGCAGGCTCGGCTCACCGTCGACCTGCACGGCCTGGCTGAACGCGACCGACATGGTGGCGAGCGAGAGTGCCATGCCCGCCGAACCGAAGAGCAGGATGGGACGGCGGCCGATCCGGTCGACGAGCGCGATGGCCACGAAGGTGACGGCGATGTTGGTCACCGAGGTGATGACCGAGATCGTGAACGAGTCGCTCTCCTGGAAACCGACCGACCTCCAGAGGGTGGTCGAGTAGTAGAAGATCACGTTGATGCCGACGAACTGTTGGAAGATCGAGAGGATGATGCCTATCCACACGATCGGCTTCAGGCCGAACCGGTCTCCGCTCAGGGCTCCCTTCTTCGAGCCCTGCTGGTCGGCCTCGATCGCGGCGCGCATGTCGCGGATCGCCCGTTCCACGTCGTCGCCGGGCCACAGCCGGGCGAAGATGCCGCGCACGTCGTCGTCGCGGCCCTTGAGCACGAGGAAGCGGGGTGACTCGGGCAGCTTCAGGGCGATCAGGCCGTAGACCACCGCGGGTAGAGCGCCGGCGAGGAACATCCACCGCCAGGCTTCGAGACCGAACCAGAACGGCTCGGCCGCTCCGCCTGCCCCGTTGGCGAAGAGCGCGTCGGAGAGCAGTGCGGCGAAGATACCGACAGTGATGGCGAGCTGCTGCAGCGATGCCAGCCGGCCGCGCATGTGCTTGGGCGAGATCTCGGCGATGTAGGCCGGCGCGATGACCGAGGCGATGCCGATGCCGAGACCGCCGATGAGACGCCAGAACACGAGATCCCAGACGCCGAACGCGAACCCGCAGCCCAGCGCGCTCGCGAAGAACAGCACGGCACCCACGAGCATCGCCGGAATGCGCCCCCACCGGTCGGCGATGCGGCCGGCACCGTAGGCGCCCACCGCGCACCCGAGCAGCGCGCTCGCCACCGCGAAACCGGTGAGCGACGACGACAGGTCGAACTGGCCCTGCACCGCGTCGACGGCGCCGTTGACCACCGACGAGTCGAAGCCGAAGAGGAAGCCGCCCACCGCCCCCGCGACGGCCAGCGCTATCACCTTGAAATTCGTCTTCGGGGTCGTCTCGGTCACAGGATCCTCCGCTCAACGTCGAACAAGAAAGCTCAACAATACGACGAGCCCCTCGTCTCGCCGAGGCCTTGCGGAGCGGCCCCGATGGCGCGTCACATCCGGGGCCGCCGGGTGGCATGATGAGCGCAGCGAATCGCCGAAAGGACATCCCCATCGAAATCGACATCGTTGCCACGATCATCTGGATCGTCTCGTTCGTTCTCGTGACAGTGACCGTGACCGGCCTTTCCGGCCGCGTCGGCTGGTCTGCACCCGTCGCCCTCGTCGCCGTCGGCGGACTCGTCTCGTTCGTTCCCGGCATTCCGCAGATCACGGTCGAGCCCGACCTCGTGCTGTTCGGCATCCTGCCGCCGCTGCTCTTCGCCGCCGCGATCCGCACGCCGCTCACAGACATCCTGGCCAGACGCGACAGCATCTTCGTGCTCTCGGTCGGGCTCGTGGCGTTCACGGTCGTCGCGGTGGGCTTCTCGCTCTGGTGGCTGCTGCCCACCGTCGGACTCGCGGCCGCGTTCGCGTTCGGTGCGGTCGTCGCGCCCACCGACGCGGTCGCCGTCACCGCGATCGCCGGCAGGCTGAGACTCCCCCGCCGCGTCGTCACGGTGCTCGAGAGCGAGAGCCTGCTCAACGACGCGACCGCCCTCGTGGCTCTCAACGCCTCGATCGCCGCGATCGTCACCGTGCTCAACCCGTGGGACGTGGTCGGCGAGTTCGGCATCGCCCTCGTCGGCGGCATCGGTGTCGGACTGGCCGTCGGCTACGTCGTCTCTGCGATCCGCAAACGCCTGCGCGCACCCGTTCTCGACACCAGCCTCTCGCTGGCGATCCCCTACATCGCGTTCATCCCCGCTCAGCTGCTCGGTGGCTCGGGCGTGCTCGCGGTCGTCATCGCCGGGCTTTTCCTCGGCCAGCGCTCGCCGCTCGTGCAGAGCGCCGAGGCCCGCATCGCCGAGTCGATTAACTGGCGCACCATCCGGTTCCTGCTCGAGAACGCCGTGTTCCTGTTCATCGGCCTCAGCCTGTCGGGCATCCTCGCCGGGGTCGCCGGGTCGGACTACGGCTTCTGGCACATCGCGCTGCTGTCGATGCTCGTGCTCGCGATCCTCGTCGTCTCGCGGTTCGCGTTCGTCTTCGCGACCACGCTGTTCTACATGGTCGGCCCGCGGTACACCCGCAGCCGGGCGTGGAGCTGGCCCACCGCGACCGCCGTGTCGTCGGCCGGGATACGCGGCGTCGTGACCCTCGCCGCCGTGTTCCTGCTGCCCGAGCAGACCCCCGAGCGCGAGCTGCTGCAGTTTCTGGCGTTCGTGGTCGTGGTGGGGACGCTCGTCGAGGGGTTGCTGCTGCCCCGGATCATCCGGTCTCTGAGGCTGCCGCCCCCGGATGCGACCCAGGAACGCGTCGAAAAGCACAACCTGCTCGCGGAGGCGCAGAGCGCCGGGCTCGCCCGGCTCGAGGCCGAGACGACGCCCGACGACGACCCCGCCGCGGTCGCGCGGCTGCGGGTCAACGCGGAATTCCTCTCGCAGGCCAGCGCCCGGGCTGTGCCCGACGAGTCCGAGCCGTCGTTCGCCGCCTACGGCCGGTTGCGCCGCTCGATGATCGAGGCCGAGCGCGAGGCCGTGCTGCAGGCGCGCGCCGAGGGCCGCTACCAGGAGAGGGCCGTGCGCGACGTGCTGCGCAGCATCGACTCCGAGGAGACGGCGCTCGCCATGCAGCGGCCGAAGCCGGAGTAGCCGCGCCGGTTGTGGGTGCCGCAGTTTGCGCCATTCGGGGCACTTCAGCGGTCGAAGTGCCCCAAATGGCGCAACTCGATGCGCCCCCGCCACCCTTGGGCGGCCAGTCGACGGCCAAAGCGCTCCGCGAGCTCGACCGGGCGCCGGAACAGGTCATCTGCTGTCGCTTTGACGACCTTCCAGTCGTGGTCGACGAACCGCTCGTCGCGGCGGATGTCGTTACGAAACTGCGACTGCCCGCGGTGGTGGTCACCCTCGTACTGACCGACCGTTCGGTAGTCCGGCCAGGCGAGGTCGGGCATCCCGAGTTCTTGCCCGTCGTCGCCATAACACCGAGCATTCACCAGTGGCTCCGGCAGACCAGCGCGGCCGAGCAGCAGGCGCAACAACGATTCCGGCCGAGACACCGGGCCGTCGCGCACGAGGGGCAGAGCGGCCACGCGAGTCCGCTGCCCGGCCGTGCCCGCGCGCGAGGCCGTCGCCGCAGTCAACTCGTCGAAGTCGGCGAGCGGAAGAACGTTGAAGTAGGGATTGCCGGTCACGATCCAGTCCGCGACGGCCACGGTGTCGTCGACGCCCAGCTTTTGGGCAAGCTGGCACCACGCTACCGCCGGCGAAACCAGCGGAAGACCCGCGAATTCCACTATGTCGGCGGGAAGCAGGCGTGCGCGATGACCGAGCACCCCGCGGCCTGCCGGTGCGCGGCCCGGAGCGGGCGTTGTCACGTGCAGGTCGAACGGGGCGAGCGCTCCGAGCGGCAGCGGAAACGCGTACAACTCGGCAGCGGTCAGATGACTGAACGCGTTGCCCTCGCCCATGCGCGGCAGGTATGCACGGCAACGGTCTGCGAGCTGGGTCAGGTCGAGACCTATCGATCGCGTTCCGTGGAACGCCCGCTGCAGGTCGCTCGACCTCAGCCGGTCGCGCGTGACCCCGCGGGCGATCGCATCGCGTACTGCGAAAGGCTCCCGGCCCAGGGGCTCGGGAAGATCGGAGCGCTGCGGCATCCGGCCATTTTGGCTTCCCGACGCGCGTGCCACCCGAATCATCCACAGGTCGCCGCTATTTGCGCTGTTTGGGGCACTACGGCGGTCGAAGTGCCCCACTCGGCGCAACTCGGCGCGCCCGCCCGCTCGGCCGCACGGCGCAGCGCCCCGCGGCACCCCTAGAGTGTGAGCATGATGGCCGCCTCAGACCACCCCGCCCGATCGCCGCGAACAGGCACTGACGCGTGAGCGGCGCCAGCTCGGCCGCATCCTCGATCGATCTCTCGAAGCGAGACCTCACCCTCGACATCGCGCGCGTGTTCTGCGTGGTGCTCGTCGTGATCATCCACCTGTTGATGATCGGTGTCGGGTTCGACGAGGCGGGCGCGCTCGTCGTGAGCCGGCCCCTCGAAGAGCAGCCCTGGTTCGCCTACGCGACCTGGGCCGGCCAGATCATGCCCCTGTTCTTCGTGGTCGGCGGCTTCGCCAGCCTCACCGCGTGGCGCAGTCTGAACCGCCGCGGCGGCGGTGCGGCCCAATACGTGCGCAACCGGGTACTGCGCCTCGCCCAGCCCGCACTGCCGCTCTTCCTCTTCTACGTCGTCGTCATCGGCGGCGCCCGGCTGCTGGGCGTCGACCCCCAGCTGCTCGACGTCGTGATCGTCGGGGCGGGGCTTCCGCTCTGGTTCCTCGCCGCCTATGCGCTCTGTCAGGCGTTCGTTCCGTTGATGGCCGGATGGCACGCGAAGGCCCCGCGCGCGACCGTCGCGGTGCTGTTGCTGGGAGCAATCCTCGTCGACACCCTGCGCTACACGACGGGCATCACCGAGTTCGGTCTCATCAACCTGTTCTTCGTCTGGCTGCTGGTTCAACAGATCGGATTCTGGTACGCCGACGGCTGGTTCGCCGCCCGCTCGGCGTGGCAGCTCGCCCTCATCGCGATCGTCTCGTACGCCACGCTGGTCCCGTTCACCATGGTCGGCCCGTACAACGACGACATGCTCACGAACCTCAACCCGCCGACGCTGCCCCTCGTAGCCCTCGCACTCGCGCAGGCGTGCGTGCTGCGCCTCATCCGTCCCGCGCTCGCCGCGCTGATGAACACCCACGTCGCGCGGGCCGTCGTGTTCGTGATCGGCACCCGGCTCATGACCATCTACCTGTGGCACCTGCCGCTCATCATCGTGCTCAGCGGTGTCGCGCTGCTCATCCCCGGGGCGAGCCCGCCGCCCGGCAGCGAGTCGTGGTGGCTCACCCGCCCGGTGTTCTTCGTGATCGTGGCCGTCGCGCTGTTCGGTCTCTCGTTCCTCGTCGCCCGCTGGGAGGCACCGCGCGAGGTGGGTGACACCCCGCCCGGCTACATCGTGGGCATCGCCGCGGCGCTCACGTTCATCCCCGCCTTCTGCGTGATGCAGTGGTTCCTCGACTTCCCGCTGGCGGTTCTCGGCTCGCTCTGCCTCGGCGCCGCCGTCCTTTTGCTCGGCCGCTGGCCGGCCAGGGTGCGGGAGCGGGTGGACGCGTGACCCTCCCGCGCAGCACGCCGGAGGCCCAGGGCGTCTCCTCCGCCGCGATCGGCCGCTTCGTCGACGCCCTCGAGCGAAACCTGCACGACGTGCACAGCATGATGCTCGTGCGACACGGCCACGTGATCGCCGAGGGCTGGTGGGCGCCCTACCGCGCCGACCTGCCGCATTCGCTGTTCTCGATCAGCAAGAGTTTCGTCTCCACCGCCGTCGGCTTCGCGGTCGACGAGGGTCTGCTGTCCCTCGACGACCGCGTGGTCGCGCTGCTGCCCGACGACCTCCCCGAGGCCGTCGGCGACAACCTGGCCGCCATGCGCGTGCGTCACCTGCTGACGATGAAGTCGGGGCATTCCGTCGACACGGTGGACGCGACATCCGGACCCGATCAGAACTGGTCGAGGGCGATCCTCGCCCTCCCGGTCGAGCACACCCCCGGCGCGACCTTCGTCTACAACTCGGGCGCCACCTACCTGTTGTCGGCGATCCTGCAGCGCGTCACGGGCGGGCGCGTGCTCGACTACCTGACTCCGCGGCTGTTCGGGCCGCTCGCCATCGTCGGTGCGACGTGGGAGCAGTGCCCGCGCGGCATCGACGTGGGCGGCTGGGGTCTAAGCATCACGACCGAGGACATCGCCGTTTTCGGCGAGACCTACCTTCGCGACGGGACGTTCGAGGGACGGCAGGTCGTGCCCGCCGAGTGGGTGCGCGCGGCGACGACGGCCCAGGTGGAGAATGCGGAGTCGGCAACGGTCGAGGACAACGCCCAGGGCTACGGATTCCAGTTCTGGCGCAGCAGGCACAACACCTACCGGGCCGACGGCGCCTTCGGCCAGTGGTCGATCGCGATGCCCGAGCAGGACGCGCTGCTCGTCATCACCGGCGGGCTCGACGATCCGCACGCCCTGAACACGGTGTGGGACCACCTGTTGCCGGTTCTGGGCGGCGATGAGAGAGCTCCGGATGCGACCGGGGCGGCGGCGCTCGCCGACAGGCTCGGCACACTGTCGCTCGCCCTGCCCGACGGCGAGCCGCACTCCCCCACCGCGGCCCGGGTCTCGGGCGCCCGCTTCACCCTGCCGAGAAACTCGCTCGGGCTGCGCTCCGTGTCCCTCGACTTGGACGGCGGCGACGCGCGGCTCACCGTCGTCGACGGACGCGGCACCGACGTGATCGCCTGCACGGCCGGCGGGTGGACGCCGGGCGAGTCGGCGCTGCTCGCCGACGGTCCCGCACCCGTCGCGGCCGCCGGAGCGTGGGCCGACGACGACTCGTACGTCGTCACCCTCTTCCTCACGACGACGCCGTTCTCGCTGACCCTCGTGTTCGACTTCCGCGACGACGAGGTGACGCTCACGATCGAGCAGAACGTGTCATTCGGACCCACGCGCCTGCTGCACACCGTCGGGCGGCGCTGCTAGCGAGAATCCACTTGTGGACAGTGTCCACTTTGTGCCACTGTATTCGCATGTCCAATCAGGAATAAAGACTCCCTCAAACTCGCTGCACCCTCAGACGCACGATTACGCGTGAATTCGCACCGCGGCATCCGGGTACCGTCGCCCGCCCTCCACATCAGCCCTCTTGCAGGACAGGACACCCTTTTGTCAGAAACAATCACCGCTTCGGCGGCGCCCGACTCGGCCGCCGCGATCGAAGAGAAGCGCATCGGCGCTCGCAACACCCTCGCCATCACGATCCTGCTGGTATCGACCTTCGTCGTGATCCTCAACGAGACCATCATGAGCGTGGCACTGCCGCATCTCATGGAAGACCTCGAGATCACCGCCAGCGCGGCGCAGTGGCTGACCACCGCCTTCCTGCTCACGATGGCCGTCGTCATCCCGATCACCGGCTTCCTGCTGCAGCGCTTCAGCACGCGTGGGATCTTCATCACCGCGATGACCATCTTCAGCGTCGGCACCCTGATCGCCGCGATCGCCCCCGGCTTCGAGGTGCTGCTCGTCGCCCGCGTCGTGCAGGCCGTCGGTACCGCGATCATGATCCCGCTGCTGTTCACGACCGTGCTGACCCTCGTCCCCGAGCACAACCGCGGACGCATCATGGGCAACATCTCGATCGTCATCTCGGTGGCACCCGCCGTCGGCCCGACGATCTCCGGCCTCATCCTGAGCGTGCTCGACTGGCGCTGGATGTTCATCATCGTGCTGCCCATCGCCGTCGTCGCCCTGCTGCTCGGCGCGATGCGCATCCCGAACGTCTCCGAGACGCGCAAGACGCCGCTCGACGTGCTGTCAGTGATCCTCGCGGCGTTCGGCTTCGGCGGAATCGTCTTCGGCCTCAGCAACCTGGGCACGGCCGTCGGCGGCATCACCGCGGTCGAGGCGTGGGCGCCGCTCGCGATCGGCCTCGTCTCCCTCGCGCTGTTCATCGTGCGCCAGCTCGGCCTGCAGAAGCGGGACGTTGCGCTGCTCGACCTGCGCACCTTCAAGACGCGGTCGTTCTCGATCTCGATCGGCCTCGTGATGATCAGCATGATCTCGCTGTTCGGCACGCTCATCCTGCTGCCGCTCTACACGCAGGACGTGCTCGGCCTCGACACCCTGACCACCGGGCTGCTCCTGCTGCCCGGCGGTCTCATCATGGGTCTGCTCGCGCCGTTCGTCGGCCGCCTGTACGACCGCCAGGGTCCGACCGCGCTCGTGATCGCCGGTTCGGTCATCGTCAGCCTCGCGCTCTGGGGCATGACGATGCTCGGCGAGAACACCGAGATCTGGTGGGTGCTCGTGGCCCACGTCGGTCTCAGCATCGGCCTCGCGCTGCTGTTCACCCCGCTCTTCACCTCGGGGCTCGCCGGTCTCGCGCCCAAGATGTACTCGCACGGCAGCGCCATCCTCAGCACGGTGCAGCAGCTTGCCGGCGCCTCGGGCATCGCGTTGTTCATCACGGTGCTGTCGTCGCGCGCGGCGAACATGATGGCCGACGGCTCGACCGAGGTCGCGGCCACCGCCGCCGGCATCCACTCGGCCTTCATCTACGGCGCGATCATCTCGCTCGTCGCTATCCCGCTGGCGTTCTTCGTGCGCAAGCCGGCGTCGAACGGTGCGCAGGCGCCCGTCGGGCACTAGGCGCACATACGCTGATTGAGCCTGTCGAAATCCCTTGCGAGTTGCTCGCTCGGGGATTTCGACAGGCTCAATCGGCGTTAACGGCTACGACAGGTCGACGCGTCGCCCGAGCCCGAATTCCTCGGCCTCGTCGTCGGTGACCATCGCGTAGACGCCCGCGGGCACGCCGGGCAGGTCAGCGATGCGCGCTGCGATCGCCAGCAGTCGGTCTTCGGATGCCGCGTTGATGAGAAACACGTACACGTCGCCGAACTCGCCGCCGTCGTCGTAGAGGGCGGCCTCGCCGCGCTCGTCAAGTTCGGTGATGTAGTCCATGACCTCGTCGATCCACGGGAACGGGTCTTCACCCTCCGGCAGCCCGATCAGCGGGGTCAGCGGAACGTGGATCTCCACGACGGAATTCGAAATCTCGGAAATGGTGTCCTCCTGGGTACGGCTTCCAGCCTAGGCGCAGCGTGTGTCCGAGGTGTCGCGTAGCGTGAGGCGAATGGGCGCCATGAACGAACTGATCGATGCGGATGCCGTGGCCGGCCTCCGCGCGCGTCTCGCCTCCGCCGCGCCCGGCCTCGACTTCCCGGCTCTCGCCCACGTCGCCGCGGGTTTCGCCGACGCGTCGCTGCGCCAGCGCACCGATCTGGTGAGCGCCGCCCTGCTGGCCGACCTGCCGGCGGATTACCCCGGGGCGGCCGCCGTCTTCCGTTCCGCCCTCGCCGACCCGGCATTCGCCGGCTGGACCATCTGGCCCGTCGGCGAGACGGTCACCACCCTCGGCCTCGCGCAGCCGCAGCACTTCGCCGACGCGCTCGGGCTGCTCGCCGAGCTGACGCCCCGGCTCACCTCGGAGTTCCCGATCCGCCGCCTGCTCGACCACGACATCGACGCCGCGCTTCCCATCGTGCAGTCGTGGACCACGCACCCCGACCCGCACGTGCGCCGGCTCGCGAGCGAGGGCACCCGCGTGTTCCTGCCGTGGGCGATCCGCGTGCCGTCGCTGCACGCCCGCCCCGAGGCCACGGTGCCGATCCTCGACGCGCTGTACCGCGACGAGAGCGACTACGTGCGGCGGTCGGTCGCCAACCACCTCAACGATCTGGCCAGGCAGAACCCCGGACTCGTGGTCGAGGTGGCGTCGCGGTGGCTGGCCGCCCCCGACGAGAACACCGCCTGGGTCGTCAGGCACGGGCTGCGCACGCTCGTGAAGAAGGCGCACCCCGGCGCCCTCGGCCTGCTCGGGTTCGCGCCGGTCACGGTGAGCGTGAGCGACCCGGTGCTCGATTCGCCCGTGGTCACCCTGCCGGGCAACCTCGGTTTCCGGTTCATCCTGACCAACGACGGCGCGACGACCGAGCGCATGGCTGTCGACTACGTCGTGC
This sequence comes from Conyzicola nivalis, assembly GCF_014639655.1. NCBI lineage: Bacteria > Bacillati > Actinomycetota > Actinomycetes > Micrococcales > Microbacteriaceae > Conyzicola > Conyzicola nivalis. The sequence continues at coordinate 1,368,929 of NZ_BMGB01000001.1, forward strand.
ACTTTATGAAGAGCAACGGGCGGCAGGCCGAGAAGGTGTTCAAACTCGCCGCGGCGACGCTCGCTCCAGGCGAGAGCGTGATCATCTCGAAGCGGCACGGGCTGCGGCAGATGACGACCCGCGTGCACTACGCCGGAACGCACACCCTCGAACTGCAGATCAACGGCGAGCGTCACACCCGCACCGACTTCGAGGTCGTGCTCTAGCTTTCGACGTCGCTCCGAGGCGTCGCCGGTCGGCGCGGCCTACGCTGAAGTCATGCCCCGCACCGTTCTCCGCTTCCACGGCCGCATCGCCGGATTCGGCACCGGATCGGGCGTGCGTCTCGTCGTCGGCATGTGGCCGCGGTCGCCGCTCGGCAGCTTCGCCGACGTCATGGTGGAGCGGGCCGACGGGCACCGCATCCTGCTCGCGCCGAGCGACGCCGTCGCCGAATTCGTCGGCGCGACCTACGTGTTCGACGAGGTGCGCATCGTGCCGGTGGCCTACTCGCGCATCGGCCGAGAGATCACCGTCACGGCCGGCCCGCTGAGCGCGCGGTTCACCGTGGGAACGATCTCGCCGCTCGGCCGGCTGTTGCGGCTCGTGCCGCGCGGCATCGCGACGCGTCCGGGATGGCTGCGGCTCATCGACCCGGTGGCGCGGGTGCTCGTACCCGGCGCCCGCACGGCGGGTTCGGCCGGTCAGGGTCGGCGCGAGTACTACGGCGTCACGTCGGCGCGCGCCATCACCGGAATCACCGCCACCTGGGACGGCGACGACCTCGGCGCCCTGGAACGGCTGCACCCGCCGGTGCGGTTCGGGTTCGGGTCGGCCCCCGCGTCGCCGCACATCGTCGAGGTCGTCACGACGATCGTCGAGCAGGGTTAGGCAGACTGAACCGGCCGGGCGGCGTTCGTGATTCAGGAGCAAAGCTCTGCGGCGCGCTGCACAGCCGCGCCATCACGCCCCTGAGCTCGGCGGCACTCCGAATCATCCGGAATCACGAACACTCCCCTTCGCAACTCAGGCAGAATCGCGGATGCCGCGGCTCGAGCCGCACGACGGCGGGCCCACATCGGCACCGCCCGCGCGTCCTGCCTGAGTTGCGAGAACCGGCCGAGCGGCTGCGGCTAGGAGGGCGTGACGCCGAACGCGCGCGCGAGCTTGTCGATCTTCTGCGCGCGGCCGAGGCGGGGAAGGTCGCTCCCGTCGCGGATGACACGGCCGCGGGCCTCGAAGTCGTCGAGGAAGTCGCGCGCCCAGCTCACATCGCTCTGCGTCGGACTGATGACCTCGTTGATCACCGGAGTCTGCTCGGGGTCGAGGCACAGCTTGCCGGTGAGCCCGAGGGCCACCGTCATCTGCGACTGCTCGCGCAGGATCGGATGGCTGCTGCCCACGGTCGGCCCGTCGATCGGTCCGGGCAGGTCGCCGATGCGGCTGGCCACGACCAGGCGCGACCGGGGATACGCCATGGCGAGGTTGTCGGCGCTCGTGCCGGTGTCGCGGCGGTAGTCACCGCTGCCGAACGCGAGCCGGAACGTTCCGCGGGCCCGCGCGATCGACACGGCCTCCTCGATGCCGAGCGCCGACTCGATCAGCGCGAGCACGGGCGTGTGGCCGCCGAGGCGGTCGAAGGTCTCGGTGACGTCGGCGGGCGACTCCGTCTTGGCCAGCATCACGCCGCGCAGGCCCGAGACGCCGGAGAGGGCGTCGACGTCGCCACTCCAGAAGTCGGTCGTGCGGTCGTTGATCCGCACCCAGCCGTCACCGCCGCCCGAGAGCCACTCGACGACGTCCTCGCGGGCCTTCGGCTTGAGCTTGGGGTCGACGGCGTCTTCGATATCGAGCACGATCTGGTCGGCGCGCGAAGCGAACGCCGAGTCGAACGTCTCGGTTCGGGTCGCCGACACGAGCAGCCACGAACGGGCGATTTCGGCGGGGATGGAGTCGCGGCGAGAAACGGAATCTGGGGCGTGAGGCGTCGTTGTCATCACCGCCAGAGTATCGTGCGTCGGCTAGGAAGGGCCCTTTCGTTCATTCTGGTAGTCGATCGTGGCGATCCTCCCGTCATAGCTGCCGACCCGCACGAGGCGCAGGTCGAGGTCGCTGGAACGAGCCGGGAAGGCCGAACGGCCGTGGCCGAGCACCTTCGGCAGCACGGCGAGGCGCACCGCGTCGACGAGACCCGCGGCGAAGAGGGTGTCGGTGAGGGTGAGACTCCCCCACACGATGAGGTCGCCCGGAAGGTCGCGCTTGAAGCGGCGCACGGCCTCCGCCGCGTCATCCGACACCACCATCGCCGGCGGATACTCGCCCCAAGGCGCCTCCTCGAGGGTCGTCGACACCACGATCTTGGGCAGCTCGTTGATGCGCTGCGCGAGGATCTCCTGATCCGAGTCGGACGTCGGCCAGAAGGTGGCGAACATGCGGTAGGTCGTGGCGCCGAGCAGGATCGCGTCGACGGTTTCGAGGCGGGAGAGGGTCTCGTTGTCGAGTTCGTCGGAGGGGCCGGAGCCGTCGAACAGCGTGAACTCCCCGCTCTCGTCGCCCGCGAAACCGTCGGCGCTCACGAACTGGTGCACGACCAGGTCGCCCATGGTCAGGCCGGAACCGCGTTCTTCGCCGCGTCGACGATCAGCTTCGCGACCGCGTCGGGGTGGCTGATCATCGCGACGTGCGAGCTCTCGATCTCGACGGCGATGCCGCCCGCCCGCTCGGCCATCGCGCGGTGGGCCTCCGGCGGGATCGTGCGGTCGTCGGCACCGATGAGGAACCAGCTGGGGATGGTCTTCCACGCCGGAACGCCGGACAGGGTGCCGAGCGTGTTGAGCGCCGCGGGACGTTGGGCCGCCGCCATGGCCGCGGCGTCCTCGTCGCTCAGGTCGTCGCAGAACAGCTCTTTGAAGTAGGCCGGGTCGATGTAGCCGTCGGCGTCGCCTTCGCCCGCTCCGGGGTAGGGGCGCACGAGGGTGTGCTCGCCGAGCGCGGCGGAGCCGCCGCCGAGGCCAAGCGCTTGCAGTACCGGTTCGCCCTCGTCGAGCGCGAAACCGCAGATATAGACGAGCGACACGACGTTCTCGACGTCGGTCGCGGCATTGGTGATCACCGCGCCGCCGTAGGAGTGCCCGACGAGCACGATCGGACCCTCGATCGTCGCGAGCACGGCGCGCACGTACTCCGCGTCGCCGTGCAGCGATCGCAGCGGGTTGGCGGGGGCCAGCGCGGTGTAGCCGTCGCGCTGCAGCTTCTTGATCACGCCCGTCCAGCCCGAGGCGTCGGCGAAAGCGCCGTGCACGAGAACGACGGTGGGCTTCGATTCAGAATTCACGGGTACCTCCGGGTCGCTTGCGGATGATGGCTCACAAAGTAGACCCCGGCCGGTGGCGAAGACAACATCTAGAAATGTGTCGATCGACCCCTGTCTGGCGCGTCATACAGGTGTCAGTATCAGTTCACCGAAGGGACACACAATGCAGTATTCGCTCCTCCTGCACGCACCGGAACCCGGCGACGTCGAGGTCAGTGCCGAACAGATGGCCGAGTTCCAGACGGCCTTCGACCTCTACGCACAATCGCTCGATTCGGCGGGCGTGCTCGTGTCGATCGACATCCTCCAGGGGTCGTCGGCGTCGACCACGGTCTCGGTGCGCGACGGTGCGCCGCAGATCCAGGATGGCCCGTTCGCCGCGACGAAAGAGCAGCTGGCGGGCACGTTCGTTATCGAGGTGCCCGATCTCGACGCGGCCATCGCCTGGGCCGAGAAGAACCCGGGCGCCCAGTACGGCGTGGTCGAGATCCGCCCGTCGGCCATCGCCTACCGCGACGGCGCGTGGCAGACGCCGGCCTGACCGCCGGGGCGCGGGCCGCGCAGGTGGCCCGCGCCTCCTACGGGCGGCTGCTCGCGATCCTCGCCGCCGAGACGGGCGACATCCCCCGGGCGGAGGACGCCCTGGCCGACGCTTTCGAACGCGCGCTCACTACGTGGCCGGCGGCGGGTATCCCGACGAACCCCGAGGGGTGGCTCGTCACCGTGGCCCGCAACCGGCACCGCGACGTGGTGAGATCGTCAGCCCACCGCACGTCGGCGCCCCTCGACGTCGACCCGGGCATGCTCGACCTCGTCGACCTCGACGCGATCCCCGACCGTCGCCTCGAGCTGATGTTCGTGTGCGCGCATCCGGCCATCGACGCGTCGATCCGCACCCCGCTCATGCTGCACACGGTGCTCGGGTTCGACGCGGCGTACGTCGCGCGGGCGTTTGCGGTGCCGGCGACCACGATGGCGCAGCGGCTCGTGCGGGCCAAGCGGCGCATCCGCACCGCGCGCGTTCCGTTCGTCGTTCCCGTTCTGCAGGACATGCCCGCCCGCCTGTCCTCTGTGCTCGAGGCCGTCTACGGCGCCTACGCGATCGACTGGCAGCTGGTGTCGGGCCCGACCGTGCGCGAGTCGCTCGCGGCCGAGGCGCTCTACCTCGCCACGACCCTCGCGGTGCTGCTCGACGACGAGCCCGAGGCGTTCGGGCTCGCAGCCCTCATCGCCTTCTCGCTCGCCCGCGTCGATGCGCGGGTTGCAGACGACGGATGCCTCGTGCCGCTCGCCGAACAGGACCGGGCGCTCTGGCGGCCCGAGCTAGTGCGCGACGGCGAGCGGCTGCTGCGCCGGGCGCACGCGCTCGGCCGCATCTCGCGCTTCCAACTGGAGGCCGCCATCCAGTCGGCGCACTGCGCGCCGGGCGAGCCGGACGCGGTGACGCTGCTCGCCCTGCACGACGCCCTCGTGCGCGTCTCGCCCACGCTCGGCGCGCGGGTGGCCCGGGCCGCCGTGCTCGCCGAGGTCCAGGGGCCGCGTGCGGGGCTGACCGCGCTGCACGACATCGATGGCGCGGACAGGTTTCAGCCGGCGTGGGCCACGCGGGCGCACCTGCTCGCCGCGAGCGGGGAGACGGATGCCGCGGCATCCGCCTATTCGAAGGCCATCTCGCTCACCACCGACGCTCCGTCGCGGCTGTACCTCGAACGTCGGGCCGCCGTGGTCAGGAGCGAGGCGACCCCGTAGGTTGAGGGCATGAGCAATCTCAGCAAGGGCGACCGGGTCAGTTGGAACACTCCGCAGGGCCGCACCCGCGGGCACGTGGTCGAGAAGAAGACCGAAGACTTCGACTTCGCCGGACAGCACTTCACCGCGACATCCGACGAACCGGCTTTCATCGTCGAATCCGAGAAGACCGGGGCGCAGGCGGCCCACAAGGGCTCGGCGCTGCGGAAGCTGAAGGCCTGATTGAATTGACGGGATGCTTACGCCAGAGATCCCGCCCGCCCGCTCCGTGATTTCGCCGGACGGCACCAATATCGCCACCTACGAGTTCGGTGACCCGGATGCGCCCACGGTATTCGCGGTGCACGGTTTCGCGTCGAGCGCGCTGCTGAACTGGCACTCCACCGGGTGGATCCGCGACCTCGTGCGCGCCGACTTCCACGTGATCGCGATCGACCAGCGCGGCCACGGCGCGAGCGACAAGCCGCACTCCCCCGCCGCGTACACGATGGCCGCGCTCGTCGACGACGTGCTCGCCGTGCTCGACACTTTTATGCTCGACGAGGTGGCCTACGTCGGCTACTCGCTCGGTGCCAGGGTCGGCTGGGAAGCGGCGCGCGAACTGCCCGAGCGCATCACGAAGGCGGTGCTGGGCGGCATCCCCGACGGCGACCCGCTCACGCGCTTCCAGGTCGACGCGGCCCGCGCGCACATCGAACGCGGCCACGTCGTGGAGGACCGCCTCACCGGCGCCTACCTGCAGATGGCGAGCGGCATCGAGGGCAACGACCTGCGCGCTCTCGTCGCCCTCGTCGAGGGCATGCGCGGCGGTCCGCAGCCGAGCGCCGACAACGCGCCCGACCAGCCGACGCTGTTCGCAACCGGCAGCGAAGACGGCATCCTGCCCAAGTCGCGCGCGCTGGCGATGGCTGCGGAGGGCGATTTCTTCGAGATCCCCGGACGCAACCACCTCAACGCGCCCACCTCGAGGGCCTTCCGCGATGCCGCCCTGGAGTTCCTGGCCGCGCCCCTCAAATGAGCCGCTTTCGGCGCAATAAGGCGGCCGCGGCGGGCTCATTCCGCCGGAATCGCCTCACCTATTAGCTCGCGCTCTCCTTCAACACCTCGTCGAGGTCGTACAGCGCGAACCACTTCTCGGCGGAGGCCCGCGCGGCCGGCGTGAGCACCGTGTACGGGCGAGGCTCTCGGCCGCGCTCGAGAACCATGCGCTCGAGGTAGTCGCGCACGAGCCAGACGTCGATCGGGTCGGCGGAGGTGACATCGAGCGCCGCGGATACCCGGTCGTCGTCCATGCCCAGGGTGCGCTGCAGATCGGCCTCGCTCAGCCCGGCCAGCTCGAGGTTGGCCCGCTGCTCTTCGCCGGTGGCTGCGCGTTCACGCTTGTTCAACGTCATGCCTTTATTCTCGTCGCGCGCAGGGCCATACTCGTGCGCATGCTGACTATCGGATCCATCGTCTGGGGCGTGCTCGATATCCCCCGCGCCGTCGACTTCTGGACCGCGGCGCTCGACTACCGCCCGCGCGAACAGCCCGAGGACGACTGGGCGACGCTCGTGCCGCGGCAGGGCCCTGGCACCCGGCTGTCATTGATGCTGGTCACCTCCGACAAGCCCGCGCGGCACCACATGGACATCTTCGCCGCTGACCAGGACGCCGAGGTCGACCGGCTCGTCGGCCTCGGCGCCCGCACCGTGGACTGGGACTACCCCGATCTCGCCGACTACGTCGTGCTCGAAGATCCCGACGGCAACCGGTTCTGCGTCGTGCAGAGCTGACAAAGATGTCGTGGCGCCGCACGAATAGATAGTGCTACTCTCTATTTATTCGCACCGCCCATGACATGAATCGAGTACAGCCATGACCGCATCCCCCACCCACGTTGTCCTCGGCGGCAACGGCGTCGTCGGACGGGAGACGGTTCGCGCCCTCCTCGAGCGCGGCGAGACGCCGGCCTCCTTCGGGCGGCGACCGTCGACCGTCGACGGCGCGCACCCGCTGATCGGCGACCTGCTCGACCGGGCGCACGTCAGCACCGCAATCCGAGGAGCCGAGGTCGCCTACCTCACCGCGGGCCTCCCCTACTCGGGTCGCGTCTGGGCGGAGCAATGGCCGGTCGTGGTCGGCAACATCGTCGACGCCGCGATCGAGCACGGCACGCACCTGGTGTACTTCGACAACGTCTACGCCTACGGCCGGGTCCACGGCCCGATGACCGAACATACCGCGATCGTCCCCGCGGGCAAGAAGGGGCGGGTGAGGGCGTCCGCGCTCGAGACGCTCGCCGAGGCATCCGACCGGGGCCTCATCGTCACCACCGTCCGCAGCGCCGATTTCTACGGGCCCGGGGCGTCGACGAGCGTGTTCAACTCGTTCGCGCTCGACAGAATCGCCAAGGGCAAGACGGCCACCTGGCTCTTCGACGCCGACCAGCCGCACTCGCTCACCCACACCCCCGACATCGGCGACGCGCTCGCGCTCGTCGGCACCGTGCCCGAAGCGCGCGGCGGCACCTGGCACGTTCCCACCGCGCCCGCGCTCACCGGCCGCGAGTACATCGAGCTCGCCGGCGGCCGCATCGGCGTGATGGGCGGCGCCACGATGCGCGTCGGCTCGCTGTTCAACTCCGCTGCGCGGGAGACGCTCGAGCTGGCGCACCAGTACACCGCTCCCTATATCTTCGACTCCACCGCGTTCGAGACGGCGTTCGGCGTGACCGCAACACCGGTCGCGCGGGGCATCGAGGCAACGCTCGCCGCGGCCCGGTCGACGCCGGAACGTGCACAATTGGCAGTATGACCGATCTCGCCGCCGTCGCGACCGAGCTCTACGCGCTGCTGCCGACCGAGTTCACGGCGGCACGCAACGAGCGGGCGAAGGGCGAGGGCGGCGAGCTCGGCGCCGAGATCAAGGCGCTGCCGAGACCGTCGGCCGCCGCCTGGGCCACGAGCCTGCTGGCGCGGGAGCGGCCCGACGATGTCGCGCAGCTGTTCGCGCTCGGTGACTCCCTGCGGAACGCCCAGGACGGCCTCGACCGCGCGACGCTCACCAAGCTCGGCTCGCAGCGGCGCGCACTGGTGACGGCCCTCGCAAAGCAGGCGGGATCCCTCGCGGCCGACGCGGGGCATCCGGTGAACGCCGCGGCCATCATCGATGTCGAACGCACGCTGCAAGCCGGCATGTCGGATGCTGCCGCTGCCGCGGCCGTGACATCCGGACGGTTGGTGCGCGCGCTCTCGGGCGACGGCCTCGAAGCCGTCGACCTCGACGACGCGGTGGCCGGTCCGCTGCCCGCGGCACGGGCGCGCACGAAGACGAAGGCCCCGGTCAAGAAGGCGCCGTCGAAGAAAAAGATCGAGGCCGCGGATGCCGCGGTCGCCACCGCACGGGCGGCCGCCGACGACGCCGAGCGCACGGCGCGCCAGGCGGGCAGCGCGAAGGAGTCGCTGACGCTCGAGCGCGAGGAACTGCGCGAGCACCTCGCCGACGTGGAGGGCGAACTCGCCGACGCGTCGCGGACGTTCGAGGCGGCGGAGCGCAAGCGCACCACGGCCGCGCGGGCACTGGAGAAGGCCGAGCGGGAGCGCGCGACGCTGGTTGACGACTAGTCGGAATCGTGGATTGAGCTTGTCGAAATCCCGCAGCGTCATTGCTCGCGGGGATTTCGACAAGCTCAACCGGCGGGCGGGTTCAGCCGCGCCACCTTCAGCGCCAGGTAGCGGCGCTCGGCCACGCTCACCGTTCCGCGCATAGCCGCGCCGTACGCCTCGACGGCGCCGTCGGCGTCCCCAGCCAGCTCGAGCAGGTGACCGCGCACGACGTCGAACCGGTGGGTGTGCGCCAGGCCCGCCTCCCCCGCGATCGTTCCGAGCAGGGCGAGCCCGGCGAGCGGCCCGTCGACCATCGCGACGGCGACGGCGCGGTTGAGTGTGACCACCGGTCCCGGCGCGATGCGCTCGAGCACGGTGTACAGCGCGAGGATCTGCGGCCAGTCCGTGACATCCGGGGTCTCGGCCTCGTCGTGCAGCGCGGCGATCGCCGCCTGCAGCTGGTACGGCCCGACCGCGACCGAGCCGAGTGTCGCCGTCAACAGCGCGGTGCCCTCGGCGATGAGCGCGGCGTTCCACAGCGTGCGATCCTGTTCGGCGAGCGGGACGAGCATGCCGTCGGGCCGTTCGCGCGCTGCCCGGCGGGCGTCGGTGAGCAGCATCAGGGCGAGGAGGCCTGCTACCTCGCCGTCCGCCGGGAGGCTGGCCCGCAGCATCCGGGTAATGCGGATCGCCTCGTCCGTCAGGTCCGCGCCCGCGGCGACCGACCGCGAACCGGGCGTGTAGCCCTCGTTGAAGATCAGGTAGAGCACCTGCAGCACCACGGCCAGCCGCGCGCCCAGGTCGGCGGCGGGCGGCGGCTCGAATCGCAGCCCGTCCGCGCGGATCTGCTGCTTCGCCCTGCTGATGCGCTGGGCCACAGTCGACTCCGGAACGAGGAACGCGCGCGCGATCTCGGCGGTCGTCAGCCCGCCCACGGCGCGCAGGGTCAGCGCGAGCTGTGACGGCTGCGACAGCACCGGGTGGCAGCACAGGTAGAGCAGGGTGAGCGAGTCGTCGTCGCCGGGCACGGCTGTCGCGACCTCGAGGGCCGCGTCGTTGTTCTCGCGCTCGCGGCGGGCGATGTCGCTGCGCAGCGCGTCAATGAGGCGGCGGGACGCGACCGTGATGAGCCAGGATTTCGGATAATCCGGAATCCCGTCACTGCTCCATGCGGTCGAGGCGGCGAGCAGTGCCTCCTGGGTGGCGTCTTCGGCGGCCGACCAGTCGCCGTAGCGGCGAGCGAGCACGCCGACGACCTGCGGCGCGAGTTCGCGCAACAGGCCGACGACGGCTCGCTCGTCTGTCACTGGTATTCGGCGGGCGGTCCCGACGGCACCGGGCGCAGCTCGACCACGTCGGACCACGCCACGATCTCGGCGCAGAGCTCCAGCGCGCGTTCTTCGCTCGCGACGTCGACCACCCAGAAGCCGATGATCGACTCTTTCGCCTCGGCGAACGGCCCGTCGGTCGCGACCGGCTGTCCGTTCTCGAGCCGCACGACCTTGGCCTGGCTGGGGTCGGCGAGACCCTCGTTGTAGACCATCTCGCCCGAGTCGCGCAGGCGCCCGTCGATGGCGATCATGAACTGGATCATCTCGCCGATCCACTCGGGGGTCTTCGTGGCGCCCATCTCCTCGGCGCTGCCGAACATTGCGATCATGTACTTCATCGTTCACTCCTCGTATTTCGGATGCCCGGGGCGGGCGTCTCACGAGTGAGTCGGAGCCGGGCCGGCGTTCTCGACATCACCGTACCGAAACAGCCGGTTGAGTAGGGCCGTCTTCGGCCCGTATCGAAACCTCGGCGGCGGTGCGAGGAACGGTCGCCACTGCGAGCACTTCCACGTTGACTCCGAGGAACGCGACCAAAGTTGCGGCGCCGGTGACGCGAGAAGGACATGCCGAACGTCGCGATGGCGAGTGTCGCGACGCTGAAAAGGGCGCGTAGACGAGTTGGGTCGAGGCTGCCAAGCTGAGAGCAATTGACCATCGTTCACGCTGGAGGTTCCAATGTCCCGTTCGACCATGTGGTTCATCGGTGCGGCACTCTTCCTCGTCGCCGCGATAGCGAGCGCCATCGGTTCGCAGTGGATCGGTGCAGCCGCGGCGGCCGTGATCGCGATCGCATTCGCATTTTTCGGACTGCGTGGGAACAAGGCGGCCGGCCGGAGTTAAACGGATGACGAGCGCGCGGCTCGCGCGTTATCGACGACCGGCTGAGGTCCTCAGTCCGCTGTAACGACCGCCGCAGCTCGTGCGTCACCCGGTGGTCGCCGGTCGTAGATTCGGGAACGGTACCGGGGGGGTCGGGGTGCCTCAGCGAGGTGAACATCTGGTGAAATAGGCAAGGGAACGGATTGAGCACTGTCGGCGACAGGAGGATGCTCTTCGCCGTGGACCCTTTCATTCTCCTTCTGCTGGTCATCGTCACGGCGCTGGCGTTCGACTTCACCAACGGTTTTCACGACACGGCCAACGCGATGGCCACGTCGATCGCTACTGGAGCCCTCGCGCCCAAGGTCGCCGTCACCCTCTCGGCGATCCTCAACCTTGTGGGCGCTTTTCTCAGCATCGAGGTAGCCCTGACGGTAACCAACGCCGTTGTGAAGATTCAGGATGAATCGGGCGGACCCGATCCCGCCCTGCTCGAAGACGGCGGTTCGGCTCTCCTCTTGATTGTCCTGGCGGGCCTCATCGGCGGGATCATCTGGAATCTCCTGACGTGGCTGCTCGGCTTGCCGTCGAGTTCCTCACACGCCCTCTTCGGGGGATTGATCGGCTCCGCCCTCGCCGGGCTGGGCCTCGAGGGGGTCAACTGGGCCGGCGACGGGTCGAAGCTCGACGGCGTTCTGGGGAAAGTGATCCTTCCGGCCCTGATGTCCCCCGTACTCGCCGGCGTTGTAGCCGCGATCGGCACCTGGCTGGTCTTCCGGGTCATTGGCAACCTCGCCGGCAAGAGGCTCAACCACGGCTTCCGCATGGGACAGATCGGCAGCGCCTCCCTAGTTTCTCTCGCCCACGGCACCAACGACGCGCAAAAGACGATGGGCGTCATCACCCTGGCCCTGATCGCGGCCGGCGGATGGAGCGACACCGAGTCGGTCCCGTTCTGGGTCAAACTCAGCTGCGCCCTCGCCATCTCGCTCGGCACCTACATCGGCGGCTGGCGCATCATCCGCACCGTCGGCAAAGGGCTCGTGGAGATCTCCACGCCTCAGGGCATGGCAGCGGAGAGTTCATCCGCAGCGGTCATCCTGGCCTCGAGCCACCTCGGATTCGCACTTTCCACCACCCACGTCGCCACCGGGTCCATCCTCGGTTCCGGCGTCGGCCGTCCGGGCGCCCAGGTGCGCTGGCGGGTCGCACTGCGCATGGTCATCGCTTGGGTGATCACGCTTCCGGCCGCCGCCTCGGTCGGCGCGGTGATGTGGTGGATCGGCAACATAGCCGGCGGAGCCCTCGGCGGCATCCTGATGTTCGTGCTGCTCATCGCCCTCGCGACCGCGATCTACATCCGATCCCGGCGCAGCAGCGTCGGCGCGCACAACGTCAACGACGAATGGGAAGACGCCAAGCGTCCCGCCCCGCAGACTACCGACGCCTAAGGAGAACAGACCATGTTCACTCTCTTTCTCGAAGCCGCGGGACAAGTCGCCCTCGTAGCCCTTCTCCTCGGGGCGGGCCTGCCAGCCCTGTTCGCGATCGGCGTTCGATCGTTCACGCTGGCCGGCGCGGCGGGCCGCCCAGCCGCCGAGGGCGAGACCACCGGTGGGTCCCGTATATCGGTTCCCGTCCTCCGGGTGATCGGAACCCTTTGCTACGTTCTCGTTGTGGCCGCGGTCGTAATCGGACTCAGCGTCATCATCGCCACCGGGTTCGGTCAGGAGCTCAGCTTTGACAACTTCGTCCTCACCTTCGTACCGAAGGATTGACGATGTCAGGCACCGCTGACGACGAGCACGTCTCCGCGCAGATTCCCTCGACAACCGGCCTGATCGCGCGCGTCATCGGATGGCTGCGCGCGGGCTACCCGGCGGGTGTCCCCGAACAGGACTACGTGCCGCTTCTGGGCATCCTGCAGAGGAGCCTGACCTCGGCCGAAGTCGCGCAGGTGGTCGACGAACTTATTGGCGACTCTGCGCGGTCGGATATGACCGGCGACAGACTCGATCCGTCACAGATGCGCGAGCGCATCGAACAGCTACTCCTGGGCCCCGCCCTGCCCGACGACCTCGTACGCGTATCGGCACGGCTGGCAAGCGCCGGCTGGCCCCTCGGTTTTCCCGAGGAGTCCGACGCGGGCGAAGCTGGACGCTCCGGTCTCATCACCCGCGTCGTGCGATGGCTTCGCGAGGGCTACCCCGCCGGGCTGCCCGAGCAGGATTTCGTGCCGCTGATCGCACTACTCCGCCGCCGCCTGACCGACGCCGAAGTGACCGCCGTCGGCTCCCGGCTCGCCGCCGCCGGCGACACCCTCACCAGCAGAGTCGACGTCGGGACGGCGATCGCGAGGGTCACCTCGGAACTTCCATCAGACGACGATGTCGACCGGGTGAGGCGCTACCTCGTCGAGAACGGCTGGCCGGAGGAGTTCCCGGTCTAGCGTTTCGATGTGCGGGCGGCAACATGTGCCGCAGTTCACGCCGCCGCGGCGCCGGGCGTCATGCCGAAGCAACTGTCGTGCCGCGGGGTGAATGCCCAGTCAGATTGCACCGGCGTGCGCCGCCCCGATACTCGGCATTCGTCCACGGGGTGTGGACGAATAGGTGCCCCACGGCCGAAACTGGCGATTATGTCAAGTCAGTGGAATACCCGGCACATCGCGACAGCGACTTTTAAGTGACGGCCGCGCCGGGGTCAGGCACATTCCAAATCTCAGAGTACCGATCACCGATGTCCGGCCGGTTCCAGATGTGTTGGAGCCCTTCGTCTACCGTTACCACTTTCGCGGCGAGGGGGAGGAAGACGACGAACTCGTGGACGATGATCCTTCCGGCGAGGTCCTTCCGACCCTGCGGGTCGGCGAACCGTAGAGCGACCCTTCCTCCAACTTCAGCACATAGCTCGCGCTCATCGGCGACATGGGAGAACACCTCGTCGTAGATTGGGAGCGGATCAGCGTGACCTCCGTCGAGCAAGAATCGGTGTCCCCAGGTGCGCCCGCGGGTGGCCCAAATCAAGGTCACTTTGGGCTCCGGAGGAATACCTTCTCTTTCTCGGCCATGTTCAGATCCATTTGGAACTTCGTCAACGTCGCTGCTAGATAGTCGCGTTTGGCGAGGGCGTCAGCGTTCATTTTCTTGAGCTGATCTTCAGCGAGATTCACGGCGTTTTGCAACAGGCCGTCTGACAAAACGCGAACTAGAACGCCCTGCACCATTCCAAACGGGCCGGGTAATTTGACCTTGTTGATTATTGTTGCTGCCATCTCTGCGGCTCCAACCATGCTTCCTGCGTGTCCGATGAGGGTCTCCATGACCTTGCCGCCGTTATGGATGGTTCTTGACCAAGCGATGTGGCGTTCGAACGGCAACATGGCGGCCAATGGAAGAAGGAGTTCGACCCCAACTCGTTGGTTCAGCTCGATCCTGTCTTCCTCGAACTTCGCAGATGACAGCAGCAGGAAGTCCTCGCCGACGGACATTGCCTCGGGAACCTGTACGAACTCTCCCAGGACGGCTCGGAGCTCGTCGAGGTCTTCGGCGGCCTTCTCGATGAGGAGGTCCCGAAAGCCCGCCACGTCTAACTCCGGAAAAAGGTCTGACTTTGACAGTGCCAATACCCAGATGCGGGGGAATTTTGCGAGGGGCTTACCGTCGTGGAGCAGCCCAGTCTGCAGGGAATTCAGACCGTTGCTGTACATGTTGAAGAGAGCCTTAAGGTAGCGCTCTTCGTGTCCGGCGTTGTCCACGAGCCCCTGCCCGTCCACCAGCAGAACGGCGACATCAGACCCAAGGAGCGATCGGAAACCGTCGATTCTGCGCTGAGACTCCTCTTCCCCGGAGACGCTGCTGTCGAACCACTCCCCCGGATAGTCGTGCCAGACGAGTTTGAGCGCATCGAAGGGCTTGTTCCTCGTCGCCTTGGTATTAGCCCAGTTCTTCAGCTTGATGGAAAACGAGTACGCCGTGGCCTTGAAACGGTTGGCTTTCGGCGTGCGGGCGGCGTTCTTCATTTGTAGGTAGACCTGGTAAAGCCGGGTGCCTTGACCCGTGTCATCGGCCACCACGTTGAACAGATGATTCTGCTTGTATTCCTCCTGCTGCGTGGCTCCGTAGAACGAAGACAGCAACACGGTCTTACCACTTCCGCTTCCACCAAACACGGCGATGTGCTGCTCACGAGTTCTGTTCCCTGACGTAGCCATCATTGACCTCCCCTTAGCTCTCGCAAGCTTGCCATAACGTGAGCAGCACTTAGGGCAGGGGGGGAGCTATTCAACGAATCGGCGAACGACAGCATGTTCTGGGTCGACCGCCCCAATCGGTCCAACGTGGTTACGACGAAGATGTCCCCCTTTATAAAGGGCGCTTATTGCACGTTCGAACTGCGGCCGCGAAACTCGAGCGCCGGAGACGCCAGCATCGATATACACATCGTCGCGACGAACACCCGCAGCCAGAAGATCCGATTCTTGACGGTCGGTCCCCTGTTGACGAGTCGAGACCCGCGCGTATCCCACCGGCTTGCCCATCGACCCTCGCCCTGTCTCGCAACCGACTGTCATTTCAGCTGTCCTCGCAGCTACTTGAAATACATAGATGCGAGACATGCCGCATCTAACAATCTCCTGGTGCGGCCGATGGGGAAGCGAGACGCCTCACAACCCATGGGTTTCGATACGGTCGCGGAGCGACCTACTCAACCAGCCATGGGGTCAGCACTACCTTGCCGACCCCACGCGACCGCATGCGCGCCACTGCCTCGGACGCACTGGATAGCGGGAGCGCGCCGTCGATCACCGGCATCATGCTGCCCGCTTGGACGAGCTCCGCGAGCGTCATCAAATCACCAGCCAAGGTCGCCGAGATCAGGCCCTTTAGCTTCTGCTTTGAGCCGATTGATCGCAGGGGTGCCGTCATCGCGCGACCGACGCCGCCGGTGAAGCGGCCGCCGGCCTCTCCCCCGACGATTACGAGGGTGCCTTCGGTCGCCAAAATGCGCCGCAAGTCCGCGAATGTGTGCGTGCTCGCCATGTCGATGATCAGGTCGTAGCGCAGCCCCGACCGCGTGAAGTCAGTCGTCGTGTAGTCGATGACCTCGTCAGCGCCGAGCGAGCGCACCAGGTCGAGCTTCGCGGTGTTGGCGACACCCGTGACATGGGCGCCGAACGCCTTCGCGAGCTGGGTCGCGAAGATGCCGACACCGCCGGACGCTCCGATGATCAGCACCTTCTGCCCGGCCTGCACGTGACCGGTGTCACGAAGCGCGTGCAGAGCGGTGGCCGCAGAGGTGGGGATCGCCGAGGCCTGCTCGAACGAGAGCGAGGCCGGCTTCGGCGCGATCTTCTTGACCGAGGCGCGGGCGTACTCGGCGAGACCGGCATCGACGACGCCGAACACCTCATCGCCGGGCCTGAAGGCCGTGACACGAGAGCCGACGGAGTGCACCATCCCCGCGACATCCATGCCCCTGATCCTTTGTCGGGGACCCTTGAATCCCACGAACGGACGCATGATCAGCGGCAGACCCGTCATGAGGTGGATGTCGCCGATGTTGAGCGAGGTGGCGCGCACCTCGATCAAAACGTCGTCGTCGCCGATCGTCGGCATGGGCACGTCGTCGAGGTGCAGCACAGACGAGTCGCCGTATCGGTCTTGCACTATCGCTTTCATCAGTTGGAACCTCCGTATTGGAAGACGTCGTCGAGCGGAACCTTGAACTCCCGCGCGATCTGGAATGCCACCTCGAGCGAGGGCGAGTAGCGTCCCTGCTCGATGGCGATGATGGTCTGGCGGGTGACGCCAATGCGTTCCGCCAGGTCGGCCTGCGTCATCTCGCCGGTCGCGGCGCGCAACGCACGGATGTTGTTCGTCACACTCGTCGCCTTGACCACGGTCAGAAACCCCTGCGGTAGACGATGACCTTGGTGATCGCGCCGAGCACCGCCGACAGCACGAAGCCCAGGTAGAGCACGTTCGCGATATAGAAGTAGTCGGCCTCGGCCATCGCGAGCAGCAGGGCCGCGAGAGCACCGATCACGAGGAACGACTGCCCGACCCGGTCGCCCATCACGGCGATGTCGCGGTCACGCACGTCTTTCGTCTGGTCGCGACGCGGCGTGAACATGCCGATCACGACGTTGATGACGATGCCGGCAACGATCGCGATACCGATCGACCAGAGCATCGCGGGCACGTAGTCGACGTCGACGAGAGGGGCGGATGCGGCCCTGCCCAGCACGGAGAACAGGTAGCCCCCGTAGACGAGTACGGCGACCGCGAGGTAGGTCCACGAGCGGCGTTCTTCGAGTGTCATCGGTCTCTCCCGTGTCAAAGTTTCTTTACATGGGAAGAGTAGGGCGCGCGGGTGACGCGTGTCAATAATGTTTTACATCGTGCGAGAGATCGGTCGAGCGGATGACACGGATGATCCTCTCGCCCGATGCCCTGCGCGCCTGGCTCGTCAACACTGGCATCATGACTCAGACGGCCGCCCCACCCCGCTCACTGGCCGGCCGCATCATCACGAATCTCTTCGTGACGATTGGCGTGCTGGCGACGATCGCGGCGCTTATCGCCGGCGGCCTCACCCTGGTTTTCGCATCCGGCAACTTCCCCGCAGAAGGTGCGCGTAACGCGTTCATCGACCACGCCGACGACATCGCCGGAGTCGCCTCCGTCACCGCCGACGTCGGCTCGAGCAACCTAGAACAGCCCTCCAACGTCGATGCGATAGTCACGCTCGACCGCGGTTGCTCGATCGACGACCTCGAGCGGACGCTCGACGATGTGACCACACAGCTCCCCGATACCGACGCGGACGTGCAGGTGCACCCCGTCGTCGTCTGCGGAGACCTGTCGGTCGGCGCGTCCGCGGTCGCGAAAGTCACTCGCGAGCGGATGGCGATGTTGCGAGAGCTGCTCGCGCTTCCGGGTGCAACCGGCGCCGCCGTCGTCTACCCGCAGCCCATCTACGACCGCTTCGTCGATTCCGGCATCAACGGGGTAACGCTGGCCGTGCGCGTGGCGACTCGCGACGCGCTGGTGCCAACGGCGAAGCACCTGCTGGCGCATCCGCCGCTCGACGTCTCGATGCCGACCGTCGTCGTTGACGCGGGCTCGGCCGAACTGAGCGGTCTGGTCGGCCACCACGCCGGCTCTTTAGCGTCGCGGATAAGCATTAACGGAGACACGACGACGCACGACCAACTGCTTGGCGCGGTCGACGCGATGGCCGAGATTGCCCTGCGCACTTCGGCGACCGTGACCACAACCGAGACCACTCTCGAAGTCGAGGTCGGCACTGCCGACGAGGCTCGTGCCGTCAACGCCATCCTCGCCGATTCTGGCGCGGATGTGACGCGGTCGAACGTGACTATAACGCCGTAGGGGCGCGCTATACCCTGGCGGAGGCGCTCAGTGCGGCGTCGAGCATGCGGCCCGCGGCAGCGCGGTCGACGCGCACGACCACCATCGACGCGAACACCAGACCGGTGACCGTGGTCGCGATCAGGTCGATCGTCGGAGCGTCGAGGTCGGGGTGCAACGCGATCGCCCCCGCGGTCACGCCGGCCCGCAGCTCGGCGGTGTATCTCGTCACGACCTCCTGCAGTCCGTTTTCGTGACCGAGCATCGCCGCCGTGGCGTTCAGCAAGAGACATCCGTTCACCGCAAGAGAGGTCGGCTCGTCGACCATCGCCTCGCGGAGTCCGCGCAGGTAGGTCTCGAGCGCGTCGGGGGCGACCACCTCGGCCGCGAGGGGCGCGAGCCGGGGGCGCACCACGTCGTCGAGGTACGACTCGACGGCCTCGTCGAACAGGCCGCGCTTGCTGCCGAACGCGTGGTAGATGCTCGAGCGGTTGAGCCCGGTCGCGGTCTCGAGGTCGGCGATGCCAGTGCTCTCGTAGCCCCTGCTCCAGAACGCCTCTCGCGCCGCACGCACGACTTCGACGTCGGCGAATGTCTTCGAGCGACCCATCTCCAGGCTCCCCTACTTTTTTGAACTGGTCATTGCAGTATAGTGGAACGACCAGTTCACAGAGAGTCGAGGTCGCCATGCGCGCCATCATCCATCACCAGTTCGGAGAGCCCTCGGAGGTTCTCGCGGTCGAGAACGTCGAAACGCCCGAGCCCGGAGCGGGCGAGGTGCGCGTGCGTACCCTGCTGAGCCCGATCCACAACCACGACCTGTGGACCATCCGCGGCACCTACGGCTTCAAGCCCGAGATGCCCGCCCGCGCCGGCACCGAAGCGGTCGGTGTCGTCGACGCCCTGGGTTCGGATGTCACGCACCTCACCGTCGGCCAGCGCGTCGCCACCGGCGGAACCTTCGGCGTCTGGGCCGAGTACTTCATCGCCAAGGCCGCCGCCCTCATCCCGGTCGACGACTCGCTCGCCGACGAGGTCGCCGCCCAGCTGGTCTCGATGCCGTTCAGCGCCATCGCGCTGCTCGACACCCTCGACCTGAAGGAGGGCGACTGGCTGCTGCAGAACGCGGCCAACGGAGCGGTCGGGCGCCTCGTCGCGCAGCTTGCCGTCGCTCGCGGCATCAACGTGATCGGGCTGGTCCGCAAGGAAGCCCGCGTCGAGGAGCTAGCGGCACAGGGCATCAGCAACATCGTCGCCACCGACACCGACGGCTGGCAGGACAAAGTCAAGGAGATCGTCGGCGATCAGCCCATCACCACTGGCCTCGACTCCGTCGGCGGCAGCGCCTCGGGCGACCTCGTTTCACTGCTCTCCCCCGGCGGCACGCTGATCGTCTTCGGCGCGATGGACTCGCCCGTGATGGAGATCAGCTCGGGCGCCATCATCTTCAACGACATCGCCGTGAAGGGCTTCTGGGGCAGCAAGGTCATGGGTTCCATGGGCGCGGACAAGCGCGCGGGCCTGCTCGGCGAGCTCGGCCTGCGCATCCGCGAGGGATCGCTCACCCTGCCCATCGAGGCGACCTACTCGTTCGACGAGGTGGGCGCCGCCAGCAAGGCCAACTTCATCGAGGGGCGTGCGGGGAAGGTGCTGCTGCGGCCGTAAAGGGTTTCGACAGGCTCAACCGGCGTGGGGGCACGCGTAGGGTGGTGAGGGTGAAGACGCGCTCGTGGATTGTGCTCTCCGCTGCAGCGCTGATGCTCGCGGGGTGCGCTTCACCCGCGCCGCAGCCCACCGCGACCACCCTGCCGCCGACTCCCACCCCGACCGCCACGGCCGACCCGCTCGCCGGGCTCACCCTCGAACAGCGCGTCGGCCAGGTGTTCATGATCGGCACGACCGCGTCGGCACCCGAGGCCGCCACGGTCTCGGCCGTGCGCGACCGGTTCGTCGGTGGCGTCTTCCTCTCAGGACGCTCGAGCGACGGAACGGCCGCGACCGCCGCGGTCGTGGCGCAGTTCACCGCGTCCGCTCCGCCGGATCGCCCGCTGCTCGTCTCGACCGACCAAGAGGGCGGCCAGGTGCAGGTGCTCACGGGGCCGGGGTTCAGCGAGATGCCGTCCGCTCTGGATCAAGGGGCGATGGATGCGGCCAGCCTGCAGACCAGCGCCACGACCTGGGCCCGCGAACTAGCCTCGGCCGGGGTCAACATGAACCTCGCGCCGGTGGTGGATCTCATCGCATCGAGGGAAGCCGCGACATCCAACCCGCCCATCGGAGGGTATGACCGCGAGTTCGCGTTCGACGCCCCGGGCATCGTGGCTCACGCGGACGCGTTTCGCGCCGGCATGACCGCGGGTGGGGTCACCAGCGTGGTGAAGCACTTCCCCGGGCTCGGCGCGGTCACGGCCAACACCGACGACACGGCGGGCGTAACCGACACGACCACGAACGCGCAGAGCGACAGCGTCGGCATCTACCGCAGCGAGATCGCGTCGGGGGCGAACGTCGTCATGATGTCGTCGGCGATCTACGCACAGATCGACTCGACGGCGCCCGCCGTCTTCTCCCCCACCGTCGTCACCGGACTGCTGCGCGACGGGCTCGAATTCGACGGCGTGATCATGACGGACGACCTGTCGGGGGCCGCGCAGGTGACGGCATGGTCGCCCGCCGAGCGTGCGGTGCTCGCGATCGAGGCCGGCTGCGACATCGTGCTGGTGTCGCGATCGCCGTCGATCGCCGCGGAGATGATCGACGCGGTCCTCGCGAGAGCGCAGACCGACCCGGCCTTCGCGAACCAGGTGGATGCCGCGGCGCGACGGGTGCTGACGCTGAAGAACGCCGACTAGCGGGTTTCGATACGCTCGCTGCGCGAGCTACTCAACCAGCGTGGCCGCTCGCTGCGCGAGCTACTCGACCAGCGACTCCTCGCGCTTTCGCGCCCGGATGCTGCGCACCCGCGTCACCACGAACCAGGCGACCAGCGCGACCACGATGGCGATCACGATCTTCTGGAACACGCCGGCGTACTGCTCGACGACGTGCCAGTTCTCGCCGAGGTAGAACCCGGCGATCACGAAGATGGAGTTCCAGATGAGGCTGCCGGCGGCCGTCAGGGCGGTGAACGCGAGCGGGTTCATCCGCTCGACCCCTGCGGGCAGCGAGATGAAGCTGCGGAAGAGCGGGACCATCCGCCCGAAGAAAATCGCCTTCGTACCGTGCTTGCCGAACCAGTCTTCGGTCTTGTCGAAGTCCTCGGCGCTCATGAGCGGCAGCTTCTCGACGATCGCGCGCACGCGGTTGCGGCCGAGCCAGGCACCGAGGGCGTAGAGCACCCACGCGCCGACGATCGAGCCGAGGGTGGTGAAGAAGATCGCGTCGACGAGACCGAAGCTGCCGCGGCTCGCGGTAAAACCGGCGAGCGGCAGGATGACTTCGCTCGGCAGCGGCGGGAAGAGATTCTCGATCGCGATCACGAGACCGGCACCCGGAGCGCCGAGCGTCTCCATCACCCCGACCGCCCAATCCGCGAAACCTGTGAGCTGGGAACCATCGGCAATGTCGGTGGGCATGGGTTCGAGGGTAAGGGGCGAACCTGAGCGGAGTTTGGGTGGGAGGAGGGGTTCGATCTCAGGGCGCGTAGACGTGAAGCTTGTCCGGGTTGACTTGGATTGCGATCTCGGTGACTCGACCGTTGACAATCTCCAGATCGAAGACGCCAATGATCCTGTCCTGGTCACGCGTGACGATTCCCGTGCGACCGTTCACCAGTTCGATCGTGGTTGCTAGCGTCGCGGTGAGCTGACGCTGTTTCCCGACGACTCCGAGAAGATAACGCGCAACGAGGTCCGATCCGACAACAGCTTTCCGTGCTGCGCGGATGTGGTCGCCACCATCGGCTCTCGACACGACGCTCGGGTCTAGGACGCGGACGAGCGTTTCCAGATCGCCGCTCATGCACGCACCGAGAAAAGCCGTGAGTACTCCTTCGCGACCCTTCTGGTCCGACGGCGTCGACGCCGACCGAGGAGGCGCTCCGATCTTGCGTCGAGCGATGGAGGCGAGCTGTCGGCATGATCCGGTTGTCCGCCCGACGATTTCGGCCACGTCATCGAAACTGAGACCAAAGACGTCGTGAAGAATCAAACTGACCCGCTCCCCCGGACTCAATCTTTCCATCGCGACGAGGAGCGCCAGAGACACCGACTCGTCCAGACTGATGGAATCGGCCGGGTCCATCGCTTCACGACCCGAGCCCTTCCCGGCATAGGTGCCGATGAGTGGCTCGGGCAACCAAATGCCGGTGTACTGTTCGCGACGAGCTCGTGCCGACCCCAATTCATCCAGGCAAATCCGACTGACGACGCGAGTGAGCCAGGCCATCGGCTCTCGCACCAGGTCGCGCTGATCCTGATCCAGACGGTGCCAGCGCACGAGCCCTTCTTGCACAGCATCTTCGGCGTCGTGCACCGAACCGAGGATTCGGTAGGCGACGCCGAATAACCGACGGTGGTCAGCACTCCCTGGTGGTGCAACGGTCATGCGCTAGTCAGCTCCCTGTGGGGCAATGGCTTCGGCCCCTTGGGCGCCCAGTATGCACCCGGCTTGCTCCGCTCTTTGCGCGGACCGTCGACAGTCATCGCGCAGATCATCTCTTTGAACCGTGCACCAGGTGAGCCACTGAGGGCGAAAGGTGTTGCTGTGTCGTTTGACTTCACAAATTGAACGTAGCCGTCGCGCCGACCGATGCTGATGCACTGCACCAGGAACCCGACTGACGCGATCGGCAATGATCGGCGGCGCAGGAGGGCAAGGAGGACATCGGCCGCCGCGCCGCCGAGCGGGAGCGCCGCCGCGCAACCCATGCGCAGGTGGTGTCCGTACTGCTCGGGAAGTCGCACGGCGTCGCCGGCGCCAAGTACATCTGGGGCGTCGATCGAGCGGAGATGCTCATCGACTCGTAGCCGCCCGACCTCATCGCAGGCGAGACCGCTGTCCCGAGCAAGGTCCGGCACGGAGAACCCGGCTGTCCACAAGCAGACGTCGAACTCCATCGTCGACTCGTCAACGAAATGCAGAGCGCCCTGGGTTACGGAGGACACAAAAGACCGGTCCTCGATTTCGACGCCCAGCCGATGGAGTCGCTTGGTGATGCTGCGCCGCGCCCGAGCACGCATGGGACTGACCAACGGCCCTGACGTGGCCAGAGTGACCCGCAGCTTCGGATTCTGTTCCGCGACCTCCGCGGCCGTCTCCACTCCGGTGAAACCGCCTCCGACGACGACGACACGTTGTCCAGTGCCGGCAGCGGCGATCGCTCCCGCCGCCGCGGTGGCCGAATGAGGGTCAGCTATGGCGTACGTAAACTCGCGCGCGCCTCTGACTCGGTCCGTGGAGTCACCGCTTCCCACCGCATAGACGAGCTTGTCGTATGGGTGGGTGGAGAGCCCGCCACTCGCCTCCCGCACGTCGACAACGCGCTTTGCGGGATCGATCTGCACCGCCGTGCCGATAGTGAGCTGCACATCGGGGTGCAGCATGTCTACGAGTGGTATGGCCGCAGTGTCACGGGTGCCTGCGGCCACCTCATGGAAGCGGATGCGCTCGTAAAAATGCTCCTCGGGGTTGACCAGTCGAATGCGGACGCTGGCTGCTTCCACATGACTGAGCGACGAGCGCAGGCGGTTCGCGCAGATGACGCCGGCGTACCCGCCTCCGACGATGACGATCGTTATCATTAGTCCTCCTGAGATAGCCCTCTACTACTCATGACGACACAGCCATCCTGAATGTGAAGAAGCTCTCGGTCGGACACGCCCCGGCCGGGGACGCCGCGCGACGGCGTCAACCGGCGGGGGTCAGCTGTTGCAGCCCCGCGACGCGCAGCAGGTCGAGGCGGGCGGCGTCGGTCGAGCCCGGTTCGGCCGTGTAGACGACGACGCGCAGGTCACTGCCGGGCACCATCAGCACGTCGCAGTCGAGGGCGATGGGGCCCACCATCGCCGTGTGCACGATCTTCTTCGACGAGAGGTGAGTCGCCACCCGGGCGCACGACCAGAGGTCGGCAAACCGGGGGCTCGACTTCAGCAGCGTCGCGATCAGCTCGGCGAGGGCCCTGTCGTTCGGGTACCGCCCCGAGGCCGAACGCAGGTCGGCGGCGAGGTCGTGCTCGAAATTGTCGGCTTCCTCCACGCTCTGGATGATCTCGGGATTCTCCCCCGACATAAAGACGCGCCACGCGACGTTCGCCGCCCTGCCCGAATACAGGGAAGGGTCACCCTGCAGGGCCGCCCAGAGCGGATTCCAGCTGATCAGGTCCCACGTCGCAGAAAACACGGCCGCCGGTGTGTCGCCGAGACGGTCGACGATGCGCTGGATGCTCGGGGTGAGGTGTCGCGGAACGTCCGCGCTCGTGGGCACGGCCGCTCCGGCTACGCGGTAGAGGTGGTCGCGCTCCTCGTTCGTCAGGCGCAACGCGCGGGCGATCGCCGCCAGCACCTGGGGAGACGGACTCGTCGACCGTCCCTGCTCGAGCCGCACGAGGTAGTCGACGGAGACACCGGCGAGAGACGCGAGCTCTTCGCGCCGCAGACCGGGGGCGCGGCGGCCGCTGCCGCGCGGCATGCCCGCCGCCTCGGGGGCCAGCCGGTCGCGCCAGGCGCGCAGGATGACAGCGAGTTCGTGGGGCGCGACGTCGTTCATTGCTTCAGTCTCCACCCTGCGCGCCCGCGGATGGTGGTACTCGCAGTCCATAGTCAACAGCGTGCCTTCTCCACCGAACACGCCGGCCGCACGCTGGAGCCATGACAACAACACTCATCACAGGAGCCAACAAGGGTCTCGGTTTCGAAACCGCACGACGCCTCATCGAACTCGGCCACACCGTCTATCTCGGAGCCCGCGACGCAGAGAAGGGAGCGGCCGCGGCCGAATCGCTCGGCGCGAGGTTCGTACAGATCGATGTGACGGATGACGCGTCGGTGGCGGGCGCCGCGGCATCCATTCTCGAAGAGGCCGGCCACCTCGACGTGCTCGTCAACAACGCCGGCGTCTCGGGGTCGCAGGCCGACTCGGCCGACGTGACGGCCGACATCGTTCGCGAGGTGTACGACGTCAACGTGTTCGGCATCGTGCGCGTGACGCACGCGATGCTCCCGCTGCTGCGCAAGTCGCAGTCGCCCGTCGTCGTGAACGTCTCGAGCGGACTCGGCTCGTTCGACCGGGTGAACGACCCGGCGCACATCGAGTCGACCTTCGCGACGATCGCGTACGGCTCGTCGAAATCGGCTGCCACGATGCTCGCGGTGCAGTACGCGAAGGCGTTTCCCGAGATGCGGGTCAACGCGGTCGACCCCGGGTACACGGCGACCGACCTGAACGGCAACAGCGGACCGCAGACCGTGACCGAGGGAACCGACGCGGTCGTGGCGATGGCCACCATCGGCACCGACGGCCCAACGGGCACGTTCGTGGCGCGCGACGGGGTCATGCCCTGGTAGCGGTCACGCCGGTCGAGTAGGCCGCCCGCGGCCGTATCGAGACCTCGGGAGGGGTTTCGATACGGTCGCTAGAGCGACCTACTCAACCGGCAGTTAAGCCGCCAGCTGCGCTTCGACAGGCTCAGCGACCGTGACCCTGAGGGCACCGTCGACCGCGTCGACCGTGAGCGCTCCGCCGTCGAGCAGCGCGTCGGTCACGAGCAGGTCGGCGATGCGGTCGTCGAGCTCGCGCTGGATCAGCCGACGCAACGGGCGGGCACCGTACTCGGGCTCGTAGCCGTGCTCCGCGATCCAGTCCACGGCGGCGTCGGTGACGGTCAGCCCGATCGAGCGGCCGTCGAGTCGCGCCTGCGTCGCCGTGAGCAACAGCCGCACGATCTCGCGCAGCTGCGCCTTGTCGAGCTTGCGGAACAACACGATCTCGTCGATGCGGTTGAGGAACTCGGGGCGCATCGCCTCGCGCAGCTTGCCCATCACGCGGTCGCGCAGGTCCTTCTCCGACGCGAATCCGTCGGCGGTGGTCGACCCCACGAAGCCCATGGCCCCGCTGCGGCTGGCCAGCACCTCGGCACCCACGTTCGACGTCATGATGATGACGGCGTTGCGGAAGTCGACGGTGCGGCCCTGGCCGTCGGTGAGTCGCCCGTCATCCAGAACCTGCAACAGCAGGTTGAAGACGTCGGGGTGGGCCTTCTCGATCTCGTCGAACAGGACGACCGAGTAGGGGTTGCGGCGGATGCGCTCGGTGAGCTGTCCGGCCTCGTCGTAACCGACGTATCCGGGAGGGGCACCGACCAGCCGCGAGACGGTGTGACGCTCGCCGAACTCGCTCATGTCGAAGCGCAGCATGGCCTTTTCGTCGCCGAACAGCGACTCGGCGAGGGCCTTCGCCAGCTCGGTCTTGCCGACACCGGTCGGACCGAGGAAGAGGAAGCTGCCGACGGGCCGGTTCTTGTCGCCCATGCCCGTGCGGTTGCGCCGGACGGACTTGGAGACGACGGATACCGCGTCGTGCTGGCCGATCACGCGGGCGTGCAGCTCGGTCTCGAGCTTGGCAAGGCGCGAACGGTCGGCCTCGGTGAGGCGCGCCGCCGGGATACCCGTGGCACGCGAGATCACCGCCGCGATCTCGGCCTCGTCGACCACCGCGTCGGCCGGCGTCGACGACTTAGATCCGTCGAGCCTGGCCTGCACCGCTTCGATGTCGTCGCGGAACTTCGACGCCTCCTCGTACTTCTCGGCGGCGACGGCCGAGTTCTTCGAGGCCTCGAGGACGGCGAGCTCCTCGAGCAGCGCCGAGACGTCGACCTTCGAACCGAGCTTGAGGCGCAAGCGCGCCCCAGCCTGGTCGATGAGGTCGATGGCCTTGTCGGGCAGGAAGCGGTCGGTCACGTACCGGGCCGACAGCTCGACCGAGGCGCGGATGGCCGCATCCGTATATCTGACCGCGTGGTGGTCCTCGTATGCCTTGCGCAGCCCCGACAGGATGAGAACGGCGTCTTCGATGCCGGGCTCCCCCACCTGGACCGGCTGGAACCGGCGCTCGAGCGCGGGGTCCTTCTCGATGGAGCGGTACTCCTTGAGGGTGGTCGCGCCCACGAGGTGCAGGTCGCCCTTGGCGAGACGCGGCTTCAGGATGTTGCCCGCGTCCATGCCGCCCTCGCCCGCGCCACCGGCGCCGACGACGGTGTGGATCTCGTCGATGAAGATGATGAGGTCGCTCTTGTGGGCGCGGATCTCGTCCATGAGCTTGGTGAGGCGCTCCTCGAAATCGCCGCGGTACTTGGTACCGGCGAGCATGGCGGGCAGGTCGAGGCTGACGAGGCGCTTGCCCCGCAGTTGCTCGGGAACGCCGCCGTCGACGATTGCCTGGGCGAGTCCCTCGACGATCGCGGTCTTGCCGACGCCCGCCTCGCCGATGAGCACGGGGTTGTTCTTCGTGCGGCGGGACAGGATCTCGATGGTCTGCTCGATCTCGTCGGCGCGGCCGATCACCGGGTCGAGCTCGCCGTTGCGGGCGCGCTCGGTCAGGTCGGAGCCGTAGGTGTCGAGGGTCGGCGTCTCCGAGGTCTGCTCGGTCGCCGTCTCCTCCGTCTGGGGAGCGGTGGTCACGGTCTCGCGCAGGTTGTTCTGCAGGGCCTCGGGCGTCACGCCGGCGGCGGTGAGCACCTGGCCGGCGGGCGAGTCCTGGTTGAGAACGAGCGCGAAGAAGAGGTGCTCGGGGTCGATGTAGGTGCTGCCGGCCGCGCGGGCCACCTGCAGCGCGTGGAAGATCGCGCGCTGGCCGGATTGCGTCAGCGACGGGGTTTCGTCGCCCGCGTATCCGGATGCCTCGGGCAGACGCTTCTCGACGGCGGCGACGACGGCGTCCGGGCTCGCGCCGACACCGCGGATCGCGCCCGCGGCCGGCTCGTTCGCGGCAAGCACCCGCAGGATGTGCAGTGCGTCGAGCTCGTTGTGGCCGTGGTCGAGGGCGAACTGGCCGGCCTCGGCGAGCATCTCACGGCTGCTGCGGCTGAGCAGGCGGCCGATGTTGATGGCGCGCGGCGACTCGGCCGAGCGCTCGCCCTGTAGGTAGCGCGCGAGGAACTCGTCGAACGAGCTGCTGGCGTCTGGTGTGTTAGGCAATTATGACCTCCGTGGTGAAACTTGAGTGCCTTCGACTCAAGTTAACGCTCGGCCGGCGATTTCATTCCCGCATTGTGCCGTCGCATGAATTTTCAGACCTGTCGCGCGGTTGATGGGATCAAGCTCAGTAGTGCCGAGCCTGGTCCCATCTCGCGAGTCAAGAGCTTCTCGATGTACGGGGCTTCGCACAGCAAGCCGAGCAAGCACCGCCCGCACTCGCGTCCCCCTCGAAGTAACTTGCAGTTAGCGCACCCCCGCGGGCAATCTCACCGGGCGGGTCGCGAGCTACTCTCGCGACCCGCGGTTGCAGCGAGACGGGGTGACCGAAAACACCACTTCCGGTCACCCGACCGTTTACTCGGCGGCGGGCCAGGGAATGCTGCGGAGAGTTCCTTCGAGGTCGATCTCGCCGATGGGCTGCTGTCCGCCGTGGTCCATGAGGACGCGGACGCGGGCAACAACCGAAGGCGGCGAGGGGTAGACCTTGCCGTGGGCCTTGGCCTCTTCACGAAGGTCGGGAACGGGGCCGCTGGCTTCCGCGGCGTCGAAGGCCTCCTTGGCTGCCGTGGCGACACCCGTAGGTAGGGCGGCGATGCGACGCGCGATAGTGGATACCCACGCGTCGAGGTACTGGGGTGCGATTTCTCGGTTGATCCATCCGTATCGTTCGGCGGTGGCGCTGTCATACAGCTCACCGCTGAGGGCGATTTCCAGACCGCGGGCTCGGCCCACCAGACGGTTGAGGTACTGCGTGCCGCCGCCGCCGGGGAAAATACCCATGAGCGATTCCGGCTGAGACAGCCACGTCTCACCGGCAGCAGCGAAACGCATGTCTGCCGTCATCGCCAGCTCCGCGCCGCCAGCGCGGAGACGCCCTCGAAGCTTCGCAATAGTCACCTGGGGCAGGGTGCGCAGGCGCTCATGCAGCTGCTGCAACGGGTTCAGACCCGGGTCGCCATCAGGGTCCGCGAGGGCCATCAGCCCGCTGGGGTCGAACATCCACCCGTTGTCCGCGTGGGCAGCGAAGAAGTCCGGATTGGCGCTCTGGTAGACGATCACTTGCACTGATGAGTCGGTAGCCACGGTCCGTGCGAACCGCGTGAGGTCGCGGACCAATTTGGCATCCTCGACATTTACCGGCGGGTTATCCAAGGTCACGGTCGCGACCCCAGCATCCACGGCTACCCGGATCGCTTCAAAATTTTCGTACGTCATCGATTTCCTTTTGTAGTAGGGACTACAGAACCTAACACGGTTCTGTAGTGACTGCTAAAGTAAGTTCATGACTGGCAGACCTCGACTCTTCGATCGTGACGTCGCGCTCGACAGCGCTATGCGCGAATTCTGGGCTGAGGGATTCGATGGCGTGACGACGGCGAAGCTCGCGCAGAAGCTCGGCATCAACCAACCGAGCCTTTACGGAGCGTTCGGCAGCAAGACCGACCTCTTCGATGAAGCTGCCCAGCTCTACATCAGGGGCCTCGACGATGCCCTGCGGGCTGACCTTGCGCACTCATCTATCCGGGAAGTCGCTAAGGCGCTGTTCCGGTCGGCTGTCATTGGCTTCACGCGCGATGACGCTCCCCACGGATGCCTGGTAATGCGCGAACCGAGACTCGCCACACGCCGCGAACAGACCCGCGAGGCTATTCGACACCGTTTCGAGGCGGGCATTGTCGCCGGCGAATTCGGGAGCACCGCAGACGCCGAAGACATGGCCGAGTACGTGAACAGCGTTCTGGCAGGTCTCGCAGCGCGTGCTCTCGAAGGAGCCACCCGGAGCGAGCTTGAATCCGTCGCGAGAATCGCCCTGAGCCCGGTCCCGCTTGATCACTAGAAGCATTTAGCTTCGAGTTTCTTCAGCTCCGACGGCATGGCTGCGTCCGCTTTGCAGATCATAACGACTAGCGATCGATTAGCGCGTCCCGTGACTGCACTGCATCAGGCCGCGACGATGTCTGGCTCGCGCCCGCTGAAGGACCGGCTAACGGACATCAACTATCGATCCGCGGAACTAGGGTCGGGGTATGACTCGCACCGACAGGCTCTATGCACTCGTGGAGGAACTGCGGGCCGTGGCACCACGACCGAGAAGCGCCCGGTGGCTTGCCGACCGGTTCGGCGTGAGTTCGCGAACCATCGAGCGGGACTTGTCGGCGCTGCAGCAGAGCGGAGTGCCGATCTGGGCAGAACCCGGTCGTACAGGCGGATACTGCCTTGACACTGCGCACACCCTCTCACCGCTCGGGTTCACGGTCGACGAAGCTCTCGCCATGATGGTTGCCCTGGGCTCCTTGGCTACGAGCCCCTTCCGTGATTCGGCGACGTCGGCGCTGCGCAAGATCATCGCCGTCACAGACGATCGCAGTTTGAGGGAGACGGCCGACCTGGCTTCGCGCATCCACCTGCTCGGCGACGAAAAGCCGACCGGAGCGCCCCGTGGTCTAGCGGCAGCCTTGCGAACCGGACAGGTTCTTCGGATCTCGTACACCGACCGGGACGGCGGTGCGACCGAGCGGGACGTCGAACCGATGGGGTTCGTCGGTAAGGGTGACAGCTGGTACCTGATCGCGTGGTGTCGGCTTCGCGATGATCTTCGCGCGTTCCGGGGCGACCGGATCCTCCAGGCAGAGCCTCTGATCGAGCGGGCACCGCGTCGAACGCTCCGGGCGGAGGACCTCGGCATCGTCGAGGGGCGGCTGCGGGCAGTCGGGCTGGGCCAGAATTCGCCCTAAACACCGACACGACGTTGTCGCTCGGGCCACCCAAACTGATGACGCCGGGCTGGATGGCTCGGCTGGAAGGAAGACATGGAACTCGCATCAATCCGCATCATTACGCAGGACGTCGACCGGCTCACCCGCTTCTACGAGGCGGTGACGGGAATCACGGCCACGCGGCCCGCTCCGGTGTTCGCAGAATTGCGAACAGACTCGGGCACCCTGGCGATAGCGAGCACGGCGACGGTCGCCATGCTCGGCAACAGCGCGCCACAACCGGCCAGCAACAACTCGATCATCATCGAATTCCTTGTCACCGACGTCGACGCCGAATTCGCACGCCTCCACGACGTGCTTGACGACGTCGCGCTTCGGCCAACAACCATGCCGTGGGGCAACAGGTCTACCCTCTTCCGCGATCCTGACGGCAACCTCGTCAATCTCTTCTCACGCCCAGCCCCGTGATCGGACGGCGGCCTTCAGGTGCCCGTTGAGGGATCCTGAAACGGACACCCGAAGCCGGCCCCTCGGCCTCCGGTGAGGCGGCTGCGCGATAAGAGACCGCCACTTCAGAGAACATCCGGTATCACCTACCCGCCTGTTCGCCTGTCCCAAGCACGTAGCTTCTCCGCAACCCAAGGCCCCTCTCGAGATCTCCTGGGAAACGAGGCTATTTAACGGGGGTCGAGCGGCGGTCGGTGGTGAGGAGCCTCACCGCGCCGATAATGGCGACGAGGGCCAGCACCACCGAAAGCGTCGAGGTGATCGCGAGGAAGAGCGCTGCGAATCCGTCGGCCGATTCGAAGACCCGCTGACCGACCAGACCCAAGGCTGCGAGGGCGCCGGCGATCAGGGCTAAGAGAGCAATTCGAGTCCACGTGGCTCGGGCGGTGGGAGGCCGGGAAGTCATGGCGGGAGCCTAGCGCGCTATCGCCCACCCGACCTATCGCCACACGCACACATTCGTGTCGAGCGCCACTACCGGGTAAACCATTGCCCGTCGGTGTGCCGAGGGTGCTTAGTGGATGTGCACCGTCTCCACGTACAAAGGGGTAACACCATGACCAACGCAAACGATCCCATCGAAAACGACCGCCGACGGGAGGCCGCCGCGGCCGACGCCTCGGCCGGACACCGGGCAGATCGCCCCGTCGACGCTGAGCCCGCCCGCACGGTCGACGCGGACGGCACCCCGGTCGCCGAACGTCCCGTCGTTTACGAACAGCCCGTGACATCCACCGGCAGCGTCCCGTCCGAGCGCCGACCCGCCACCGAACCGAGCGCCGACGGCCGCACCGTGCGCCAGAACGTCGTAGCCCGCGAGAAGGAAGAATTCGGCGGGTTCAAGTTCGGCTCGGCGTTCTTCGGCTGGCTGACCGCCACCGGTACCGTCGTGATCCTGACCGCCCTGGTCGCCGGGGCCGGAGCCGCCCTTGGCCTCGGCACGGAGACCACGAGTGACGACGTGACCGACGTCGCGCAGGCCGACGCCGAGACCATCGGCATTATCGGAGCGATCGCGGTCCTCGTGATCCTGCTGATCGCCTACTACTGCGGCGGGTACGTCGCGGGCCGCATGGCGCGGTTCAGCGGCGCGAAGCAGGGCGTCGCGGTATGGATCTGGGCGATCGTGATTGCCATCGTGCTGGCCATCGTCGGAGCGATCGCGGGTAGCCAGTACAACGTGTTGTCGAGCCTCGACACCTTCCCTCGCATCCCGATCGGCGAGGGCGAACTCACCACAGCGGGCATCATCACCGCCGTGCTGGCGCTCGTCGTGAGCCTCGCGGGAGCCGTTCTCGGCGGACTCGCCGGCATGCGCTACCACCGCAAGGTCGACCGCGCGGGACTCGGTAAGTAACGCTCCGCCATCACCACCCAAGAAAAGCCGCCCGCGTCTGACGCGGGCGGCTTCTCCGTGCGTGTTGTGGTTGGTCGGCGCTCGACGATCCCGTAACCTGAGGTTTCCACACGGTGAAGGGGCGGTAGATGACGGACAGCGGCGCGACCCCGTCGGTGCCGCGACCACTCATCTCGAGGTTCGCGCTGGCGGTCGTCGGGGCTTCGTTCGTCGGCGGCGCCGCCGTCCGTTGGACGATCGCGCTCGTCGCCATCGCACAGGCGCGGCACGAAGTCTCCGGCCTGCAGACGATCCTCCTCGGTGCGACGCTCGGGCTCGTGATCGGGTACATGGTCGCGGTCATCGTCGTCGGTGTCGCCCTGCACAACCGGGAACGCGGCGGGCGCTTCACGGTGATCTTCGCGAGTGTGCTGCTGGCCGTGCACCTGTACTCCGGCATGAGCCGGGGCGTCGGCATTCTCGCCATTCCGTCGGTCGAGTCGTCGCTCGACTTCTCCTGGCTGTACCTCGTGCCGCCGCTGTTCACCGTGCCGGCCGCGGTCCTACGGCTGATCAGGTGGCGATGGACTATCGGGGTGGCGGCGGCGGGCGTCGCGCTCGCCGCGGTGCTCGGTGCGGTGGCCGGGTAACAGTGTCGTCCGGAGGCGTGTCGGCGCAGCATCCGCATCTCTTGCCGACGGAGCCGGTCTCTAGCGCCCGGTGGGCATCCCGACTTACACTCTCGACATGTGGCTACTACTCGTGGACGTCGTGGTGAACGTGCTCGGCTTCGTGTTCGACACGAAGCGCTACCGCACGAGGCGTCGAGTCTCATAATCCGCCCCGAGCGCTTGATCGCTGCGGGGGCGCCGCGTAGACATGAACCACACGAAAGTTAGGTGCTCCACATGAACGACAAGAAAAAGCCAGACGGACTCGGCGACGACCAGACCATCCCGAACTCCGACGACGGAATCGCGGTGACCCTCGGGGCCGACAGCAACTTCAACCCCGAAGAAGACGAAGAGTCAGAGTCGACCAAGTAGAACGACAAACTGCCCGCCTCGATCGAGGCGGGCAGTTTCGTTTAACCGGGGGTTACGGGATCCAGTTGAACGTGTCGGGGTCGGGGCCGGTGCGCTCGTCGCGGTTGAGCTTCGCGATGGCGGCGATGTCGTCGTCGGTCAACTCGAAGTCGAACAGGGCGAGGTTCTCCTCGACCCGGCTGCGGGTGACCGACTTCGGGAACACGATGTCGCCACGCTGGATGTGCCAGCGCAGCGTGACCTGGGCGGCGCTGCGGCCGACCCGGTCGGCGATCGCGGTGACGACGGGGTCGGTGAGCACGTTGCCCTTCGCGATCGGCGACCACGCCTCGGTGGCGATGCCGTGCTCGGTGTTGAACGCGCGGGCGACTTCGTTCGTGAGGTACGGGTGCACCTCGATCTGGTTGACGGAGGGCACGGTCTCGGTCTCGTCGAACAGACGCTGGAGGTGCGCGGGCTGGAAGTTGGACACGCCGATCGAGCGGACACGGCCGGACGCCTTCATCTCCTCCATGGCCTTCCAGGTCTCGACGTAGTCGCCGACGGCCGGCATCGGCCAGTGGATGAGGAAGAGGTCGAGCGTCTCGAAGCCGAGCGTCTCCATGGTGGTGTCGAACGCCTTGAGCGCGTCTTCGCGCGCGTGGAACGTGTTGTTGAGCTTGCTCGTGACGAAGATCTCGTCGCGCGGAATGCCGGACTCGACGAGGGCCTCGCCGACACCCTTCTCGTTGCCGTACATCTCGGCGGTGTCGATGTGGCGGTAGCCGACCTCGAGCGCCTGGAGCGTGGCTTCCTTGGTGTCCTCTGGCGGGACCTGGAACACGCCGAATCCGAGCTGGGGAATCTCTACGCCGTCGTTCAGTTTGATGGTGGGTACTGCACTCATAGAGCCGTTCTCCTTACATTGCGGAACAGTGACGGGTTGCGCCACATCGACAAGCCAACGCCTGTCGCGCCGAGATATATACCGGATGACACGGATTAGGTTTTTCGTCGCTGGGTGAGTAAGGCCGTCTGCAGCCTCCTACCGCTTGCGCCTGCCGCCGGACGCCAGCGCAATTCCGACGATGCCCCAACTCACCGCCCAGGCGAGCGGCACCGTGACCGCGAGCAGCGCCACGAGATTCGGCTTGAATCTCGCGCCGTCCGGCCCGCGCACGTAGGCGCCGACGGGGATGCTGGCGCCTCCGCCGCCCCCTCCGCCCTGCTCGGCTTCGTCGCTGCCGCCGCCGAATCCGAACCAGACCACCGCGACGGGAACGAGCTCGACCCCGCCGACGGTGACCGGCTCTCCATAGCTTGCCTTCGCGCCAACGGACGTGACCTGTTGCGCGATTTTCTCCACAATGTTCGCCATGGGCACGACCGTACTCGCGGTGGTAGGGGGCGGGTCAACCGGTCCTCCACAGAAACTGCCTGTGGACAACGGTCCCGAGTTTGCCCGGATCTTCCCCACCCGCAAACCTCGCTTGGGAAAATTGACCCATGTCTTCCACGGTCCCTCTCGATGCGGCTATCGCCACCCTGCTGCAGTGCGCAGAGGCGGTGCCTTCGGATGCCACGGTCTTCACGTCACTCCCCGACGACGAGCTGCTGGCGGCTCAGCGGTCCCTCGCGGCGGTGCGCCGTGCCGTCGACACCGCGGCGGCGGTCGTCGCCGGCGAAGTGGGGCGGCGCTCCGACCCGTCGCTCGGGCATTCCGGGTTGGCACAGCGCTCGGGGTTCCGTACGCCCGAGAAACTCGTGCAGCACGAGACGGGCTCGACGGCACGCGACGCGGTCACTCTGGTGAAAGCCGGCGCCCTCGTGCTCGACGCCCACGAGCCGACGCCGTCGGGCTCGTCCTGGATGCGCGAGGTCGGGCGAGCGGTGACGGCGGGAACGCTGTCGGTCGCGGCGGCCACGTCAATCCAAGCGGGGCTGGGCGTGCCGGCCGAGGGAGTGACCGCCGAGCAGCTAGCCGAGGCCGCGGCACTACTGGTCTCGTTGCCGCTCGACGCAGACGCGATGTTCAAGCGCGCCCGCGAACTGCGCGACGACCTCGACGAAGCCGGCATCGTCGAGCGTGAACGCCAGATCTACGAGCAGCGCGCCGTGCGGCGGGTGCGGCGCCCGAACGGCCTCAATCGGTACATCGTCGACGCCGATCTCGAGTCCACGGCGTTCCTCGACTCCCTCTACGACTCGATCACCTCGCCTCGCCGGGGCGGGCCACGGTTCGTCGACCCCGACGACAAGGCGTGGGCGGATGCCGTCGTGGCCGACGGGCGCACGACCGACCAGTACGTGCACGACGCGTTCCTTCAGGTTCTGCGCACCGGCTCGGCGGCCGACGAATCGCGCATAGTCGTGGGGTCTCGCGTGCCGGCGGTGCGGCTGCTCGCCAACGTGTCAGCGCTCGAGGCGGCGAAACGCGCCCGTGCGGGTTCGGCGTTCGGCACTGGTGGCGGTGGCGGTGCTGGTGCTGGAGGCGGCGCGGGTGCGGGTGCTGCTGCCGGTGCCGCGCCAGCCCCGGTTAGCGGCCACGGACGCATCGAGGGACTCGACATACCGGTCTCCATCGCGACGATCGAACGCAATGCTTGCGACGTGGGCACTCTCACGATCGACTTCTTCACCGGCCAACCCATCGACGTCGGGCGCGAACAACGCCTGTTCACGGCACGGCAACGCATCGCGCTCGCCGCCCGCGATGGCGGTTGTCGATGGCCAGGCTGCGACCGGCCACCCTCTTGGACCGAAGCGCACCACATACGGCACTGGAAACGCGACCACGGGCCCACCAACATCGAGAACGGCATCCTGCTCTGTCGACATCACCATCTGCTGCTGCACGACAACGGATGGGAGATCATGCGCAACGGGCCCGACTACTGGCTGTTGCCTCCCGCCGACATCGACCCCGAGCGCGTGCCGCGCGAGATGCCCTCGAAGAGCGCGGCACTTCGCGACCTCGAGCGGGAGGCGGCGGGCTGACGGGGGCGGGCGCCGTCGCCGGACGGCGAACGGCGAACCGGCGAACGGGCGATCCTGTGAACGGGCGATCCTGTGAACGGGCGACCGGCCCCGGACACTAGCACCCGACCGTCGCGGTGGCGAGGGGCAGCGAGCGCTCCGGCGGCTCCGTAACGTCGAAGGGGTGGCCACGACCCTTGTGGCCGGCACATCAATGCAACCGACAGATCAATCCACCAGAGAGATCAACAGGAAGAAGAGAGCAATGCCCCAGGTCATCAAAACCGTCGACGTCAACGTTCCCGTTTCGACGGCCTACAACCAGTGGACGCAGTTCGAGACGTTCCCCAAGTTCCTGAGCTTCGTCGAGTCGATCACGCAGACCACCGATACCCTCACCCACTGGAAGGTCAAGGTCGCCGGCATCGAGCGCGAATTCGACGCCGAGATCACCGAGCAGCACGCCGACGAGCGCGTCGCCTGGAACAGCGTCGGCGGCGAAGAGAACCACGCCGGCGTGGTCACCTTCCACAAGCTGAAGGACGACGAGACGCGCGTGACCGTGCAGCTCGACTGGGAAGCCAGCGGCCTTGCCGAGAAGGCCGGCGCCGTACTCGGCGTCGACGACCACATCATAAAGAGCGACCTCGACAACTTCAAGAAGTTCATCGAGGAGCAGCACACCGCGACAGGTGCCTGGCGCGGAGACGTCGCCAACTAACGAGACCTCCCACTCGTACATGGCGCACCGCACGGTGTAGTCGGTTAGTTACCTCGAAGGCCCCCGCAGCTTCCGCTGCGGGGGCCTTCGCCGTTTAGGCTGAGGGATGCCTACCTCCGCCGACCACAGCGCGGGCATCCTGCTGTACCGGCGACGCGAGACGCTCGAAGTGTTCATCGGCCACATGGGCGGCCCGATCTGGGCGAGACGGGATGCCGCGGCGTGGTCGATCCCGAAGGGACTCATCGAACCCGGCGAAGACGAGTTCGAGACCGCCCGGCGCGAATTCGCCGAGGAGATCGGCCAGCCCGCACCTCGGGCCGAGTACGTGAGGCTCGGCGACTTCCGGTACGTGTCGGGCAAGGTCGTGACTGTGTTCGCGGCCGAGGGCGACCTGCATTTCGACGAGCACGCCTTCGCGAGCAACCCCGTCACCGTCGAGTGGCCGCGCGGAAGCGGGCGCGAGATCACCTTTCCCGAAATCGACCGCGCCGAGTGGTGCTCGGCGGAAGTCGCGCGCACGAGACTCGTCAAGGGCCAGGTGCCGGCGCTGGGCGCGCTCGAGGCGACGCTGCGCTAGGGCGCCCTCTTTCGGTTAAACCGTTGACCGTCGCGGGGTGCCGCGGATAGATTCGACACACAACTCGGAAAGCGGTTTCCGATTGGGCGCGCTCCACCACATTCCGGTGCGTCACGATCAATGCAGAATCAAGGGAGATTCGAATTGACCAGCCCTGTCTTCAGTAGACCCATGCCCGACCCCGTCACCCATGATCGGCGCCGCATGCGCGTCGCTGCCGCGGCCAGCACGGTCGCCGTCGCGGCCCTGATCGGCGCTATCGCCACCCCCGGCCTGGCCAACGCCGCGCCGGTCGCGCCGCTCGCCTACGACTTCGGCACGGCCACATCCGTGGTCGCGGCCGGCCACACCCGGGTCAGTTCGACGACCCTCTACACCGCCGACCTCGGGTACGGCTTCACCAGCCTGGCCACGCTCATCGACCGTGACCGGGGCGCCGCGAGCGGCGACGTGCAACGCGACTTCGTCACCGGCACCTCGCCGATCGAATTCAAGGCCGACATCCCGAACGGCGAATACCAGATCACCGCCTGGACCGGCGACATGATCGCCTCGAGCTCCACGAACATCTCGTTCGAGGGCGTCGCGCTCGGCAACCAGAGTTCCGCGAGCGGCGTCGTCGCCGAACGCGTCGCGCCGAGCGTCGTCGTCTCCGACGGGCAGCTCAACGTGGTCTACACCGGAAACTCGCCGCGCATCAACGGACTCAGGATCGAACCGACGATCGCCGCGCCGACCGCCCTCGCGGTAACCAGCGTCAACGCCCTCGCCACGCCGCCGAGCGTCGACCTCGCCTGGCAGCCCGTCGACGGCGCGAGCGGATACCGCCTGTTCCGCTCGACCACCGCCACCGGCGCGAGCGGCCCGGTCGCCGAGGTCACCGCGCCCGCTGCGACCGACGCCACCGTGACCCTCGGGCTCGAGTACTTCTACACGGTCGTGGCGCTCAACGCGTCGGGCCAGCCGTCCGGCCCGTCCAACCAGGTGAACGCGAAGATCGTCGACGCCGACACTCCCGTTCCCGCCGTGCCCACCGGATTCACCCTCGGCGTGGTCAACCGCAACGACGTCACCTTCTCCTGGACCGCGGATGACACGGCCACCGGCTACACCGTCGAGCGGGGTCTCACGGCGGACGGCCCGTTCCAGACTGTCGGCACCACTACCGCGCCGACCTTCACCGACACCATGGTTCTCACGACCCGGGCATATTTCTACCGGGTCATCGCGGTGAACGCCGGCGGAGCATCCGCGGCTTCTGCGTCCTTCGCGACCCCGGTGGCGACGACCCTCGTTCGCCAGGCCGAGTACCTCGACCGCGCGCCCGTGGCCGTCAAGACCGACGACGGCGTCTATCTCGGCTGGCGCATGCTCGGACTCGACAGCGACGACATCTCGTTCGCCGTCTACCGCGACGGCGCACGCATCAGCAGCACGCCGATCACCGGCAGCACCAACCTCGTCGACCCGGACGGCACCGAGCAGTCCCAATACTTCGTCACGGCGCAGATCGGCGACCGGGAGGTCACCGTGACCGACGCGTTCGGCGTCTGGGCCGAGCAGCACCTCGACATCCCGCTCGACAAGCCGGCCGACGGCGTCCACGCGAACGGGCTGGCCTACACCTACTCCCCCGGTGACGCGAGCGTCGGCGACCTCGACGGCGACGGCGAGTACGAGATCGTGATGCTGTGGAGCCCGTCCGATTCGAAGGACAACTCGCAGGCGGGCTACACGGGCGAGGTCTTCGTCGACGCGTACCGGTTAGACGGCACGAAGCTCTGGCGCATCCAGCTCGGCAAGAACATCCGTGCCGGCGCGCACTACACGCAGGTGCAGGTCTTCGACTACGACGGCGACGGGAAGGCCGAGGTCGCGTTCAAGACCGCGGACGGCACCGTCGACGGCGCGGGCACCGTGATCGGCAACGCCGCCGCCGACTACCGCAACAGCGGCGGGTACATCCTGAGCGGCCCAGAATTCCTCACGGTGTTCGACGGCGCGACGGGAGCAGCGATCGACACCGTCGACTACGAGCCGGGGCGCGGCAACGTCGCGTCGTGGGGTGACTCCTACGGCAACCGGGTCGATCGCTTCCTCGCCGGCACGGCCTACCTCGACGGGGAACACCCGAGCCTCGTGGTCAGCCGCGGCTACTACACGCGCACGGTCATCGTCACGTACGATCTGGTCGCGGGCGAGCTCGTGAAGCGCTGGAGCTTCGACTCGAACACGGCCGGCGCGCAGTACACCGGTCAGGGCAACCACAACCTCTCGGTGGCCGACGTCGACGGCGACGGCCTCGACGAGATCACGTTCGGCGCCATGGCGCTCGACGACGACGGCAGCGTGCTCTACAACACCAACCTGCACCACGGTGACGCGTCGCACCTCACCGACCACATCCCGAGCCGGCCCGGTCTCGAGGTCTACAGCGTGTTCGAGGACCTCGGCGCCAACGGCGGCATCGCGGCCGCCATGCGCGACGCGAAGACCGGCGAGGTGATCTGGTCGACGAAGGGCACGAGGGACACCGGTCGCGGAGCCGCGGGCGACATCGATCCGACGCACGCGGGCAACGAGGCGTGGTCGATCGGCGGGGACTACGCGTGGAACTCGCGCGTCGGAACGCTGAAGACCGCCGAGGGAGAACAGCTCTCGACGAGCATCCCGGCCGCCAACTTCCTCACCTGGTGGGACGGCGACCTGCTGCGCGAGATCACCGACCACGCCTGGGACGCCACGGCGCTCACCGGTGTGCCGACCATCTCCAAGTGGGACTGGACGACCAACGAGTCGGTCGAGGTGTTCCGCGCCACGGGCACCCGATCGAACAACGGCACGAAGGGCAACCCGGTGCTGCAGGCCGACCTGTTCGGCGACTGGCGCGAGGAGATCGTGACGCGCGGCGACGACGGGACGTTCCTGCGGGTGTTCACGACGGTGGATGAAACGGAGCACCGCATCCGCACCCTCATGCACGACCCCGTCTACCGCGCCGGCGTCGCCTGGCAGAACACCGCCTACAACCAGCCGCCGCACACGGGTTTCTTCCTGGGCGACGGCATGGCGACCCCCGCGGCTCCGTCGATCGCGTACGTCGCCCATCAGACGGTGACGGATGACACGGCTCCCGTTCTCGCAGGGCTGCCGTCGGGCACGGTAGCGACACCCGTGCAGCTCGGCGTCACGGCGACGGACGCCGAGAGCGGCGTGCGCACCCTCGAGGTGACGCTCGACGGTGCGGCGGTCGCACCCGACGCGCTCGTCGCCGCCGAGCCGGGCGAACGCGAGCTGGTCGTGCGCGCCGTGAACAACGCCGGTCTCGAGACGGTGGAGCGGGTCACGCTGCTCGTGCTGCCCGCGGACTCGGCGAAGACGGCGCCCGGTCGTGGCACGCTCACGTCGACCAGCGGCCGGGAGAACGGGCTGCACGACGGCAACTACGGCATCACCATGAACCTGTGGTGGGGCGAGAACGGCACGGCGTTCCGGCTCTACGAGAACGGCATCCTGGTGAGCACGAAACTGCTCGCCGACCAGTCGCCGCTCGCGCAGACCGCCGGGTTCGCGGTGACCGGCAAGCCGAACGGTCGCTACGTCTACACGGGCGAGCTGATCAACTCCAAGGGCGTGACCGCGACGACGTCGGTGACGGTCGTGGTGAACGCGGCCAACCCCGGCGTCGCGGTGCTGAGCCACAACAACTGGGACGGCGACGGCGCGTTCGCCGTGACCGGCAACCTGTGGTGGGATACGAACGGCACGTCGTACACCCTGTTCGAGAACGGGGTGGCCGTGTCATCCGGGCCCCTCGTCGGATCGTCGCCCAGCGCGCAGAAGATCGCCGTGCCGCTCACCGGACGGGCGGTCGGCAGCTATGAGTACCGGCTCGAGTTGGCGAACGCGGCCGGCGCGACGTCGAGTGCGCCGCTGACGGTGGTGGTCAAGAAATAGCGCCGGCGGCTGGTCGAGTGGGTCGGTGGTGTGCCTACTCGACCACCGGCGTGCGCGCGTGCACCCGGGCGGCGATCGGGATCGCGACCAGGGCCAGCACCGTCGTCAACGCCAGAGCCGCGACGAAACCGCCGCCGCTCGCCGCGCCGAACGCGGTGAAGACCAGACCGGCGAACGCGATCGCCGTGGCCGCCGCCGTCGAGTCGGCGATGGTCAGTGCCGAGCTGTTGAACCCCTGATCGGTGTCGCTGGAGAGCGACAGTACGAGGGTCGACAGGCGCGGGAAGAGCAGGCCCATACCTCCGCCGGCGAGCAGCCAGCCCGCCGCCGCGACGATCGGGGTCAACAACAGGGCCGCGGTCAGCAGCTCCACGGCTATACCGGCGAAGACGATGGCCGCGCCGATGCGCACGGTAGCGGCATGCGACATCCGGTCACCGAGGCGCCCCTGCAGGGTCGATCCGGCGGCCCACGACAGCGCGCCGACCGTGAGGATGAGGCCCGCGAGCCACGACGGCAGGCCGTACTGTTCGTGCAGCAGGTAGGGCAGGTAGACCTCGGTCGCGAAGAACGGCGCCGCGACCGCGCCGCGCAGCAGCACGGTCGCGGGCAGACCGCGTCGCGCGACCAGGGTGCCGCGCGGCAGCAGCGGACGCAGCGCGATCACCACGACCACGAAGGCCACCCCGACGATGGGCCAGGCGAACGGTCCGCCGTTTTCGCCGCCGAGCCCGATGGCGAGCACCGCGATGGCGACCACGATCGCCCAGAGAACCGCCCAGCGGGCGCCCGACGTTCCGACGACGACGTCCACCGACCGCAGGTGGCGCAGCGCGGGGACGATCGCCCCGGCGGCCACCACGCAGATCGCCCCGACACCGAGGAACACCCAGTGCCAGCCGACCGTGTCGGCCACGGCACCGGCGACGGGCGGACCGATGAGCGACGGCAACACCCACGCCGTCGCGAAGGCGCCGAACATGCGCGGGTGCAGCGCGGCCGGGTAGATGCGCGCGACGACGACGTAGAGCGCGACGATCGTCGCGCCAGAGCCGAGGCCCT
The DNA here is from genome assembly GCF_014639655.1 of Conyzicola nivalis. NCBI lineage: Bacteria > Bacillati > Actinomycetota > Actinomycetes > Micrococcales > Microbacteriaceae > Conyzicola > Conyzicola nivalis. Next base: position 1,412,097 of record NZ_BMGB01000001.1, read on the forward strand.
GCAGGAAACGGCCGACGATGAACACGGGCATGTTCTCGGCCGTACCGGAGAGCACCAGACCGACGACGAAGACGACCATCGAGGCGACGAGCGGTCCGGACGGTCCACGCCGGTCGGACCAGCCGCCCGCGACGACCATGCCGATCACACTGGCCGCCAGCGTGGCCGAGAAGGCGAGCGAATAGAGCGCCTCGCCGTCGAGTTCGCGGCTGACGGTGGGCATTATCGTGGTCACGGCGAGCGACTCGAACGCGCCGAGGAAAATCAGGGTGATGGCGCCGACCGTTGTCCAGAAGTACTGCGGGGCGAGAAGTCGTTCTGCTGGTCGGGTGGCACTCATGGTTCTTCGAGGTTAGCCATAGAATTCGTTCAACCGCACGCCGAAAGGACATCATGGCTCCCGAAATCAACTACTGGGCGGTCATTCTCGCGACGCTGTCGAGCATGATCGTCGGCTCGGTCTGGTACACGCCGAAGGTGTTCGGCACCTATTGGATGCGCTTGGCGAAGATCACGCCCTCGGGCAACGCGAAGGACGCGATCTGGCCCATCACCATCACGCTCATCGTGAGCTTCATCACCGCGTGGGTGCTCGCGGGCGCCGTGTACATCTCGTGGGACTTCTACGGCGGCAGCTTCCTCGTGAACGCGCTGGTGACCACGATCATCCTCTGGGCGGGCTTCACCGCCGCGCGGTTCATCACCCACGACGCCTTCGACGGTCGTCCGAGCGGGCTCACCGTGTTGAACATCGCGCACGAGTTCGTGACGCTCGTGATCATGGCGCTCATCATCGGTGTGTGGCCGGCGTAGCTCGCGGGGCCACGGCGGCTGCGCGAACCAGAGCGGCGCCCGCCCTGCCCGGCTATCTCGCGATGGCGGCCTTCGCGGCGCTGTATCTCGGCGTCTGGATCGAGTGGCCCTTTCCGGTCTGAGTGCACGCTCTCTACCTTGGCGCCGGCGTCGTGACCTTCGTCGTCTACGCCATCGACAAGAGAGCCGCCCGAACCGGCAGGCACCGCATCTCGGAAAACACCCTGCACCTGCTCGCTCTCCTCGGCGGCTGGCCGGCGGCCGTGATCGCCCAGCAGACGCTGCGGCACAAGACGGCCAAGCGCTCGTTCCGGGCGGTCTTCTGGGTCACCGCGGCCGCGAATGTCATCGCGTTCGTGGCTCTCACGACGCCCGTGGCAAGCGTCTTGCGGATAGCAGGCTGAAATGCAAGGCCTCCGCTGAACGGCCGCCGCGCCATACCGTGAAGAAATGACTTCTCTGCGTGGCGCCCTGTGATCGGGTACTACGCGCACCACCGCGGCGCCGGCCACCTGCACCGCGCCATGTCGATCGCGCACGAGCTGGGCGACGACGTCACCATCCTCTCGTCGTCGCAACGCCCCGCCGACTGGACCGGCGGCTGGGTCGACCTGCCCCTCGACCACTCCCCGCACGACCGGGACGCCGCCGCGGATACCACCGCCCACGGCGCCCTGCACTGGGTTCCGCTCGGCTCGGACGGACTGCGCGAACGCATGGGACTCATCGCCGACTGGCTCCGCCGCGAGACGCCCGCCGCCGTCGTGGTCGACGTCTCGGTCGAGGTCGCGATGCTGGTGCGGTTGCACGGGATCCCCGTCGTCTCGATAGCCCAACCGGGCGATAGAGCGGATGCGCCCCACTCGCTGGGCTACCGCGCGTCGAGCGCGATCGTCGCCGTCTGGCCGCAGGGTATCGACGCACTCCACGTCGCGGACGATGTCGCACCCCGCATCGAACCCGTCGGCGCCATCAGCCGCATCGCCACCGTCGACCCGCTGCCCCGCGTCGCCGGCCAGATCGCCGTGCTCGCGGGCTTCGGCACGCGCGGGCTCAGTTCGCTCGACGCCGTGATCACCGAAGCGCGACGCGCCCTCCCCGACGCGAACTGGGTCGTGCTCTCCGGCGCCGACCGGGAGACCGTCGCGCACACGCTGCGCACGTCGGCCCTCGTGTTCGCCCACTGCGGCGAGAACGCGCTGGCCGAGATCGCCGCGTCGAGGGTGCCGGCGGTCATCGTTCCCGAGGACCGACCCCACGACGAGCAGCACGCGATGGGCCGTGCCCTCGCGGCGAGCGAGATGCCGGTAGCGATCATCGACGCCGCAACGGACGCGGCCGACGTCGACTGGGCCCGGCTCGTGAACGACACCGCGGCGCTCGACGGCGAGGCGTGGAACGTCTGGTGCGACGGGGAGTCGGCCGCCCGCGCGGCGGCGATCGTGCGGCGCGTGGCGCTGACCGGCGGCGGCCGAGCAGAAGGCGACGTCGACGGCAGCGACGGGCACCTTTCTCTCGGTGCCGACGCCGCTCCCCTGCCTTCCGCTCCCCTGCCTTCCGCTCCCCGGACCGACGCAGCGTGAGGGTCGCGGTCGTCACCATCGCGTCGGGCCGGCACGACCATCTCGCCCGCCAACACGCGGGCCTCGCGCTCTCTACGCGACCGGCCGACGACTACATCGTCGTGGCGATGGGTGATCCCGAACTGGCCGGCTGGGCGCCCGGCGGTGTCCCCGCTCCGCTCGTCGTCGACGTGCCGGTCGACGGCAGACTTCCTCTCGCCGCCGCGCGCAATCGCGGTGCGGGCCTCGCCTTCGAACGCGGCGCCGACGTCGTGGTGTTCCTCGACGTGGACTGCATTCCGCACCCGCGGCTGCTCGACCTGTATGCGAAAGCGGCGGAGCAGCATCCGCGGTCTCTTGTCGCCGGACCCGTCGGCTACCTGCCCGAGGGCGTCGACTACGCCAGCCCCGAGACCTTCGACGACGCCGCTCACGTGCACGCGTTCCGTCCGAACCCGGCGCCCGGCGAGATCGAACTGGGCCACCACGACCTGTTCTGGTCGCTGTCGTTCGCGGTCGACCGGGCGGCGTGGAACGACCTCGGCGGGTTCTTCGAGGGCTACCACGGGTACGGCGGCGAAGACACCGACTTCGGACTCGCGGCCGAAGACGCCGGGATCGACCTGGTCTGGGTGGGCGGCGCGGTCGCGTACCACCAGTTCCACGAGACGCAGGATCCGCCGGTGCAGCACCTCGACGACATTCTCGTCAACGGCGCCCTGTTCGAAAGCCGCTGGGGCTTCTGGCCCATGCGCGGTTGGCTCGACGAGTTCGAACGCCTCGGCCTCGTGGGTCGCGACGCGGCCGGCTTATACACCCGAATCGGAGTCACCACGTGAGAATCGCGCTGCTCAGCCACATGCACCACCCCATCGCCGAACCGTACGAGGGCGGGACCGAGGCGCACACCGCCATGCTCGCCGACGAGCTGGTCGCCCGTGGACACGACGTGACGCTGTTCGCGAAGGACGGCTCGGTGAGCGACGCCGACATCTACCCCCTCGTGCCGAAAGACTTCGAGTTCACCAACCTCGCGAGCCCGCTCGTGCGCAAACAGCAGCAGGGCTTCCTGGCCGAGGCCGTGCATCACAGCATCGAGGCCATCCACGACGGCGAGTTCGACGTCGTGCTGAACAACTCGCTCAGCTCGCTGCCCTTCAGTTCGATGCGCGAGCTGCCGATGCTCACCGTGTTGCACACGCCCGCCAATCTCGACGACGTGACCGCGATCGTCAGCCGCCCGAACTGGACGCCGAGCCCCCTGCACCGCTACGTCACGGTGTCCGAGTCGAACGCGCGCGGCTGGCGCGGCCTGCTGCCCGAGGTCGACGTGGTACCGAACGGCATCAAGCTCGACCGTTGGCAGCCCAAGGTCGCGCACACCCCGGGGCTCGCCGTGTGGGGCGCCCGCATCACCCGCGAGAAGGGTCTGCACCTCGCCATCGACGCCGCCCGCAGCGCGGGGATGCAGTTCGAGTTCGCCGGGCCCGTTTCGCGCCAGGACTACTTCGACACGGAGATCGCGCCGCGCCTCGGCACCGATGTGCGGTACCGCGGCCACCTGCCGCACCGCGAACTCGCCGACTTCTTCGCCTCGGGCGAGGTGTTCGTGTCGTCGCCGCTCTGGGAGGAACCGTTCGGACTCACCGTGGTCGAGGCGCTCGCGAGCGGCACGCCCGTGGCGGCCCTGCCCAACGGAGCGGTGAGCGAACTGCTCGGCGAGCGGGGCGGCTGCATGTCGAGATCGACGGATGCCGCGGCTCTCGCATCGGCGATCACCCGGGCACGACGCATCGACCGGTCGGAAGCCCTCGCGGCCTCGCGCCGGTTCGACTTCGGCGGGATGGTCGACGCGTACGAGCTCGTGCTCGCGGACCTGTGCCCGGTGCCGGTCGAACGTTCCGCCTAAGGGCTAGCTCGCGCGGGCCCGACGCCGCGCGGTCACCAGTCGGGCGACGGCCCGCCAGCCGAGCAGGAAGACCGCCAGCACCACGGATGTCACGATCACGAAGCTCCACTGCACGCCCTGGTCGCCCAGCACCCGCAGCACCATGCCGAGCGCGACAGTCGTGACCCAGATCGGCACGCCACTGCGCAGCACGGCCAGCGGAGACTTCCAGGCGCGGGCCAGCACCCAGCCCACCATGAGCGCCACGAAAAACGGCCAGTAGGTAATGAGCGCGCCGAGCACCGGGTGCTCGTCGTGGCTCGCCCGGCCGATCAGCACGAAGACGAGCACGACCGCCGCGTCGGTCAGGAAGGCGAGCAGTGCGGTTCGGGTGGCGGGGCGCATGGGGTTAACGGTACGTGCGCTTCGACGGGCTCAGCGACCAACTCAGGCGCCACAATAGACCCATGATCCTCGGCTACAGCGCGGCCCAGCTGCGGGCCGCCGAAGCGCCCCTGCTCGAGGCGGGCGTCCCGCTCATGCAGCGTGCCGCCGCCGGACTCGCCCGCGAGGCCCGCGCCCTCGTCGGCCGCGACGACGCCCGGGTCGTGCTGCTCGTCGGCACCGGCAACAACGGCGCCGACGCGCTCTACGCCGGCGCGATCCTGGCAAGAGCCGGGGCGGATGTCACGATCGTGCGCACCGGCGACCGGGTGCACGACGCCGCGATCGACGCCGCGCTGGGAGCCGGAGCCCACGAGTTCCCTCCCACCGCGACCGCCGATCGCGCGGGCTCGGCGGCACCCGACGGGATCGCCCGGCTCGTGTCATCCGCGGATCTCGTGTTCGACGGCATCCTCGGAACCGGAACCAGCGCGCATCCGGCCCTCCGCGGAACGGCACGGGACATCGTCGCCGCCATCATCGCGGCCGGAAGCCCAACGCCCGTGGTCGCGGTGGACATTCCGAGCGGCATCCACCCGGACGACGGCAGCGTGCCCGACCCGTGCGTGCTGCGCGCCGCCCTGACGGTGACGTTCGGCGGCTACAAGGCCGGGTTGCTGTTGGCGCCGGCGAGCGGGTTCGCGGGCGAGATCCGGCTCGTCGACATCGGGCTAAGCGAGCAGCTGGCCGCGATGGAGCCGCTGGTGACGCGCTAGCCGCGCAGCCGCGCCAGCTCGGTGAAGTGCGCCACCTCGGGCATCGGCTCGTAGAAGTGGTGCAGCTGCGACCGCCACTCGTCGTAGGCCGGCGAGCCGCGGAAGCCCTGTTCGTGGGCCTCGAGCGAGTCCCACTCGATGAGCAGCAGGTAGTGGTTCGGCGTCTCGATGCCGCGCGACAGCGTGAGATCGCGGAAGCCGGGCGACGCCGCGACGATGTGCTGCGCCGTCGCAAAAGCGGTCTCGAACTCGTCCTCGCGTCCGGGGATCACCGGCAGCACGACCTCCTCGCGCACGTTCGGGGTGTCGTACTCGGGCTCCTCGAGATAGGTCGTGCCGAGGAAGTCGCAGCCGAGCGCGCCCAGGTCGGCCATCAGCCCGGCGGAGAAGACGAAGCTGCCCTGCGAACTGTCGGAGAAGCCGCCGTAGACGATCTCGGTCGAGTAGTTTCCGCGCAGCGACTCGAGCGCCGCCGCCTTGCCGCGCAGCACCTCGGCGAGCGATTCGAGCGGGTCGAGCCCGTCGTGCGCCTCGGCCTCGAGCACCCAGAGCGAGTATTTGCGCGGCAGCCCGCTGAGCGCCTTCCGGTCGCCGATCTCCGCGGTGCGCGTCGGTTCGAGGCCGAGCACGGCGTCCACCTCGGCCGCCGCGTGCGTCTCGCTGATGATCGAGAGGGAGGCCTTGCTGTGCGTAATCACCCATCGAGCGTAACCGCCGTGCCTGCGCGGGCCCCGTTCGCAACCCCGCACCGGCTCGCAACTCAGGCAGAAACAGGCTCGCGGATGCCGCCTGCCGCGGTGCAACGCGGATGTCGCGTGGCGGTGGCCGCGACATCCGAGAATCTGCCTGAGTTGCGCATCGGGTCTATAAGATTCTGACTTATTTATTGCTGGAATTAGGTATAACCTAATGCCATGGATGCCCCAGCTAACGCCGTCGCCGTGATCGTGGACGTTTCGAAGTCCCGCGCGCACGCCGACCGGCGCGAGCTCCAACGCCAGATCGAGGCGGCGTTCGGGCGCGTCAACGACCTGGTCACGGCCAACCAGCCGTTGCAGCCGACCGTCGGCGACGAGTTCCAGGCCGCGTACGCCGACCTGACCACCGCGTTGAGCGCGACGCTGCTGGCCCGGCTCTCGCTGCCCGAGGGCGTGGACTGCCGCTTCGGCCTCGGGCTCGGCGAGCTCGCGACCATCGGCACCGGTGTCGCAGGTGCGTTGCAAGATGGTTCCGCATGGTGGGCCGCGAGGAGGGCGATCGATGAGGCACGCAGACACGAGTACTCGAAGCTCGGCTTCGTTCGCACGTGGTTCCGCGCGGCCGAACCCAGCTCGACCGAGGCCCTCGTGAACGCCTACCTGCTCGGTCGCGACCAGATCGTCACCGCCATGAATCCGCGGGCGCGGCGGCTGCTGCTCGGTCAGCTGCTCGGCGAAACGCAGGGCGTGCTCGCCCAGCAGGAGGGCATCACGCAGTCCGCGGTGTCGCAGAACCTCGCCCGCAGCGGGGCGAACGCGGTGATCGCCGGCGAGGCGCTCTTGCTCGAGACGTCGGGGGTATTCGGATGATCCTGCTCGCGTTCTTCCTCGGTGCGCTCGGCCTCGCAGACCTCACCCGGGTGCGCGGCGGAGCCCGTGCCCGCCGCGACGACCGCCGTTCGGGCGCCTCGACCGTTCTCGGTGCCGCGCTCGGCATCGCGGCGTTCGTGCTGGCCTCCGTGTCGAGCGGCCTGCCGCTGTGGTGGTCGCCGATCGCCGGCGCCGCGATCATCGGCTGGCTGTTCGCGACGCGGGAGGGCGGCGAAGGCAACCCCGACGCCGACCGTCGCGCCGGCTACTGGGCGCTCGGCGCACTCGCGGCCGTGATCGCGGCCGCGTTCGTCTGGGGACCGTGGCTTCCGCGTCCGCACGGGCCACTCCCGGCCTGGTACGACGGCCTCTCCTACGCGGTTCTCGACGGAATCAGCTTCACGACGTTCGCGCTCGTGCTGGGCGGTGCGCTGTTCCTCGTCGAAACGTCGAACGTCATCGTGCGGCTCGCGCTGCGGGGCGAACGCGCGGCGCCGATCGACACGGTCGCGGACGTTGCGGCGGGTGCGATGGCGGGTGCTGTGGCGGCTCAGGCAACCTCGCCGAGCGAGGCAGTGGCGGCGACTCCGACGGCAGCAGCCTCGTCGCCGGCGCGGCATCGCTGGTGGTCGCGCACCCCCGTCGCCCCCGCGCCCGCGCCCGCACCGGAACCGACTCCAGCGCAGAACGTCGCCCTCGAACCATCCCCCGTGCCGTTCGTCGAACTCAAGGGCGGACGCTTCATCGGCCCACTCGAACGCCTCTTCCTGCTCGCCCTCGTGCTCGCCGGTCAATTCACCGCGATCGCCGCGCTCGTGGCGGCGAAGGGCATCATCCGCTTTCCCGAGATCTCGAAGGACACGACCGGGGGCTCGAAGGCCGAGTACTTCCTGGTCGGCAGTTTCGCGAGCTGGGCCCTCGTGCTCCTCGTGGCGCTGCTCGCGGCGCTCGGTGCGCCACGCGGCTGAGTTCAGCAGGTCACCGAGTCGAGAAACCGCACTGTCGACTCCAGGGCCGCCCGTGCGTCGACGAAGTCGAGGTGGAACTGGTACTCATGCGGCAGCGACGGCGCGTGGTCCGTGTCGTAGAACACGCCGGTCACCGGCACGCCCAGAGCTTCCAACCGGCTCGCGAACGGGCGCGACTGGGTGGCAGTCAGCGGGTCGCCGTTGCCGCCGGAGATCCAGGTCTGCGGAAAGTCCTCCGTGACGTAGTCCACGGTCGACATCTCCTGCCCCGCGGGGTGCCGCGACCAGTCCCTGTCGCCGATGTACGACCAGAGCGCCGTGCGGAACCCCCAACCGCCGATGCCGGGCACGTCAGGGATGCCGCTCACGTCGTAAATCCCGCAGTTCAGGATGACCGCCCGCAACTGCTCCGCGTCGATCGCCGGATCGACGCCCAGCAGGCGCGCGTAGTCGGGGTTCGTCACCACCGTCGCGAGTTGGCTCGTGAACTGCGATCCGGCAGAGTCTCCGGCGATGACGAACCGCGTCGGGTCGATGCGATAGTCGGCGGCGTTTCGCGAGAGAAAGCCCAGCGCGGTATTGAGCTCGTTCAGCGCCGTCGGGTACGTCGTCTCGGGTGAGACCGTGTAGTTCAGGGTCACCACCGTGTAGCCGCGGTCGGCGAGGATGCGAGCATAGGGCGCGATGTCGCGTTTATCCCCCGAGATCCAGGCACCGCCGTGGATCCAGACGACCGTCGGCAGCGCCTCGTTCCCGGCCTCGGGCGTGAACACGTCGAGGGTGGTGTGGGCACCGCCGTCGGCGTAGGAAACGTCCAGGTGCTGCCCGACGCCGTCGGCCGGCGCGTACGGCTCCATCTCCGCAACAGTGTCGGCCGCCCCCTTCTCGAAGACGAGCCGGATCAGCAGGGCGGCCGGCCACGGGCTGACCAGTGAGACCAGCAGGACTCCGAGCCCCGAGGCCAGCAGCGCGAGCGGGATGGCGTTCCTCTTGCGGCGGATCCAGGGCCGTGACCGTCGGGGCATACCCGGAGCCTAGCTGAAGGTATCTCAGTGAGGCGAGAATCCGCCCACGATAAGCCCTCAGCTGATATCCGGCTGGTATCAGCCCTGCGCTAATGCCGCACGGATGGCAGTTCGGCTAGAGCGCCGCGCGCAGCACCGCCAGGTCCGCCGCGCTGTGCGCGACGAGGGTCACCGTCTCCAGCGACGTGTCGGGGTGACCCGCGAGCCACTCCCGGATCGCACCGACCGCGACGCCGGCGGCCGCCGCAGCCGGGTACCCGTAGACGCCGGTGGAGATCGCGGGAAAAGCTATCGAACGGAACTCCGCCGCGAGTGTGAGGCTGTTGCGGTAGCAGTGTGCCAGCAGCTCCGCGCTCTCGGCCGGAGATTGCGACGCGTACACCGGACCCACCGTGTGAATGATCTTTTGGGCGCTGGCGATACCGAACGCATCCGTCATCTTCGCCTCCCCGGTGCGCGCCCCGCCCAGGAGCCGCGTCGCTTCGAGCAGCCGCGGTCCGGCCGCGCGATGGATCGCGCCGTCGACTCCCCCACCGCCGAGCAGGCTCGTGTTCGCTGCGTTGACGATGACGTCGGATGGGAAACGGGTGATGTCGGCCTGGGTCGCGATTAGGGATGTCACGGGCCGAGGTTACTCCGCGCGCCGCGCCCACGCGCGCCCGTTTGTGCGCAGCCGCGACTCAGCGGCCCGCCGGTAAAATTGCGCGGATGCGTATTTCTGGCTCCACCCTGCGCGCACGCCTGACCGTGCGCGCCTGGATAACGCACTCGCGCCTCCTGCTCGCGGCCAAGACCGCCCTCGCCGTGGGCATCGCGTGGTTCGTCGCACCGTTCGTGCCGGGCGTCGCCGACGACTACCCGTACTACGCGCCCCTCGGCGCGTTGATCAGCATGACGCCCACCCTCATGGGCTCGGTGCGCGTCGGCCTGCAGACCCTGGTCGGGCTCGCGGTCGGCATCGTGCTGGCCGGGGCGGTCATCCTGTTCGCGGAGCCCAATTTCCTCACCATCGCGCTCGTCGTGGGCATCGGCGTGCTCGTCTCGGGATTCCGGTGGCTCAGCCAGAGCGGCGGATACGCCCCGGTCGCCGCGCTGTTCGTGCTCATCGTCGGCGGCGGCGACGCGGAGTCGTACTCGGTCGGCTACATCGTGCAGATGGGTGTCGGCATCGCGGTCGGGCTCATCGTGAACCTCAGCATCTTCCCGCCGCTGCGCATCACCGCCGCGGTGTCGGGGCTCAGCGACTTCCGCACCCTGCTCGCCACCCACCTCGACGAGATGGCCGACGCGCTCGTCGACAGCTGGCCGCCCCAGAACGAAGACTGGGCCGACCGCAGCGACACGCTGCGCGAGACGGCGGACGCCGTGCGCGAGGCGCTGCGCGACGCCGAGGAGACCGGCAAGGGCAACCCCCGCGCGCGTCTGCACAAGCGCGACCTCGGCAGCGACTACTCCGACCTCTACGATCTGGAATCCATAACCTTCCACGTGCGTGACATGACCGATGTGCTCGCCGCGGCCATCTGGCAGCGCTCGTTCTCGGCCGAGCTCCCCGCCCAACTGCGCGGGCCGCTCGGCGACGCGCTGCGCGCCATCGCGGCCGTACTGGAGTCGCGCAACGCCGGAGACGACGTCTCCGACGCGGTCACGGCCGCCGACGACGCCCTCGAGGCCGCACTCGCACGACTCGACGACCAGCACGACAGCGCGCCCTCGTCGCTCAGCACCGCGGCTTCGGTGGCGGTGAGCGCGAGGCGCATCCTGGCCATCATGCGCGAGCGGCCGAACGGCGCAGCGGCGGGCGGGGTGGAACAGACGACGAACGGGGCCGCCACTGCGAGAAGTGGCGACCCCGTGTCTTCAGCGCGGGTTATTGCTGCTGCGCGCGCTCCAACACGAGTTCGCGCACTCGGGCCGCGTCGGCGGTGCCGCGCATGGCCTTCATGACCGCACCGATGACGGCGCCGGCGGCCTGCACCTTGCCGTCGCGGATCTTCTCGAGCACGTCGGGCTGGGCCGCGAGCGCCTCGTCGATGGCCGCGATGAGCGGGCCGTCGTCGGAGACGACCACGAGGCCGCGGGCCTTCGTGACCTCGGCGGGGCTGCCCTCGCCGGCCACGACGCCCTCGAGCACCTGGCGCGCGAGACGGTCGGTCAGCTCGCCGCCCTCGATCATCGCGATGAGCAACGACACGTGCAGCGGCGAGACGAGCGACGACGCGTCGACGCCGGCCACGTTCGCGAGGCGGGCGATCTCGCCCGTCCACCACTTGCGGGCCTGGGCCGGTGCCGCACCGGCGGCGACGGTTTCCTCAACCTCGACGAGCAGGCCGGAGTTGAGCACGTCCTGGAACTCGAGGTCGGTGAAGCTCCACGCCTCCTTGAGGCGGCGGCGGCGCACAGCCGGCGCCTCGGGCAGCGCGGCGCGCAGCTCCTCGACCAGTTCGATGCTGGGGCGCACCGGCACAAGGTCGGGCTCCGGGAAGTAGCGGTAGTCGTCGGCGTCGCTCTTCGGACGTCCGGCGCTCGTGACGCCGGTGTCTTCGTGCCAGTGACGGGTCTCCTGCGTGATGGTGCCGCCCTTCGCGAGGATGGCGGCCTGGCGCTGGATTTCGTAGCGGATGGCACGCTCGACGCTGCGCAGCGAGTTCACGTTCTTCGTCTCGGTGCGGGTGCCGAGCTTGCCCGAGCCGCGCGGGGTCAGCGAGATGTTGGCGTCGCAGCGCAAGTTGCCGCGCTCCATCTTCGCCTCCGAGATGCCGAGCGAGACGGCGATGTCGCGGATCGTCGAGACGTAGGCCTTCGCCAGATCGGGCGCGTCGGCCTCGGCGCCGTAGATGATGTTGGTCACGATCTCGACGAGAGGGACACCGGCACGGTTGTAGTCGACGAGCGAGTACTCGGCGCCCTGGATGCGGCCGGTCGAGCCGCCGACGTGCGTGAGCTTGCCGGCGTCCTCCTCCATGTGGGCGCGTTCGATCGACACCTGGAAGACGCGGCCGTTGGGCAGTTCAACCTCCACGTTGCCGTCGTGGGCGATCGGTTCATCCGACTGGCTGATCTGGTAGTTCTTCGCGAGGTCCGGGTAGAAGTAGTTCTTGCGCGCGAAGCGGCTCGACGGCGCGATCTCGCAGCCGAGGGCGAGGCCGAGGCTGATCGCGAACTTGACCGCCTGCTCGTTGACGACGGGCAGGCTCCCCGGCAGTCCGAGGTCGACGGGCGTGATCTGCGTGTTCGGCTCCGCGCCTTGGTTCTCGGAGTTGGCCGGGTTCGGCGCATCGGAGAACATCTTGGTCTTCGTGTTGAGCTCGATGTGCACTTCGAAACCGAGCACCGGCTCGAAGAGCTCGAGTGCCTTGTCGTAGTCCATCAGTTCTGCCTTGGCCATCAGATGGCTCCTTCTGTTGCTGCGCGCATCTCGGTCTGGCTGAGGTCGGGGATCCGGCTGATGAGGGTGTGGCCCCATTTTTCTTCCAGGAGGCGCTCGAGGGTCGCGCCGACCTCGTACAGGCGCGCATCCGCCCGCGCGGGGGCCATGATCTGGATGCCAACGGGCAGGCCGTCTTCGGGGGCGAGCCCGATCGGCAGGCTCATGCCGGGGATGCCCGCGAGGTTGGCCGGGATGGTGGTGACGTCGTTGAGGTACATCGCGAGCGGATCGTCGATCTTCTCGCCGATCTTGAACGCGGTGGTCGGTGCCGACGGGCTGACGAGGACGTCGACCTGGTCGAACGCCGCCGCGAAGTCGCTCTGGATCAGCGTGCGCACCTTCTGCGCGCTGCCGTAGTAGGCGTCGTAGTAGCCGGCGCTGAGGGCATAGGTGCCGAGTATGACGCGGCGCTTCACCTCGGGACCGAAACCCTGTTCACGGGTGGCGGCCATCACGTCTTCGACGGTGCCTCCCCCCACAGGGTTGACCCGGAGGCCGAATCGCACAGAGTCGAACTTCGCGAGATTCGACGACGCCTCGGCCGGAAGAATCAGGTAGTACGCGGCGACCGCGTACTCGAAGTTGGGTGCATCCACTTCGACGATCTCGGCGCCAGCTGCCGCGAGAATCTCGAGACTCTCGTGGAAGCGCTGCGTCACTCCGGACTGGAAGCCGGGAGCGTCGAGTTGTTTGACGACGCCGACACGGAGTCCCTTGAGGCTCTCGGCTTTCCGGCCCGCGAGCGCCGCGGCCGTGAAACTGGGCCATTCGTCGGTAAGGGAGGTGGAGTCGCGCGGGTCATGACCGCCGATCACGTCGTGCAGTAGAGCTGCGTCGAGCACCGTACGGGAAACGGGGCCGACCTGGTCGAGGGAAGAGGCCAGGGCGATTGCGCCATAACGGGAGACGCCGCCGTAGGTGGGCTTGACGCCCACCGAGCCGGTGACGGCCGCGGGCTGGCGGATGGAGCCGCCGGTGTCGGAGCCGAGGGCGAGGGGCGCCTCGAATGCGGCGACGGCCGCAGCGGAGCCACCGCCCGAGCCGCCGGGGATGCGCTCGAGGTCCCACGGGTTATGGGTGGGGCCGTACGCGGAGTGCTCGGTCGACGAACCCATCGCGAACTCGTCCATGTTCGTCTTGCCGAGCGGGATGAGGTTCGCGGCGCGCAGGCGGGCGACCACCGTGGCGTCGTACGGCGGGACCCAGCCCTCGAGGATCTTCGACCCGGCGGTCGACGGCATGTCGATGGTGCAGAGCACGTCCTTGATGGCGACGGGCACACCGGCGAGCGGGCCGAGCTTCTCGCCCGCGGCGCGCTTGGCGTCGACGGCGGCGGCCGTGGTCAGTGCGTCGGCGGAGACGTGGAGGAACGCGTGCACGTCGCCGTCGACGGCGGCGATGCGGTCGAGGTGGGCCTGGGTGGCTTCGACCGATGAGACCTCGCCGCTGGCGAGCTTGTCGGCGAGCGCCGCGGCGCTGAGGTTGATGAGCGTCATGGGTTACTGCTCCTCTCCGAGAATGGCGGACACCTTGAAGCGGGCGCCGTCGTGCTCGGGGGCTCCGGCGAGCGCCTGCGCTGCGGTCAGGGTCTCGCCGGCCACGTCGGGACGGAACACGTTGAACAGCGGGATCGGGTGGCTCGTCGCGGGCACGTCGGGCGTGGCCACCTCGCTCACCTTGGCGACGTTGTCGAGGATCGCGCCGAGTTCGCCCGAAAGCGTGGCGATCTCTTCGGGCGTCAGCGCTATCCGCGCGAGGTTCGCGAGGTGCGAGACGACGTCGGTCGTGATTTCAGACATGGGACTCCGTGCGATTGTGAGCGGTGCGGTTGTAAGCGGTGCTATCGAGCACGGCCGGACGCGGCCCGCTCGAGACACTCCAGCTTAACGGGCCAAGCGTCGCACGGTGCCCAGCGTGGGCGGGGCGGGCGGGGTGGCAGGGGTGGGCGACGACGCGAGATGAGGCGCGGCGCGCGCGTTCGCCCGCTCAGCGCAGGACGCTGAAGCGGGCCGACGGACGCCCCGCGGTCTCATAGTCGAGCGACTTGCGCGCGCGCTGCACCGAGACGAGGTACTCCAGGTAGCGCCGGGCGCTCACCCGCGAGAGTCCCGACAGGGTCGCGATCTCCGCCGCGGAACTGTTCGGAGCCCCGGCCAGCGCGCCCTCCACCGTCTCGAGCGTGGGTGCGCTCAGCCCCTTCGGCAGCGGTGCGGGGCGTCCCGGCTGTACGCGCCCGCGCGCTCCCGAGCGCATCAGCGCGTCGATGTCCCGCTGGGCGAGCCCGTCGTTCGTGAGCGACTCGAGCAGGGCCAGGCGGTCGCGCGCTACATCCTCGAGCCGGGCCTGCAGGTTGGCGGCGGTGAACGGCTTCACCAGGTAGTGCTGGATCCCCGCGCTGCGCGCCTGCCGCACGCTGTCGACATCCCGCGCGGCGGTCACCGCGATCACCTCCGGCTGGTGCCCGCCGAGCGCACGGAAGCCGCGCAGCACGTCGAGCCCCGACAGTCCGGGCAGGTCGAAGTCGAGCAGCACGAGGTCGGGACGGTTCTGTTCGATGAGCTGCAGGGCCTCCGGTCCGCTGTGCGCGGTCGCGACCACCTCGAACGCCGGATGCACCGCGACGAACCGGGCGTGCAGGGCCGCCACCTCCACGTCGTCGTCGACGATGATGGTGCGCAGCTTCGGCGAAACGGTCACCGCGTCGCCGTCCCGGCCCGCGCACCCGCCGCCGCAGCCACACCCGCGGCCGCCAGCACCTCGGCGCCCAGCGGCAGCTCCACCGTGAACCGCGCTCCCCCGAGAGACGACCGGCCGACGGTCGCCCGTCCGCCGGAGCGTTCGACGATGCGACGCACGAGTGCCAGCCCGATACCCCGGCGCCGCAGGGTGGCCGCCGTCCCCGGGCCGGCATCCGCCCCGCCGCCCGTCCCCGCATCCGCCCCGCCCGTCCCGGCATCCGGAACCGACTTCGAACTCACGCCCTCCTCGAATACCCGCTCGTACTGGTCCGGCGCGATACCCGACCCGTCGTCGTCGACGGTCAGTCGCACGAGACCGTCGTCGATCGCGAAACTCAGTTCGATGCGGTTGCCCGCGGCGCAGGCCTCGAGCGCATTGTCGATCAGGTTGCCGACGACGGTCACGAGGTCCTCGCGCAGGGTGGCCGCAGCATCGGACCGCAGCACCGCCGGCAGTGGCTCCGACGGGGTGATGGCCAGCCCCATTCCGAGCTCCCGCGCATGGCTGGCCTTCACCAGCAGCAGCGCCGCGAGCTCCGGGATCTCGCGGATGACCTCCTCGCCGGCCACGCGCAGCGCGCCGCCGGTCCCGGTGCGTTCGACGAAGTCGCGCGCCTCGGCGACGAGCCCGAGCTCGAGCAGGCCGGAGATCACGTGCAGCTTGTTCGCGAACTCGTGCGCCTGGGCGCGCAGGCCGTTGGTCAGCGACTGCGCTCCGTCCATCTCGCGCAGCAGCTGGTGCAGCTCCGTGTGGTCGCGCACGAGCAGCGTCGCGCCGACCGCGTGCCCGTCGAGCTCGGTGCCCGTACTGCGGGCGACGAGGATGCGCTCGCCCGCGAGCACCAGCTGCCCGCCGGCCTCCCCGCGTTCCAGCACCGCGACGAGCGGCGCTTCCAAGACCTCCGCCGCCGCGTGACCGGTCAGCGTGTCGGCCTCCAGCGCGAGCAGCTCGAGCGCGGCGTCGTTGACGAGAACGATCACGCCGTTCTCGTCCACGCTGATCACGCCCTCGCTCAGTCCGTGCAGCATCGTCTCGCGCGACCCGACGAGCGACGCGATCTCCTTCGGCTCCAGACGGTAGATGCGTCGCCGGATGATCGCGGTCACCCACCCCGCTCCGAAGATGCCGACGACCGCCGACGCGATGAGCGCGATGACCAGGCCGCCCAGGCCGCCCACGAAGTCGGCCCGCAGCGACGATTCGAGGATTCCGACCGACACCGTGCCGACGACGGTGCCGTCGTCGAGCCGCACGGGCACCTTCGCGCGCCACGATTCGCCGAGCGTGCCGGTCTGGGTGCCGACGTACATCTCGCCGGAGAGCGGCACGGACGGGTCGGTCGAGACCCGTTCGCCGATGCGGTCGGCATCGGGATGCGAATAGCGGATGCCGCGGGCGTCGGTCACCACGACGTAGGTCACGTTCGACGCCTCACGGATCACCTCGGCGATGGGCTGGATGACCGCCGCGGGGTCCGGGTCGTCGAACGCGTCCCGGATCGCGGGGAGACCGGCGACCGACTGGGCGACTCCGATCATCCGGTCGAGGTAGGCGTCGCGCACCTGGCGTTCCGACAGGCTCGCCGCCACGATCCCGGTCGCCAGCACAACGACGCACACGATGAGCGCCTGCAACAGCAGGAGCTGGTTTCGAAGCGACATTGCTTTCACTCCCCCATTGTCGTGCGTCGGCCGCCGAACCGCACCGTCACGGGCGGTGCGCGGCCCCGGTGAGTCGCGGCCAATAGTTACGAAAGGGTCGCCGGGCCGCCCGCGGTCGGTACCGTCCAATCAGCAATCGCGTCCGCCGTCGTGGCGGGCACTCAACGAGGAGAAGATTCATGCGACGACTCCCACTGGTCATCGTGGCCGCTTCCGCGGCCCTGACCCTGGCATCCTGCAGCAGCACCGATACCGGCGGTTCCGGTTCCGGCGGTGGCGGCGCCGAAGCCACCGCCGTCACCGACGTCCAGATCATCGTTCCGGCCGAACCCGGCGGCGGCTGGGACCAGACGGGACGATCGATCTCCCAGCTGCTCACCGCCGAGGAGATCGTCGACACCGCCCCGGTCACGAACATCGGCGGCGCCGGCGGCACGGTCGGCCTGGCCTCGCTGGCGAACGAGAAGGACCCGCACAGCCTCATGGTCACCGGCCTCGTGATGGTCGGCGCGGTCGAGACGAACGCCGCCCAGAACCGCATGGAGGACACGACCCCGATCGCCCGCCTCACCGAGGAGCCGCTCGTTGTGGTCGTGCCCGCTGATTCGGACTACGACACGCTCGAAGACCTGGTCGACGACATCGTCAAGAACGGTCAGGATGTCTCGGTCACGGGCGGTTCCGCCGGTGGCGCCGACCACATCCTGGCCGGCCTGCTGCTCGAAGAGGCGGGTCTCTCCGGCTCGGAGATCGGCGAGAACCTCAACTACATCCCCAACTCGGGCGGTGGTGAGGCCGTGGCCCTCATCCTCGGCAACAACGCCTCGGCCGGCATCTCGGGCATCGGCGAATTCGTCGAGCACATCGACGCCGGCACGATGAAGGCGCTGGCCGTGTCATCCGCGGAACCGGCAGCGAACCTGCCCGACGTGCCGACCATCACCGAGGAGGGCTACGACGTCGTGCTGACGAACTGGCGCGGACTGCTCGCGCCGAGCGACATCTCCGAGGGCGACCGGGACGCCCTCATCGACGTGGTCACCCAGCTGCACGACAGCGGGGCGTGGACGGCCGAGCTCGAGACGCGGGGCTGGGCCGACGCCTTCCTCGTCGGGGACGAGTTCACGACGTTCCTCGACGAGAACATCGCCGAGGTCACGACGACCCTGACGAACATCGGCCTGGTCGGCTGACCATGAGCGCCCCAACCGCGCACGCTCCGGGCTCCGGCCCCGCGCGTGCGGCGGGCGGCACCGGCGCGTCCGGCGTCAGGGCGAAGGCCGGCGAACTGATCTTCGCCGCCCTCGCCCTGGCGCTCGGCGTGTTCGTGTTCGTCGGCGCCTTCGGCATCAGGGTGCCAGCCTCGGGCACCCAGGTAGGCCCGCGCGTCTTCCCCTTCCTCGTCGGCACGATCCTCGTGATCTCGGCGGCGGCCGTGCTGATCAGCGTCCTCCGCGGGAAGGTGGCCGAGCTCGAAGAGGGCGAGGACATCGACGACACCGCCCACACCGACTGGGTCACGCTCGCCAAGATCGTGGCCTTCGTGGTCGCCCACATCGCCCTCATCGAGATCATCGGCTGGCCGTTCGCCGCCGCCGTGCTCTTCGGCGGCGTCGCCTGGAGTCTGGGCGCGAAACGCTGGTGGGGCGCTCTGCTCATCGGACTCGCGCTCGGGTTTGTGGTCTATGTGCTCTTCGGCGGTCTGCTCGGGCTGTCCTTGCCAGCGGGCCCCCTGCTCGGCTGGCTCGACCCGCTGATCGACGGGCTGGGGATCTGACGTGGACAACATCATGAACCTCATGGAGGGGTTCGCCACCGCCCTCCAGCCCGAGTACCTCATCTACGGCTTCATCGGCGTGCTGATCGGCACGGCGGTCGGCGTACTGCCCGGCATCGGCCCGGCCATGACCGTCGCGCTGCTGCTGCCGCTCACCTACGCGCTCGACCCCACCGCCGCGCTCATCACCTTCGCCGGAATCTACTACGGCGGCATGTACGGCGGGTCGACCACGAGCATCCTGCTCAATACGCCCGGGGAGTCCGCCTCGATCGTGACGGCGCTCGAGGGCAACAAGATGGCGAAGCTGGGGCGCGGTGCGGCCGCGCTCGCCACGGCAGCGATCGGGTCGTTCATCGCCGGCTCGATCGCCACGATCGGGCTCACCCTGTTGGCGCCGACGATCGCCGCGTGGGCGGTGAACCTCGCCCCCGCCGACTATGTCGCGCTCATGGTGATCGCGTTCATCACGGTCGGCGCCCTGCTGGGCTCGTCGGTCTGGCGCGGTCTCACCTCGCTCGGCATCGGGCTGTTCCTCGGGCTGGTCGGCACGGAGATCCTCTCCGGCCAGCAGCGCTACACCTTCGGGCTGCTGCCCCTCGCCGACGGCATCGACGTCGTGCTGGTGGCGGTCGGCCTGTTCGCGGTGGGCGAGACGCTCTATGTGGCGTCGCGGATGCGGCACGGGCCGGTCAACCTGGTGCCCGTGACGCGCGGCTGGCGAAGCTGGATGACGAAGGACGACTGGCGCCGCTCGTGGAAACCGTGGCTGCGCGGGACCGCGATCGGCTTCCCGATCGGCACGATCCCGGCCGGCGGCGCCGACGTCGCCACCTTCCTCTCCTACGCGAGCGAGAAGAAGCTGAGCAAGCACAAGGACCAGTTCGGCCGCGGGGCCATCGAGGGCGTCGCCGGCCCGGAGGCCGCGAACAACGCGGCCGCCGCCGGTGTCCTCGTGCCGCTGCTCACGCTGGGCCTGCCCACGACCGCCACCGCCGCGATCATCCTCTCGGCGTTCCAGTCGTACGGCATCCAGCCGGGGCCGCAGCTGTTCACGAACCAGCCGGCGCTCGTCTGGGCGCTCATCGCGAGCCTGTACATCGGCAACGTGATGCTGCTCGTGCTCAACCTGCCGCTCGTCGGCATCTGGGTGAAGCTGCTGCAGATCCCCCGGCCGTACCTTTACGCGGGCATCCTCACCTTCGCCGCGCTCGGCGCCTACGCGGTGAACTTCTCGATCGTCGACATCGTCATCCTGCTGGTGATCGGCGTCATCGGGTACTTCCTGCGCCGGTACGGGTACCCGATCGCCCCGCTCGTGATCGGCCTGATCCTGGGTCCGATGGCGGAGGCACAGCTGCGGCGAGCGCTACAGCTCAGCCAGGGCGACCTGACGGCGCTGTTCACCCGGCCGTTCGCCGCGATCTGCTACCTGGCACTCGTTGTGATCATCGCGCTGGGCCTCTGGCTGCGTCACCGCCAGAGCCGGCTCGAACGCGCCCTCGCGGCGGCCGCCGCGGCGGACACCTCGGTCGACGCCGCGGTGAACCGCATGTGGGAGCCGGGGCAGCGCCCGAGCGATGTGAAGACCTCGGAGATCCGCACCGTGGATCACAAAGACGGCGACGCCTGACCCCTGGGCGGTGCGCGGTGCCGGCGTCCGACGCCGTCGCCGAGCACCGCCCTCCGTTTTGTGTGAGCTGCCCGGCCGCGCCGGTCGGTACGCTCGACCCAACGTTTCCGCACGACCGGACGTCCTTGGAAGCAGGAGGTTCTCCATGCGCACGAAATCCGCGCCGCTCGCCGCGGTCTTCGCCGCGGCCGGGCTCGCCCTCGCCCTCGCCGGCTGCGCCGGTTCGCCCACGTCGGAGGTGGCCGCGCCGGTCGCCGACGAGCTCGACGCGTCGTGGCTGCTCACCGCCGGTACGGACACGTCGGGTTCGTTCGCGCTCGACGACGTGAGCATCACCCTCGAGATCGACGGCACCGTGGCATCCGGAAACTCGGGCTGCAACTCGTACACCGGCGACGTCGAGACCACGTCCGACAGCGTCTCGTTCGGTCCGTTTGCCTCCACTCGCATGGCCTGCTCGCCCGAGACGGTGATGGCGCTCGAGGCCCGCTACCTGAAGGCCCTCGAGGCCGCGGACACCGCGTCCGTCGACGGCGACACCCTCACGCTGAGCCTCAACGACGACGCGCTGCAGCTCGTCTTCACCGCGGCCGGGAATTCGTCCGAGTGATCGAAGGAGAGATGATGACCGTGACACCCACGGGAAGCGATGTGACACCGGTGTACCGGGCGGGTGACCCGCGATGAGGCGCGCGGCGTGGGTCGTCGCGGCGGTCGCCGCGCTCGCCCTGTCGGCGTGCGCCTCGGACAGCGGCAACCGCGGCAACTACGGCGAGGAGGATCCGATGGGCGCGATCACCGGCGAATGGCAACTGACCAAGGGCAGCGACGGCGACGGCGCGATGGTGGTGAACGGAACCCCGGTGACCCTCGTGATCGCCGACGAGGCCGTGTCCGGCCAGGGTCCGTGCAACGTCTACGGGGGCGACGCCACGATCGACGGCACCGATGTCAGCATCGGTACGCTCACGTCGACGATGATGGCGTGCGAGGACGACGGTCGCACCCAGCTCGAGACCCGGTACTTCGCGGCCCTCGAGACCGTGACGACGTCGAAGCTCGGCGGCGGGGACCCGGCGACCCTCACCCTGAGCGGGCCGGACGCGTCGCTGATGTTCACGATCATCGAGAAGCGGGCGGCCAACTAGCCCGCACGGCCGCGCCGCCGTAACACCGACGTAACCGCCCGCGGGTACCGTGGCGCCATGACATTCCACGTTCCCGCCGTTGACATCTCCGCCTGGGTCACGGGCGGCACCCCCGATGAGAAGGCTATGGTTGCCGACGCGATCGACGCGGCCTGCCGCGAGGTCGGTTTCATCCAGATCCTCGGTCACGGAATCCCGTCGAGCGTCACCGGCGGCCTCGCGAGCGCGATGGACGACTTCTTCGCCGAGCCCCTCGAGACGAAGAAACTCAGCATCGCCCCGAAGGGCACCAACCGCGGCTACACCCCGCCGAAATCCGAGTCGCTGAGCCTCAGCCTCGGGGTGGAGAGCGCGACGCGGATGAACGACTTCTTCGAGGCGTTCAACGTCGGGCTCGCGACATCCGACTTCCCCGGCGTCGAACTCGACCCGATGGAGTACGCGGAGAACGTGTGGCCGGATGTCGCGGGCTACCGTGACCGCATCGAGGCGTACTTCGCCGAGGCCGGCCGCGTCGCACGCACGATGACCGACATCTTCGCGGCGGCGCTCGACCTGCCCGCCGGCTTCTTCGACGCGTACACCGACCACTCGATCGACGTGCTGCGCATGAACAACTACGCCCTGCCGCCCGGAACCGTCGACCTCGACGGCGACCTCATCGGCATGAGCGAACACACCGACTTCGGCATCGTCACGGTGCTCTGGGCCGACCAGGTGAAGGGCCTCCAGGTGCTCGGTGCCGACGGCTCGTGGAACGACGTGAGCCCCGCCGACGACGCCCTGCTCATCAACCTCGGCGACCTCACCTCGCGCTGGACGAACGAACGCTGGATGTCGACGCTGCACCGGGTCAAACCGCCCATCGTCGACGGCACCATCAACCGACGCCGCAGCGCCGCGTATTTCCACGACGGCAATGCGGATGCCACGATCGCCGCGATCCCCTCGACGGTCGAGCCGGGCGGCGAAGCGCTGTACCCGCCCATCACCGTGAGCGAACACATCCGGGCCAAACTTGCCGGTTCGCGCGCCGGGAAGATCAACACAGCGGCGACGCGCGAGGCCGCGCGGGTGCTGGCGGCGAACGCCGGCTGACAGGGGGCTTTCACCGCACCGGGCGCGGTCGTACAGTGCTGTCATGAATACGCGGTTGTTCGCCTATCTCAGCTACCGTGACGCCCCCGCCGCCATCGACTGGCTCATGGCGTGCGGCTTCGACACGGTGCGCAGGATCGACGGCACCGACGGCACCGTCGTCCACGCCGAGATGCGCCTGGGCGAGGCGGTCGTCATCGTCTCGAGCAACGACATCGACTACGACCACGCCGTGCTCGTCGGGCAACCCTCCGGCCACGGCATCTACCTCATGGTTCCCGACGTCGACGCGGTGTACGCGAGGGCCGTGGCGGCGGGGGCGACGCCCGTCATCGAACCGGAGGACACCGAGTGGACCACCCGCAGGGCGCGCGTGCTCGACCCGGAGGGGATCGAGTGGAGCTTCGGCGGTTACGAGCCGGGGCAGGTCTAGCGCCGACATTCCCTTTCGAGTCGTCGTCACCTACTGTGGGTTCGTGCACAAGTATTCCTCGCTAAATAGCGGACACGCGCGGTGAGCGATACCCGTGACGACTACGGCGACCTCGCCGATATGTTCGAGAGGTCGCAGGTCGAGACCTACCGGCCCGACACGACCGACCCGGAATACCTGAGAAAGCGCGGCCGTCGACGACGCAGGCGCCTCATCGCGGCCGGCATCGTCTTCCTGGTCTTCGCCGCGGCCGTCGGGACCTACCTCCCCCTCACCCTGCTCGCCCCCGTCGCCGCGACCCCCGCGGCGTTCGCCGAGCCGCCCATCGAACAGCCGGCGGCGGTAGCGTTCCCCGGGCAGCCGGCGCTCGCGACCGCCATCAGCGTCACCGGCGCCGATGAGTTCCCGGCTACCGCGGGTACCGACGGCATCCTCAACGCGACCGGAGGAAACGAGGCGCGGTCGATCGCGAGCATCAGCAAAGTCATCAGCGCCCTCGTCATCCTCGAAGCGAAGCCCCTCAGCCCGGGCGAGAACGGCCCGACACTGAACTTCGGCGAGGCCGAGAACGACACCTACGACAAGTACTACGTGCTCGGCGCCACGATCGCCCCAATGAAGATCGGCTCGAGCATGACCCAGCGCGAGGCGCTCGCCATGATGCTCATGGTGTCGGCGAGCAACTATGCCGAAGTCACCTCGACCTGGGCGCTCGGCTCGCAGGCGAACTTCCGCGGCGCGACGAATCGCTGGCTCGACAAGAACGGACTCACCGGCACGACCATCGTCGAGCCGACCGGAATCGACCCGCGCAACGCGAGCACACCGACAGACCTGATCGCGATCGCGCGGCTGGCCATGGCGAACCCGGTGGTGGCCGAACTCGTCGGCACGAAGTCGCTGCAGATCGGCAGCCTGGGCTGGCAGCAGAACCGCAACAGCGTGCTCGGCATCGACGGCATCAACGGCATCAAGACCGGAACGCTCGAGGAAGCGGGCTCGTGCCTGCTGTTCTCGTCCGTGATCGACGTCGGCCTCGACGCTCCCATCACGATCGTGGGCGTGGTGCTCGGCTCGGCCAACAGCGCGGTAGCCGGCGACGTTGCCCGCGGCCTGATCGGCACCGTCAAGTCCGGCTTCCACCACGTGCCACTGCTGACCTCGGGCCAGGAACTCGGCGACTACGTGACACCGTGGGACGACACCGCGCGCATCGTCGCCGGCGAAGGGGCCACCGTGCTCACCTGGTCGGACACCCCGGTCACCGCGACCAGCACGATCGAACCGGTCGGCATCGCGGAGAGCGGCACCGAGGTGGGCAGTATCACCTACACGGCCGGGGCGCGCACCGTCACCGTCCCACTGGAGTTGTCGGGCGAGATCAACGGTCCCGGCGGCTGGTGGCGTGTCACCCACCCGCGCGAGCTCCTGTTCGAGCAGTAACCGCTCGGCCGTTCTGGGGCCGGCGCGCCGTCAGGTCGTGTGCCACGACCGTTCGATGCGACGCGTCTACGGGATCGTCGCCATCATCCGGTTCGAACGTCGCATCCGGGTCGCGGGGAAGGCGCAGCACGACGCGCTGGGCCGCCCGTGCTGGTGGTGGTGCCCCGGACGGTGAAGCCGACGGAGACCGACGTGCGGGCCATCGTGGAACGGGCCTCGCTGCAGCTCCGGCCGTCCTACCGCTAGACCGGCTACTTCGCCGGAGCGGCGGTCTCGCTGTCGACGGCGCTCTCGACCGCGTCATCGCCCGCGCTGTCGGTCTCCGACGGGATCGCCGTGCTGGCGTCCTCCGACGGCGCCTCGTCGCTGTCGTCCTCCGGCAGCGCCACCGCCGCGGGACCGCCCTCGAGCAGGCGCGCGAACTCGGCGGCGTCGAGGATCCGGATGCCGAGGTCTTCGGCCTTGCCGAGTTTCGAGCCGGCGCCGGGGCCGGCCGCCACGAAGTCGGTCTTCTTCGAGACGCTCGATGCGGCCTTTCCGCCGGCCGCGATGATCGCCTCGAGCGCGCCCTCGCGGGTGAACCCCTCGAGGCTGCCCGTGGCCACGACCGTGATTCCGGCGAGGGGGCCGTCGTTGTCGCCCGCGGCACCCGGCCCGGGGTGACCGGGGATGGCGAACTGCACGCCGGCCGCCGCCCAGCGCTCGATGATGTCGACGTGCCAGTCGACGGCGAACCAGTCGATGAGCGCGTCGGCGATGATGCCCCCCACGCCGTCGACGGCGGCGAGTTCTTCACGCGGGGCCGCGCGGATGGCGTCGAGCGAGCCGAAGTATCCGGCGAGCGCGCGGGCCGCGACCGGTCCGACGTGCCGGATGCTGAGCGAGACGAGGATGCGCCACAGCTCCTTCGTCTTGGCGAGCTCGAGCTCCCGCAGCAGCTTCTCGACGTGCGCCGAGGGGTACACCACGCGGTAGTTCTTGCGGTACCCGGCCTTGCGGCGCTCGGCCGCGCTGAGGTCGGCCGCCTCGGGGGCGTATTCGTCGGCGACCCGCTGGAACGGCGCGCGGCGACGGGGGCTCCCGTCGTCTTCGAGCCGCGGGAGGCCGGTCTCGGCGTCGCGCACGATCACCTCGATCGGCACGAGCTCTTCGAGGGTGAGGTCGAATAGCCGGGCCTCGTTGACGAGCGGTGGTGTGGTCGGAACGGCCGGCTGGGTGAGCGCGGCCGCCGTGACCTCGCCGAGCGCCTCGATGTCGAGCGCGCCGCGGCTGCCGACGTGCTCGACACGGCCGCGCACCTGGGCGGGGCAGGCGCGGGCATTCGGGCAGCGCAGGTCGATGTCGCCCTCTTTCGCCGGGGCGAGCGGGGTGCCGCATTCCGGGCAGTTCGTGGGCATCACAAAGGCGTGCTCGGTGCCGTCGCGCAGCTCGACGACCGGGCCGAGCACCTCGGGAATCACGTCGCCGGCCTTGCGCAGCACCACGGTGTCGCCGATGAGCACGCCCTTGAGCTTCACGACGTCTTGGTTGTGCAGCGTGGCCTGGCGCACGACCGATCCGGCCACGCGCGCCGGTTCCATCACCGCGAACGGGGTGGCCCTGCCGGTGCGACCGACGCTGACCACGATGTCGAGCAGTTTGGTCTGCACCTGCTCGGGCGGGTACTTGTAGGCGATGGCCCAGCGGGGGGCGCGGCTGGTGGCCCCGAGTTCTTCGTGCAGCGCGAGCTCGTCGACCTTGACGACGATCCCGTCGATCTCGTGGTCGGGATCGCCGCGGTGCGCACCGTAGTGCTCGATGAAACGCACAGCCTCGGACGCGGTGTCGACCACGCTGTAGTACGGGCTGGTCGGCAGGCCCCAGCTCTTCAGCAGCTCGTAAGTCTCGCTCTGCGACGAGACAGGGGGATTGGGCCAGGCGCCGATGCCGTGCACGAGCATGCGCAGCCGGCCGAGGCGGGCGTGCATGAGGTCGAGCTGGGCGGCGTTCTTGCCCTCGGCCTTCTGGCGCAGCGAACCGGACGCGGCATTGCGCGCGTTCGCGAACTCGCGCTCCCCCAGTTCGACCTGCCGCGCGTTGAGCGCCTCGAAGGCGGCGACCGGGAAAAAGACCTCGCCGCGCACCTCGACGATGGGCGGGTGACCGCTGCCGGCCAGGCGGCGCGGGATCACCGGGATCAGGTGCACGTTCTCGGTCACGTCTTCGCCGACGCGGCCGTCTCCGCGAGTGGCCGCGCTGGTCAGCAGGCCGTTCTCGTAGCGCAGGTTGATGGCGAGCCCGTCGATCTTGAGCTCGCAGAGGTACCGCACCCGGCGCCCGGAGTTCTGCTCGACCTTGGCCGCCCACGCTTCGAACTCGTCGATCGAGAACACGTTGTCGAGACTGAGCATGCGCTCGGCGTGCACGACCGGGTCGAAGAGCGCGACGTCGGCACGACCGCCGACGTTCTGGGTGGGGCTGTCTTGGCTGGCGATCTCGGGGAAGAGCCGCTCGAGTTCTTCGAGCCGTTTCATCATCGCGTCGTACTCGGCGTCGGACACGAGCGTCGTGTCGCGGTCGTAGTAGGCGTCGCGCAGTTCGAGGATGCGCGTGGTCAGCCCCTGCGCTTCGTCGCGTGCGTTGTCGAGGTGCTCCGGTGCATAGTTCTCAGCCACCCGACCAGTGTATGCAGGGCCGACGACACCGCCGTGGCCTTCCCCGCGTGCCCGCCGCGCGCTAGGCGCGGGCGTCACCTCCGCGCTGCCGAGAGTTACCCGAGGATTCCTTGCTGACGGGTCGGTGTCTCGGTAGTGTGGGTCGAACCACGTCGGCGCGCTCCGCAGAAGGGACTGACCATGTCGATCCTTCCCCGCGCGCGACGCGGCTACCCCGGCGTCGCCGGTGTCACCGGCGCGGTCTTCCTGCTCGTCGTCTTCGTCGTCGCGGTGATCGACGGCGTCGTCGGGATCGTCTACACCCAGGGCCGCACGCTCGAGTCGCTCGCCGGCTTCGAGTACGCGCTGCCCGCGCTGGGCGCCGTCGTGCCGTTCGCGCTGTGGCAGGTCGTCCCGCTCGCTGTGGGCGTCTTCCTGTCGTTCTGGCTGGTCCTGCCGATCCGCCCGCACCAGCGCGTGGGCGGTGTCGTGCTGCGCTCGATCGTCGCGCTGCTGATCGGACTGGTGATCGCGGTCGCCGTCGAAGCCGTGCGTCTCACGACGAGCGACCTGCCGGTCAACCCGACGCAGAGCGGCGCGGTCGACAACCGCTATTACATCCTCGTGCTCGGTGGGCTCGCGAACGACGCCTGGCAGCTGTTCGCGAGCTCGCTCGGACTGGCCCTGGCCGCGGGCCTGGCCATGTGGGGCTGGCTGCGTACGCGGCCGAGCTACGGTCCCCTGCGGCACGGCGGCCCGCAGACCGAGCCGGTGCAGACCGTCTCCGCCCGGCAGGGCGACGAGCCGGTAGGGCGACCAGCTAGAGGGCGACGAGCTAGGCCGGAACCGGTACGGCGCTGACCGTGCGCGCGATCGTGCACTGGCCGAGGACGCGGGTGCCCACGTAGACCACGGCGGTCTGGCCGGGCGATACGCCGTTGATCGGTTCGACCGGGCGGATGACCATCTCGCCCTGCTCCACGAAGACGACGGCGGCGACGGGGTCGGCGTGGGCGCGGATCTGCACCTCGCAGTCGAACGGGGTGATCGCGCCGTTTTCGTCGATCGAGGCGATTCCCGACTCGACGGGGCCGAGGCCGGCCCAGGTGAACTTGGTGCCGGCGAGCTCGGAGAGGTCGAGGGCTTCCTTCGGCCCGACGACCACGGTGTTGGTCTTCGGTTGCACCTCGAGCACAAAACGCGGCATACCGTCGTCGCTGGGGTACCCGATGGAGAGTCCCTTGCGCTGGCCGATCGTGAACGCGAGCGCGCCCTCGTGGGTGCCGAGCACCTTGCCGGAGCGGTCGAGAATGTCGCCCTGCTCGGCGCCCACCTTCTCGGCGAGCCAGCCGCGGGTGTTGCCGTCGGGGATGAAGCAAATGTCGTGCGAGTCGGGCTTGTTGGCCACGCTGAAGCCGCGGGCGGCGGCCTCCGCACGCACCTCTGCCTTCGACGGCGTGGAGCCGAGCGGGAAGAGCGAGTGCTCCAGCTGGTCAGCCGTGAGCACGCCGAGAACGTAGCTCTGATCTTTCGCCCAGGTGGCCGCGCGGTGCAGTTCGGCGTTGCCGTTCGCATCACGGCGCACATCCGCATAATGTCCGGTGGCGACCGCGTCGAATCCGAGCGCGAGCGCCTTCTCGAGCAGTGCGGAGAACTTGATGCGTTCGTTGCAGCGCATGCACGGGTTCGGGGTGCGGCCGGCGGCGTACTCGTCGATGAAGTCCTCGACCACGTCGAGCTTGAACCGCTCGGAGAAGTCCCACACGTAGTACGGGATGCCGATGATGTTGGCGGCACGCTGAGCGTCCATGGAGTCCTCGATGGTGCAGCAGCCGCGGGCGCCGGTGCGCAGGGTGCCCGGCATGCGGCTCAGCGCGAGGTGCACCCCGACGACTTCGTGACCCGCTTCGACGGCGCGTGCCGCGGCTACCGCCGAGTCCACGCCGCCGCTCATTGCCGCTACAACCTTCATGGGTTCCAGTGTACGTGCGGGCGGCTGAATGGGCCCGGGTCGCGCAATCGAGCGACCGTGAGCGGAGTTCGGGGGCGGATGCCGCGGCGCCCCTCACCAGGACGGGAGGCCGCCCGGCGCCGGTTCCGTCCTGTCGAACGTGCGCGGCGGCCGTTTCGTCCTGTCGGGCGTGCGGCCGCGCAGGGACCTAGCGGCCGAAGGTCGGCGCGTGCTCGGCGAGCCCCGCGCGGGCGGCGCGGGCTACCGCGTCGGGCAGGGCGGCGACCAGCGCGTCGACTTCTCCGCTGGTCGTGTGGGAGCCGAGCGTCATGCGGAGGGCCCCACGGGCATCCGCCTCACTGAGTCCCATCGCGGTCAGCACGTGCGATGCCTCCGGAACCCCGGCCTGGCAGGCCGAACCGGTGGAGACCGAAAATCCGGCGACGTCGAGCAGGAAGAGCAGCGAGTCGCCCTCGCAGCCGGGGAACGTGAAGTGCGCGTTGCCCGGCAGGCGGCCGTCGGCCGACGGGTCGCCGCGGAGCACCGCGGACGGCACGGCGGTTCGGATGCCCGCCACGAGCCGGTCGCGGAGGTCGCGCAGTCGGGCGGCGTGGCCCTCGATGTCGGCGGTGGCCGCTCGTGCGGCCAGCCCGAACGCGACGGCGCCGGCCACGTCTTGCGTGCCGGAGCGGGCACGCTGCTGGTTGCCACCGTGCAGCAGCGGCACGATCGTCGTACTGCGCGCGATGACGAGGGCGCCGACGCCGACCGGGCCGCCGATCTTGTGCGCGGAGATGGAGAGCGCGGCGACGCCGAGCGCGTGGAAGTCGATCGGCACGTAGCCGTATTCGGCGATGGCGTCGACGTGTACCGGAACGCCATGCCGGGCGGCGAGCGCCGCGATCTCGGCGACCGGCTGCAGAGTACCGACCTCGTTGTTGGCGCTGAGCACGGTGACGAAGGCGACGTCGTCGCCGAGCGCGTGCTCGAGGGCGACCAGGTCGATGCGCCCGAGGGCGTCGATCGGGATCCAGTCGATCACCGCGCCCTCGTGCTTCTCGAGCCACTCGATCGCGTCGATGGTGGCGTGGTGCTCGCCCATCGGCACGAGGATGCGCCCCCTGCGGGTCGCGGTCCCTGATCCTGTCGGAGGGTGCGAAACCCGCGCCCACCACAGCCCCTTGATCCCGAGGTTCACGGCCTCGGTGCCGCCGCCGGTGAAGGTGACCTCGACCGAGTCGGCGCCGACCGATGCGGCCACCTGCTCGCGCGCCTCCTCGAGCATGCGCTTGGCGTTCTGCCCCTGGCTGTGGATCGACGACGGGTTGCCGACCACGGCGAGAGCCGACGCGTAGGCGGCGATGACCTCGGGCGGCATGGGTGACGTCGCCGCGTGATCGAGGTAGATGGGCATGTAACAAGCATGACTCATCGCGCCCGTAGTGTGGGACCCATGACCAGCGCCCCTCCGATCGGCCCCCTCGGCGTAGTCCAGACGGAAGACGGCGGCGAGCTGCGTGTCTGGTCGGCCAACGCCACCGCGATGGAACTGTGCCTCTACGACGAGCGCGACGCCAACTGGCTGGTCTCGGCCGTGCCCATGGTGCGCGGCGACGACGACGTCTGGTCGGCCCGCTCGCCCGCCCTCGTGCCGGGGGCACGGTATTCGGTGCGCGCATCCGGCCCCACCGGACCCACGCACCGCTTCGAACCGACCCTCGACCTCATCGACCCGTACGCGCGTGGCCTCGCCCGCACCGCGAAGGGCGAGTGGCGTTCCTATGTCCAGGATGACGCGTTCGACTGGGAGGGCGTGGGCAAGCCCGCCGTCCCGATGGACCACGTCGTGATCTACGAGGCCCACGTGAAGGGCCTCACCAAGCTCAACCCCGACCTGCCCGAAGAGCTGCGCGGCACCTACGCCGGCCTCGGCCACCCGTCGACGATCGAGTACCTCAGGGCGCTCGGCGTCACCTCGGTCGAGCTGCTGCCGATCCACCAGTCGGTGAGCGAGCAGCGTCTCATCAAGCAGGGGCTCACCAACTACTGGGGGTACAACACCCTCAACTTCTTCACCCCGCACGCCGAGTACGCGACCCGGGAGGCGCAGGCGGGCGGAACCGGCGCGGTGCTGCGCGAGGTGAAGACCATGGTCAAGAACCTCCACGCCGCAGGCCTCGAGGTACTGCTCGACGTCGTCTACAACCACACCGCGGAGGAGGGTCCGACCGGCCCGACCACGAGCCTGCGCGGCATCGACAACGAGTCGTACTACCGGCAGAACTCCAAGGGCGAGTACATCGACGTGACCGGCTGCGGCAACACCGTCGACTTCGCGATCCCCGCGGCCAGGCAGCTCGTGCTCGACTCGCTCAAATACTGGGCCAACGAGGTGCAGATCGACGGTTTCCGGTTCGACCTGGCCGTGACGCTCGGGCGCGACGAACGGGTCGAGTTCGACCCCGAGCATCCGCTGCTCGCCGCGATCGTCGACGACCCGCAGCTCGCGGGCGTGAAGATGATTGCCGAGCCCTGGGACGTGGGCATGGGCGGCTGGCAGGTCAGCCGCTTCCCCTCCGGCTGGAGCGAGTGGAACGACGGCTACCGCGACCGCACCCGCGACTTCTGGCTCACCGACATCGCGGCCGCCCGGGCGAACGGCATCGCCCCCAACGGCATCGGCTCGCTGGCACGTCGGCTCGCGGGGTCTGCGCACGTCTTCCCGCAGAATCGCGGGCCCATGGCATCCGTCAATTTCGTCACGGCGCACGACGGCTTCACCATGGCCGACCTCACCTCGTATTACACGAAGCACAACCTCGGCAACGGCGAGAAGAACCGTGACGGCACCGGCGACAACCACTCGTTCAACCACGGCGTCGAGGGACCGACGGATGACACGGAGATCCTGGCCGCGCGGCGCAAGACGATGCGCAACCTGCTGGGAACGCTGGTGCTGAGCGCCGGCATCCCGATGATCACGGCCGGCGACGAATTCGGACGCACCCAACGCGGCAACAACAACGCCTACTGCCACGACAGCGAACTCACCTGGCTGTCCTGGCAGCGCGACGACTGGCAGACCGAGCTGCTGGGGGTCACGACCCTGCTCACCCGCCTGCGCCGCGAGAACCCGGCGTTGCGTCCCAGGCACTTCAGCCGGTTCGGCGAGACGGTTCCGAGCGCCACGCAGATGGACTGGTACAACAAAGAGGGCCTCTCGATGTCGGACGACGACTGGGACTCCCCCGCCGAGCGCACCCTGCAGTACCTCGCCGCGTCGACGCCCGAGATCGAGGAGTTCAACCGCATCCTGCTCATCGTGCACGGGCTCGAAGGCGCGATCACGGTCACGCTGCCGGAGCACGAGGGCGTCACCGGCTACGAGCTGCTGTGGGACTCCGCGACCACCTCCCTCGACCCCGAACAGCACGCCCCCGGCAGCGACCTCACGGTGCCGGGCACATCGATGCGGCTGTACCGGGCGCACTGACCCAGTTCGCGGAGCACAATAAGCAGATGGCAAAGCATTCGGATGCCGCGGCGGGCGGCACTCCCGCGACGATGGCGCTCACCGCGGCGGGCATCCGCTTCCTCCCGCACGCCTACGCGCACGACCCGGCGAACACCAACTTCGGCACCGAGGCGGCGACAATGCTCGGCCTCGACCCCGAGCAGGTGTTCAAGACGCTGCTCGCCGATGTCGACGGCTCGCTGGTCGTGGCGATCGTCCCGGTCACGGGCATGCTCGACCTGCGCGCCCTCGCCCGCGCCGTCGGCGGCAAGAAGGCCGTGATGGCCGACCCCGCCGTCGCGCAGCGCAAGACCGGCTACATCGTCGGCGGCATCAGCCCGATCGGACAGAAGACACCGCACCCGACCGTGCTCGACGAGACCGCGGAGCTCTACGCCTCGATCTTCGTCTCCGGCGGGCGCCGCGGCTTCGACATCGAACTCGCCCCGGCCGACCTGATCGCCGTCACGAACGGGCGGGTCGCGGCGATCGCCAAGGAGTAGCGCCGGCTACCGTCAGACCGCGGCCGCGACGAGCCCCATCTCGGCGGCCGACGCGAGCAGGGCGTGCCGCGGCACCACGCGCACGTTGTAGCCGAAGCTGCCCGCCCGTCCGAGCGGCACGCTGCCGGCGAACGTCGACTCCCCGCCGTTGTCGGTCGTGGGTTCGAGCACAGCGTGCTGGGTGTCGATGAGCCGGTCGCCGTCTCGGGCCCGTCCGTAGACGACCTCGACCGACACGTCGTCGGGGGTGAGCCCGCCGAGTTCGACCTGCGCGCGCACGTGCAGGGTGTCGCCGACCTGCGGCACGGCGTCCACTCCGCCCGATTCGACGTGCGTCACGTGCACGGCGGGCCACGCCTCGATCACGCGTGACTTCCAGAGCGCGAGTTCGCGCGCCGGCTGGTACCCGCTCGCGCTGATCGTCTCCTCCGCCACAGCAGCCGGAATGTACAGGCGCTCCACGTACTCGCGCACCATCCGGTCGGCCGAGAGCGACGGCGACAGGGTGGAGAGCGTGTGGCGGATCGACTGCACCCAGCGGTGCGGCACGCCGTCGTCGCCGCGGTCGTAGAAGCGCGGAGCGATCTGGTGCTCGATGAGGTCGTACATGCTGTCGGCCTCGAGCTTGTCGCGCTCGGCGCCGTCGCCCGCGGAGTCGGCGGACGGGATAGCCCAGCCGTTCTCCTCGTCGTAGAACTCGGCCCACCAGCCGTCGAGGATCGACAGGTTGAGCGAGCCGTTAAGCGCCGCCTTCATGCCCGACGTGCCGCAGGCCTCGAGCGGGCGCAGCGGGTTGTTCAGCCAGACGTCGGTGCCGGGGTAGAGCAGCTTGGCCATGGCGATGTCGTAGTTCGGCAGGAACACGATGCGCTCGCGCACGTCGATCTCGGCCGCGAACTCGACCAGCCGCTGGATGAGACGCTTGCCCTCGTCGTCGGCGGGGTGCGACTTCCCGGCGATCACGATCTGGATCGGCCGGGTGGGGTGCAGCAGCAGCGAGCGCAGGCGGTCTTCGTCGTGCAGCATCAGCGTCAGGCGCTTGTAGGTGGGCACACGGCGGGCGAACCCGATCGTCAGGATGTTCGGGTCGAGCAGCGACGAGTACCAGGCCGGGTCGCCGACCCCCGGGTTCTGCTCGTGCCAGGCGTCGCCCACCCGGCGGCGCGCGTCGGTGACGAGCTGCTGGCGCATGGCGCCCCGCACCTGCCAGAGGTCCCAGTCGGAGATCTCGGGCGAATTCCAGTCGGCCGACGTGGTGTCGCCCGCTCCGAACTTCGACGACGCGAGCTGCAGCAGCAGCGGGTCGGTCCAGCTGGGCGCGTGCACGCCGTTGGTGACCGACGTGATCGGCACGTCGTCCTCGTCGAAACCGGGCCACAGGTAGCCGAACATCCCGCGCGAGACCTCGCCGTGCAGCTTCGAGACGCCGTTGGCGCGCTGCCCGAGCCGCAGTCCCATAACGGCCATGTTGAACATGGCGGGGTCGCCGCCCTCGTAGTTCTCGGTACCGAGTGCGAGCACCTCCG
Source organism: Conyzicola nivalis (assembly GCF_014639655.1). Lineage (NCBI taxonomy): Bacteria > Bacillati > Actinomycetota > Actinomycetes > Micrococcales > Microbacteriaceae > Conyzicola > Conyzicola nivalis. Next base: position 1,446,570 of record NZ_BMGB01000001.1, read on the forward strand.
CGACATCCACCCCAGGCAGCAGCTCCGTCGAGAAGTAGCGCGTCACGAGCGACGCCTCGAACCTGTCGATTCCCGCGGGGACCGGCGTGTGCGTCGTGAAGACCGTGCCGGCGCGCACCACCTGCAGCGCCTCGGCGAACGACAGGCCGCCGCCGATCAGGTCGCTGATGCGCTCGAGCCCGAGGAAGCCGGCATGGCCCTCGTTCGTGTGGAAGACGAGCGGCTCGGGCGAGCCGGTGAGCCGGGTGTACAGTCCGATGGCGCGCACGCCGCCGATGCCGAGCAGCAGCTCCTGCAGCAGGCGGTGCTCCCCGCCTCCGCCGTAGAGGCGGTCGGTGACGGAGCGCAGCTCGTCGTCGTTCTCGGGCACGTCGGTGTCGAGCAGCAGCAGTGTCACGCGGCCGACGGCGACCCGCCAGATGCGGGCGGCGAGCGCGCGTCCGTCGGGCAGGGCCAGGGTGATCAGCGCGGCGCGGCCGTCGGGGTGGCGCAGCACGCTGAGCGGCAGCCCGTCGGGGTCGAGCACGGGGTAGCTCTCCTGCTGCCAGCCCTCGCGGGAGATCGCCTGGCGGAAGTACCCCGAGCGGTAGAACAGGCCGACCGCGATGATGGGCACGCCCAGGTCGCTCGCGCTCTTCAGGTGGTCGCCGGCGAGGATGCCCAGACCGCCGGAGTACTGCGGCAACGCGGCGGCGATGCCGAACTCCGGCGAGAAGTAGGCGATCGCGGCGGGCGCGTCGGGCAGCGACTGGTACCAGCGCGGCTCGGAGAGGTAGGTGTGCAGTTCGCCGAGCAGCCCGTTCGTGCGGGCGACGAAGTCGTCGTCGGCCGCGAGCTCGTCGAGTCTCGAACGCTCGACCGCGCCGAGCAGGGCGATCGGATCGCGCCCCGTCTCGTCCCAGACGGCCGGGGCGATCGACGCGAACAGCTGCATGGTCGGCTCGTGCCACGACCAGCGCAGGTTGGTGGCCAGCTCTTCGAGCCCGCCGAGCGACTCGGGAAGGACGGTGCGGACGGTAAATCTGCGGATGGCTTTCACCCGACCCACCCTAGAACATGCCCCGTGACGGCCGGTATAACTACCGGCGACGAATCGGAGACCTTTCGTCGGAGCTACTGGCCGGGACTGATCGCCGCAACGGTCGCGCGGTCGTTGATGAGGACGGATGCCACGAGCGAATCGCCGGCCGCGACCGGGTTGTCGAGCTCGCTCCAGGTCGCTCCCCCGTCGTCGCTGCGCAGGGTGCCGAGCTTCGTGCCGCCGGCACCGACGATCGTCAGTTCGACCGACGAGTCGGCGCGCAACGCGCCGTCCACGGGGACGATGGTCGCGCCGACGACCTTTTCGCCGCCGAGCAGCGGGTCGTAGTCGGTCAGCCACGCGACGGTGACGCCCGGCAGGGTGTGGGCGGTCACGCTCTGGCCGACGTCGAGTCGGGTGATCTCGAGGCGGTCGAGATTGGCCGCCGCGACGCCGAGGGCGACGAACACGGCAGAGGCCAGGGCTATCGACAGAATTTCTCTTCGGGTGGGCATCGTCTTCCTAGGGTTAGACACGATTACCGCAACATCGGCGACCTCGACGGTCACCGTGCCATCCATGGCTTTACTGGCCGGGGAACCAGTGTTGCTTGACGTTGTCGTTCACGGTTTCGGGCCGCGAACCACGTAAAAACCCATTCGAATTCGGTGACATCGCTAGGTATCCCGGATCGAGTGAGTGTTTCTCCAAGACTAATCGTAGCGATGGGTCGATGCAAAAACATTTATCCGCGAGGGCGAGTCGCGCGCCGCATACCAACTACTCCGACATACCGACAGGGGAGATCCAAAGGCCCGGGTCCACGGGCAAAGGCGGTACGGTCGATTCGTGGCGACTACAGAGAATGGCAGGGTGGCCGCGAGCGCTGGCCCCACAACGCAGCAACGATATGAAACGCGAATCGGACGGATACCGATCCGGTTCCTGAACCCGCAGCAGCCGGAGAACCGCTGGCCGGCGAAGGCCTTCGTCGGAGAGGTGTTGCCGTTCTCGGCGACGGTCTTCCGCGAGGGGCACGACCAGCTGGGCGCGGCACTGCTGCTCACCGACCCGCGGGGCACGACCTCGCGGTTCCCGCTCCACCCCGGCGCGCCGGGCACCGACGCGTGGCACACGTCCGCGCAGGTCGACGCCCCAGGAACCTGGATCTACCGTATCCAGGCCTACTCCGACGACTGGGCCACCTGGCTGCACAACGCCGAGATCAAGATCCCGGCCGGCATCGACGTCGACGTCATGATCACCATGGGTCTGCAGCTGCTCGCCCGCCTCGAGAAGAGCCAGGCGGTTGCGGATGCCACAGCCACCCTCTCCGACGCGACGCTGTCGCCCGTCGACCGCCTCGAGGGAGTGACCGGCGACGACCTCGCCGCCGTCATCGCGGCGAACCCGCTCGCGAGCCTCGTCACCCTGAGCGACCCGCTCGAGCTGCGCGTCGAACGGGCCCGCGCGGGCCTCGGCAGCTGGTACGAGTTCTTCCCCCGCAGCGAAGGCGCGAAGCAGCGCAAGGACGGCTCCTGGGCCTCCGGCACCTTCCGCACCGCCGCCAAGCGCCTCCCCGCCGTCGCGGACATGGGCTTCGACGTGGTCTACCTCCCCCCGATTCATCCGATCGGCCGCACCTTCCGCAAGGGTCCCAACAACACCCTCGACGCCGGCCCGAACGACCCCGGCTCGCCGTGGGCCATCGGTTCCGCCGACGGCGGCCACGACGCCATCCACCCCGAACTCGGAACGGTGAAGGACTTCAGCTACTTCCTCGGGGTCGCGAAGAAGAACGGCATCGAGATCGCCATCGACCTCGCACTGCAGTGCTCCCCCGACCACCCGTGGGTCACCCAGCACCCCGAGTGGTTCACCACGCTGCCCGACGGGTCGATCGCCTACGCCGAGAACCCGCCGAAGAAGTACCAGGACATCTATCCGATCAACTTCGACAACGACTACGAGGGCCTGCGCCAGGAGATCCTGCGCATCGTCAAGTACTGGATCGGCATCGGCGTCACGATCTTCCGCGTCGACAACCCGCACACCAAGCCGCTCGAGTTCTGGGAATGGCTGCTGCACGAGGTCGCGGCCGAACGCCCCGACGTGGTGTTCTTCGCGGAGGCGTTCACCCGCCCGGCGATGATGCAGTCGCTCGCCGCCGTCGGCTTCCAGCAGTCGTATACCTACTTCACCTGGCGCAACACCAAGGTCGAGCTCGAGGAGTACCTGCACGAGGTGTCGAAGGTGACGAGCCACACCTTCCGGCCCAACTTCTTCGTGAACACGCCCGACATCCTCACCGAGTTCCTGCAGTTCGGCGGACGCCCCGCCTACAAGGTGCGCGCCGCGATCGCCGCGACCGGCAGCCCCAGCTGGGGTGTCTACTCGGGCTACGAGCTGTTCGAGAACGTCGCCCGTCCAGGCGCCGAAGAGAACATCGACAACGAGAAGTTCGAGTACAAGGTGCGCGACTATGCCGCGGCCGAGGAGACCGGCGACTCGCTGGCGCCCTACCTGCGCCGGCTCAATGAGATCCGGGCGCAGCATCCGGCCCTGCACCAACTGCGCAACCTCGACGTGCACTGGAGCGACGACGACTCGATCCTCGTCTACTCGAAGTACCTGGACGCCGCGTACACCGGCACCGGCAGCGACGACACGATCATCGTCGTGGCGAACGTCGACCCGCACTCGGTGCGCGAGACCACCGTCCACCTCGACACCACCCGCTTCGGCATAGAGATCGGCACCGAATTCACCGTGACCGACCTCATCACCGGTTCGACCTTCGTGTGGGGCGGTGACAACTACGTGCGGCTCGATGCCTTCACGGAGCCCGTCCACATCCTGCGCGTCGAATACCCGAAAGGCAACTAATGGCTAACGCCCCCGTACTCCCCGACCTGCATCCCGGACTCGTGGAGTCGCTCGTCAGCGGCAGCCACCCGCAGCCCCACTCCACCCTCGGACAGCACCCGTTCGGCGACGGTTTCATCGTGCGCGCCGTCCGTCCGCTCGCCGCCGGCGTCACCGCCGTGCAGGCCGACGGCACGCGGGTCGAACTGACCCACGCGGCCGAGGGCCTCTGGCAGGGTTACGCCGACGGTCCCGGACAGGCCTACGTGCTCGAGACCGAGTACGACAACGGTCCGACCTGGATCGCCGAGGACCCGTACCGCTTCGTGTCGTCCGTCGGCGAGATCGACCTCTACCTGTGGGGCGAGGGACGTCACGAGCAGCTGTGGCACGTGCTCGGTTCGCACTTCCGCCCGCACGAGGGCGTCGAGGGCACGTCGTTCTCGGTCTGGGCACCGCACGCACGCGCCGTGCGCGTCGTCGGCGACTTCAACGGCTGGTTCGGCGACCGTCACGCGATGCGCCGCCTCGACGACAACGGCGTGTGGGAGATCTTCATCCCCGAGGCCAGCCCCGGAACCACGTACAAGTTCGAGCTGCTCACCCCGGCCGGCGAGTGGGTCACCCGCGCCGACCCGATGGCGCGGTTCACCGAGGTCTCCCCCGCCACCGGCTCGAAGGTGGGCGAGTCGCTGTTCGAGTGGGAGGACAAGGCCTGGATCGACACCCGGGCCAGCACCGACACCCTCAACTCGGCCATGAGCATCTACGAGCTGCACGTCGGCTCGTGGCGTCCCGGCCTCGGCTACCGCGAGCTAGCCGAGCCGCTCATCGAATACGTGCGCGAGCTCGGCTTCACGCACGTCGAATTCATGCCGCTCGCCGAGCACCCGTTCGGCGGGTCCTGGGGCTACCAGGTCACCGGCTACTTCGCCCCGACCAGCCGGTTCGGTCACCCCGACGACCTCAAGTTCCTCATCGACAGCCTGCACCAGGCCGGCATCGGAGTGATCATGGACTGGGTTCCCGGCCACTTCCCCAAGGACGAGTGGGCGCTCGCCCGCTTCGACGGCGAGCCGCTCTACGAGCACTCCGACCCCCGCCGCGGCGAGCAGATGGACTGGGGCACCCTGATCTTCAACTTCGGGCAGTCGCAGGTGCGCAACTTCCTCGTCGCCAACGCGCTCTACTGGCTCGAGGAGTTCCACATCGACGGCCTGCGCGTCGACGCCGTGGCATCGATGCTCTACCTCGACTACTCGCGCAACGAGGGCGAGTGGCTGCCCAACGAGTTCGGCGGCCGCGAGAACCTCGAGGCGATCAGCCTGCTGCAGGAGGTCAACGCCACCGCCTACAAGCGCAACCCCGGCATCATGATGATCGCCGAGGAGTCCACGTCGTGGCCCGGCGTCACGAAGCCCACCTCGGGCAACGGCCTCGGGTTCGGCATTAAGTGGAACATGGGGTGGATGCACGACTCGCTCTCGTACATGTCGGTCGACCCGATGTACCGCGCACACCACCACAACGACATCACGTTCAGCTTCGTCTACGCGTTCAGCGAGAACTTCCTGCTGCCGATCAGCCACGACGAGGTCGTGCACGGCAAGGGCTCGCTGCTCACGAAGATGCCGGGCGACCAGTGGCAGAAACTCGCCAACCTGCGGGCCTACTTCGCGTTCATGTGGGCCCACCCGGGCAAGCAGTTGCTGTTCATGGGCAGTGAATTCGGCCAGCCCTCCGAGTGGAGCGAAGAGCGTGGCCTCGACTGGTGGATCCTCGACCAGCCCGTGCACCAGGCGCTCTCGAAACTCGTCAGCGCGCTCAACCGGGTCTACCGCGAGGAGGCTCCGCTCTGGTCGCGCGACAACGAGGCGGGCGGATTCGAGTTCCTCGACGCGGGGGACGCCGAGCACAACGTGGTCTCGTTCCTGCGCTGGGACCACGAGGGCAACCCGATAGCCGTGATCATGAACTTCTCCGGCGCCCCCGTCGGCCCCTACCGCGTCGGCCTGCCGTTCGCGGGCACGTGGGACGAACTGATCAACACGGATGCCACGGAATTCGGTGGCAGCGGAGTCGGCAACTTCGGCGCAGTGGTCGCGACGGACGAACCGTTCGCCGGTCGTCCCGCGTCCGCCGAGCTGACCCTCCCGCCGCTCGCGGGACTCTGGTTGAAGCTGCGCAAGTAACGCCTTAACGGCGATTGAGCCTGCGCGCTGGAGCTTTGAAGATCGCGCCAGCGATCTCGCGACGCCAGCGCCGACTGAGCTTGCGAAGGAGGACCCTTCGCAAGCTCAGTGGCCGTTAAGCCGTCAGTACAGCAGCGCCGTCAGCCGGCGGCGCGCCGCGACGACGCGGGGGTCGTCGGTACCGACGACCTCGAAGTGCTCGAGCATGCGGGTGCGCACGAGCGTCTTGCCGTCGGCGTCGAGCGAGGGGAACAGCTCGAGCAGGCGCAGGAAGGCGTCGTCGACGTGGCCGCCGGAGATGTCCAGGTCGGCCACCGCGAGCTGCGCGTGCACGTCGTCGGGGGCCGAGGCGGCCGCGGCGCGGATCTCGTCGGCCGTGGTTCCCTCGAGTCGCGCGAGCAGCGACACCTGGGCGAGGCCCGCGACGGCGAGCGCATCGCGCGGGTTCTGTGTGATGGCGAGCTTGTACTCGGCGATCGCCGTGGCGAAGTCGCCGGCCGAGATCGCGTCGAACGCCTCCTGGTGGTGCGGGGGCAGCGGTTCTTCGACCGGCTCGGCCGCGTCGGCGTCCGCGTCCGCGTCGTCGACAGGAACGGTGCCGGTGATGTTCTGCTGTTTCGCGACCTCGAGCACCTGGTTCAAGACCCCGCGGATCTCTTCCTGCTCGGGTAGTCCGACGAACAGCTGCAGCGGACGACCGCCGATCACCGCGGCGACCGTGGGCACCTCCGAGACCTGGAACGCCTGCACGAGCTGCGGGTTCTTGGTCCCGTCGATGGTGGCGAGCACCATGCGTCCGCCGAACTCGGCGACCAGTGCGCCGAGCGAGGGGGCGAGCCCTTGGCCGTAGAACTCCACCAGCACGGGAACCGAGTTGGACAGTTCGAGGATGCTCGAGAACGTGGCATCCGTCGCCTCGACCACGAGGGACGAGGCCTTGCCGGTGGGCGCGGCGACGGGAGGTGCCGGGTTCACGAGAGACGAGAGGTCGACGGCTCCGCGGAGACTGGCGGCGCTGGGGGGAAGGTTGGTCACGGGAGCTCCGATGCGGCCACGAGGCCCTGGGTGTAGCCGAGCAGGACGATTTTGCCACCCGTATCGACGGACGGCACGAGGAACAGCAGCTGGTAGCCGTAGGTGGCCTTGAAACCCTTGGCGCTCGTGGCCTTGCCGGTGAGCGCCTTCACGGCGGGGGTCGCGTTGGCGACGGCGCCCGCCTCGACGACCTTGACGATCTCGTCCTCGTTCACGTCGACCGTGACGAGGGCGCTGGAGTCGTTGGTCGACAGCGCGACCACCGGACCCTTCGACTCGGCGCGTTCGAAGCTCAGCGAGGACGTGGCGGAGAGACCCGACTTGCGGCTCTCCTTGAATGCTTCGCCGACCTCGGTGCGCAGGCTGTCGCCCTCGGCCTCGAACAGACCGTAGGAAGTGCTGTCGCTGTCGACCATCAGGATGTCGCCGTAGTCGGCTCCGACGAGCTGCGGTTCGACGACGAGGAACTTCGAGTCGAGCTGCAGGCGGCCGGCACCGACGGAAGCGGGCGCGACACCCTCGATCACGGCGCCGGGCTCCATGCGGATCACGTACTGCGCCTTGTAGTTCGACCGGGGGTCGTCCTGGATGAGCATGACCGCCATCGGCGGGACCTGCTTGCCGTCTTCGGCCGTCGCCTTGTCTTCGATCACGGCGAGCACGGCGCGCGGCCAGGAGTTCTCGGTGACCTGGGGGAGGGTCAGCGTGATGTCGCCCTCGGGGATGCCCTCGACGGCGGCGATGCTGCTGTCGGCACGTCGCGCGGCGTAGTTGCTCAGGCGCAGGTCGAGGGCGGGGCCCGCGAGTCGCGTCTTGATCAGGTCGTCGTTCATGCCGGTGTCCGCCTCGGCGGCGACCGACACCAGGTCGGCCACGATGCGCTTCGCCTGCTGTTCGGTGACGGCCGGGGGGTCGAGCTGCGCGGCAGCCTCGGCGTCCGCGACGGGATCCGAGGTGGCGGTCGGTGCGGCGACGGGCTCGCGCCCGGCCCAGAAGTCGGCGCTGCAGCCGCCAAGGGCGAGTGCGGTCACGAGCACGACGGGAACGATCGCGACGCGCGGGTTGATCGCCCTGCGGCCCTTCGCGTTCGCGTCGAGCTCCTTCTTCTTCGCCTTGATCGGCTTGTAGCGCGGCTGGCGCGGCAGCTTGGGCATCTTCTGCGGCGACTTGCGGCGGGGGCCGCGCGACTTGCGGATGTGGGCGACGGCCCAGAACAGCAGCACGAGCCCGATGACGAGCAGGATGCCGCCGGCGACCACGAAGGTGTTGGCCCACGGGGTGGAGTTGTCGACGGGCCAGGTGATGCTGACCTCGGACGGCGCCGGCTTCACTCCGTCGGAGACGACGAGCAGGGAGAAGCCCTCGGGCACGTTGATCGTCATCGAGGACTGGTCGGTGTAGCTCGCCAGCCAGAGGTCGGAGTCGGCGGGGTTCGGAACCTCGTCTTCGGTGCCCGAGGTGAGTTCGCTCTCGAGCGCGGCCGTCTCGGCGTCGTAGGAGACGGTGTTGTAGCTGGCGTCGCCGATCCAGGCGATGACGTCCGACGTGCGACCGTAGGCGACGAAATTCTCGTCCGACCCACTGATCTGCACGAACTGGCTGCGCGGGTAGGCGTTGAGGGCCTCTCCGCTCAACACCGTGACGGGTGCGTCGGTGGTGACGCTCGTCGACGCGGTGATCTCGTCCGGCGCGGCGAGGATGGTCTTCTGAGCGATGCCGAGGCCGATGAGCAGCGCGGCCGCGACAAAACTGACAATGGCGAGTACAAATCGCACGGATTCTCCTTTCGTGTCGCCCAGCCCTGACGCACAAACGTCGGGGCATCCTCCCTCGCACATCGCGAGTGCTCGCGCTTGGGGGCGAGTGGAAGACTTCCTGGAACCGGTGTCCGGATGGCAACAGCAAAGACGATCAAGAATACCTGACGGGGTACGTCGCGTCCTAACCGGGGCACTGGGAATCAACTGTGGGGACCTGCGAGAACGCCGACAGGGCCGTCGCGTCGAGTCATCCGCCCCTCCTACTAAACTGAGCCTCATGGCTGCTGACGACACAGACTTCGGTACGGAAATGCGCGGATACCGCAAAGAAGCGGTAGACAAGGCGGTGCAGGACCTCCGACGCGAGCTCATCAAGGCGAACGCCGACCGGGCCGAGGCGACGAAGGAAATCAAGCGGCTGGCAGCGGTCGCCGAAGACCTGCAGGCAGAACTCGACGAGACGGGCACGCCCACCTACTCGGGTCTCGGAACCAAGCTCGAGAACACCCTGCGGGTGGCCGAGGAGCAGTCGACCCGCCTGATCAGCCAGGCCGACATCGACGCCGAGAGACTGCGCAACTCGGTAAAGAACGAGATCCAGAAGCTGTCGACGGATGCGCGCGAGACCGCAGACCGTCTCGTTTCCGAAGCGACCGCGCAGGCCAACCAGCTGCTCGAGTCGTCGCGCAGCGAGGCCGAGCATGTGCTCGGCCGCGCGAAGGGCGACGCCGCGACCCTCGTCAACGACGCAACGCGCGAAGCCGCGTCCATCCGCGGGGCCGTCGCCACCGAAGCGGCAGACGCCCGCGCGACCACAAAGCGCGAGGCCGCCGCCATCCGCGCCGCCGGCGAACGCGAGGCCGCCGAACTCACGGTCGTCGCCAGCCGCGAGGCCGCGGAGGCCCGCGAGGCCGCCGCGATCCTCGCCAGGGAGACCGAGCTGGGCCGCACCGAATACGAGACCGAGAACGCGCGACTGCGGGGCGACCTCGCCCGCGACGTGGAGCAGGGGCGCACCGACCTGGCCCGCGACATCCAGACTGCCCGCGCCGAGCTCGAGAACGAGACCGAGACCACCCGCACCCAACTCGCCAACGAGGCGGCCGCGACTCGCGCCCAGCTCGAGAACGAGACCACGGCCACCCGCGCGAAGCTCGAGGCCGACACCGCCGCCGCTTGGACGGCCCTCGCGACCGAGACGGCGGCCCTGCGCGCCGACCTCGAGCAGGAGACGACGGCCGCCCGCACCGAACTCGAGGTCGAGATCACGACGGCCCGCACCGAACTCGCCAACGACCTCGCGGCCGGCCGCGCCGAGCTCGAGAACGAGATCACCACCGCCCGCGCCGAGCTGGAGATCGCGGTGTCCACCGCCACCGCGAACCTGACGAACGAGAAGGCCCGGGTCGAGGCCGAACTCGAGAACGAGGTCACCACCACCAAGGCCGCCCTCGAGAACGAGGTCACCGCGACGAAGGCCGCCCTCGAGAACGAGGTGACGACCACCCGCGCCGCGCTCGAGAAGCAGGTCACCACGACGCAGGCCGAACTCGAGAAGGAGGTCGAGGGCAAGCGCACAGCCCTCGACAGCGAGATCATCGCGCGCCGCACGGCACTCGAGAGCGAGATCTCCGCCGCGCGCGCTGCCCTCGAGACCGAGGTCACGAGCACCCGTACCGCCCTCGCCAACGAGGTGGCCGCCACGAAGACGGAACTCGCGAACGACGTGGCCGCCACGCGTGCCGAGCTGGAGAACGAGGTCACGACCACGCGCGCCGAGCTCGAGAACGAGGTCACCACCACGCGTGCCGACCTGGCCAACGAGGTCGCCACCACCCGGGCCGAGCTCGAGAACCACGTCGCCACGACCACGGCGGAGCTCGAGAAGCGGGTCGCGAGCACCACCGCCGACCTCGACAACCGGGTGGCCACCACCCTCGCCGAGCTCGACACCGAGGTGACGACCGCGAGGGCCACCCTCGAGAACGACGTCACCACGACCATGGCCGCCCTCGAGAACGAGGTGACCACCGCGCGATTGGAGGCCCAGCTCGACATCTCGACCGCCCGCGCCACCCACGACGCCGACCTCAAGGCGAAGAACGCCACGCTCGTCTCGGCCACCCAGGCGGCCCGCGCCGCCCTCGAGAGCGAGATCACCACGGCCCGCACCGAACTGGAGACCGAGACGGCGGCCATCCGGGCCGCGCTCGAGCACGAGACCTCCACCGCCCGCGCCGAACTCACCGACGAGCTCGCGACCGCCCGCGCCGAACTGGCGAGCGAGATCGCGGCGGCCCGCACGGCGCTCGAGACCGACACCGCCACGGCGCGCACCGAGCTCGAGAACGAGACCGCGGCGGCATGGACCAAGCTGGCCAACGAGACCGCCGCCGCAAAGGCCGAACTCGACGGCGACACCGCGACCGCGAGGGCCGCCCTCGACCGCGACAACGCGGCCGCGAAGGTCGCCCTCGATACCGAGACGGCCGACGTGCGCGCCGCCCTCGCGGCCGAGACCGCAGCGGTCACCGCCGCCGTCGCCAGCGAGGCCGCCCAGGCCCGCGCCGAGCTGGCCGCCGAGATCGACCGCGAGCGCGCCGACCTCGCCCGCGATATCGAACGCGAGCGCACGGCGCTCGCCCTCGAGCTCGAGGTCGCGAAGGCGCAGATGGCACACGACATCGAAGAGACCCGCACGACCATCGCCCACGACAGCGAGCAGGCACGCATCGACCTCGACATCGAGCTCAAGGCGCGTCGCGACGAGGGCGAGAAGGAAGCCCTCGTCAAGCAGCAGGAGGCCACGGCGCAGACCGGCAAGTACCTCAGCGAGGCGCAGGCCCAGCTCGACGAGGCCAACCTCCGCGCGGCCGAGAAGCGTGCCGAGGCCGCCGAGCTCGAAGACGGCTCCCGCGCCGCGGCGGCGAAGCTCCGCTCCGAGGCGAACGCCACGGCCGCCGAGGTACTCGCCAACGCCGAGGCGCGTGCGAAGGCGATTGTCGCAGACGCCGAGAAGCAAAACGCAAGGCTCGTGTCAGAAGCGGAAGATCGCCTCGACAAGATTAGGATCGAGCGCGAGGCTGTCGCTGGCTACTTCGAGAACCTCCGGGGGCTCCTGTCGCAGGCAGAAACCGTTTCTTCGACCGACCGCGACTAGCACGCCTGGAGCACGCACGTGAAAATTCAGAACCCGTTCAAGCTCGGCCTGCTTGCCGGGCTCGGTGTGCTCGTAGCGATCGTCATCGGCGGGGCCGTGCAAGACCTCGCGACGATCCTCACCTACATCGGTGCCGCGATCTTCCTCGCCCTCGGTCTCGACCCGCTCGTCACCTGGCTCGAGAAGCACGGCGTCAAGCGCGTCATCGCGATCGTCATCACCCTCGTCGGCGTGCTGGGCATCTTCGCGGGCCTCGTGTTCGCCCTGATCCCCGTGATCAGCGAGCAGGTGCAGAACATCACCAAGCTCATCACCGACACGATCATCCCGGGTATCCAAGACAACTCGATCATCGCCGGCATCGACGACAGCCTGCCCTGGCTGAAGGTGAACGACCTGATCGGACAGGCCGGCGACTTCATCGCCGACCCCACGAACATTGGCTCGATCGGTGGCGGCGTGCTCGCGGTCGGCATCAACATCGCCACCGGCATCTTCGGCGGCATCATCATCGCCATCCTGATGATCTACTTCGTGTCGTCGCTCGGCAGCCTCAAGCGCGGTATCTACCAGCTCGTGCCCGCCTCGAAGCGTGCCAACTTCATCGACCTCGCCGAGCAGATCAGCGAATCGGTCGGACGCTTCGTTATGGGCCAGATCACGCTCGCGATCGTCAACGGCGCGCTCTCGTTCATCGTGCTCACCGCCCTCGGCGTCAAGTACTCCGCGCTGCTGGCGTTCATCGCCTTCCTCGGGTCGACCATTCCGCTCGTCGGCACGCTCTCCGCATCCGTCATCATCTCGCTCTGCGTGCTGCTCTTCAACGGCGCCGACTGGCACGTGGTCGTCGTGGCCATCTACTACGCGGTCTATATGCAGGTCGAGGCCTACATCCTGAGCCCCCGCATCATGGCCCGCGCGGTCAAGGTGCCCGGCGTGGTCGTCGTCATCGCGGCCCTCGTCGGAGGAACGCTGCTCGGCATCCTGGGCGCGCTCATCGCGATCCCGGTGGCGGCCGCTGTGCAGCTGATCATCAAGGAAGTCGTCGTTCCGAAGCAGAACGCGCTCTAGCCGCGGCTACTGCCAGACGTCGGGCAGCGGTAACGCGGCGGGGTTGAGCCGCTGGACGATCTCGCTCAGCACGCGGTAGGTCTGCGTCTCGCCGACCCAGAGATGCTTGCCGCCCTCCACGTTCACGAGTTCGATGTTGGGTGCCGCGGCGAAGCGCTCGGCTGCCTCGGCGGGGCGCAGGAAGTCGTCGAGTTCGGGGATCAGTGCGACGACCTTCACGTCGGAGTCCGCCCAGGCGCCCACCTCTTCCGGCGACGTGCGGTGCAGTGGCGGGGAGAGCAGGATCATGCCGTCGAGGTAGTGGGCGCGGCCGTACTTGAGCGCGACCTCGGTACCGAAGGACCAGCCGACGACCCACGGATGCGGCAACCCCCGTTGCGCCACGAAGTCCATGGCCGCGGACAGGTCGTGCTGCTCGTCGATGCCCGCGCCGAATTCGCCCTGCGACGTGCCGTGCGGCGACGTGACGCCGCGGAAGTTGAACCGCAGCACCGCGATGTCGGCGAGGGCGGGCAGGCGCAGCGCGGCCTTCTTGATGATGTGGGAGTCCATGAATCCGCCGTGCGTCGGCAGCGGATGCAGCGCGACCATCGTGGCGACCGGCTCGGCGGTGAGCGGCAGCGACAGCTCGGCCACGAGGCTGAGACCGTCGCTCGTTCGCAGCTCGACGTTCTCGCGGCGGGCGGGCAGCTCGACCGCCCCACGGATCTCTGTCGTCACGGTGTGGTGCTCCTCACGGTTTGATCTTCCAGCAGTGCAGGTGCCAGTGGCGGCGGGCGGAGAGGTCGTCGGCCTCCCCCATCAGCCCGTCCGCGCGCCAGGCGACGGTGTGCGCCGTGCCCGGCCCAATCTCGAGACCGCAGGCGGGGCAGGTGTAGTACTTCGTCGCCGAGGGGGCGGCGAGGGGCTGCACGTTCCAGAGCCCGTCGCGCTTCGCCTCGGTGCGGCGGCGGCCGGCGAGCACCCGGCTCAGGTCGACATCGTCGTCATCGTCGGGGCGTCTGCCACGGGGACGATTGGAACGGGGCATAACCCCAGACTAGCTGGCGCCGGGATTGTCGATCTGTTCGAGACGGGTCTCCTCGAGGTCGAGCATCGCCTGCGCGCGCGACAGCACGCGGGAGGGGTAGCTGCCGGTGGAACGCGCGTCGAGCAGGGCAGCGCGCTCGGCCTGCAACACCTCCTGGCGGAGCGCCCGGTACTGCTGGTGCGGCGACCTGGCGAGGCCTTCGTCGCCGCTGCCGTACCGCGCGCGTTCCCACGCCGACTCGGCGCTCAGCAGGGTGTCGTGGCGCACGCGGTCGATCACGGCGGGATCGACCTCGTGCCCGTCGGGCAGCGTGAAGTCGGGATTCTCGAGGGCGGAGAGTCCCGCGGCGCCCATCTCGTCGAGCAGTTCGGCGAGTTCGCGCCGGTCGGCGGCCCGGTCGGTGCCGCGGATGCCGCTCGCGCGGATGACCCACGGCAGCGTTCCGCCCTGCAGAAGCAGGGTCACCACCGCGACGGTGAACGCGGTGAGCACGAGCTGCGAGCGGTAGGGGATGTCCTCGGGCAGCGACTGGGCGGCGGCGAGGGTGACCACCCCGCGCATGCCCGACCAGCCGAGCACGACGCCGCCGCGCCAGCCCAGGCCCTCGGCCTTGAGCTGTTTGAGGTCGCTCTCCCTGCGCTGGAAGACCCGCTCGGCGCGGTCCTGCCGCTTCTGGAACACCGGGTCCACGGCGGCGCGCCTGCGCATGCGGTCGAGCATGGCGCGCACCCGCGACTGGCGTTCCTCGGCCTGCTCGCCGCGGCGCCGTAGCACGAGCAGCAGCGGGATGATGAAGAGGAAGCGGATGACGATGATGCCAGCCACCATCAGCAGGCCGTAGACGACCGCCGTGGTGACGCTCAGGTCTTTCGCGATCACGTCGGCGATGATCGCGCTGATCTCGAGGCCCATGAGCAGGAAGACGCCGTTCTCTAGCACGAACTGCGCGGTGCGCCAGTTGAGCCGCTCGCTGATGCGCGCCTGGGCGCTGAACCGCTTGGCGCTGTTGTGTCCCGAGTAGAGCCCGGCGGTCACCACGGCGAGCACTCCGCTCGCTCCGAGGGCCTCGGCGGGGATGAACGCGATGAACGGCACCGCCAGCGAGATGGTGGTGTCGAGGATGGGGTCGCGCAGCTTCACTCGGACGCGCACGGTGATGAAGCCGACGGCGAACCCGATCAGGATGGCCACCGTCACCGCGAAGGCGAAGTCGCCGATGACACCCCAGAAGGTGACCGCGCCGCTGATCGCGAGGATCGCCGAGCGCAGCAGCACGAGTGCCGTGGCGTCGTTGACGAGGCTCTCCCCCTCGAGAATCGTCACGAGCCGCGGCGGGAGCCCGAGCTTCTTGCCGAGCGCCGTCGCGGCGACCGCGTCTGTAGGGCTGATCACCGCGCCGAGCGCGATACCGCCGGCCAGGCTGAGGTCGGGGAAGATCATGTACAGCACGAACCCGGTGCCGAAGGCGGTGACGAGCACGAGTCCAACGCTCAGGGCGGAGATGGTGCTGAGGTTGCGGCGCAGGTCGACGACCGGGACGTTGATGGCGGCCGCATAGAGGATCGGCGGCAGCAGTCCGAGCAGCACGATGTTGTGATTCACCACGGTGGGTGCGCCGGGGATATAGCTGAAGCCGAATCCGACCAGGATCAGGATGAGGGGTGCCGCGACCCCGAGCTTGCGGCTGAACACGCCCGCGAGCACGATCGTGACGATGGCGACTACACCGACTACGAGTCCGTTCTCAACGACCATCCGCTAAGGATAGTTGAGCTCAGTACCAACCCTTGGCCTGCGAGGTGCCCCACGCGCCACACGGGGTGGAGTAGCGGCCGGAGATGTAGCCGAGACCCCACGTGATCTGCGTGGCCGGGTTCGTCGCCCAGTCGGCACCCACCGACGCCATCTTCGAGCCGGGGAGTGCCTGCGGGATGCCGTGGGCGCCGCTGCTCGCGTTGTGAGCGTTGACGTTCCATCCGGACTCTTTGTTCCAGAGCGAGACGAGGCAGTCGAACTCCGACTGACCCCACCCGCGCGCGATGACCATGTCGTACGCGATCGCCTTGGCGGACCCGGGGTCGGGGACACCGGCGGCGGGAGCGCCACCGCCGCCACTGCTCTTCTTTGCGGCGACCACGACGGGCGGCGGCACGACGATCTTGGTGATGGTGAAGGCATCGCGTGCCGCGTGGGCGCGAACGCCCTGCGCTGCCGCGACGGTCTGCGGTTCGACCTTCTCGCCGGGAGCGTTGGTGACCACGTTCTGTTCGTCGGCGGTGATCGCGAATGCGGCCGTCGGGTCGATGATCGTGACGAGGACGAAGCACATGCTCGCGAAGAAGGCGAGGAACGGAAGGCCCCGGCGCGACCTCGTCTGTGCGGGGCGGATCCGGGGTGCACTGGCGGCCCCACTGGCGCCGACCGGCTGCACGGAGGAAGAGAACTCTCTACGTTGTAATTCCACGGTTATTCCACCGTAGCCCATGAGGGGGGTGGTACGTCGAATCGGCTCAGCGCACTGCCAGCATCACGTCGATGACATTGTCGAGCAAAAGGTCGACCTGGGACTCGTTGTAGCCCCGCCTGGTTGCGGTGAATGCCACGAGACGTACGTCGTCGATGCTCATCGGCTTGCCGTGCTGGAAGTAGTCGACGAGCCGGTCGGCGAAGGCGTCGACCTGCTTCACGTCGTAGGCACGGGTGAGGACGCTGACGCGGGAGAACCGGTGGCCCACCGGGCGGGCGAGCCGGTCGAGGATCTCCTGAGCGGTTCCACGCGCCCGCCCGTACCACTCGGCGTCGCCGCCGGGAGGGGCGAACGCGCGGTCACGCTCGCGGCTGGCGAAGGCGTCTTCGAGCCGCTCGAGGGCCGCATCGACGTGGGTCGTGGAGTAGCCGCCCTTCTGCATGGCGAAGGCCGTCGTGCGAATGCTCTGGGCGGTCACGACCGACGGGCCGAGCAGTTCGCTCGAGTAGGCACGGCGGGCGTCCTCGAGGAAGTCCTCGACCTGGTCGACGTTGTACCCGCGCCGCGACTTGCGGGTTCGGGGAAAAGTGGTGCTCACGTGATAATCCTGCCCTAAACGAAGATGAGGTACAGCGCGTACGCCGCGACGGCCGACGGCAGGATCGAGTCCAGCCGGTCGAGGAATCCGCCGTGTCCCGGCAACCAGGTGCTGATGTCCTTGATGCCGAGGTCGCGCTTGATGAGCGATTCGGCGAGGTCGCCCATGGTGGCGGTGAAGACGATGACGGTTCCCATGATGAGGCCCACCCACCACGGCTGCTGCAGCATAAAGACGGCGAGCAGCACACCCGCGGCGAGGGCGGCGAGCGCGGAACCGGCGAACCCCTCCCACGTCTTCTTCGGGCTGATCAGCGGCGCCATGAGGTGCTTGCCGAAATTGACGCCCGACGCGTAGGCGCCGACGTCGACCGCGACGACGATGATGAGCGAGGCCAGCGTCCACCATTGGCCGCCGGGCTGTGCCGTGAGCAGGATGGTGAACGCGCCGAGGAACACGACGTAGCTCTGCACGAAGGCGCCCGCGGCGATGTCCTTCCAGAACTCGACGCTCGAGACCCGCAGTTTCGGCACGATCATCTCGCCGACGCGCCAGAGCGAGACGAAGACGATGCCGCCGACGGTGACGAGCCAGTGCCCCGTTGCGAGGCCGTAGAACGATGCGGGCACGATCGCGAGCGACGCTATGACGGTAGGGACGCGCGGCACGTCGCGACCGGCGAAGCGCAGGGCGCTCGCCAGCTCGAACGAGGTGAAGACGAGCAGAATGGCGCCGAACACCATGAACAACTCTTTGACGAAGACGAGACTGACGATGAGCGAACCGCCGAGGGCAAGACCGATCAGGATCGCCGAGAACAGGTTGCGGCCGCTCTTGGCGTTGATCCTGTCGTTCGTCGCTCGGACCTGCGCCTCGATGTCCGCGACCGTCGCCTCGAAGTCCGCTCGCGACGGCGGATGCTTCTTGGCCTTGGTCTCAGATCTGGGGCGGTCTTTGTTCCCGCCGGCGGCATCCGACATCTATACCTCGAGCAGCTCGGCTTCTTTGCGCTTGAGAGCGTCGTCGATGGCGTCCACGTGGTGCTTCGTGGTCGCTTCGAGGTCCTTCTCAGCGCGGGCGATTTCGTCTTCGCCGACCTCTTTGAGCGCGTCGAGGTCGTCCTTCGCCTTGCGGCGGATGTTGCGCACGGCGACCTTGGCCTGCTCGGCCTTGTCGCGCACGATCTTGACGAACTCCTTGCGGCGGTCCTGGGTGAGCTCGGGCAGCGTCACGCGCACGATCTCGCCATCGTTGCCGACATTGGCACCGAGGTTCGGGGCGGCGACGATGGCCTTCTCGATCTCTTTGAGCGCCGACTTGTCGAAGGGCGTCACGATGAGCGTGCGCGCCTCGGGGTTGTTCAGCGAGGCGAGCTGCCCGAGCGGCGTGGGGCTGCCGTAGTAGTCGACCAGGATTTTCTGGAACATGAGGGGGTTCGCGCGTCCGGTTCGGACGGTTGCGAAGTCTTCCTTGGCTACTTCGAGGGCCTTGGCCATCTTGTCTTTGGTGTCGGCCAGTACGTCGCTAATCACGGGAGCTCCTTTGTGTCTAGTGGAGTTTACCGGCTAAGCAACCGTGAAGAACCCGACACCGGTGCCGCGCCGTGTCGCGGGGGTCGGCGGCCGCACGATTGCGGCCGCCGGAGCCACGCTATTTGGAGACGAGCGTTCCGATGCGGTCGCCGCGGATCGCCTTGGTGAGGTTGCCGGCCGGAGCCATGCCGAACACGACCATGGGCATCGCGTTGTCCATACACAGGCTGAACGCGGTGGAGTCGACGACCTTGAGGCCCTGCACGAGCGCCTCCTGGTAGGTGATCTCGTCGATCTTCGTCGCAGTGGCGTCGGTGCGCGGGTCGCCCGTGTAGACGCCGTCGACGCCGTTCTTTGCGACGAGGACCACGTCGGCGCCGATCTCGAGCGCGCGCTGTGCCGAGACGGTGTCGGTGGAGAAGTAGGGAAGTCCGGCGCCCGCACCGAAGATGACGACGCGGCCCTTCTCGAGGTGGCGCTCGGCGCGACGCGGGATGTACGGCTCGGCGACCTGCGTCATCGAGATGGCGGACTGCACGCGTGTCGCGGCCCCGGCCTGCTCGAGGAAGTCCTGCAGTGCGAGCGCGTTCATAACGGTTCCCAGCATGCCCATGTAGTCGGCGCGGCCGCGGTCCATGCCGCGCTGGCTGAGCTCGGCGCCGCGGAAGAAGTTGCCACCGCCGACGACGATCGCGATCTCCACGTCGGCGGATGCCTCGGCGATCTCCTTGGCGAGAGAGGAAACGACATCGGGGTTGACGCCCAGCTGGCCGCCTCCGAAAGCTTCACCCGACAGTTTGAGAAGTACCCGTCTTTTGCGCTCGGTGGTCAATGCAGCTCCTTGGGTCGGTTTTTCTACAGAATATGGGTTTGGGCAAAAAAATGGGGTTCGAGACTGTTCGTCCCGAACCCCATTCCGCACTGAATGTTAGGCGCCGACCTTGAAGCGAGCGAAACCGCTCACGGTGAGTCCGGCATCCGACAGGACCTTGCCGACGGACAGCTTGTTGTCCTTGGCGTAGTCCTGATCGAGCAGGGAGACCTGCTTGAAGAACGCGGAGACGCGTCCCTCGATGATCTTCGGAAGGGCCGCCTCGGGCTTGCCCTCGCCGCGGCTGATCTCCTCGACGATGCGACGCTCGTTCTCGACCGTCTCGGCCGGAACGTCTTCGCGCGTGAGGTACTGCGGGTCGGCGAACGAGATGTGCTGGGCAACGCTGCGCGCCGTCTCAGCGTCGTCTCCCGAGTACCCGACGACAACGCCGACCTGCGGGGGCAGGTCCTTGTTGGTGCGGTGCAGGTACACGGCGAACTTCTCACCGGTGACGACCGCGACGCGGCGCAGCTCGATCTTCTCGCCGAGGATTGCGGCTTCGCCGCCGATCAGGTCGGCAACCGTTCCGCCCTCGGCGGGGGCCGCGAGGGCCGCCTCGAGGTCGGTGGCGCCCGACGCCGCTACGGCGTCGATGACCTTGTCGCCGAGCGAGACGAACTTGTCGCTCTTTGCAACGAAGTCGGTCTCGCAGGCGAGCTCGATGATGGTCGTGGAACCAGCACCTTCCTTCGCGGCGACGAGGCCCTCGCTGGTGGAGCGGTCCGAGCGCTTTGCGTTGCTCTTGGCACCCTTGAGACGCAGGAGCTCGGTGGCCTTTTCGAGGTCACCGCCCGCCTCTACGAGGGCGTTCTTGCTGTCGACCATGCCGGTGCCGAGGCGCTCGCGCAGGGTCTTGAGGTCTGCGAGGCTGAAATCTGCCATCGTTTTTCCTATTCCTTTAGTGTGCGGAAACTACTTGGAGGACTTCTTCGGAGCGGCGGGCTTCTTCTCGGCGGGAGTTGCCTCTGCCTCGATCTTGGCCTCGGTCTCCTCGTCGGACTCTACGACATGCTCGGGAACGATGGTGGCGTCCGCGGCCGCTTCGTGCTCGGCAGCGACTGCGTCTGCGTCGTTCTCCTCGACGGGAACCTCGGCCGCAACGACCTCGGCGACAGCCTCTCCGCCCTTGGCGTCAACGGCTTCGACCTTCTCGGCCTCCGTGGCGGGGGTCTCCGACGCCTGGAGAAGCTCGGCTTCCCACGCGGCGAGGGGCTCGACGGCTTCGCCGTCTTCGGGCTTCTGGTGACGCTGGACGAGGCCCTCGGCCGCTGCGTCCGCGATGATGCGGGTCAGCAGTGCGACGGAGCGGATCGCGTCGTCGTTACCGGGGATCGGGTACTGGACCTCGTCGGGGTCGCAGTTGGTGTCGAGGATCGCGATGACCGGGATACCGAGCTTGTGCGCCTCGTCGATCGCGAGGTGCTCCTTCTTGGTGTCGACGATCCAGATCGCGGAAGGCGTCTTGGTCAGGTTGCGGATACCACCGAGGCTCTTCTGGAGCTTGATGAGCTCGCGCTTCTGGATGAGCAGCTCTTTCTTGGTGTAGCCGCGCGTCGTGTCGTCGAAGTCGACCTCTTCGAGCTCCTTCATGCGCGCGAGGCGCTTGGAGACCGTCTGGAAGTTCGTGAGGAGTCCACCGAGCCAACGCTGGTTGACGTACGGCTGGCCGACGCGAAGAGCCTGCTCGGCGATGGAGCCCTGAGCCTGCTTCTTGGTTCCGACGAAGAGGATGGTTCCGCCGTGGGCGACGGTGTCCTTGACGTAGTCGTAGGTCTTGTCGATGAAGGCAAGCGACTGCTGCAGGTCGATGATGTGGCTGCCCGAACGCTCGGTCAGGATGAATCGCTTCATCTTCGGGTTCCAGCGACGCGTCTGGTGTCCGAAGTGGACGCCGCTGTCGAGCAGCTGGCGGATTGTTACAACGGCCATGGCCGTGCTCCTTTTCTGGCGCGCGCCTATGACGGCATTTCGCACCAACTCAGTTGTTTTCGCGACCGGTCGGCCGCGAACCTGGTGCCCGGCACGCATCCGGCACAGCGTGATGCAGAATTGACTGCACTTCGGCGGTGACTGAGTGGATGGCGTTGCGCGACTGTACAGTCGCTACGGGCACGCGTAGTCGCCGTGCTTCCGCACAGCGCTCCGAGAACTATATCACCGCTCCGGTCCCCCACAGGTCGCGGGTTGGCCCGGTTTTCGGCAGAGTGCACGCGGCCGGTCGGGGAGGTCGCGCCGCGGGCGAAGCTGAGCGGATGCGACGTGTCTGTTCTCTTGTGCTCCTCGCGCTGGTCGCGGGGTCGGTTCCCGCCGCCGCCCTCCCCCGGTGGCAGTGGCCCGTCGCCGCGCCCCACCCGATCGTCCGGCCGTACCTCGCACCGGCCGACCGGTACTCAGCCGGCCACCGCGGGATCGACATCGGCGCGTCCGGCGCTCACGTCGTCGCCCCGGCAGACGGCACCGTGCACTTCGCCGGAACCGTGGTCGACCGCGGCGTGCTGTCGATCGCCCACGGGGGCGGGCTGCTCTCGAGCTACGAACCGGTCGTCACGACACTGAAAGCGGGCGACGCCGTGCGGCGCGGCGACGCGATCGCCACGCTGCAGCCCGGACACTGCTCGATACCATGCCTGCACTTCGGCGTCCGGCTCGACGGTGAGTACGTGTCCCCGCTGCTCTACCTCGCGGAGGTGCCGCGCTCGGTGCTGCTGCCGACCCGGCGCATCGCGGCGGGCGGCGCCGCTGTGTCGGGCCCGGTTCCCGTGTCAGGCCCGGGGGTGGGCCATCGCGTAGCTCTCCTTGAGCCGCTCGGTCGACACGTGCGTGTAGATCTGGGTGGTGCCGAGGCTCGCGTGGCCGAGCATCTCCTGCACCGCCCGAAGATCCGCTCCCCCGTCGAGCAGGTGGGTCGCGGCGGTGTGGCGCAACGCGTGCGGGCCGGCGGGTCCGCCGCCCGGGACGCTTTCGAGCAACCCCGCCACGAGAGTGTAGACGGCGCGCGTTCCGATGCGGGCGCCGCGAGCGCCGAGGAACAGCGCCGCGCCCGATGCGCTCGTGCGCGCGGGGATGCCCGATGCGCCAGCACCCGCGGGGACGGATGCGCCGGTACCCGCGCCCTCGCTCGTGGCGCCGTGGGCGGCGCTGTGGGCGGTGTCCGCCGGTCCGAGCGCTCGGCCGGGCAGGCGCACCTCGAGCCAGGCGGCGATCGCGTTCTTGGCCGGCACCCCGAACGGGACCACCCGCTCCTTCGAACCCTTGCCCAGCACGCGGGCCGTCAGCCGACCGAGGTCGACGTCGCGCACGTCGAGGCCCGCGAGTTCACTCACCCGCAACGCGGACGCGTAGAGCAGTTCGACGATGGCGAGGTCACGGATCGCGAGGGTGTCGCCGGTCGAGGCGCGGGCGGCGAGGCCTTCGAGCAGGGCGTCCATCTGGGCGCGGGTGAGAACGCGCGGCAGGTGACGGTCGGACTTCGGGGCGCGCAGGCGGGCGGCGGCGTCCGTCGGTGTGTGTCCCGAGCGGGCGAGCCAGGAGGTGAGGGCGCGAGCGGTGGCCGAGCGGCGAGCGAGCGTCGACTTCGCGAGCCCCGCGGTCGAGCCCCGCCACAGCCAGCCGCGCAGCAGTTCGAGGTCGATCTCCGCAGACTCGGTGACTCCCGCCTCCTCCGCGAATCGCAGCAGGTCGGTGAGGTCGGAGCGGTACGAACGCACCGTGTGCTCGCTGAAACCGCGCTCCGCACTCAGGTAGAGCGTGAAGTCGGCGAGCAGCCGGTCGAGTTGCATGTACTCATCGTGCCCTCCGCCGCGACCGGGCGTCTCCCGGCTCGCCGAGACGGCTACTCGGTGGCGGTCGATACCGGCTCCGTGGGGCGAACGGACTCCTCGCTGGCGGGCGCCTGGGGCGAGGTGCGGTCGTCGGCGGTCGCGAGATGCGCGGGCGAGTGCAGCTTCGACGGCCACCAGAACTTCTCGCCGGCGATGAAGGCGAGGGCCGGCACGAGCACCGTCCGCACGAGCAGGGTGTCGAGCAGCACACCGATGCAGACGATGATGCCGATCTGCGTCAGCGTGATGAGCGGCAGCACACCGAGCACGGCGAAGACGGCGGCGAGCAGGATTCCCGCGCTCGTGATCACCCCGCCCGTCGACGACAGGGCGCGGATCATGCCGGTCTTCGTGCCGTGTGCGACCGCCTCCTCCCTGGCCCGCGTGACGAGGAAGATGTTGTAGTCCACCCCGAGCGCGACCAGGAACAGGAAGCTGAACAGGATCACGTTGGTGTCGATCGCGGGGAATCCGAACACCGTCTCGAACAGCAACCAGCTCGCGCCGAGGCTGCCGAAGAACGAGGCGACGACGGTGAGAAGCAACAGGACGGGCGCGACGAGCGATCGCAGCAGCAGCACCAGCACGATGAACACGAGCGCGAGGATGAGCGGGATCAGCAGGTCCTGGTCGGCCTGCTGCGCCTCGTTCGCGTCGAGGGTCTGAGCGTCGAGTCCGCCGACGAGGGCGTCGGCGCCGTCCACGTCGTGGAGGGCCGTGCGCAGGGCGGCGACCGCGGCGAAGGATTCCTCCGTCTCGGCCGCGGCGTCGAGCACCACGTCGATCTGGGTGATCTCGCCCGTCGAATCCCCGACAGTCGCCGAGACGACCCCGTCGACCCGTTCTGCCTCCGCAGCGACCAGATCGGCCGACGAGGCGTTCGCGATGACCACGACGGGCGATCCGCTTCCCGCACTGAAGGCATCCGCAATCAGCTCCTGACCGACGACCGCTTCGGGAACCGACGTGAACTTCTCCGTCTGGGCGAGCCCGACCTTGATCTGCGGCACACCCGCGACGGCAAGCCCGCCGAGCAACAGCACGCCGACGACCGCGACCGCGACCGGCTTGCGCGACACGGCGGTGCCGAGGCGGAACCAGAGCCCGCGGTGGGCCGTGTTCTGGGAGTCGAAACGCGGCACGTAGGGCCAGAACAGTCCGCGGCCGAACAGCACGAGCGCGGCCGGCAGCACGAACAGGGCGAAGAGCATGGCGACGACCACACCCGCGGCGCAGGCCAGTCCGAGGGCGCGGTTGCCGGTGAGTTGCGCGAACAGCAGGGTGAGCAGACTCAGCACGACCGTGCTTCCGCTCGCGATGATCGCCGGACCGGCGCCGCGGAGCGCCTGCGCCATGGCGACCCGTCGGTCGGCGACCAGGCGCAGCTCGTCGCGGTACCGGGCGATGAGCAGGAGGGCGTAGTTGGTGCCGGCGCCGAAGACGAGCACCGAGAGGATGCCGGTGACCGAGGCATCGAGCGTGATGCCCGCGGCGGCGGCGATGCGCGTGGCCACGATGCCCGCCAGGCCGTCGGCGAGACCGACGACGGCGAGCGGGACGAGCCAAAGCCACGGGCTGCGGTAGGTGACGAGCAGCAACACCGCGACAACGATGACCGTGGTGAGGAGCAGGGTGAAATCGGCTCCCTTGAAGACCGCGGCGACGTCGACCGCGAAGCCCTCGGGTCCGGTGAGCAGGGCATCGAGGCCGTCGGGGAGGTCGGCGTTGGCGATGTCCCGCATCTGGGCGGCGCGGTCGGCCTGCTCGGTGACGTCGTCGATGATGTCGAGCGGAACGACGACGAGGGCCGTCGTGCCGTCCTCCGAGACGGTGGGCGGCGGAACGAAGCCGTCGACCGACTCGTCGGCGAGGCTCTGTGCGTTAGTGGTGACCGCCGCGATGTCGGCCTCGGTGAGTTCGTCGCCGTCGCGGCTGAACACGAGCAGCGCCGAGGTGGAGTCGGCGGCGGGGAGGTCGTCTTGCAGCGCGGCGACCCGCGACGACTCGGCGGAGTCGGGCAGTCCGACGCCGGGAGACGACTCCCCCGTCGACCCCGAACCGAGCGCGAAGATCGCGGCGGAGACGGCGAGCGCGATCACCAGGATGATCCACGAGGTCTTCTTCGCGGTGATGAAGTCGGTGAGCCGGTGCATGCTGTGCGCCCCTTGGTCGTCTGTCTGTGGCGGTCGGTCTGTGGTTGTCGGTCTGTGGTGGTCGGTGCGTCGAAATTTAGTTCGACTCTCGAATTACCCTAACTTTTAGCTACCGTACCGATAAACTCGCCAGCATGCAACGAGACCCCGACTCCGCCGCCCCTGGCCGCGGATCGTTCGACGTGCACCCGGCGACGACGCTGCTCCGCGACATCCTGAATCTCACCGGGGATTTCGAACGCCACCTCGGTCGCGAACTCACCGTCAACCCGACCGACCTTGAGGCCATGGAGGAGCTCATCCGCGACGGCGCGCTCAGCCCCACGGAGCTCGCGCGGCGGCTGCACATGTCGACGGCCGCGGTCACGACGGTCGTCGACCGCCTCACCGCCGTCGGACACGTGACCCGCGAGCGCAATCCCGACGACCGGCGCGGAATCCTCGTTGTGCCGCGCCCCGACTCCGTGCGCAAGGCGATGGGCACGCTCATGCCGATGATCCTCGGCATGGACGCGGTGATCGGCGAGTTCGACGACGCCGAACGAGAGACCATCACGGCGTACCTCGAGCGGGTCGCGGACGTCTATCGGGCGCAGCTGCCGGCGGTCGAGGGCGCAGAGGCGCCCGCGGGCTAGGCCCTCGGCTCTTCGCCCAGGTTGAACGACGAGGTCTTCTTCGAGAACGTCTCGGTGCGCTGCTCGGGCGTCATCGCCTCTATGCGCTCGACGACGTCCGCGGCGAACCCGGTGATCTCGGCCCGGTCGCCGATCGGCACCACCGAGTGAACGAGACGGTCGTCGTAGACGTGCACGAGGTTCATCGCCTGGTCGGCGTCGACCCCCGAGAGCAGGCGGTCTTTCGCGGTGAGCGCGAGCGTGTAGCAGGTGGCTGCCGCGACCGACACGGGGACGCCCGCGAAGGTGCTGTGGCCGGAGTAGTGCAGGTGGCCGCCCAGGATGCCACGCACGTCGGTGCCTCGGATGACACGTTCCAGCCTGTCCTGACCGCGCAGTTCGAGCATCTCCATGGCCCAGAGCAGGGGGGTCGGCATCGGCGGATGGTGCAGGGCGAGCAGGGTGCCGTGTTCGGCGGGTGTCGCGAGCACGTCGGCGAGCCAGTCGAGCTGTCCGTCGGTCATCTCGCCGTGATGGTACCCGGGAACCGAGGTGTCGAACGAGATGATGCGCAGGCCGTCGATGTCGTAGACCCGGTCTTGCGGCTCGGTGCTGGGATCGGTATCGAAGAGCCCGCGCGAGTACTCGGGGCGCTCGTCGTGGTTTCCCATCACCCAGATGATCTGGGCACCGAGCCGTGCCGCGGCCGGCTCCACGATCGCGCGGAGGCGGGCGTAGGCATCCGCCTCACCCAGGTCGGCGAGGTCCCCGGTGAAAACGATGGCCTCGGGACGGATGCCGCTCTGCTCGAGCTGCGTCATGGCGCGCGTGAGGTTCGAGTCCGTGTCGATCTGGCCGTACAGCGGTTTGTTGGCGCCCAGAAAGTGCGTGTCGCTGATGTGCACGACGACGTGCCGCGCTGCGGGGTGCTGTCCGAGAGGTTTCACGACTACAGGGTACGTCGGGCGGGCGACAATGCGACGAACCATTGTGAACGGCGCGGCGGTATACGACGCGTGTCGGCGCCCGGGTGCACAATGTTCGTATGTGCGGACGATTCGCTGTCGACAAAGACACCAACGAACTGATCGAGGAGTTCGTCGCGGCCGGCGGTGACGTGCACGACTGGGCGCCGAGCTTCAACCTCGCGCCGACCCAGCAGGTGCCGGTGGTGATCGAGAGCGTCAAGACCGGCGAGCTGGTGCGCAGGCTCGAGACCGCGCGCTGGTCGCTCGTGCCCGGCTGGTCGAAGACCCTCACGACGAAGTTCCCCACCTTCAACGCGCGGTCGGAGACGGCGGCGTCGAAGTCGATGTTCTCGGCGTCGGTCAAGAGCAAGCGCGCGCTCATCCCCGCGTCCGGCTACTACGAGTGGCACACCGATCCGGTGAGCAAGAAGAAGACGCCGTTCTACATCCACGCGAAGACCGACGAGACGCTCGCCTTCGCCGGCCTGTACTCGTGGTGGAAGGACCACACCAAGGCCGACGACGACCCCACGTCGTGGAACCTCACCGCGACGATCCTCACCTCCGACGCCGTCGACGAGCTGCTCGACATCCACGACCGCAACCCGGTTCCTCTCCCCCGCGAGTGGTGGGGGCGCTGGCTCGACCCGGCGACCGTCGGCGACCAGGACTTCGTCGACGCGGCGGTCGAGGCCGCGCTGCCCGTCGCGGGCGGGCTGGAGATCCGCGAGGTCGCGCCGCTGCCCCACCAGGGCGAGGGCCCCGAGCTCATCCGCCCGGTCGCGAAGGCTGCCGAGTAGCGGCAGGCTGCGGATCGCAGCAGGCTCCGGATCGCAGCGAGCACCGACTCGCAGCACGCACCGCGGCGAGCGCCTATCGTTGACGGGTGATCAGCAGAAGAGACGTGGCCCAGCGCCTCGACATCCCGGTCGAGATGGCCGTGCGCCACGACCTGCCCGCGAAAATGTCCGAGTCGGATGTCACGGAGCTCGAGCAGAACCCGCCGCCGTGGCTCGTGCAGTCCCGCGCCAACCGCAGTGCGAAGGCCCGCCCGGTCTGGGTGACCCTCACCTGCGACATCTGCGGCTACATCGAGCAGGCCAGGCCCAAAAAGTGGTGGCCCGAGTTCACCTACCTCAGCTGCGACGACCACGCCATCTGGGATCTGCCCGAGCCCGCCGCCGGCCTGCACCGCGAGGAGTTCGACGACATCGCCGGCCGCTTCATCGGCGTCGTCGACAGCTAGCCGGCGCGGCCACTCTCACGACCGCTAGCTAGCGCCGGTCCGCGTCCCGCGCCACCCGCACCCACCCCCTCTCCCGCTCGGCGACCTCGCCCTCGAGTTCGAGCGCGCCGAGCAGCGACCGCACGGCGTCGAGCGACAACCCGGCCCGCGCGGCGATGTCGGCGACGTGCCGCGGCGAGCGCACGCTGAGCGCGTCGAACAGGCGGGTGCGGTCGGGTGACCGGTCGTCGAGCTCGCCCGGCCCGAAGAGGGCGGGCGAGCGGTCGAGCGGCGCGAGCTCGGCCATCTCGTCGGGGTTCGTCACGCACACCGCCGTGAAGTCGCGGATGAGGCGATGGCAGCCGGCGGAGGCCGCGCTCGTGACGGGCCCCGGCACCGCGCCGAGCGGTCGGCCGAGCGTCGAGGCGTGCGCCGCGGTGTTGAGCGACCCCGACCGCCAGCCGGCCTCCATCACGACGGTCGCGCGGCTCGCCGCCGCGATCAGCCGGTTGCGCTGCAGAAAGCGCCACTTCGTGGGCGGCTGGCCGCACGGCAGTTCCGAGATCACGGCGCCCTCGTCGACGATTCGGGTGAGCAGCGCGTCGTGGCCGCTCGGATAGAAGCGGTCGACTCCCCCGGCGAGAAACGCGACCGTCTGACCGTGGCTCGCCAGCGCGGCCCGGTGCGCCATGCCGTCGATGCCGTAGGCGGCCCCCGACACGATCGCGTACCCGCGGTCGACCAGCCCGGCGGCCGCCTCCATCGTGACGTGCTCGCCGTAGCCGGTGGCCGCCCGCGCCCCGACCAGCGCGATCGAACGGGGCAGCGCCGCGAGGGCGGCATCGGTGCCGCGCACCCAGAGCGCGAGCGGGGCGTGCCCGCCGAGGTCGTCGACCCCGACCGGCCAGAGCGGGTCGCCTGGCACGAGCAGGCGGGCGTCGACGCGTGCCGCCTGGCGCATCGAGTTCACGGCGGCCGAGGGGTCGAGGCGCGGCCGCCATCGCTCGAGCGCCTGCACGAGCTGGTCGTCGTCGACCTCGCCGCCGGGCAGCAGGGCCCGCATGGACTCCACCGACGCCGACGCGAGCAGAGCGCGCAGGGATTCGGCAGCGCCCGCGCTCGTGATGAGCGCACCGGCGAGGCGGTCGCCCGGCTCGGCGATGCCCGACCACGCCGCACGCGCGAACAGCTGCCGCTGATCGTCGCGCGAGAGGTCGCGCCCCGCCAGTGCCGTCACGAGCGGCTCGATCTCGGTTTCGCCCAGTCCGAACATGGTCATGAGTGCATCGCCTTCCTCAGGTACAGCGCGCGGCCCACGTGGTCGGCGTCGGGTCGGTCGCCGCCGTCGAGGTCGGCGAGGGTCCATGCGATACGCAGCACCCGGTCGTAGCCGCGCATGGTGATACCGCCGCGTTCGAGGGCGCGGTCGATGGATGCGGTGGTCGCCGGGGCCGGACGCATCGCTTGGCTGCGCAGCCACTGTCCGGGCACGTGCGCGTTGAGCGACCACGGGGTCGTCGCCAGCCGAGCGGCCGCCGCCTCGCGCGCGCCGCGGACCCGGGCCCGGGCGGCCCGAGTCGACACCCGGGCGGACTCGTCGGCGAGACGCACCTGCGCCGAGGTGATGCGGTTCACCCGCAGTTGGATGTCGATGCGGTCGAGCAGCGGCCCCGAGATGCGGCCGAGGTAGCGCCGGCGGGACATCGGCGAGCACGTGCACTCGGAGTCCCTGGCCCCGTACTGTCCGCACGGGCACGGGTTCGCGGCCATCACCAGCTGGAACGAGCCGGGAAAGTGCGCGACCGCGTTGGCGCGGTGGATGCTGATGACCCCCGACTCGAGCGGCTGGCGCAGGGCGTCGAGCACGCTCGACGGAAACTCCGGCGCCTCGTCGAGGAACAGCACGCCGTGCGAGGCCCGCGCCGCCGCCCCCGGCCGGATCTGCCCGCTGCCGCCACCGATGAGCGCGGCCGAACTGGCGGTGTGGTGCGGGCTCTCCAGCGGTGGTCGCAGGGCGAGCGTGCGCCCGACCGGCAGCCCGCAGAGCGAGCGCAGCGAACTCACCTCGAGGGCGGCCGTCGCGTCGAGGTCGGGTAGCAGGCCGGGCAGGCGCGCGGCGAGCATGGTCTTGCCCGCCCCCGGCGGCCCGAGCATAAAGACGTGATGGCCGCCGGCGGCCGCGACCAGCATCGCCTCGATCGCCTCCTCGTTGCCGATGACGTCGGCGAGGTCGGTCTCGTCGTCGGGTGCCGCCGGCAACGGCGGTGCGAGGATCGGCTCGACCGGCACCGCCGCGAAGTCGCCGCCGTGCCAGATGACGGCGTCGAGCAGCGACGCGACCCCGACCACCCGCACGTCGGGCACCAAGGCCGCCTCGTGCTCGTTTCCGACGGGGACCATGACGGTGCCGAACCCCGCGGCCCGCGCGGCGACGACGGCGGGCAGGATGCCCGCGATCGGACGCAGCCGGCCGTCGAGGCCCAGCTCGCCGAGGTGCACGACCCGGTCGATCGACGCCGCGTCGAGGACCCCATCGGCGGCCAGGGTGGCGAGGGCGATCGCGAGGTCGAAACCCGAGCCGTGTTTCGGCAGCGCGGCGGGCGAGAGATTGACGGTGACCTTCTGGTGCGGGAATCCGACGCCGGAATTGGTCGCAGCGGCCCGGACCCGGTCTCTGGCCTCTCCCAGGGCCGCATCCGGAAGCCCGATGAGAACGAAGTTCGGCAGATTCGCCGAGATGTCGGCCTCGATCTCGACGATCGCACCGCGCAGGCCGAGGAGGGAGACGGCGTGTGCGCGCCCGATGGTCATCAGAAGACCCGTTTCAGGTGCTCGACGACGACCGCGCCGAACACGGGCGCCACGACCGCCACCGCATCGATGCGCACGAGTCCGTGCTGGCCGGGATGCGCGGCGCACCACGCACCGGCAAGCCGCCGCAGCCGGGCGAGTTTCGCCACCGTGATCGCCTCGAGCGGATGCCCGTAGCCGAGGCTCGAGCGCGTCTTGACCTCGACGAACACCAGCTCGTCGCCGTCGCGCACCACGAGGTCGATCTCGCCCTGCGAACAGCGCCAGTTGCGCTCGACCACCTGCATCCCCGCCCCGGCGAGGAAGTCGGCGGCGAGCGCTTCGCCCTTCTTTCCCAGCTCGTCTTTCGCGGCCATGACCACCTCCGACGACAAGAATCCCGCGGGCCGCGGCGGCATTCGACGGTGTCGACCAGTCCGTGGAGGGATCCGCGCCGAAGTCAATGGGTGAGGACAGGAAGGCGCATCCGAATTTGTATCGGATACTGGACTTTCGCTCTTGTGGAGGACGCAGTGAACGTTTACGAAAACCGGCCATGGCTGTCTGCCTACGCCCCCGGCGTGCCGCACGACATCGACGTGCCCACCGAGTCGCTCGTCGACATGCTCGACGCGAGCGTGAAGAAGTACGGCCGCCGCACCGCTCTCGAGTTCTTCGGGTCCGAGACCAGCTACGACGAGCTCGCCGAGCAGGTCGCCCGCGCCGCCGAGGGCCTACGCCGACTCGGTGTGAAGAAGGGCGACCGCGTCGCCATCGTGCTGCCCAACTGCCCGCAGCACGTCGCGGCGTTCTACGCTGTGCTGCGCCTCGGCGCCATCGTCATCGAGCACAACCCGCTCTACACCGACCGCGAGCTCCGCCACCAGTTCGAAGACCACGGCGCCCGCGTCGCGATCGTCTGGGACAAGGTGCACGACGTCGTCTCCGCCTTCCCCAACGACGTGCGGCTCGACAAGATCATCTCGGTCGACATGACGACCGCCCTGCCGCTCGGCAAGCGCCTCGCCCTTCGCCTGCCGATCGCGAAGGCCCGCAAGACCCGTGCGAGCATGACCGCCACGCCCTCGGCCCGCCGGGTGTTCACCTGGGAGAAGCTCGTCGAGGCACCGCGCATCCTGCGCAAGCGGGAACGTCCCTCGGTCGACGACATCGCCGTGCTGCAGTACACCAGCGGCACGACCGGCACCCCGAAGGGCGCGATCCTCACCCACGGCAACCTGCGCGCGAACGCCTCGCAGGGCCAGGCGTGGGTGCCCGGCCTGAAGCTCGGCAAGGAGACGTTCTACGGCGTGCTCCCCCTGTTCCACGCCTACGGCCTCACCCTGTGCCTCACCGTCGCGATGAGCATCGGGGCGAAGTTGGTGCTGTTCCCGAAGTTCGACGTCGACATGGTTCTGGATGCCGCGAAGAAGTCGCCGCCCACGTTCCTGCCTGCCGTCCCTCCGATCTACGACGCCCTCACCCGTGTCTCCAAGCGTCGCCGGGCCGGACTCTCGCACATCCGGTTCGCGATCTCCGGCGCCATGAGCCTCCCCGTCGCCACCGTCGAGCGCTGGGAAGAGGCCAGCGGCGGACTGCTCGTCGAGGGCTACGGCATGACCGAGACCAGCCCGCTCGCCGTGGGCAACCCGATGGGCCCGAGCCGTCGCCCCGGCACCGTCGGCGTGCCGTTCCCGAGCACCGAGATCCGCGTCGTCGACCCGGCCAACCCGTCGGAGGACCGGCACGAGGGCGAGGCGGGCGAGCTGCTGCTGCGCGGCCCGCAGGTGTTCCAGGGCTACTGGAACCGTTCCGTCGACACCGACCAGACCCTGCTGGCCGACGGCTGGCTGCGCACGGGCGACATCGTGACCGTCTCGGCCGACGGCTACGTCACCGTGATCGACCGCATCAAGGAGCTCATCATCACCGGCGGGTTCAACGTGTCGCCGTCGGAGGTGGAGGAGGTCCTCCTCTCCCACCCCGACATCACGGCCTCTGCGGTCGTCGGCATCCGTCGCCCGTCGGGCACCGAGGACGTGTCCGCCGCTGTAGTCCTCCGCGAGGGTGCGACCGTCGACACCGAGGACCTGCGGGACTACTGCCGCACGCGCCTGACCGCCTACAAGGTGCCGAAGAAGATCGTGGTGCTCGACGAGCTGCCGCGCTCGCTCGTGGGCAAAGTGGAACGCCGCAAGGTGCGCGACATCCTGGTCTCGGGAGCGCAGAAGGCCTAGCCGCGCGCGCGGTCGACGAACGCGTCGACCGCGTCGAGGATGCCCGGCGCGAACCAGGCCCGGTTGCGTCGCTCGGGACCCCGGGAGACGAGGATGCCGCGTTCCACGAGCGTCTCGATCGAGGTGTACGCGGCGGCGAGGGTCACACCGAGCGCCGACACCGCGAGTTTCGCGTCGATCACCGGGTGCTCGAACGCGACGGCGACGAGTTCGCGCGAGCTGGCGTGCGAGCGCACGCCGACCATGCGCTGGTCCCAGTCGTCGCGCGTGATGGCGAGCGCGGTGGCCAGCTGCCGAGCGTTGTCGATCGCCGCGTGCACCGCGTGCGCCTGGGCGAGCACCATCGGGTTGGCGTCTCCCCGCTCGTAGGCCGCCAGCGCGGTGCGGTAGCCCGTGTCATCCGCGAGCCACCCGCCGGAGATCGGCAGCGGCACGACCGGTGTGCTCAGCCGAGCCGCGTGGATCGCCCGCGCCACGCGCGCGTTGCCGAGGAAGAACGGTCGCCGCGCCACCAGCCAGGCGTGGTCGAGGGCCGCGGGAACGAGCAGGGTGCGGCCGTCGAGTTCGAGACCGTCGGGGACGTCGTCGCCGGGGTCGATCGCGTCGTGCACCGCCCCGAGGTCGCCGCCGACGAGCGCGACCAGGGTCGCTGCGAGAACGGATGCCGCGTTCCGCGCGTCTGCCGGAGCCGCCAGGCCGAGCCGGGCGAGTCCCGTCTGCCGCGCATCCGCCTCGAATCCCGCGAGGGCCGCGCTTGCGGCGCCCTCGGCCCGCGCGAACGTCGGAGCGAACGCGGCGTCGTCGGCGGTGAACTCCGCCCGGAAGTTCTCGAGCGCGAGAGCCGCATCGCCCGACAGCTCGAGGGTCGCGGGTTCGAGCGTCGAGGCGATGTTCGCGGGGGTGAGCAGCACGCGGTATCCAAGGGCGAGGGGGCGGGGCAACGGAAAAAGGGGAGCAACGCCATGTTAGGCGCTGCTCCCCCGATGGATCCGTCGGCCGGAAGGCACGGTGTCAGTCGGCGAGGATGCCGTAGAGGGCGCGGCGTGTCTCGTCGAGCTGCTCGACCGCCTTCGCCCGCTGCTCGTCGGTCGCGGCGAAGCGGAACTGGTGTACGACACCCATCAGCTTGGCGATGCTCTCGTGCAGGCCGGCGTCGGCGTGGTTGTGCTCGGTCACGCTGGCCCAGACGCGCGCGAGCTCGTCTTCGTGCGCGGTGACATAGGCGCGGCCCTCGTCGGTGAGGCGGAACTCGGTGCGACGGCCCTCGCCGATCGCCTCGATGAGCTCCTCGTCGACGAGCTGCTGCAGGGTCGGGTAGACCGAGCCGGGGCTGGGCGTCCAGTTGCCGCCGGAGCGCTCCGCGATCTCCTTGATGAGGCCGTAGCCGTTGAAGGGCTTCTCGTTCAGCAGGGAGATGATCGCCGAGCGCACGTCGCCGCGGCGCTTGCGCTGGGGTCCGGGCGGCATGAAGCCGCGGGGGCCGAAGCCGCCGAAGCCCGATCCGAACCCGGGGCCTCCGGCTGCGAAGGCGCGGGCGCCCGGGCCGAAGCCGTGGCCGCGGCGTGGGCCGCGGTCGTGCTGGTTCTGGTCGTGGTTGTGGAATTCGCTGTGCATAGCGTTTCCGTCCTTTCGTTGGTTCGCCGAACCGGTGTTCGGCGATGTGTTAACGATATATCGGTAGCTATCGATAGCGCAAGTGCCAGTTTCGCAACTCAGGCAGAAAGCGTGGGCGGCGCGGCACCACCCGCGTAATCACGCGGCCCCGTGTCATCCGCTCCGCATCCCGCCTGAGTTGCGAAACCCGCCGGTTTGTCATTCAGGACGGATTCGCCCAGCGCCACCCCGCCCCCACGTAATCCCGCGGGACATCACCCCGCCGCGGCCAAACCGTCCGGAATGACGAACGCGCCGGCCAACGAAAAAAGCCCGGACGCCATCACGGCGTCCGGGCTGAAATCCGGGGGTGCTACTCGTCGAGCGCGAGCTCTTTCGGCAGTTCGAGCTCCTTCGATGAGAGCTCCTCGACGTTCACGTCTTTGAAGGTGAGCACGCGCACGCTCTTGACGAAGCGGTCGGAACGGTAGACGTCCCACACCCACACGTCGTTCATGGTCAGCTCGAAGTAGAAGTCATGCTCGGTGTCCTGGCGCACGAGTTCGACCTCGTTCGCGAGGTAGAAGCGACGCTCGGTCTCGACCACATAGCGGAATTGGCCGACCACGTCGCGGTATTCGCGGTACAGGGCCAGCTCGACCTCGCGGTCATAGTCTTCGAACTCGTCTTCGTCCATCGTGTTTCAATCCTAAGCCGAAGTCTTGAGCCACGTGCGCCGATGCAGATCGGTCGCGCCGAGTTGGGCGATCGCGGCGAAGTGGTCCGCGGAGCCGTAGCCCTTGTTGCCGGCCCAGCCGTAGCCTGGCTGCTTGGAATCCGCGTCGATCATGAGCGAGTCGCGGTGCACCTTGGCGACGACGGATGCACCGGCTACCGACGAGCAGTCGCGGTCGGCCTTCACGCGGGTCTGCACCCTCAGCGGCGACGAGAGTGCCGGATTGAGCCAGTCGTGCGACCCGTCGAGCAGCACGACGCTCGCGCCGATGTCGGCCCCGGCTTCGTGCAGGGCGACGAGACCGCGTCTGGCCGCGAGTCCGAGCGCGGCGACGATCCCGATCCGGTCGACCTCGAGCGCCGAGGCGAGCCCGACCGACGTGTGCACCGCCCATTCCGCGGTCAACGGCGCGAGGGCCACGCGGCGTTTTTCGCTCAGGAGCTTGGAATCGCGGAGGCCTTCGGGGTGCGCGCCGACCGTGACATCCACGACACAGAGCCCGACCGCGACCGGTCCCGCTATCGCGCCGCGTCCCACCTCGTCGATTCCGATCACGAATCGGGCGCCCGCGGCGTGCATCGCGGTCTCGATCTCGAGGGTCGGGTCGGTGACGGCCATGTCAGCCCTTCGCGGCGTCGACCCCGCGGAACACCAGCGGGTAGTTGTCGAGCCAGGTCCAGCGGTCGAGCGGCCAGGTGACGAGCACCGCGCGTCCGACGACGTTCTTCACCGGCACGAAGGCCGTGCCGGGGGCGTCGGGGTCTCCCGAGTAGTGGTACGACGAGTCGGCCGAGTTGTACCGGTTGTCGCCCATGACCCAGAGGTAGCCCTCGGGAACCGTGACGGTGAAGTCCTTCTCGGTGGCCTTGGTGCGGTCGCCGATCTCGATGTACGGCTCCTCGAGAGGAACGCCGTTCACGGTCAGCTGACCGAAGTCGTTGCAGCAGGCGACCACGTCGCCCGGCAGGCCGATGACGCGCTTGATGAGGTGGTCGTCGCTGTCGGGGGCGCTCAGTCCGACGAAACCGAGCACGGCGTCGACACCGGCGACGACCGGGTTCTGCTGCACGGGTTTCTCGGTGCCGAGCAGCCAGTTGCCCGGGTCGGTGAAGACGACGACGTCGCCGTGTTCGATGGGCACGAGGTCGGGTTCGAGCAGGTTGACGATGATGCGGTCGTTGACGTGCAGCGTGTCCATCATCGACTCGGACGGGATGTAGAACGAGCGGATCAGGAAGGTCTTGATCAGGAACGAGATGAGCAGGGCCGCGAGGAAGATGAAGAGGATGTCACGGAGGAAGAGCTTCACGCCCCGCGCCTTGCGCTGCCTCTCAGACAGCGGCGGCGTAGCCGTGTCGCGTGCGCCGTCTGCCTCGGCGCGCGATTCCGCGGCCGGTTGTATTTCGCTTGTCATTAAACCCCTGAGCTCCCTGCCAATTGTATTCGGCAGGGAGCTCAGGAAAGACTCACATCGGGCGCGGGGCCCGAGATGGGGAAGGCGACTCAGTTGTCGCGCTTCTCCTTGATCTTGGCCTTCTTGCCACGCAGGTCGCGCAGGTAGTAGAGCTTCGCGCGGCGCACGGCACCGCGGGTGACGACCTCGATGTGGTCGATGACCGGCGAGTG
The DNA here is from genome assembly GCF_014639655.1 of Conyzicola nivalis. Lineage (NCBI taxonomy): Bacteria > Bacillati > Actinomycetota > Actinomycetes > Micrococcales > Microbacteriaceae > Conyzicola > Conyzicola nivalis. Next base: position 1,483,938 of record NZ_BMGB01000001.1, read on the forward strand.
CACCGGGAAGGTGCGCTCTACGCCCACCTGGAAGCTGACCTTGCGCACGCAGAACGTCTCGCGGACGCCCTCGCCCGAACGGCCGATGACAACACCCTGGAAGACCTGGATACGCGAGCGCGTGCCTTCGATGATGTTTACGTGCACCTTGACGGTGTCGCCGGCGCGGAAGGCCGGGATGTTGTCTTTGAGGGAGACCGCGTCAACGGCGTCGAGAATATGCATGGTATTCGCTCCTCGCGACCGCCACAGGTCGATCGCGTTCTAACTAAGTCGTGAAGAAGGGGATGTGTTTCTCGCGATCACGATTCCCCTGTGGCAGAAACGTGCGGAAGCACAAAGATCAATTGTTGCATATCGGCGCGGTTCTCGGCCACTCGCGACCCGGCTCAGCGCGCGGGCGGGTCTTCCCTGCTGCCGTCGGGGTTGATGATGATCACGCGTCCCTGGTCCACGGCGGGATCGTAACTGTCGGCGACGTACGTTCCGCCGTCGATCGGTCCCAACGACAGGGCCTCTTTCACCCGCGACCGGGTCTCCCTAAAGAGCAGCCAGACTGCGTTCCAGAACGCGATCACGCTCACGAGCACGATGACGATGGCCAGTCCGGAGAAAGCGAGGAATCCATACGTGATAATGGACAGGTGCCAGACGCCGACGATGGCGGCATCCTGCCACGAGACCGCACGCGCGACCCGCACCGACTTGCGCGCGACGGTGAGCCCGGCCACGGCCAGCATCACGAGGCAGAGCACCGGGCACACCACGAGATAGAAGACGAAGTCCCACCCCTGATCTGCCTGGACGATGCCACGGCCGATCAACACCCAGATCGGCAGCGCAAGGGCGCCGATAAACTGCCAATAGTAAAGCGCGCGACGAAGAACCATGTTTTTAGGGTAGCCTCAGTTTGCGCGTAACGAATACGAGGTATTTGTAGCAATGAAAGACCAATCGGCACTTCTCCCGAACTCTGCGAGCGTCCGCACTGAACCCGTGCAGCAGCGCAGCAGCGAGCGCATCACCCTGCTCCTCGACACCGCCGCGTCGCTCATCGACGAGAAGGGCATCGACGGCCTCACCACGAGCGATGTCGCCGCGCGCTCCCACTCCTCCGTCGGCGTCGTCTACCGTTACTTCCCCAACATCCAGTCGCTCCTGCGCGCCCTCGCCGCCCGCAACATGCAGCGCTTCCTCAGTGCGGTCTTCGTCACGATCGAAGAGAACCCGGGCGGCTGGCTCTCCGAGCTCGACGCCATTCTCGACATCTACGCCGACCTCACCCGCAGCGAGCCCGGCTTCCGCGCCCTGCACTTCGGCGACGTCATCGACGAGCGCTTCATCGACGGCCAGACCAACGCCAACAAGGAGCTCGCCACCAACCTGGTGCAGTTCCTGACCGCGCGCTACGAACTGCCGCAGACCGAAGAGTTCGAGCTCGACCTCGACGTCGCCATCGAGATCGCGTCGGCGCTTATGCAGCGCGCTTTCCGCGTCGACCGCAACGGCGACGAGCGCTACCTCGCCAAGGCCCGCTTCGTGGTGCGTGAAGTACTCGAGCCCTACCGCCGGGAAGGCCAGTAGCCGGCACAGCCCGGTGGTCGGCGGTGTCCTCGCCTAAACTGGCTGCACGATGATAGAACTGCGAACACCGGCCGAAGTCGATCAGATGGCCGAAGCCGGCGCATTCGTGGCGAGCGTGCTCGAGGCCACCGCCGCGGCCACCGACGTCGGCGTGAACCTGCTGGCCCTCGACAAGCTCGCCCACAGCATGATCCGGCAGCGCAAGGCCGAGAGCTGCTACATCGACTACCACCCCTCGTTCGGTGCCTCCCCGTTCGGAAAGGTGCTGTGCACGTCGGTGAACGACGCCGCGCTGCACGGGCTGCCGTTCGACTACACGCTGCGCGACGGCGACGTCGTCAGCCTCGACTTCGCGGCATCCGTGGGCGGCTGGGTGGCCGACTCGGCGCTGACCCTCGTCGTCGGCACGCCGCGCGACGAAGACCTCGCGATGATCGACACGGTGGAGCGCGCCCTCGAGGCGGGTATCGCCGCGGCTCAGCCCGGCGGGCGCATGGGCGACGTGTCGGCTGCGATCGGCGCGGTGGCACGGGCCGACGGCTTCGACGTGAACCTCGATTTCGGCGGACACAGCGTCGGCCACACCATGCACGGCGACCTGCACGTGCCCAACGACGGTCGGCCCGGTCGCGGGTTCCCGCTGCGCGAGGGCCTGGTCTTCGCGATCGAACCCTGGCTCATGCTCGGCACGTCGAAGATCTACACCGACAAGGACGGCTGGACGCTGCGCAGCGCCGACGGTTCCAGGGCCGCCCACGTGGAACACACGGTGGCCATCACCGCCGACGGCCCGAGGGTGCTGACCGCGCGCGCGGTGGAGCTTGGGTAATCGCGCCAGCGATTACGCGACCCCAGCGCCGAGGGAGCCTGCGACCGAGGTTTAGTCCGGCAGCAGGTCCGGCCGCACCCGGCGCGTGCGTTCGACCTGCTGGTCGTGCCGCCATGCCGCGATCGCACCGTGGTTGCCGCTGAGCAGCACGGGCGGCACCTGCAGCTCGCGCCACGATGCGGGCTTGGTATAGCTGGGGTACTCGAGCAGACCGTCCTCGTGGCTCTCCTCGGTGAGGCTCGCGGGGTTGCCGACGACTCCCGGCACGAGTCGCCCGATCGCCTCGATCATCGCCATCACGGCGACCTCTCCCCCGTTGAGCACGTAGTCGCCGAGGCTGATCTCGCGCACCCGCACGCCCGGCCGCGTCTTCGTGTGCTCGATGACGCGCTGGTCGATGCCCTCGTAGCGGCCGCAGCCGAACACGAGGTGCGGTTCGAGCGCGAGTTCGCGGGCGGTCGCCTGGGTGAACCGCTCGCCGGCGGGAGACGGGAAGACGACGACGGATGATTCGGCGCCCGCACCCGGACCACCGAGCACCTCATCGAAGGCCTCGCCCCACGGCTCGGGCTTCATCACCATTCCGGCGCCGCCGCCGTACGGGGTGTCGTCGACCGTGCGATGACGGTCGTGCGCGAAGTCGCGCAGGTCGTGCACACCGAGCTCGATCAGGCCGCGTTCCCGGGCCTTGCCGAGCAGGGAGATGTCGAGCACCCCGAAGAACTCCGGGAAGATGCTGATGATGTCGATACGCACCTGTCAGCCCTTGCTGGGCGCGGCGGGAGAACCTTCGTCTGGCGCGGAGTCGTCGACGTACTCGACGAGCTTCTCGGCCGTGGGCTGCTCCTCGTCGGGCAGCTCCTCGAACAGCCCCTCGGGGGGCGTGACCGTCATGGTGCCGGCCTTCACGTCGACCGACGCGACGATCGCCTTCACGAAGGGAACGAGGACGTCGCCGTTGTCGGTCTTCACGGTGAGCAGGTCCTGCGCCGGGAAGTGGTCGATCGCGGTGACGGTGCCGACGACCGTGCCGTCGCGCAGCACGGAGAGCCCGAGCAGCTGGTGGTCGAACCAGGCGTCTTCCTCTTCGGGAAGTTCGGCGAGGTCGTGGTCGACCCAGAGGATCGCCTTGATCAGGGTCTCCGCGACCGAGCGGTCGGGTACGTCCTTGAAGAAGGCGACGGCGTGGCTGTTGTACCACTTGAGCTCGATGAGCTCGATCGTCTTGTTGTGCCAGGCCGACGAATCGGGAACCTGGAGCGTGAACACGGCACCGGGGGTGAAACGACCGTCCGGGTCATCCGTGAACATCTCGACTTTGATGCCGCCCTTGAGGCCGTGCGCCTTCGTGAGGCGCCCGACTCGCAGTTGCGACTTGCTGGACTGTGTTGCTGCCACCGGTTTAGAAGTCGGTGTCGACCACGTCGACGCGCACCTTGCGACCGTCGGCGAGGGCCGCGATCAGGGTGCGGAGCGCCTTCGCGGTGCGGCCTGCGCGGCCGATCACGCGACCGAGGTCCTCGGGGTGCACTCGCACCTCGAGGACCTCGCCGCGTGGCGAACTCTTTGCTGCTACCTGCACATCTTCGGGGTGATCGACGATCCCCTTCACGAGGTGTTCAAGAGCGGGAGCGAGCATAGTTGTTAGGCCTTGTCTTCGGTTGCTTCTGCAGCGGCCTCGGGAGCGTCCTCGGTGGGAGCCTCCTCGGTCTTGGCAACCGGCTTCTCGGCCTTGGGCTTGAGAACGGGCTTCTTCTTCTCGTCGGAGACGAAGGCCTCCTTCGGCTGCTTCGTCTTGACGGTCGAAACAGCGTTCTTGTCACCCTTGAAGATGCCCCAGTCGCCGGTCAGCTTGAGGATCGCCTCAACCTGCGGGCTCGGCTGGGCGCCGACGGACAGCCAGTACTGCGCACGAGCAGAGTCGACCTCGATGAACGAGGGCTCCTCGGTCGGGTGGTACTTGCCGATCTCTTCGATCGAACGGCCATCGCGCTTCGTGCGGCCATCGGCCACGACGATGCGGTAGTACGGTGCACGGATCTTGCCCATGCGCTTCAAACGAATCTTTACAGCCACAATTCTCCTGAGATAAATGTTTTGGTGGCGAACTGCTAGCCGTGAGCGTGGGGGCACACTCGGCACAAAAGCTCTAAGGGATTCTTCGCACGCCTGATTAGAGGGTCGGGCACGCGAGGACTCAACGGACCATTCTGCCAGATAAATGGCGGATGCGGGAACAGCGACGACGCCGCAGACTCACCCGACGGCGCGCACACCGGGGCGGCGCCGGCTCAGGGCCACTCCGACGAGACAGATCGCACCGCCGATGATGGCCGTGACCGCCGGGATCTCGGCGAAAACGACGAACCCGAGCACGATCGCGAGCGGCGGGACGATGTAGGTCGTGACACCCAGTTGACCGGCCGGCATGCGCGCCAGCGCATAGGCCCAGGTGCTGAAGGCGAGGGCGGTGGGCACGGCGCCGAGGTACACGGCGCCGGCGATCGCGGCGGGAGACGCGGTCTGCAGGTCGGCCACGAGCTGACCGGCGAACGGGAGGCAGGCGACCAACCCGATGACGCAGCCGAGCCAGGTGACCTGCGCGGCGGGCAGGCGCTTGAGCGCCGGTTTCTGCAGGAGCACGCCGGCGGCGTAGGTGACGGCGGCGACTAGGGCCCACGCAGTTCCAGTGCTCAGTACCCCGCTGCCGTCGCCCAGCCCGGCGCCGCTCGTGCCGATGCCGATCAGCACGACGCCGAGGAAGGCAACGCCCGCGCCGATCGCGAGCCACTTGGGGATGCCCTCGCGCAGGAACACCCCGGCGCCGAGCGCGATGAGGATGGGCCCGATGTTGACGATCATCGCCGTGGTTCCGGCGTCGAGGGTCTTTTCGGCGATGTTCAGCGCCACGTTGTAGCCGCCGAACCAGATGACTCCGAAGCCGGCGATGAGCAACCACTCGCGCCTCGTCGGCGCCACCCAGCGCTTGCCGATGAGCACGAGCGACAGCAGGGCAGCGCCCACGACGAGCCGGGCGAGGGCGAGGGCTCCGCCCTCGAAAGAGGGAGCGGTGCCGCGGATGACGATGAACGCGCTGGCCCACGCGAGCACCGTGACCACGATCGCCACGATGACCGCCGGCGTGGGACCGGCGGGGCGGGTGACGAGCGGGAGCGAGGGGGACGCGGTCATGCACTCACGGTAGCGCCGGGGTCTGACACGCGGACGCGTCATCCGGACTCTTGGCAGTACATCTACGTAACTTGGCCGGGTCGCGCAGCGGATGCCCCAAAATATTGCCAGAATCACTGGATGGACATCGAATTCGCCACGTCGCAGCGCTCGACCGTGGGCATCGAGTGGGAGCTCGCGTGCGTCGACCACGCGAGCGGAGAACTCACTCCGGCCGGCCCCGAGGTGCTCGCACGGTTGAACGATCCGTCCGACGTCTTCCCGCACGTCACGGGCGAGCTGCTCACCAACACCGTCGAACTCGTGAGCGGCCCGCACGCGCGGGTGGGCAGCGCCATCGGCGACCTGCGCAGACTCGTCGAACGCGTGCGTGAGGTCACCGACCCGATGGGCGTCGACCTGATGTGCTCGGGCACGCACCCCTTCAGCCAGTGGTTCCAGCAGGAGGTCACGCCCGGCAAGGAGCGCTACGCAACCCTCATCGACCGCACCCAGTGGTGGGGCAGGCAGATGATGATCTGGGGCGTGCACATGCACGTGGGGATCGACGACCCGCGCAAGGTGCTGCCGATCGTCAACGGTCTGCTGCCCTACTACCCGCACTTCCAGGCGCTCTCGGCCTCCAGCCCGTTCTGGGCAGGAGAGTCGACCGGCTACGCCTCCAGCCGCGCGATGCTGTTCCAGCAGCTGCCGACGGCCGGGCTGCCGCCGCAGCTGCAGGAGTGGAGCGACTACGAGAGCCTCGTGGCCGACCTGACCCACGTCGGGGTGATCGACGACTACTCCGAGCTGCGTTGGGACCTGCGGCCGTCGCCCAAGTGGGGAACCGTCGAGATCCGCTTCTGCGACGGACTGTCGACGAGCGCCGAGGTGGCGTCGGTCGCCGCCCTCGCGCAGTGTCTCGTGGAGGAGCTGTCGCAGAAGCTCGACCGCGGCGAACGGCTGCCGACGCTGCAGCCGTGGTTCGTGCGCGAGAACAAGTGGCGCGCCGCCCGGTACGGCATGGAGGCCATCATCATCCAGGATGCGGCGGGAAACGAGAACCTCGTGACCGACGACCTGCGTGCCATCCTCGAGCGGCTGACCCCGATCGCGTCCGCTCTCGGCTGCCTCGACGAACTCTGGGGCGTCGAGACGATCCTCAACGGGGGCGCGAGCTACCAGCGGCAGCTCGCGGTCGCCGCCGAGAACGCCGGCAGCCTCAAGGCCGTGGTGGCGTCGCTCGTGACCGAGCTGCGCGACGGGCTGTAGGGCGTCAGGAGTTCTTCGCGTCGCGCCAGGAGAGCCAGTCGCGCACCGGCGCGAGGTCGTAGTGCGGACCGGAGATCCCCACGGTGAACAGGCGCGCCCCGAGGTCGTACTGCTCGTCGGCCTCGGCGACCGAACGTTTGGCGACCTCGGTCGAGATCTCGATCTCGCTCGTGTCGCGACCGACGGCCGTGCCGTGCTGCTCGAGGATTCCGAGCTTGCGCTCGAGCGTGAGCGCGTCGCTGAAGCTGTGCCAGATGTCGGCGTGCGTGGCCACGATGCGCAGCGTCTTCTTCTCGCCGCCGCCGCCGATGAGCACCGGGATCTTGCGGGTCGGCGCCGGGTTGAGCTTCCCCCACCGCTCTGAGATCACGGGCAGGTTCTCGGCGAGCGCGTCGAGGCGTCCTCCCACGGTGCCGAACTCGTAGCCGTATTCGTCGTAGTCACGCTCGAACCAGCCCGAGCCGGTACCGAAGATGAACCGCCCGACGCCCGACTCCTTGGCGCTGATGTGGTCGATCGTGCGTGCCATATCGGCCTGCAGGTTGGCGTTGCGGTAGCTGTTGCAGTTGACGAGGGCGCCGATCTCGACCCGGCTGGTCTGTTCCGCGAGGGCCGCGAGCATCGTCCACGACTCGAAATGCAGACCATCCGGATCGCCGTGCAGCGGGAAGAAGTGGTCCCAGTTGAAAATCACGTCGACGCCGAGGTCTTCGAGCTCCGCCGCGGTCTCGCGGATCTTCGCGTAGCTGGCGTGCTGGGGCGCGATTTGCGCGCCGATGCGGACGGGACGGTTGGCAGCGGTAGTCATTGCGCCAGCCTATAGAGCAGCGTGGCTAGCGGCCGAGGAACTTCTGCAGCGAGGCGAGCTCTTCCTCGCTCGGCGCACCCGTCGCGCCGGGCTTGCCGCCGCCGAGACCGAAGCCGCTGCCCTTGGCCGCCGTCGGAGCCGGTCCGGCCGCGAGCGCCGCGTTCTCGGCGGCACGCTTGGCCGGGTTGCCCGACTTCGAGCCCTTCTTCTTCGACTGCTGCTGCTTGTTGCCGCCGAACTTCTGTCCGGGGATCGGGCCCATGCCCGGGATGTTCGGCACGCCGCCCTTGGCCACGGTCTTCATCATCTTCGCGGCCTGGTCGAAGCGGTTGACGAGGGCGTTGACCTCGGTGACCGTCGTGCCGGAACCGCGGGCGATGCGCACGCGGCGCGAGCCGTTGAGCAGCTTCGGGGTGCGGCGCTCGGCGAGCGTCATCGACTGGATGATCGCCTCGGTGCGGGTGATCTCCGACTCGTCGAAGTTGTCGAGCTGCTCGCGCATGCCCTTCGCGCCCGGCAGCATTCCGAGCATGGCCTTCATCGAGCCCATCTTCTTGAGCTGCTGCATCTGGGCGAGGAAGTCCTCGAGCGTGAAGCTGTCGGTCGCGAATTTCTCCGCGATCTTCATCGACTCTTCTTCGTCGAAGTTCTTCTGCGCCTGCTCGATGAGGGTGAGGATGTCACCCAGGTCGAGGATGCGGCTCGCCATGCGGTCGGGGTAGAACGGTTCGAAATCGTCGAGCGATTCGCCGGTCGACGCGAAGATGATGGGTCGGCCGGTGACGGATGCCACGGAGAGCGCGGCTCCACCGCGGGCGTCGCCGTCGAGCTTCGTCAGTACCACCGCCGTGAAGTCGACCCCGGCCTGGAATGCCTTGGCCGTGGCCACGGCGTCCTGGCCGATCATGGCGTCGATGACGAAGAACACCTCGTCGGGGTCGATCGCCTTGCGGATGTCGGCGGCCTGCTTCATCAGCTCGGCGTCGACGCCGAGACGGCCGGCGGTGTCGACGATGACGATGTCGTACTGCTTGTCTTTCGCGAACTTGACGGCGTCTTTGGCGACCTTGACCGGGTCGCCGGCCTTGGGTCCGCCGAAGAAACCGCGGCTCGGGGCGGCCTCTTCGCCGCCCGTGTTCCCGGGCTCGGGAGCGTAGATCGCGACGCCGGCCTGCTGCGCGACGACCTGCAGCTGGTTGACGGCGTTCGGGCGCTGGAGGTCGGCGGCGACGAGAAGCGGGGTGTGGTTCTGGCCGGCGAGCCACTTGGCGAGCTTGCCCGCGAGGGTCGTCTTACCTGCACCCTGCAGGCCGGCGAGCATGATGATCGTGGGCGCGGTCTTCGCGAACTGGATGCGACGCGCCTCGCCGCCCAGGATGGCGACGAGTTCGTCGTTGACGATCTGCACCACCTGCTGCGAGGGGTTGAGCGCCTTCGAGACCTCGTCGCTCAGGGCGCGCTCGCGCACCTTGCCGGTGAATTCCTTGACGACGTCGAGCGCGACGTCGGCGTCGAGCAGGGCGCGACGGATCTCGCGGACTGTACCGTCGACATCCGCCGGGCTCAGCTTGCCCTTGCCGCGGAGGTTCTTGAACGTTTCCGACAGACGGTCGGAGAGATTTCCAAAGGTGGCCATGATGGCTCTAGTTTAACCGCGCCCGCGCGGTCTCGTGTACTCACGGCATATTCTGGGCGAATGCCGCTCATCGTTCCCTTCGGCGAATCGACGCCGTCCATCGACCCCACCGCGTGGGTCGCCCCGAACGCCACCCTGGTCGGGGCGGTCACGCTGGGTGCCAGGGCGAGCGTGTTCTACGGCGCCGTGCTGCGTGGCGACACTGACGCGATCACCATCGGGGCGGGCAGCAACGTGCAGGACAACGTCACGATGCACACCGACTCCGGCCTCGTGCTCACCGTCGGGTCGGGCGTGAGCGTGGGGCACGGCGCCGTGCTGCACGGGTGCACCGTCGAGGACGACTGCCTCATCGGCATGGGGGCGACCGTGCTCAACCGGGCCGTGGTCGGCGCGGGTTCGCTCGTGGCGGCGGGCGCGGTCGTGCTCGAGAACGCGGTGATCCCGCCGGGATCGCTCGTCGCGGGCGTGCCCGCCCGGGTGGTCCGCGCGCTCTCCGACGAGGAGCGCGGCGGCCTGGTCGAGAACGCCCGCCACTACCTCGAACTCAGCGCGGCCCATCGCGCCACCCCCGGAGTCTGACCGGCCCCGCGACATCCGCGGCTTACGCTGGAATGATCATGACGACACTCGCTCCCGCCGGCCGCCACTCCGAATGGCAGTCGCCCGCCATCGAACTGTTCGTCTCCGACCTCGACGGCACCTTCCTCGGCCTGACCGAGTCGCCGTCGGCAGCGGTCACCGAGGCGGCCGGGGCTCTCGTCGCCTCGGGCATCAGGTTCGCGTTCGCGACCGGCCGGCTGCCCGCCGGGCTGCCCGACCTCGCCGAGCTCGCGGCCGGACCGCACATCGTGCACAACGGCGCACAGGTGGTCGCGCAGACCCAGACCGGGCACGAGACCACCTTCGCGCTGGGCGCCGCGCAGGCCGCGCGGCTCGCCGCCGTGTGCCGGCGCTTCGACGTCTACGCCGAGTTCTACGCGCACGACGGCCACTACGTCACCCGCCCCGACCCGCTCGCCGAAGCCGCGTGGGAGCTCATGATGGGCAGCCCGATCGGCCTCGTCACCGACGAGGTGTTGGCCGAGACCACGATCATCAAGGCGACGATCGCCGACTACTCCGGGCGCCACACGGCGCAGCTCGTCGGCGAGATCGCGGCGATCGGTCTCGCCGCCGAGGAGTCGACGGCCCCCGGCATGCCCGACGCCGTCTTCATCAACGCGACCGCCCCCGGGGTGTCGAAGGGCACCACCCTCCGTTGGCTCTGCGAGCGGCTGGGCATCCCGCTCGGCGCCGTCGCCGCGATCGGCGACGGGCGAAACGACTCGTCGATGTTCCGCATCGTCGGCACAGCGATCGCGATGGGGAGCGCCCCGGCCGACGTCGTCGCACTGGCCCACTTCGTGGCGCCCGACGTGTTCGACGACGGGGCGGCCGTCGCCATGCGCGCGGTGCTCGCGCACACCACCGGCCGCGACGCCGCGTAGCCGCTGCTAGTCGACGGGCGGCGCGAGCGCCGTCGCCGCCAGTAACACGACCACGGGCGCGACCGCCACGACGATCGCCGTCAGTGCCACCAGCCGCGGGCCGTCCCCCACGAGCGCGGCGCTCGCGACGATGACACCGGCCGCGGCCACGAAGACCCCGGAGTACATCAGGATCGTGAACCCGAGCTCGTCGCCCTCACCGAGCGTGTAGCCGGCCACCTGCGCCGCGCCGCCCACGACGGCGAGCACGAGCGCGACGAGGGCGGCCCGGCGTTTCGACGCCGCGATCGCGGGCGAGACCACCGGGTTCAGCCGACCAGGTTCTGCACGAACACGTGCGGGGTAAATCCGGTCAGGTCGTTGATGCCCTCGCCCTGGCCGACGAGCTTGATCGGGATGCCGGTGCGCTCCTGCACGGCGAGCACGAACCCGCCCTTGGCCGAACCGTCGAGCTTCGTGATGACGAGGCCGGTGACGCCGGCGCTCTCGATGAACGCCTCCGCCTGCGCGACGCCGTTCTGACCGGTCGTGGCGTCGAGCACGAGCAGCACCTCGGCGATCTCGGTCTGCTTTTCGATCACGCGGCGGATCTTGCCCAGTTCGTCCATCAGGCCGCTCTTGGTCTGCAACCGTCCGGCGGTGTCGATGATGGCGATCTCGAAGCCCTCACGCTGTGCGCGTTCGACGGTTTGGAAGGCGACGGATGCCGGATCCTGGCGTTCCTGCTGCGGACGCACGATCGCGGCTCCCCCACGCTGCGCCCACGTCGCGAGCTGCTCTACCGCGGCGGCACGGAAGGTATCGGCCGCGCCGACCACGACGCTGCGGTCGCGGGTCGTCAGGAACTTGGCGAACTTGCCGATCGTGGTGGTCTTGCCGACACCGTTGACGCCGACCACCAGCACCACCGCGGGGCGAGCCGTGAGGTGCAGCGTGGGATCGTGCTTGGCGAGGCGCTCTTCGAGAGTCTCCCGGAGCATCCGCCTGAGGTCTGCCGGGTCTGTGGTCTTGAACCTGGCGACGCTCGCGCGCAGTTCGTCGACGATGGATTCGGTGATGTCCGGCCCGAAGTCGGCCACGAGGAGGGCGTCCTCGAGGTCCTCCCAAGTGGATTCGTCGATGGTCGGCCGCGAGAACATGCCCTTGAGAGCATTGCCCAGCGACCACGGTGTTGAGCGTTCAGCCATGCGCCCAGCCTACCGACGTGCGTGCGTCGCACCGGTTCGCTAGCGTGGTGCCCATGCAGACCGTCACGCCGTCGAGGGCGCACTACCGCAAATCAGTGCTCGTCGGATGCGGGCTGGCGGCGCTGCTCGTCGTCGTGATTCTCGCGCGTATGCGGGGCGGCATGCTCACCGCCGGAGTGGTGGTCATCGCCGTGGCGTTCGTGCTGACGCTCATCGGAATCTGGCTCTACTTCCGCAACACCAAGGTGCAGTACGGCGACGGCCTGATCGTGACCACCGACCTGTTCGGGCGCTCCCGCCAGTTGACGACCGCCACGGTGACGCAGGTCGTGCTCGTCGAGCACCTGCGCGGCGCCACCCAGCTGCCCGCACCGGTGCTGTTCCTGCTCGGCGACAACGGGCGCGCGCTGCTGCGCCTGCGCGCCGGGCTGTGGACGATCGACGACCTCGGCGCGATCGGCGCGGCGATCCCGCGCGACCCCGACGTGGTCACGGGGCTCATCACGTCGGCGGACCTGCGCAAGCGGTTCCCGGCGGCCGTGTCGTTCTGGGAGGCGCACGCCGTCGTCGCCAGCCTGGCCGTCGCCGCCGTGGTCATCGCCGCCGCCGCGGTGCTGCCGTTCATCTTCGCGTCAGGCCGCTAAGGCAGGATAGAAGCATGACCCTCGCATTCATCCGTCACGGACAGACCGACTGGAACCTGAACAAGCAGCTGCAGGGGTCGAGCGACATCCCCCTCAACGACACCGGACGCCAGCAGGCCCGCGACGCCGTGAAGACGCTCGAGGGCGTCGACTGGGAAGTCATCGTGAGCTCGCCCCTGAGCCGCGCCCGGGAGACCGCGTCGATCATCGCCGCCGGTCTCGACATCGAACTCGGCCCGGCCTACGACGAGCTGAAGGAGCGCGACTACGGCCAGGGCGAGGGCGCTACCGAGGAGATCATCGCCGAACGTTGGCCCGATCACCAGTACCCCGGACTCGAGAGCCTCGAGTCGGTCGTCGCCCGCGGCGAGGCCGCCCTCGAGCGCATCGACGCCGAGTTCGGCAACCGCAACACGCTGATCGTGTGCCATGGCACGATCATCCGCTACACGCTCGCCCACCTCGCCGGACGCCCGTTCGACCAGATCCGCAACGGCTCGGTGTCGACCTTCGAGCGCAACGGGGAGGCATGGCGCGTGCTGAGCGTCAACGACGAGCCGCTGACGGAGATCGTCGGCTAGGTCGGTTTGGGTGCGTTCTGGTCGCTAGGTGCGCTAGTTCGCCGCGAATTGAGCAGTTAGTGACCACAAGCGGTTCGGATGCGCCCCGCGCCGTCGCCGCGAGCGTCAGGGCGCGCCGCCCGACCCGTCCTCCCGACTAATGAGCGGCGCCGCGAGTTGTCACGATCGGGGCGACAACGACCCGCTAGAGCCCCGATCGTGACAGGTCGCACCGCGGTCGGGTCGAGCGGGCGAGCCCCGGGCGCATCCGCGGCCCGCTTTTAGTCGCTAAGTGCTCATGTTCGCCGCGAATAGCGCAGCTGGTGACCAAAAGCGGGGCGGATGATCGCGGCTAGCTCGCGACCTCGACCTCGTCGACCTGCGCTTCTTCTTTCGCGACGCGCTGGCCGATGACCGCGCTGATGCCGTCCGCGCGCATCGAGACGCCGTAGAGCGCGTCGGCGATCTCCATCGTGCGCTTCTGGTGCGTGATGACGATCAGCTGCGAGGTGGCCCGCAGGTCTTCGAAGATCGTGAGGAGGCGGCCGAGGTTGGCGTCGTCGAGGGCGGCCTCCACCTCGTCCATGATGTAGAACGGGCTGGGGCGCGCCTTGAAGATCGCGATCAGCAGCGCGACGGCCGCGAGCGACCGCTCCCCGCCGCTCAGCAGCGACAGCCGCTCGATCTTCTTGCCGGCGGGCCGCACCGACACCTCGATGCCCGTGGTGAGCAGGTTCTCGGGGTCGGTGAGGTGGATGCTGCCGGTTCCGCCGGGGAACAGCACCGGGAACACGGTGTCGAACGCCGCGCGGGTGTCTTCGAAGGCCGAGGCGAAGATGTCCTGCATCTTGTCGTCGATCTCCTCGATGATCGTGATGAGGTCGGCGCGGGTGTTCGTCAGGTCGGTGAGCTGCTCGGTGAGGAACCTGTGCCGCTGCTCGAGCGCGGCGAATTCCTCGAGCGCGAGCGGGTTCACGCGGCCCAGCTGGGCGAGCTTGCGTTCGGCGCGCGCGAGGCGGCCCTGCTGCTCTTCCCGCACGAAGGGCACCCCGTCGCCCTGTTCGTCGCCGGTCGTGTAGTCGTCGGGCACCGGCTGCTCGGGCCCGTACTCGGCCACGAGCACGTCTTCGACCAGGCCGAGCTCTTCGCCCGCCCGCTCGAGAAGTGTCGAAAGGTGCAGCTTCTTCTCGTAGATCTGCATCTCGAGTCCGTGCACGTTCTCGCTCACGGTCGTCAGCCTGTCGCGCAGCTCGTGGCCCTGCCTGCGCAGCTCGGCGAGCTCCTCGTTCTGGGCGCTGCGGGCGGCCTCGGCCGTCGCGAGCTCGAGGCGGGCCGCCGATACCGAGCGGTCGACCGAATCGAGCACGGCGGGCAGCGCCGCGATGACACCCTGCGCCGACTGCACCTGCCGGCGGCGGATGACGGCGCGGCGGGCGGCTTCCTCGGCCGCGGCGCGCTCGGCCTCGAGCTGCGCGGCGAGCTGGGTGGCGCGCAGTTCCTGTGCGCGCACGCGTTCACGCGCGGTCTCCACCTGCAGGCGCGCTTCGATCTCGCGCTCGCGGGCGGCGTCGAGTTCGGCGTCGATGCCCTCGCGCGCTCCCACGTCGAGGATCGGCCGTGGCCGCGACTGGGCCGTCTCGAGTTCTTGCTGCGCCCGTTCGACCGCACCGACGGCATCCGTCACCGCGTCTGCGGCGAGCGCCAGCCCGCGTTCCAGTCGTTCCGCCTCGGCCTCGGCGGCCTCGACCTGCACCCGCGCGCGGTTGAGGCGCTCGGTCTGGGCGGCGAGCTGGGAGTCGAACTCGCGCAGGCTCGCGAGCGCGCGCACGGATTGCTCTTTGGCGACCTTCACGGTTCCGCGCTGCTCGGCGAGGGCGAACTGGCCGCGTTCGATGAGCGACAGCACCTCGGTGAGACGGTGCTGGGCCGCGTCGCGGTCGGCGACGAGTTCGAGCCGTGACCGCTTGGCGCCCGAGCCGCCCTTGAGCACGAGCCGGCTGAGCAGATCGCCCGCCCTGGTGATGACCGTGAGCCCCGCGGATGCGCCCTCCCCGACGCCGGCCCACACGTCACGCGCGACGTCGAGATCGTCGGCGATGACCACGTTGGCCAACAGGCCGAGCACGCCGTCTGGAGCGGTGACGACGCTGTGGGCGGTCACGGCGCCCGCGGGCAGTACTGCGTCGAAGCCGTGTTCCGGGTCGGAACCGGCGAGCACGAGCTCCACCCGGCCGAGTTCGCCGGCCTGCGCGTGGGCGAGAGCGTCGATGCCGGCCGAGCGGTCGTCGGCGAGCACGGCATCGGCGAGCGATCCGAGGGCGGCGGCGACGGCGGCCTCGTAGCCGGGCCGCACCTGCACGTGTTCGGCGACGAGGCCGCGGATGCCCTGCAGGCGCGCGGCGACGAGGGCGCTCGAGCCGTCCTTCTGGTCGAGGGCGAGCGAGAGGGCGCCGACGCGGGCGTTCAGCGCGTCCCGTTCGCGTTCGTGGCCGTGCAGCTCTTCGCGCAGCCGGTCGATGTCGGCTTCGGCCGCGACGACCTCGGCCTGCGCCGTCTGGTAGAGCGCGTCGAGGTCGGTCTCGCTCGCGTCGTTCAATGTGGCGGCGCCCTCGATCTCGGCGAGATTGGCGGCGGCTACCGAGCCGCGCTCACGGGCGGCGTCGAGCGCGTTCTGCTGGCGCAGCACCTCGCCGCGCACGGCGGCCAACCGGGACGCGGCGGTGGCGGCCTGGCCGGTGAGTTTCGAGATCTCGAGGTCGTGGCGCGAGACGAGCGAGCTCTGGTGGGCGATCTCCTCGTCGAGAGCGTCGAGGGTGGCACGGGCTTCGACCGTGGCGGCCTGCGCCTCGCGCCAGCCGGTCTCCGCGTCGCCGATCGTCTCGGTGAGCCGCTCGGCCTCGTCGCGGGCCTCGGCGACCATCGCCGGGGTCACTCCGGGAGCGGATTCGGCGACCTCGGACTGCTGGCCCAGCAGCGCGAGCCGCTGGTTGGCGAGCGAGTAGAGGTTGCGCAGCCGCTCCTGCACCGACTCGAGGCCGAACGCCACGCGACGGGCGGCGTCGACGGCATCGCCGACCTGCGCCTGCTCGAGCCGGTGCTCGCGCAGCTTGGCCTGGTCGAGCTGCTCCTGCAGCACGATGCGCTCGGTCTTGCGTTCGCTCTCGCTGCGGCTCGAGGCCGTGATCGCGGCACGCAGTTCGACGACCTCGTCGGCGAGCAGGCGGGCCTTCGCGTCGCGCACGATGCTCGCGATCGACTGGGCCTCCTTGGCGATCTCCGCCTGGTGCCCGAGCGGCTTGAGCTGGCGGCGGATCTCCCCGGCGAGGTCGCTCAGTCGCGTCAGGTTGGCCTGCATCGCGTCAAGTTTGCGCAGCGTTTTCTCTTTGCGGCGGCGGTGCTTGAGGATGCCGGCGGCCTCTTCGATGAAGCCGCGGCGTTCCTCGGGGCTCGCGCGCAGAACGGCGTCGAGCTGCCCCTGGCCGACGATCACGTGCATCTCGCGTCCGAGGCCCGAGTCGCTCAACAGTTCCTGCACGTCGAGCAGACGCACCGACGAGCCGTTGATGGCGTACTCGCTGCCCCCGTTGCGGAACAGCGTGCGGCTGATCGACACCTCGGCGTACTCGATCGGCAGCGCGCCGTCGGAGTTGTCGATGGTGAGAATGACCTCGGCGCGCCCGAGAGGACCCTTGGTCGAGGTGCCGGCGAAGATGACGTCTTCCATCTTGCCGCCGCGCAGCGTCTTCGCGCCCTGCTCGCCCATCACCCAGGCGAGCGCGTCGACGACGTTGCTCTTGCCCGAGCCGTTGGGACCGACGACGCAGGTGACACCGCGTTCGAAGGCGAAAGTGGTCGGCTGTGCGAACGACTTGAAACCCTTGAGGGTGAGGCTCTTCAGATACACGAGCCCTCCCTTCCGGCCTGAAGTCTGGCTCAACGGTACCGGATCGCCGGGTTTGCGCCGGTCGTGCCGCGCCAACGGCGTTGTGCCCAGAGCGTTGTGCTGCGCTCGCGACTGCGCAGAGACTGGGTTCATGACACCCACCTTCACCGTCGAAGAGCTCGTCGTACCGCAGACCATCGACTCGCCCGACGCGGCCGACTTCGTCGAGACCATCGAGCTGCGCAACCTCGTCGAGGCCCTCGCCTACGGCACGCACGAACTGGAGATGACGGCCGTCGAGACCTTGCCGTTCTGGCTCGACCCCGAGAACTCCCCGCGTCGCCTCTTCGGCGTGCGCATCGACGGGCGCCTCGTCGGTCGCGGCTTCTACGAGACCAACGTGGGCAAGGAGGGCAGCGACGCCGTGGCGTGGGGTGCCGTCGAGGTGCTCCCCGACTTCCGCGGGCGGGGCATCGGAACGGCGATCGCCGAGTTCATCGAGCGGGTCGCGCGCGACGAGGGACGCGACCGCCTGCTCGTCTACGTGGCCTCCCCCGACGGTCCCGGCGAGCGCCTCGACGCCGCCACCGGATTCGGTTCGGTGCCGCGCGACAACGGCGAGGTGCGCTTCCTGCTCGGCCGGGGATACCGGCTCGAGCAGATCGAGCGGGCGAGTCGTCTACCTTTGCCGCTCGACGACGGCGAACTGCGCGCGGCGTTCGCCGGGGCATCCGCGGCCTCGGGCGCCGACTATTCCGTGCACTACTGGACCGGCGCGACGCCCGAGCGCTGGCTCGACGACCTCGCGCTGCTGTACACCCGCATGAGCACGGATGCGCCTTCGGCGGGACTCGAGGAACCCGAAGACGTGTGGACGGCGACGAGAGTCTCGGCCGACGACGAACGTCAGGCGGCCAGCCCGCGCACCTCCCTCACGGCGGCGGTGGAGCACGTTCCCACCGGACGCCTCGTCGGTTTCACCGTGCTGTCGCTGCCCTCCGACACCGCCCGCTCGGTGGGCCAGTACGACACGCTCGTGCTGCGTGAGCACCGCGGTCACCGGCTGGGCATGCTGCTCAAGGTCGCGAACCTGGCCGCCCTGCACCAACACCACCCGGGGTACCCGTCGGTGATCACCTTCAACGCCGAGGAGAACCGGCACATGCTGCAGGTCAACGAGGACCTCGGCTTCGTGCCGATCGGCTACGAGGGCGCCTGGAGGAAGCGGCTGTCGTGACCGCCTTCTCGATCGGAGAACTCGTGATCCCGGCGTCGATCGACGCGCCGGACGCCGGGGACTTCATCGAGATGACGCGCGTGCGCAACCGGGTCGGCGTGGAGGTGACCGGCTGTTCCGACCTCGCCGTGCGGCCGGACGAGCTGCTGCCCAGCTGGCACGCGCAGGCGTTCGAAGAGAAGCGGATGCTCGTGGCCAGGGTCGAGGGACGGATCGTCGCGCGGGCGGTCATCGAGCTGCCGCTCGGCACGCCCCTGGCGTGGATCGCCGTCGAGGTGCTGCGGCGCTTCCGCCGGCACGGCATCGGCTCGGCGCTCTACGAGCGCGTCGAGTCGATGGCCGCGGCCGCGCGGCACCCGGTGCTGCAGGGCTTCGTCATCCAGGGCGCGAGCGACTCGGTCGAGCGCATCGTGGCGCCCACCGGGTTCGGCTCGGTGGCGCGCGACGACGACGGCTCGCGTTTCTTGCTCGCGCGGGGTTTCGCTTTGGAACAGGTGGCGCGGATGAGCCGGCTCGGGCTTCCGGCGGACCGCAGCGCCATGCATCGGCTGTTCGTCCGGGCTGCGGCCGACGCCGGTGTCGACTACCGGATGCACTACTGGACCGGCCGCACGCCGCCGGAACACCTGCTGCAGATCGCCGATCTACGCGGCCGGCTGGCGACGGACGCCCCGCAGGGCGGTCTCGAACCCGACACCTCGGCCTGGACGGTCGACCGGGTGCGGGCCGAAGACGACTACCTCGAGGCGAGTCCGCGCACCCGCCTCACCGCCCTCGTGGAGTACCAGCCGACCGGTGAGGCGGCCGGCTACACCGAACTCGACGTTCCGGCCGAGCCCTCACGTGCGGTCACGCAGGGAGACACGATCGTGCTGCAGGAACACCGCGGGCACCGGCTGGGAATGCTGCTGAAGACGGCGAACCTGTTGCGACTCGGAGATCTCGAGCCGCGGCATCCGTCGGTCTTGTCCTTCGCCGCCGAGGAGAACCGGCACATGCTGCAGCTGAACGACGCGCTCGGTTTTGTGCCGTGGGGCTACGAGGGGGCGTGGAAAAAGGTGCTCAGCTGAGTTCGTCGGGCACGCCAGGGCAGAACTGCTCGAGCTCGGCCAGTGCCGCGACGGCGTCTTCCCCGCCCCGGTTCGCCAGCGTGGGCGCCCAGTTTTGGAACGGCCACTCGGCGACGAACCGCTCGCGGACGGGCGGGTCCGCCGATATCTCGAAACCGTGCTCGGCGTAACAGGGCACCACGAAGCCGGTCCAGTAGTCGTATAGGTAGCCGGCCTGCGCGGACGAAAGCATCGAGGTCGGCACTGGCGGATTCTGCGCGAAGCACACGTAGTCTGCGAGGGCGACCTGCTCGCTCGACTGGAGCCCGTCGGAAACGCACGCGGAGACACCGGCGCCGGTGGTGTCAGCTACCGTGACAGTCGGTCGAACCGCGTCGGGGTACGACTGCGTCACAATCGACCATCGGTAATTCTGGAACCGGGCGATGAAGTCGGCCTCCCGCTCGGGCGTCATCGGCTCGCCCTCCGGCACTTCGCCCAGCGCGGCAAGCACGGCACCATCTTTGATCGTGTAGGGCTCGCTCTCGGGCTTCAGCTCGACCGGCCCGACGAAGGTGCAGCCCGCGAGTGCCAGCAGCGCGAGCGCGACGGCGGGCAGCATTCGAGGTGTTCTCACCCTCGAACGCTAGCCCGACTTGGCGCCGTCGCACATCAGACTTTCGGCTGAGTGTGCGACGAGGCACACGTGCGGTCGGTGCCTAGACCTTCGCCGAGGCGGCGTCGAGCGCGGCGATCTCGTCGGCCGTCAGCTCGAGCGTCGCCGAGGCGACGAGATCGGACAGCTGCTCGGTCGTGCGCGCGCTCGCGAGCGGCGCGACGACGCCGGGCCGGGTGCGCAGCCAGGCGAGGGCCACGGATGCCACGGCCACCCCGTGGGCGGCCGCCACCGTGTCCAGCGCCGCGAGCACACCCAGGCCGCTCTCGTTCAGGAGGCCGCCGAGTCCGCCGCCGCGCGGCGACTGGCCGAGGTCGTCGGCCGTGCGGTACTTGCCGGTGAGGAACCCGCTGGCCAGCGCGTAGTACGGCACGACGCCGAGCTGCTTCTCGGCGACGATGGCGCCGAATTCGCTCTCGAAGGGCTCGCGGTGCACGAGGTTGTAGTGCGGCTGCAGCGCGACGGGAAGCACGAAGCCGTTGCGCTGCGCGATGTCGAACCACTCGGCGACGCGTGCCGCCGTGTAGTTCGAGAGGGCGATGTTGCGAACCTTGCCCGCGACGACGAGGTCGTTGAACGCCGACGCCGTCTCTTCGAGCGGGGTCGACGCGTCG
This sequence comes from Conyzicola nivalis, assembly GCF_014639655.1. Classification (NCBI taxonomy): domain Bacteria; kingdom Bacillati; phylum Actinomycetota; class Actinomycetes; order Micrococcales; family Microbacteriaceae; genus Conyzicola; species Conyzicola nivalis. The sequence continues at coordinate 1,504,578 of NZ_BMGB01000001.1, forward strand.
TCGAAGTGCGCGTAGTAGAGGTCGATGTAGTCGGTTCCGAGGCGCGCGAGCGACGCGTCGGCGGCCGCGAGGACGTTGGCACCGCCGAGCCCCTGGAAGTCGGGGTGCTGGCTCACCTTCGTGCCGAGCACGATCGAGTCGCGCCGGCCGCTCTTCGCGAACCAGCTGCCGATGATCGTCTCGGACTCCCCGCCCGAGTTGCCGGGCACCCACGACGAATAGCCGTCGGCGGTGTCGACGAAGTTGCCGCCGGATGCCACGAAAGCGTCGAGCACGGCGTGGGAGGTCGCCTCGTCGGAGGTCCAGCCGAAGGTATTGCCGCCGAGCACGAGCGGGAAGACGTCGAGGTCTGAGGTGCCGATTTTTGTCATGAGGGGGCCAACCCGCTCGGCGAACCGGCTATTCCGTGTCAGCGCACCCGCTGGCAGAACGCGCAGAAGTGCGAGCCGCGGTTCATGAACGACACCCGGGTGATCGGGCGGCCGCAGCGTGGGCACGGCTTGCCCTGCCGGCCGTAGGCGTTGAGCGAGTGGGAGAAGTAACCGCTGGCGCCGTTCACGTTCACGTACTGCGCGTCGAAGCTCGTGCCACCCTCTCCGAGGGCCTTCGCCAGCACGAGCCGCACCTCGGCCAGCAGTAGCTTCGCACGCGGCCTGCTGAGCGTGGAGGTCGGCTGGTCGAAGTGCACGCGCGCCGCCCAGAGGGCCTCGTCCGCGTAGATGTTGCCGACACCGCTGAGCAGCGTCTGGTCGAGGAGGGCACGCTTGACCCCGGTGTTGCGCCGCGCGAGCCGGGCCAGAAACAGCCTGTCGTCGAACTGCGGGTCGAGCGGATCCCTCGCTATGTGCGCGACCTGACCGGGCACGAGACCGCTGGGCGCATCCGGGGTCTGCAGCAACCGGTCGATCGCCATCGATCCGAAGATGCGCTGGTCGACGAAGTTGAGCCGCAGCTGGCGGTGGAACGGGTGGTCGAGCTCGATGCGGATGCGGGTGAGCCGGTCGTCGGTCTCGCGGTCGCGGAGCAGAACCTGGCCGCTCATGCCGAGGTGCACGACGAGCGCCTCCGGCCCTTCCTCCTCGGTCCCCGAGGCCGTCGAAGGGCCGAGCGGCAGCCACAGGAACTTGCCCCGGCGTTCGGCCGAAACGATCCCACGTCCGGTGAGCCGGTCGACGAAGTCCTCCGCCGGACCGGAATGCCGGCGCAGCGAGCGTTCGTCGAAGACGGTGACGGATGACACGGTCGCCCCGGTCACGGCGGGTTCGAGACCGGCGCGCACCACCTCGACCTCGGGAAGCTCCGGCACCTCTATCGGGCTTCGCGCGAGAGCTGCGTCCAGGCGTCGAGCGCCGCGGCGACCTCGGCCTGCTTCTTGCTCGAGCCGACGCCCGTTGCGATCTCGCGGTCCTGCAGCAGCACGGTGGCCTGGAACCGCTTGAGGTGGTCGGGGCCGCTGTCGACGATGACGTAGGTCGGGGCGCCGAGGTTTCTGTGGGCGGAGAGCTCCTGCAGGCTCGTCTTCGGGTCCATGGTGGCGCCGAACCGCTCGGGGTCGGCCAGCAGCGGCGCGATCAGCCGGTGCACGAGCGCTGTCGCCTCGTCGCCGCCGCGGGCGAGGTAGGCGGCGCCGATGATGGCCTCGACGGTGTCGGCGAGCATCGACGACTTGTCGCGGCCGCCGGTGAGCTCTTCGCCCCGGCCCACCCGCAGGTACTGACCGAGGCCGATGTGGCGCGCGATCTCGGCCAGCGCGACGGTCGAGACGAGGCTCGCGCGGCGCTTGGCCAACTCGCCCTCGTCGAGGTCGGGGTGCTCGGTGAACAGCATCACCGTCACGGCCTGGCCCAAAATCGAGTCGCCGAGGAACTCGAGGCGCTCATTGGTCGCCACTCCCCCGTTTTCGTACGCGAAGGAGCGGTGCGTCAGAGCGAGCTCGAGCAGTGCGGGCTCGATATCGATCCCCAGCAGGGACGACAAATCGGCCCGGCTGGAGTGGTTACCAGTCACGAGCCGACTCGCAGTAGTTCAAGTGGACTAAACGTCCGCGACCTTGCGGCCCTTGTACTCCATGTACAGGGGCGTGCCGGTCGAGTCTTCGACAACCTTGGCGCGGTGCGGCAGGCTGTAAACGGTCTTGCCGTTCTCGATGGTCTTGACCAGGGTGGGGGCGGTTGCCTTCCACTGGGCGCGGCGCATGCGGGTGCTCGCACGCGACATCTTGCGCTTCGGTACAGCCATTAGCTTCTCTTCTCTCTCTCGGCGCTGTCGGATTTCTCCGACTCGCCTACAACATCTGATTCGGTCGACTGGAACCCGGCGAGCGCAGACCAGCGAGGATCTACGATTTCTTTGGGTTTCCTGTCCGGAAAATCGGCCAGCCTTTCGCCCGTTTCCGGGTCAAGGCCTGGGCAATCCGGACGACATACCGGTTGAAACGGCAGTGACAGCACTACCGCATCCCTGACGGACGGTTCGAGGTCAATGTGATCCTCGACAACCGTGTAGTCAAAAGCTTCGTCAACAGAGTACGCGAAAAGTTCCTGAAACTCGACTTCGACCGGCAGTTCGATCGCATCGAGGCATCGTCCGCACTCGCCGGTGGCGACCGTGGTGACGTCTGCCGAGACCAGAATGCCGTCGTGGAGGGCTTCGAGGCGCACGTCGAGATGCATCTTCGCGTGCTCGGCGATGCCGATCAGGGCATTGCCGAAGGATTCGGGTACGGCGACATCGAGCTCGTGCTCTCGCATCTCGCCGGAGCGGTGCATGAGGTCGTACACCGGGACGGTGAACGGGGCGGGGGTGAAGTTCGACACAACCGGCAATTCTACGTGACTGGCGCCGTCGGCGCTCGTGCGTGCGCCAGATCCTCTCCGCGCGGTCGCCTCCACCTGCCATGAGTACGACCACCCGCACCGCCCGACGCCTCTTTTGGTCGCTTGTTGCGCGATCGCCGCCGGAGATTGCGCATCTGGCGACCAAAAGAGACTCCGCGCGACAAATCGGTTCGCGCTAGGCCAGCGTCGCCTCGACCGCCGTGAAGGCCTCGTCGTAGATCGCCAGGGCGCGCGCGACCTCCTCGGGCGTCACGATGCACGGCGGCACGACGTGGATGCGGTTGTCGGCCGCGAACGGCAGCAGCCCCCTGTCCATCAGTTCCTTCTTGAGCTGCCCGATGACCACGCCGGAGACGGGTTCGCGCGATTCGCGGTCGTAGACGAGGTCCAGGGCCCAGAAGACGCCGATGCCTCGCACCTCTCCGATGATCGGATGCTTCGCCGCCAGTTCGGCGAGGCCGGGGGCCAGGTGGTCGCTACCGATCACGCGCGCGTTGTCGACGATGCCCTCGGCCTCCATAGCGTCGAGCGCGCCGACGATGGACGCCATCGCGAGCGGGTGTCCCGAGTAGGTGAGGCCGCCCGGGAACACCTGCTGCTCGAACGCCTGCGCGATCGACTCGGAGATGATCACACCGCCGGCCGGTACGTAACCCGAGTTGACGCCCTTCGCGAACGTGATCAGATCGGGCACGACCGGCCCGTCTTCGTCGGCGAGGCTCTGGAAGGCGAACCAGCCGCCCGTGCGCCCGAAGCCGCACATGACCTCGTCGAAGATGAGCACGATGCCGTACTTGTCGGCGAGTTCGCGTACCCCGCGCAGGTAGCCGGGCGGCGGCACCAGAACGCCGGCGGTTCCGGGAATGGTCTCGATGAGGATGCCCGCGATCGACGAGGCCCCCTCCGACTGGATGACGCGTTCCAGGTGCTGCAGCGCGCGCCGCGACTCCTGCTCGGGCGAATCTGCCCAGAACTCCGACCGGTACTCGAAGGGGCCGAAGAAGTGGGCGTGGCCGCGCGCGAACTCGTTGGGCACCCGGCGCCAGTCCCCGGTGGCGACCACGGCGGCACCCGTGTTGCCGTGGTACGAGCGGTAGGTCGAGAGGATCTTGTCGCGCCCCGTCGTGAGGCGGGCCATCCTCATGGCGTTCTCGTTGGCATCCGCACCGCCGTTGGTGAAGAAGACCTTTCCGAACGTCGACCCGGCGCGGGCGAGGATGCGCTTGGCAGCCTCTCCGCGCACGAGGTTGGCGTGCGCTGGCGCGACGGTCGTGAGCACGTCGGCCTGCGCCTTGATCGCGGCGACGACGGCGGGGTGCTGGTGGCCGATGTTGGTGTTCACCAGCTGGCTGGAGAAGTCGAGGTAGGTGTTGCCGTCGAAGTCCCAGACATCGCAGCCCGCTCCCCCGGCGATCACGAGGGGCGTCAGCGCCGCCTGTGCGCTCCAGGAGTGGAAGACGTGCGCGCGGTCGAGGTCGTAGGCGAGCTGGCCGTCGGCGGGGTTCAGGTCGTTCATGGCGTTTCCTTAGTGATGGATCGATCGTTCCCTGAGCTTGTCGAAGGGACCCTTCGACAAGCTCAGGGACCGTTGGTGCGAGGCTACTCGCCGCCCTGCTTGAGTTCGACAGTGACCGGCTCGAAACCGGCGCCCTCGACGTCCACTCCCTCGTCGCGCAGTTCGGTCAGCGCCTGCTCCACATACTCGTTCGAGTAGGCGGAGGCCGGCGGTTCCTCGGTGATGATCGTGGCGCCCGTCTCGTTGCTCGTCTCGAGCGCCATGGCGACCGTCGCGTCCCACGCCGCGGTGTCGATCGTGCCGACCCCGCCCGAGGTGGACGGCCAGATCAGCTTGTTGACCTCGTTGGTCATCCACAGCTGGTGCGAGAGGCCGAGGGTGGAGCCCGCGGCGGCCACCTGGTCGGCGGCCTCCTGGGCGTTGTCGCGCGCGAACGCCCAGCCCTTGATCGACGCCTTGATGAACTTCACGGTCGTCTCGGCGTACTCCTCGTCGTCGGCGAGCCGGCCCGCGTCGGCCCAGATCGCGTCCTGCAGCATCGAGGTGCCCTCCTCGTTCCAGTCGATGACGTTGAAGTCGTCCGCCGTGTACAGCTCCCCGGTTTCCGGGTCGACCGTCTCGAGCAGCTGGGCGTACTCGTTGTACGTCATGGCCTGCGCGGCATCGATGTCGCCGGAGAGCAGCGCGTTCATGTCGAAGTTCTGCGACACGACCGTCACCTCGTCGGTGACTCCCGCCTTGTTGAGTCCGGCGTAGAGCTCCCACTCGTTGCCGTACCCCCAGCTGCCGATCGTCTTGCCGGCGAGGTCGGCCGCCGAGGTGATGTCCTGGTCCTTGAACGAGACCTGCAGGGTGGCCGACCGTTCGAAGATCTGCGCGACGTTGGTGATCTCGGCGCCGTTCTCGATCGATCCGAGCACCTTGGGCACCCACGAGATCGCGTAGTCGACGTCGCCGTTGGCGAGGGCGTCCTGCGGCACGATGTCGCCGCCGCCCTGGATGATTTCGACGTCGAGGCCCTCGTCCTCGTAGTAGCCCTCGGCCGCGGCCGAGTAGTAGCCGGCGAACTGGGCCTGGGTGAGCCACTGCAGTTGCAGCTTGACCTCGGTGAGCCCCGAGGCGCCCGAGTCGCTGTCGGCGTCCGGTTCGCTGGCGCTGCATCCCGACAGGACGAGCGCGCCGACCGCCGCGCTCGCGGCGAGCCCGAAGGTGAATCGTGTGCTGTGCTTCAACTGGTGCCTCCTTGTTGTGGATCTCTTGGGTGGGGTCAGGTGGGCCGGTGACGCGTGAAGAGCTTCTCCACGGCGAGGGTCGCCGTATAGAACACGAGACCGACGATGATCGCGCCGACGACGAAAGCCCAGGCGCTGGCGTAGTTGCTTCCGGATGCCGCGGAGGTGATGAACGACCCGATTCCCGAGCGCGGTCCGCCGAAATACTCCGCGACGACCGCGGAGATGACAGCGAGCGACGACGCGATGCGAAGTCCCGTGAACATAAACGGAAGGGCACTCGGGATCGTCACGGTGCGCGCGGTCTGCCATCCGGATGCCGCGTAGGCGCGCATCAGGTCGCGCTGTACCGGGCGCACCTGCCGCAGCCCGCGGAGGCTGTTGATGAACACGGGCACGAACACGGCGATCGCCGCCACGATGACGCGGGCGACCTCGAAATTGGCCCCGAACATCGTGTAGAGCACGGGGGCGAGCGCCACGATCGGCACCACGGCGATCGCGGCGATCACCGGGGCGAACATCTCGTCGAGCACGCGCACGAACGCGGCGACGACGGCCGCGACGACACCGAGCACCGACCCGAGGACCAGCCCGACGAGGGCGTTGCCACCCGTCACGAGGCTCGCCGCCACGATGCTCGGCAGCAGCTCCGCGAATTTGTCGACGATCGCCGCCGGGCTCGGCAGCAGGAACGCGGGGATGCCCCCGACCACCACGGCCAGTTGCCAGACCGCGAGCAGCAGCACGAACAGCGCGACGGGTGGCAGCACCCGTGTGACGAACGACGAGGCCGCCCCGTTCATCGCAGGTCCACTCCCACCGCGGGCGCATCCGCACCGTGCAGCGCCTCGCGCACCCGCGTGACGGCCGCGAAGAACCCGGCGTTCTCACGCAGGTCCTCGCCCCGTTCGGACGCCGCGCCGAGACGCACGTCGACGATGTCGCGGATGCGCCCGGGGCGCGGCGACATCACCACGACGCGGTCGGAGAGGAACACGGCCTCGGGTATCGAGTGCGTCACGAAGACTACGGCGGCGCCGGTCTCCGCGGTGATGCGCACCAGCTCGAGCTGCATGTGTTCGCGGGTCATCTCGTCGAGGGCGCCGAACGGCTCGTCCATCAGCAGCAGGCGGGGCTGCTCGGCGATGGACCTGGCGATGGCGACGCGCTGCTGCATGCCGCCGGAGAGCTGGTCGGGGTAGTGGTCGCGGAAGTCGCCCAGGCCGACGAGCTCGACAAGCTCCCTCGACCGGGCGGCACGTGCGGCCTTGCCGACCCCGTGCAGTTCGAGCGGCAGCTCGATGTTGCCGGTGACGGTGCGCCACGGCAGGAGGCCGGCCTGCTGGAAGGCGATGCCGTAGTCCTGGTCGATGCGCGCCTGCCTGGCCGTCTTGCCGAACACCGCGATCGATCCCGCCGTGGGGGTGTCGAGATCGGCGATGAGACGCAGCAGTGTGCTCTTGCCGCAGCCCGACGGCCCGATCAGCGAGACGAACTCGCCGGGCGCCACGCTGAGGCTGACGTCGCTGAGCGCCGCGACCGTGGCGCCCTTCTGGCCCCGGAACGTGCGGTCGACGTTCGTGACGTTCACCGCACTGGCTGTGTTTATCGAGTTACTCAAGCGTGTACCTCCGCGCGACGGTACCGGCCGAACGCCAGCCCGAGTAGGGCGACGAGACCGGCGGCGACGAGGCCGAGCACGATCGCGCCGAAAATGGGGGCCCACGGCTTCGCCGGGTCGCTCGAGGCGAAGTTGGCGAACTCGAGGATCATGCGGCCGATGCCTCCGGGCAGTCCGATCGACACCTCGGCGACGACCGTGCCGACGACGGCGTTGGCCGCGCCGAGGCGCAGGGCGGGAAGCAGGTAGGGCAGGCTCGCCGGCAGACGGAGGTGCAGCAGGGTGCGCCAGCGGCTCGCCGCGTAGCTGCGCATGAGTTCGGTGTGGATGACGTCGGGCGACTGCAGCCCGCGCAGTGCACCGACCGCGATCGGGAAGAACGCGAGGTACGACGCGATGACGGCCACCGACATCCAGTTCTCCCACTCGAACTCGCCGACCTCGAGCTTCGACCCCCAGCCCTTCACGAGCGGCGCGAGGGCGATGAGCGGCACCGTCTGGCTCAGGATCACGAGGGGCAGCACCGCCGATTCGGCGATGCGGAAACGCTGCATCAGCAGCGCGAGGGCGAAGCCGACGACGAGGGCGATGGCCAGGCCGACCGCGGCGACGCCGAGACTGAACAGCGCGGCGAGCACCACAGTGAGCCACAGCGGCTGGGCCCCCGGCGCGCTCGTGATCGGCTCGCCCAGCCGGGCGAACATCTCCCAGACGTGCGGCATGGCCAGGTCGCTCGTGCGGGGCAGCAGCCGCAGCCCCGAGTTGCGCACCGCTTCGTCGGCACCCACCACCCAGCCGTCGGCCGGGCCGAGGGCCTTGTAAAGCTCCCAGACCACGGCGACGAGCAGCACGGCGAGCGCTCCGAGCAGCAGGGGCCGGAATCGTCGCACGGGTCAGGCCTTCGCCGTGATGTGTTCGCGCAGCGCGGGGATGACCGTCTCGCCGTACACGCGGAGGGTCTCCTCCTTGTTGTCGTGCTGCAGGTAGCCGGCGAACTGGTCGACGCCGAGCTCCTTCAGTGCCTTCAGCTTCTCGATGTGCTGGTCGGCGGTGCCGAGCAGGCAGAAGCGATCGACGATCTCGTCGGGCACGAAGTCGGTGTGCGTGTTGCCGGCGCGGCCGTGCTCGTTGTAGTCGTACCCCTCGCGGCCCGCGATGTAGTCGGTGAGCGCCTTGGGAACCGCCGACCCCTCTCCGTACTTGGCCACGATGTCGGCGACGTGGTTGCCGACCATGCCGCCGAACCAGCGACACTGGTCCCGCATGTGCTGCCGGTCGGCCTCGTCGTCTGAAGCGGTGATGTACATAGGGGCGGCGACGCAGAACTTGATCGACATCGGGTCGCGTCCCGCGGCTTCGGCCGCGCGGCGCACCGTCGTGATCATCCACTCCGCGACATCCAGATCCGCCATCTGCAGGATGAACCCGTCGCCGACCTCGCCCGTGAGCTTGAGCGCGAGGGGCCCGTAGGCGGCCACCCAGATGTCGAGGGTCGAGCCGGTGCTCCACGGGAACTGCAGGGTCGCGCCGTTGTACTCGACCGAGCGGGAGTTGGCCAGCTCGCGGATCACGTGGATCGACTCGCGCAGCTCCTTGAGCGTGGTCGGCTTGCCGTTGGTCACGCGCACGGCGGAGTCGCCGCGCCCGATGCCGCAGATCGTGCGGTTGCCGTACATCTCGTTCAGGGTGGCGTAGGTGGAGGCGGTGACCGTCCAGTCGCGGGTCGCCGGGTTGGTGACCATCGGCCCGACGATCACGCGCCGCGTCTCGGCGAGGATCTGGCTGTAGATCACGTACGGCTCCTGCCAGAGCAGGTGCGAGTCGAAGGTCCATACGTGGCTGAACCCGTGCTGCTCGGCGAGCTTCGCGAGCGCGACGGTGCGCGACGCCGGCGGGTTGGTCTGCAGTACTGCTCCGAAATCCATCTGGTTCCTTCGTTACGGTCTAGATCAGGTACTGGCTCAGGCCGCGCTTGAAGAACTTTCCGTCGCCCTTCGTGCCGAGGTAGCGGTTGTCGTCGACCACGACCTTGCCGCGCGAGAGCACGGTGTCGACGTGGCCGTCGATCTCGTAGCCCTCGTACGCCGAGTAGTCCATGTTCATGTGGTGGGTCTTGCCGACGCCGATCGAGGTGTGGCCGTTCGGGTCGTAGACCACGATGTCGCCGTCGGCTCCGGGCTGGATGACGCCCTTCTTGCCGTACATGCCGAACATGCGGGCGGGAGTGGTGCTCGTCAGTTCGACCCAGCGCGACAGCGAGATGTGACCGTCGACGACCCCCTGGTACATGAGGTCCATGCGGTGTTCGACCGAACCGATGCCGTTGGGGATCTTCGAGAAGTCGGTGAGCCCCATGTCCTTCTGGCCCTTCATGCAGAAGGGGCAGTGGTCGGTGGAGACCATCTGGATGTCGTTGGTGCGCAGGGCCTGCCACATGTGGTGTTGGTGGCCCTCCGCCTTCGACCGCAGCGGTGTCGAGCACACCCACTTGGCCCCCTCGAACGCGCCCCACTCGTCGCTCTGCGCGCCGAGGTTGTCTTCGAGCGAGAGGTAGAGGTACTGGGGGCATGTCTCGCCGAACACGTTCTGTCCGTTGTCGCGGGCCGTGGCGATCTGGTCGACGGCCTGCTTCGCCGAGACGTGCACGACGTAGAGCGGGGCGCCGGTGAGGTTCGCCAGCATGATCGCGCGGTGGGTCGCCTCCTCCTCGGCCTGCCAGGGTCGGGTGAGTCCGTGGTTGTAGGGCGAGGTGTTGCCGGCCCTGACCGCCTGCTCGACGAGCAGGTCGATGACGCTGCCGTTCTCGGCGTGCATCATCATCAGCGCGCCGTTCTCGGCACCCTTCTGCATCGCCTTCACGATCTGGCCATCGTCGGAGAGGAATACCCCCTTGTAGGCCATGAACATCTTGAAGCTCGAGACGCCCTCGGCGACGAGTTCGTCCATCGCGACGAGCGAGGAGTCCTGCACGTCGGAGAGGATCTGGTGGAAGCCATAGTCGATCGCGCACTGGCCGGCGGCCTTCTCGTGCCATGCCTTGTACTGGTCGAGCACGTTCTCGCCCGCGTACTGCACCACGAAGTCGACGATGCTCGTGGTGCCGCCGTGCGCGGCCGCCCGTGTTCCGGTCTCGAAGGTGTCGGAGGCCTCGGTGCCGCCGAAGGGCATCTGCATGTGCGTGTGGGCGTCGATTCCGCCAGGGATGACGTACTTGCCGGCCGCTTCGATCACGGTGTCGACGTTGCGCTCGAGGTCGAACCCGAGCAGCGTCGAACCGGGGGCGAGCACCGCGGCGATCGTCTCGCCGTCGATGAGCACGTCGGCGAGGCCGGTGCCCGTCGCGTTGACGACGGTGCCGTTCTTGATGAGCGTCTTCACGGGACTGTCCTCCTACGGCTGGGGAATCAGGGTGTACGAGTCGGGCCGGCGGTCGCGGTAAAACTGCCAGTCGTCGCGCATCTCCTGCACCATGTCGAGGTCGAGATCGCGGATGACGATCTCCTCGTCGGTGCCCGATCCCCGTTCGCCGACGAAGTTGCCGCGCGGGTCGATGACTTGGCTGGTGCCGTAGAAGTCGACGGCGAGCTCGCCGTACTCGTTGTCTTCGCGGCCGACGCGGTTCGGCTGCAGCACGAAGTAGCCGTTGGCCACGGCCGCGCACGGCCCCTCGACCTCCCACAGCCGGTTCGACAGGCCGGGCTTGGTCGCGTTCGGGTTGAAGACCATGTGTGCGCCGCCCAGGCCGAGTTCGCGCCAGCCTTCGGGGAAGTGACGGTCGTAACAGATGTACAGGCCGATCTTGCCGACGGAGGTGTCGAAGACGGGGTAGCCGAGGTTTCCGGGGCGGAAGTAGAACTTCTCCCAGAACCGGTCGAGGTGCGGGATGTGATGCTTGCGGTACTTGCCGAGGATGGTGCCGTCTGCCTCGACGATGACCGCCGTGTTGTAGTAGACACCGGTGATGTCTTCCTCGTAGATGGGCAGGACCATCACGAGGTTCAGCTCTTTCGCGAGGGCCTGGAAACGCTGCACGATCGGGCCGTCGGCCGGCTCGGCGTAGCGGTAGTACTTCTTGTCCTCCGTGATGCCGAAGTACGGCCCGTAGAACAGCTCTTGGAAGCAGATGACCTGGGCGCCTTGGGCGGCCGCGTCGCGCGCGAACCGCTCGTGTTTCGCGATCATCGACTCTTTGTCGCCGGTCCAGGTGGTCTGGGTGATTGCAGCGCGTATGACGGTCATGCGATACCTCCGGAAGGTCTTACCTTTTGTTATTATTGGCGCTAAACATTTCTCTTACGTTTCGGCTTGTGACGTTGGCGTAAAACCTACTAGGCGGGTCTCGTGAAGTCAGTAGCGCTTGCGGTCGAAGAATCCACGCCGAGTGGAATCGCCGGCGCCATCGCGCGACTGATCACCTCGGGCGACCTCGCGCCGGGCGACCGGCTGCCCACCGTGCGCGAGCTCGCCGGAGACCTGGGCGTGAGCCCCGCCACCGTCAGCCATGCCTGGCAGGCGCTCGCGGGGGTCGGCCTGATCGTGTCCCGCGGTCGCAGCGGCACCTTCGTGCGCGAGGAACGCACGGCGTGGCTGCCTCCGCGGTCGCGCGGCCTGCGGGATGCGAACCAGCCAGCGGCCCGTCTCGACCTGGCGAGCGGCACCCCCGACCCCCTGCTGCTGCCCGACATCGGTCCGGCGCTCTCACGCGTGCCCGCGCGGGCCGGAACGTCGAACTACTACGACGTCCCGGTGCTGCCCGAACTCGAACGGGTGCTGCGCGGTTCCTGGCCCTACGACGTCGAGGCCGTGACCGTCGTCGACGGAGCGATGGATGCCATCTCCCGGACGCTCGACCTGGTGTTGCGCTTCGGTGACCGCGTCGTCGTCGAGAACCCGGGCTTCCCGCCCGTCTTCGACCTGCTCGAGCACTACGGGGTCGAGCGCGTCCCGGTCGAACTCGACGAGCAGGGCATCCGTCCCGAATCTCTCGTCGAGGCGCTCGCCCTCTCCCCCTCCGCGATCCTGCTGCAGCCGAGAACCCACAATCCGGCCGGGGTGTCGATGACGGCCGACCGCGCGCGTGAACTGGCCACGATCATCCGCTCGACCCGCACGGCCGACCAGACCATCGTCATCGAGGACGACCACTCCGGGGAGATCTCGACGAGCCCCGACGTGAGCCTCGGCGGTTTTCTGCCCGGACGGGTCGTGCACATCCGCAGCTTCTCGAAGTCGCACGGCCCCGACCTGCGCATCGCGGCGGTCGGTGGCCCCGCGGAGCTCGTCGACCGGCTGGTGGCGCGGCGCATCCTCGGACCGGGTTGGACGTCGCGCATGCTGCAGACCGTGTTGCACGACCTGCTGACGGACGCCCGCACGATCGCGGGACTCGACCGCGCCAGGGCGACGTACCGCGACCGTCAGGCGGCGGTCGGCGCGGCCCTCGCGGCGAACGGCATCGCGCTGCGGGTGCCCGACGGCATCAACCTGTGGCTGCCCGTCAACGACGAGCGCAACGCCGTGGTGCAGTTGGCGGCGGCGGGCATCCGCGTCGCGCCGGGTGCGCCCTTTCTCGCCGCGCCGCTCTCGGTCGGCGGCGATTTCGTTCGGGTGACGGCCGGACTTGTGAGCGAGGGGGTCGACGCGCTCGCCGGCCTGCTAGCGGCGGCGGCGAGGGCCTGACTAGCCCTGGTTGCGCCAGCGCGCGCCGACGGCGAACCAGCGGGCGAGAACGGATGCCGGTGCGAGGGCCGCGCGCAGACGCACGCGTCGGTCGACCCCGGCCCGCAGGGCGAGCAGCACGACGTGCAGGTCTGCGGCGGTCGCGGACGCGGAGTCGGCCCGTGCCGCACACCCGCCGCCCGCCCTGGCGAAGGACTCGAGCTCGACGGCGGCGCGCAGGCGTTCGAGGGCGGCGACGGCCTGCGGGTCGGAGACCGGCGAGCCGCCGATCGGACCGGTCGCCCCGAACTCGCGCGATTCACGGCCGACGGTGAGACGGACGGCGAACTCGCGCGGCGTCTCCGCGTCGGTCAGCTGCCAGCCCAGGTCGAGGGCGGTGTCCTGCACCTCTTCCCACGCGCCGAGCGCCGAGCCGTTGTGCAGGTCGCGCACCCGCGCGCGCCGTTTCGCGAAGCGGGCGACGGCGGGGATGGCCAGCACGCCGAGCAGCGCGAGCGCGGCGAGCCCCAGGATGATGGCGTTCCAGTTCGGACCGGCGTCTCCCCCACCCTCGGGCACTGCACCGGTGTCGCCGCGGTCGGGCGCCACGTCTTCGGGCGCGGCGCTGGGGGCGGGTGTCGCGGTCGACTCGTCGATGTCGGGCGTCGCCGGGTCGTCGACGATGGCCTCGTTGTACTCCGGCACGTTGGTGCGACCGACGGTCGGCTCGAACCGCACCCAGCCGACGTTCGCGAAGTACAGTTCGGGCCACGCGTGCAGCTCGTCTGTCGTGACGGTGTACTGGTCTTCGCCGGTGGTCTGGTTTTCCGACTCGTTGCCGGTCGTGAAACCGACGGCGATGCGCGCGGGAATGTCGAGGGTGCGCGCCATCGCGGCCATAGCCGAGGCGAAGTGCACGCAGTATCCCGCCTTCTCCTGCAGGAAGCGCCCGATCACCCCCGGCCCGGTGCCGTCGTAGCCGCTGTCGACGGGCGCGTCCTCGGAGTAGGTGAACTCGCCGTCGCGGAAGTAGCTCTGCAGCGCGACCGCCCTGTCGTAGTTGGTCGTGGCTCCGGCGGTGACGTCGAACGCCTGTTGGGCGACGATCGGTGGCAGGCTCTCCGGCAGCTCGAGATACTCCGCGAAGTCTGCCGCGACGAGCGGATCCGCCGCGCGCAGCTGGTCGCTCGTCGGGTCGGCCGCCTCGGTCGTCACGACGTAGTCCTGCCCGCGCACCGACGACCGCTCCGTGCGCACGTTCAGCGTCTCGGGATCCCAGACCCAGCGGCCGACGAGACCGGTGATGCTCCGCGGCGCGTAGGGCACGGGCAGCCAGCGGCCGCGGACGTTGCCCATAGAGATCTCGGTGGTGCTCGCGGCCACCGCGACGTCGCCGGCGCGACCGGGCGCCGCCGGGATCTCCTCGGGGCTCTCCTCGTCGTCGAGGTCGCCGGAGCCGACCATCGGTTCCCAGGCCGAATCGGTGAAGTCGCCGAGCGTGGCCATGCGCAGGTACTGCCGCTCCTCCGACGTGGTCGTGTAGGTCAGCGCGACGACCGGGTCGGGCCGGCGCAGGTCGTCGCCGAGGTCGATGATCGGGTTGAGACCGGTGGCGTAGCCCTCGCCGGGGGTCGTCGTCTCCACGGGTCCCACGGCGGGCAGGGCGATCGGCACGACGAGCGCGGCCACCATGGCGACGGCTCCGACCCCGACCGCGACGCCCGGCTGGGTGCGCGACGACGCCACGTAGAGGATGAGCAACCAGGTCGCGCCGGCGAGCGCGAAGTAGAACGGGTCGGTGAGTTCGGGGTCGACGAAACCGGGCACCGCCACGATCGCGATCAGCGGAACGCCGGCGAGAGCCGGGGTGCGGGCGACCATCACGACGGTGTCGATCGTGAGTGCCACGAGGCCCGCACCGAGACCGAGGATGAAGAGGATGCCCGGATCGGCCGTGGCAGGAACGCCCTGTTCCCGGATCGAGAGGCCTCCGCTCACGATCAGGTCGCCGAACCGGCCGACGGTGGCGGGAGTCGGGATCAGCCCCAACAGCGCGGTGTCCGCGGCGAAGAACAGGGTGAGCACGACGATCAGCGCGAGCAACCCGGCGGCCGTCGGCACGACGGGTCGGCGGGTGCCGTAGCGCACCACGCCTATCGCGATGACGACGAGCACGGCGACCGCGCCCGAGATGAGCCACCACAGCCCGCCGACGAGCAGCTGGTTCAGGCCGCCGAGCGCGACGACCACCGCGACCGCCGTCGCCGCGCTCTGCGCCAGGGTAGGAATCGGGGCGCGGAGCGTGCGTCCCCTCCTAGTTCCGGCCATCGACGTCTCCGAACCGGGCGCGCGCGAAGCTCTCGTTGCCACCGGAGCCGTCGTCGAGGGCCGCAGCCCAGACATCCGCCGGATCATCCGTCACCCGCACCGAAACGCACTGCCAGCCCGCGCGCGTGAGCGACTCGATCGTCGTCGACTGCGCATCGTCGACCACGAGCGCGACCCCGTGTTCGTGCTTTGCGCGCTGGCTCGCGACCCAGCGCAGGGTGTCGTCCGACGGCCGCGACAGGATCGCGAAGATGGGGCCGTGCATGTCGACGTCCGCGCTCGCGGGCGCGCCGGCACCGAGGTAGTCGGGCGACGGCCGGGCGCTCGCGAGCGAGGTGAGGAAGTCGATGTCGTGCCCGGTTCCGCCACCCGCCTCGACGGGGGCCACCAGCTGCGCCGCGCCGGTCTCGCGCAGTTGGATGAGGAACCCCTCGCCCACGAGGTGCACGCCGAGCGACGCGACCATCCCGAGCACCCACTCGAACGAATCGGGGGTGGCGTACCCGCTGTCGCGCGTGTCGACGATGAGCCGGGCGGTCGGGAAGCTGCTCTCCTCCTCCTGGCGCACCATGAGGTCGCCGTGACGGGCCGTCGCGCGCCAGTGCACGCGTCGCAGCGCGTCGCCGGAGCGGTACTCGCGGGTCATCAGGTCGTCGTTGTTGCCGGCGGCGTTGCGGCGGCTCGCACGCACCGAACCGTCGCCGCCCGCGAGCGAGAACCCGCTGCCGCTGAGGTCGGTGACCCGTGGCGCCACGATGAGCTGCCTGGTCTCCCCCACCTCGACGGCGTTGTGTGTGAGTCCGAACGGGTCGAAGCGCTCGACGGTGACGGGGCCGACGTCGACGATGCCCCGCGCGGGCGGGTGCAGCACGTACTGCAGCCTGGTGGTGCCCGCCAGCGTGTAGCGGGCCGAGGGCAGCGACCTGAGCGGCGCCGGCTCGGTGCTGCCCGGGGTCCAGGGCAGCCGGTCGCGCCACTGGGCGCTCGCGCTGCGGCCGGCGGTGTCGTTCGCGACCTCGATCGAGACGGTCACGGGGCTGCCCACCGAGACCACGTCGACGTCGAACCGCCGGGCCGCCGAGAGGCGCGGCGAGCGGAACCGCACCAGCAACACGCAGAGCACAACGAGCGCGCCGAGCAGGCACGACGCGAACAGCAGCTGCGGGCTGCCGAGGATGTACGCGCCGGCGAAGAGCACGATCGCCGCGGCGACGATGCCCCACCCCCGTTTGGTGAGCCCGGCCGCAGGGCGACGCGTGCCCGAAAGTGCCATGCCGGGGACCCCTAGTGGCCGACGGTACCGCTGGCGCCGAGCGGAACCGGCGTGTGCGCGACGATGCGCGCGACGATCTCGGTGACGCTCGCCCGGGCGACGCCGCCCGACCGGTTCGCGGCGATGAGGCGGTGGGCGAGCACGGGTGCGACGATCGCGTTCACATCGTCGGGCAGCACGAACTCGCGCCCGTCGAGGGCGGCCCGCACTTTCGCGGCCCGCACGAGTTGGAGTGTGGCGCGGGGGCTGGCGCCGAGCCGCAGCTCGGCGTCGCTGCGCGTGGCCTGCGCGATGCGCACGACGTACTGCTCGACCGCCTGGCTGACGAACACGTTGCGGGCGGTGACGATCATGGCCGCGAGCTGCTGACCCGAAACCACGGGGGCCACGTCTTCGAGCGGGCTGCGGGTCTCCCGCGAGCGCAGCATGGCGATCTCGGCGTTCGAATCGGGGTAGCCCATCGAGATGCGGGCCATGAACCTGTCGCGCTGGGCCTCGGGCAGCGCGTAGGTGCCCTCCATCTCGATCGGGTTCTGCGTGGCGACCACCGTGAACGGCGTCGCGAGCGCGTAGGTCGTGCCGTCGACGGTGACCTGCTGTTCCTCCATGCACTCGAGCAGGGCCGACTGGGTCTTGGGGCTCGCCCGGTTGATCTCGTCTCCGATGACGAGGTTGGCGAACACGGGGCCGGGCTTGAACTCGAACTCCCGGTCGACTTGGTTGTAGATCGAGACGCCCGTGATGTCGGAGGGCAGGAGGTCGGGGGTGAACTGGATGCGTGAGACCGAGCAGTCCAGGCTTTTCGCGAGCGCCCGCGCGAGCATCGTCTTGCCCACGCCGGGAACGTCTTCGATGAGGAGGTGGCCCTCGGCGAGGATCACGGTGAGTGCCATCTCGATCGCCTCGCGCTTGCCGTCGATGACCGTCTCGACCGAATCCACGATCGCGCGGGACGCGCGGAAGAACTCCTCGATGCTCATCGCGGGCGCCGCCGCGACCGACACCGCCTCGTGCCCGGACCCGAACTGCCCCACAATGCTGTTCACCCTCTGAGTGTGCCAGAAGATGAGGCAACTGCCTCCTGAGAGTTCGCAGGGCATCGGGCCGCCAGACCGCCGGTCGTCGGCGACTATCGTGAACGAGTGAAAATTACTGTGCTCTCTGGCGGCGTCGGCGGCGCCCGCTTCCTGCGCGGCCTGCGCGAACACGTGCGGTCGAACCTGCCGGGGTCGCAGATCAACGCGATCGTGAACACCGGCGACGACATGTGGCTCACCGGGCTGCGCATCGCCCCCGACCTCGACTCGATCATGTACACCCTCGCCGGCGAGAACGACGAGACGCGCGGCTGGGGTCGCGTCGGCGAGACCGAGCGGGTCAGCGGCGAACTGCGCGCCTACGGTGTCGGCTGGCCGTGGTTCACCCTGGGCGACCTCGACATCGGCACCCACATCACCCGCAGCCACCTGCTGCGCGAGGGTCAGCCGCTCAGCGCCGTGACCGACCACATCACCGCCCGCTGGGATCTCGGCGTGCGGCTCGTGCCCGCGACGGACCAGGAGGTCGAGACGCACGTGCTCGTCGAGGGCGGCGAGCTGCACTTCCAGGAGTGGTGGACGCGCCACCGCGCGAGCCTGCCCGCCCTCGGTTTCGTTCAGCGCGGCGTCGAGACCGCGACCCCGGCGCCCGGCGTGCTCGAGGCGATCGCGGAGGCCGACGTGGTGCTGGTCGCGCCGTCGAACCCGGTCGTGTCGATCGGCACGATCCTCGGGATACCCGGTATCCGAGCGGCGTTGGCCGCGACATCCGCCCGCGTCGTCGGCGTCTCGCCCATCATCGCGGGTTCCGTCGTGCGCGGCATGGCCGACGCCTGCCTCGCGGCGATCGGCGTCGAGACCAGCGCGGAGGCAGTGGCCCTGCACTACGGGGCGCGGTCGGCCGGCGGACTGCTCGATGCCTGGCTCGTCGACAATGCGGATGCCGCGGCTCTCCCCACGATCGAGGCGGCGGGCATCACGGCGTGCGCCGTTCCCCTCTGGATGCGCGACCCCGGGACGAGCGCCCGGCTGGCCGCCGACGCGCTGGCGGTCTAAACCGTCGAGGCTCCGGCCGCGGCTCCGGCTCCGGCCGCGCGACGGTAGTGCAGTAGTGGCGGGTGTCAGCTCCTAGCCACCCACCACAAGTGCACTTTCGCGGGCTGCCCCGCGCTCGCGAACTAGCCGCTGAGGGCCGCGGTCGTTCGCGAGCCGAGGCGGGGGCCCAGCGCGGTCAGCTGCTCGAGCGTGTCGACGTCGTTGCGCAGTCCCGAATCCGCCGGCAGGTCGAGCGGCACGTAGCCGGCGGCGACGTGCGCGGCGCTCGATCCCGGCCCGAAAGCGGTGGCGTGGGTCGCGCCGTCGGCCGCGGTGACCAGCACGGTCCCCGTTCCGTCGGCGTCGGCGACCGTCGCGCGCTCGTGCGCCGCCGCGAGCCCGAGGGCCGCGTCGAGCTCGCCGGGTGTGAGCGCGGGGAGGTCGCCGAGCAGCACGGCGATGCCGCGGCCCGGCGCGCCGAGTTCGGCCGCGAGCTCGATCCCGCTCGCGATGGCGGCGGGCAGCCCGGCCGGGGCATCTTCGACGACGACGAGCGCGTCGAGGTCGTCGAACGCGGTCGCGACGGCGCCGCTCGTGACGACGATCACCCCGACCACGGACTCCGCCGCGAGTGCCGCCGTCGTTGTGTCGAGGGCGATCGCGAGAGCCAGCGCACCGCGGTCGGGCACCTCGCCGAAGCGCGACTTGGCCTCGGCGGTGCCCTTCACGGGGACGACGACGATCCACTCGCGGGTCGGCTCGACCACGTGCGACTCGGCGACAGGCTTGCCGGTCTTGCGGATGCCCGTGTTGCGCGGCGTCGACTCGAACTGCTCGACGGCGGCACGGCCGATCGCGGCGCGCGCGGTTTCGCGGGAGGGGAGGTCGGGGGGCCCTTCGACGGGCTCAGGGGACGAGGGCGGCTCCGGGGACGAGCCGGCCGCCGCGAGACCCGCCGCGTAGCCGTCGCGCCACGCCTCGTCTGAACCCTGCCGGAACATGTCGTTCGCCGCGGGACGGATGAGCACGCGGGCTCCGGGCGCATCCGGATCGAGCAGTCGTCCGAGTCCGCGCACGACCGCCACCGGCAGTCCCCCGGCCTTGCCCTTCACCAGGTCGGCGGCCGCCGCGATCTCGTCGCCGACGGCGGGGGTCGTCACGTCGAGCGTGCGTCCGTGACTGTCGGGGCTGCCGCGCAGGTCGTCGATGAGTCGCACGCCGCTGGCGCCGATCGTGACATCGGTCTGGCCCTCGCGCCAGGCCCGGCCGAGCGTGTCGGTGACGATGACGCCGAGACGGATGCCGAAGCGGTTCTCGAGCGCGAGGCGCAGCGAGCGGGCCGACGCGTCAGGGTCGACGGGAAGCAGGAGCACCGTTCCCGCCGCGGTGTTGCTCGAGTCGACACCGGCGGCCGCGGCGATCATGCCCAAGCGGTTCTCGACGATGCGGGTGACGCCGTTCTTGTGCGTGCGGCTGGCGACGAGACGCACGGTCTCGTCGGTGATCGCCTGCTCGCGGTCGGTGGAGTGCACGATGCGCCCCTCCGCCTTCGAGACGATCTTGCTGGTGACAGCGAGGATGTCGCCGTCGGAGAGCAGCCCGTCGAGGGCGGCGCCGATAATCTGTGCGAGGTCGTCGCCCGGGGAGATCTCGGGGATGCCCGCTGCTGCGTAGACGGAGAGCACGCCGCTACCGCTTCAGCTTCGGAAGCACATCGCGGCCGAACACGTCGATCCACTCGCGCTGGTTGCGCCCGACATTGTGCAGGTAGATGCGGTCGAAACCGAGGTCGACGAAGCGCTGGATGTTGGCACGGTGCACGTCGGGATCGGAGTCGATCACGAGGCGACCGGCGAAGTCCTCCGGGCGCACCAGCTTGGCCATCTGCTCGAGTTCGTAGGGCGAGCGGATGTCGCTCTTCGGAAACTTCATGCCGCCGTTCGGCCACTCGACGAGCGCGTTGCGCATGGCTTCTTCGTCGGTCGGGGCCCAGCTCAGGTGCAGCTGCAGCACGCGCGGCATGCGCGAGGGATCCTTGCCGGCCTCCCGAGCGCCCTCGTCGAACTTGGCGAACAGGCCGGCGATCTTCTCGATCGGAGCGCCCACCGTGATGAGACCGTCGACCGTCTTGCCCGCCCGTTTCGCGGTCACGGGACCGGCCGTCGCGACCAGGATCTCCGGCGCGACCTCGGGCATCGTCCAGAGCCGGGTGGATTCGAGCTTGAAGAACTGGCCGGAGTGCTTGGTGTCTTTGCCCGCGAGGGAGGCCGCGAACAGCTTCTTGATCACGTCGATGGCCTCGAACATGCGGTTGATGCGCTCGGGGGCTTCCGGCCAGTACTGGCCGACGATGTGCTCGTTCAGTGCTTCACCGGAGCCGAGCCCCAACCAGTGCCTGCCGGGATACATGGCGGCGAGCGTCGCCGAGGCCTGGGCGACCATGGCGGGATGCCAGCGGAACGTCGGCGCGGTGACGCCGGGCCCCATGTCGCCGCTGGTGCGTTCGCCGATGGCGGCGAGCACGTTCCAGACGAACGAGCTCTCCCCCTGCTGCGGCACCCACGGCTGGAAGTGGTCGGCGGCCATCACACCCGAGAAGCCGTTCTGTTCGGCGTAAGCCGAGAGGGCGACTGCTTCGGTCGGGTGAAATTGCTCGAGCATCGCGGCGTAGCCGACCTGCAAACCAGTCATGACTTCATACTGTCACTTTCTGCGTTTGGCACCGTTTGCTCGACGGTCCGCGACACGGCATCACGGGAGCCGGACGGGAACGACCGTTCCGGTACGGTGACCGTATGTCCAGCACCCTCCTCGTCGAAAAGCGGCCCTCGGAAGCGCGCGAGCGGCTCCTTTCTACCGCGTCCGAGCTGTTCTACCGCGAGGGTATCCACTCGGTCGGTGTCGACCGCGTGGTCCTGACCGCGGCGGTGACCCGGGGCACCTTCTACCGTCACTTTCCCAGCAAGGAAGACCTCGTCGAGGCCTACCTCGCCCGCGAAGACAGCACGATCCGGCAGATGTTCTCCGAGGCGTTCGCGCTCGAGACCGGTCCCGACGAACTGCTCGAGCTGCTCATCCAGGGCGTCGCCGACGACGTCACGTTCACGCACACGCGCGGCTGCCCGTTCATCAACGCGTCGGCGGAGTACCCTGACCCGTCCAGCCCCGTGCGCGTCGCCATCCGTTCGCACCGCGCCTGGTTCCGGTCGACACTCGCCATGGCGCTCGAGGCCGCCGGTCGCCCGGATCCGGAGAAGGGCGCGAGCGCGCTCGTGCTGCTGCGCGACGCTGCCCTCGTGGGCGGCTACCTCGACGGACCCGACGAGATGCGCGACACCTTTGTGGCCACGGCCCGCGCGGTCGCCGGCCTCAGCTAGGGCGCGACAGCCGGGGCTAGACGAGCGTGTTCCCCTCCCCTGGCTCACCAGCGGCGTCCGCCACGGAACCCAGGGTCAGAATTCCCGAAAGGCCCGTGCCTGAGCTCGCTGTGTCGCTGCGGCTTGGGGGTTCAGCCGTTCGCACCAGCTCGGATACAGGCGGAATCCGCGTTTCCCTGGCCCTTTCCCCGAGGTGATGCCCAATTCGGCTAGATGCTCGGCGGTGAATTGGAAAACTCCGCGTCTGCCCTCCTGCACCACGAAGACAAGCAGGCCGACAGCGGGGTCGTTGGCCGCGAAAGGCACGGTGCTCCCGTCTTCGTCCCGTCGCCAGAAGGCGACGAACGCGCCCGGTTTCGTCGGGGTGTTGCGTGCGGTGCGGATATGCCAGGCCTCACCATCGATCTCGATCAGGCCCGACTCGTAGTCGCCATTCTGCGATTCCGGGATAGCCGACGCAGCGAGCCCTATCTCGGCCGCATAGTCCTCGAACGCGCTGAACACCATCTGAAGACGCTATCGCGATCGCGACTGTGGCAGTCGCGCACACCTCTGCCGATACGGCTTAGTCGAGCGTGTCGGTTCCGCGCAGCTTGGCCAGCAGGTCGGCCTTGTTCAGCCGCGAGTAGCCGGTGACCCCGGTCGATCCCGCGTGGGACCGCAGGGCGACCATGGTCCACGACTCGGACGGCTCGGTGCTCGAACGCACGGCGCTCGATCCGGTGCGCGCGGCGCGTGCCGTCGCTCGGGCGGCAGGCGTGCGGGGTGTGATCGGGGCGGAACCCCGTACCGACGTCTTGGTAACGGCCGCTGTCTTCGCGGCGCGCGGCGTCTTCGCCGACGTCTTCGCGGCCGGGGCCTTCTTCTTCGCTACGGGCGCCGCTACCGGCGCCGTCTCCGATGCAGCCTGCTTCTCGGCGCGCTCTTGGTCCTTCTTGGCGTTCTTCTCGGCGAGCTTCTTCGCCTTCTGGAGCTGCTCTTTGACGAGGTCGCGCTCTTTTTTCAGATCCTTCTTGGCCTTGGCAGCGGCCTTCTCGGCCTTGAGCGTGTCGGCCTCGAGGGCCTTCTTCAGGAATTTCGCCTCGGCCTTGAGGTCGGCCTTCTTCGCCGACTTCTTGTCGGCGGACTTCGCGTCGGCCTTCTTGCTGTCGGCCTTTTTGCTGTCAGCCTTCTTGGGGGCCTTTTTGTCGTCTGCCGTCTTCGACTTCTTGTCGGACTTCGATGCCACGGTGTGCTCCTCGCTCGTTACACGGTCTACCCGCTCGAATCGGTTCATTCTCCCGCGCCCGTACCGTGGGTGGGTGCACGCCAGTCGCGGGTTGCGTTAATTCACCGTATCCTCACGGTTAACCGGCGAGGTGCCTACTTCTGCAGGTAACGGTAGACGGCGGAGGGCACGTAGGGGCTGACGTCGCCGCCGAGAGACGCGACCTGCCGCACGAGAGAACTCGAAACGTGGGCGTGCGCGGGGTTCGGCAGCATAAAAATGGTCTCGACACCGGCGAGGTCGCGGTTCACGATCGCCATGGGGGTCTCGTACGCGACATCCACCTGCGACCTGATGCCCTTTACCAGCACGCTCGCGCCCACGTCGGTGCAATAGTCGACGAGGAGGCCGACGCTCCAGCTGGTGACGACGATGGTGCCGGGCAGTTGCGCCTCGGCGATCGACTGCTCGATGAGCGACACCCGCTGCGCGATCGGCAGCAGGGCCGTCTTACCCGGGTTGTGCACCACGAGCACATGGAGTTCGTCGAAGAGCCCCGCGGCCCGCCCCACCACGTCGAGGTGCCCCAGAGTGACGGGGTCGAACGATCCAGGAACAACGGCGATCCTCTTCATACGCTCACCCTAGCCGCTGCAAGTTACCGTTTCGTTACCGGGGCTCGTCGCCGTAGCGCGCCGCTTCGGCGATATAGGCGTCGAGCACGACCCGCACCGCCAGCCGCTCCGCCCGGTCGGGTCGCAGGAGCGCTTCGATGCGTCGGCCGGCCCGCACGTCCGTCAGCGGCAGCAGCCGGAATCGCCCCGCCGACCGCTCGCGCGAGGTGTGCCGCGGCACGAGCGCGATGCCGTGGCCCGTCGCGACGAGGTTCTCGATGAGCGGCAGGTGGGTCGTGCGATGGATGATCCGCGCGGGCACTCCGGCGCGCACCGCCATGGCTGCGAGCACCCGGTCGAGCGGGAAGTCGACGGGCACGCCGATCCAGTCGTCGCGGATCACATCGTCGACGGTCACCCGGTCGTGCCCGGCGAGCGGGTGGTCGAGCGGCACTGCCACGTCGAGCGGCTCCCGCACGAGCGGCACGACCCGCAGCGCCGTCGGCTGCGGCGGCAGTACGTCGTCGGAGCGGTGTGCGATCACGATGTCGTAATCGGCGGCGAGCGCGGCGAAGTCGTCCTGCGAGACATCACGGTCCTCGACCTCCAGCCGGATGCCCGGGTGCGCTTTCAGGCGCGTCAGCAGCCCCGGCAGAAAAAGTTCCGAGGCGGAGAAGAAAGTGGCGACCCGCACGGCGCCGGTCGCGTCGTCGCGGTAGGCGGCCCACGTCGCCTCGGCCTCGGCGATGGCGGTCGCGATGCGCACCGAGCTGTCGGCGAGCGCGCGCCCGGCGTCGGTCAGGCGCACCCCCCGGCCGACCCGCTCCACCAGCTCGACGCCGACCTGGCGCTGCAGCGTCTTGAGCTGCTGCGACACCGCGCTCGGCGACCTGTTCAGTGCCGCGGCGACGGCGGTGACGCTCCCGCGGTCGGCGAGTTCGCGGAGAAGTGCGAGCTGCGAGACATCCATGAAGGGAGTCTACAAAGAGCATGCAGTATCTGGCGCTAGTCCTTCATCTTCTTTTCCGCGAGCATGGAGCCATGCTCTTACGCCACCGCCTGCTCGCCCTGCTCGTTGCCGTCTGCTGGGGCGTCAACTTCCCGGCGACCGCGCTGGCGCTTGAGCACTTCCCTCCCCTGTTCCTGGTGGCGCTGCGCTTCTCGATCATCGCGATCCCGACGCTGATCTTCGTCCCGCGCCCGAGAGTCCCGTTCCGATGGCTGCTCGGGGTCGGACTCGGCATCGGCACCATGCAGTTCGCGTTCCTCTACCTCGGCATGGCGGCCGGTATGCCGAGCGGGCTCGCCTCGATCGTGCTGCAGGCGTCCGCGCCGTTCACCGTGATCATCGCCGGCATCTGGCTGCGCGAACGGATCAGCGCCCGGCAGGCCGTGGGTATCGCGATCGCGGTCCTCGGTCTCGCCGCGATCGCCTTCCACCGCTCGCAGGTCGCCGCCCTGCTCCCGGTGCTCCTCACGCTCTGCGGCGCCCTCGGCTGGGCCATCGGCAACGTGTCGACCCGTAAGGCCCAGGCGCCGAACGCGCTGCACCTCACCCTGTGGATGTCGGTCATACCGCCCATCCCGATGCTCGCGATCTCGCTGTTCGTCGAGGGGCCGGAGCGCATCGGCGAGAGCCTCGCCACCGCGTTCACGCTCGAGGCACTGCCGTCGGTGCTCGGCCTGCTGTACATCGTGGTGATCGCCACGATCGTCGGTTACGGCATCTGGAACGGCCTGCTGAAGCGCTACCCGTCGAGCACCGTCGCCCCGTTTTCGATGCTCGTGCCCGTGGTCGGGGTGCTCGCCTCGTGGGTCGCGTTCGGCGAGGTGATCGACGTGACGGAGGCGCTTGCCGGGGCGGCCGTGGTCGCCGGCGTGCTGGTGGCGAGCTATCAGAGGCGCAACAGGACGATCGCGGATGATCCGGCGAGCGCCCTAGCCCAGCCCGCTGTCACTCCGCCCGCCGCGTAGCCCCGGGTCAGTTCCACGGGAGCCTCCGGTTCTGGTCGCTTAGAGCGCGATCTCGCGCTCAGTGCAGCATCTGGCGACCAAAACGCGCGCCTGGCGCGATCCTGGATTTCCACACGACCGCAGGCGGCCTGCGTAACCGGCGGAGCGACTAGCCGAGCGCGCGGATGCGCGGCGCCAGGTCGCGCTCGAACAGCTCGAGGAACCGGCGCTGGTCGTGGCCCGGCCCGTGGAACACGAGGTGGTTGAACCCGGCCGAGACGTACTCCCCGATCTTCTCGGTGAGCTCGTCGGGGTCGGAACCCACGATCCAGCGCGAGGCGACCTGCTCGATCGGCAGGGCGTCGGCGGCCGCCTCCATCTCGGTGGGGTCGGTGATGTCGTGCTTCTGCTCCTTCGACAGCGAGAGCGGAGCCCAGAAGCGGGTGTTCTCGAGCGCGACCTCGGGGTCGGTGTCGTACGACATCTTGATCTCGATCATCCGGTCGATAGTTCCCGCGTCGCGTCCGGCCTTCTCGGCACCGGCCTCGACGGCGGGCAGCAGCTTCTCGGTGTACAGCTCCATGCCCTTGCCCGAGGTGCAGATGAAACCGTCACCGGCACGGCCCGCGTAGCCGGCGACGACCGGGCCGCCCGCGGCGATGTAGACCGGGATGCCGCCCTCGGGACGGTCGTAGATGCTGGCGTCGTGGGTCGAGTAGTAGTCGCCTTCGAAGGTGACCTTGTCGTCGGTCCACAGCGCGCGCATCAGGCTCACGGCCTCGCGCAGCCGCGCGTAGCGCTCCTTGAACTCCGGCCAGTCCTGCTCTCCGGCGCCGCGGAAACCGGTGGCGATCTCGTTGAGCGCCTCGCCCGTGCCGACCCCGAGCATGATGCGACCCGGGTACAGGCAGCCGAGCGTCGCGAACGCCTGCGCGATCACGGCCGGGTTGTAACGAAAGGTCGGCGTCATCACCGAGGTGCCGATCTGCACCCGCGACGTGCGCTCCCCGACCGCGGCCATCCAGGCGAGCGAAAATGGGGCGTGCCCGCCGGTGTGCCGCCACGGCTGGAAGTGGTCGCTCACGGCGACGCTCTCCATGCCGTGCTGCTCGGCGAGAACCGCGATCTCGACGAGCTCGCGCGGGGCGAACTGTTCAGCGGACGCCTTGTACCCGAGTTTCAGAGGAAGCATGGGTCAACTCTATGACCGCGGGCGCCCGACGCTCCGGGAGCCTCAACTCTTCGACAGGAAGGCTTCGGCTTCGGCGTCGAGCCGGCGGGCGAGCGCGTCGCGCAGGTCGGGGTAGTCGTCCAACGTGGGGTCGACCTCGAGCACAGCGGACGCCAGGTCGCGGGCGTCTGCGATGAGTTCGCCGTCTTTCGCCACCCGCAGCAGCCGCAGGCTCGAGCGGCCGCCCGACTGGGTGTTGCCGAGCACGTCGCCCTCACGCCGCAGTTCGAGGTCTTTCTGGGCGAGTTCGAAGCCGTCGAGAGTGGATGCCACGGCCTCCACCCTCTCGCGGGCCAGGGTGCCGTCTTCGGCGTGGGTCACGAACAGGCACACGCTGGGCACCCCGCCGCGACCGACACGACCGCGCAGCTGGTGCAGCTGCGAGACGCCGAACCGGTCGGCGTCGAGAATCACCATGGTGCTCGCGTTCGGCACGTCGACGCCCACCTCGATCACGGTGGTGGCCACGAGCACGTCGATGCGGCCGGCCGCGAACGCCTGCATGATGCTGTCTTTCTCGTCGCTCGACATGCGGCCGTGCAGCGTCTCGATGCGACGGCCGGCGAGCGCGGGGTTGGCGCGGAGTTCTGCGGTCGCATCCGTGACATTCGCGATCGGTCTCTTGGCGGCGGCGCCGTCGGGCTCTGGGACCGAACCGTCATCGCCCTCGACGAGTTCCGGGTGCGGATCGGCGGCGTCGATCGCCGGGCACACCACGAACACCTGTCTGCCCTGCGCGATCTCCTCGGCGGCGCGCAGCCAGACCCGGTCGTAGAGCGGCTTGTTCCAGACGACGAAACTCTTGATCGGCACGCGGCCGCCGGGCAGCTCGGCGATCGTCGAGATGTCGAGGTCGCCGAACACCGTCATCGCCACCGTGCGCGGGATGGGGGTGGCGGTGAGCACCACGACGTGTGGCGGGGTCGCGCCCTTGAGCCGGAGCGCCTCGCGCTGGTCGACACCGAAGCGGTGCTGCTCGTCGACGACGACGAGCCCGAGGTCGTAGAAGCCCACGTTGTCGCTCAGCAGGGCGTGCGTGCCGACGACGATGCGCGCCGAGCCCGAGACGGCGGCGAGCAGCGCCTTGCGCTTCTCGGGCACGCTCAGCTGCCCGGTGATGAGGGTCGGCCGCAGTTTGGCGGCGAGGTCGGGCCCGAGCGTCTTGACGATCGAACGCAGGTGCTGCTGCGCGAGCACCTCGGTCGGGGCGAGCAGGGCGGACTGGCCGCCCGACTCGGCGACCGCGAGCATGGCACGCAGCGCGACGAGCGTCTTGCCTGAGCCCACCTCGCCCTGCACGAGCCGGTTCATCGGGGTGCCGCCGGCGAGGTCCATGAAGATCTCGTCGCCCACGAGCTTCTGGTCGTTCGTGAGCGTGAACGGCAGGGCGGCGTCGAACCCGGCGAGCAGCGCGCCGGGCAGCCGCGACGTGCTTTTCACCGAGCGCAGTTTCGCGCGCTGCTGCAGCAGGGCGGCCTGCAGCACGAACGCCTCCTGGAACCGCAGCGCCTTGCGGGCGGCGCCCCACTCGGCATCCGTGGCCGGCCGGTGGATGCTCTGCACCGCGCGTTCGTAGCTCGTGATCTTTCGGCGGGTGCGGATCGCGGCAGGCACCGGGTCGGGCAGCGGCGGGAGGGTGTCGAGCACCACCGCCATCGCCTTCTGGATCTGCCAGCTCGTCATCGACGCGGTGGCCGGGTAGATCGGAACGAGCGTTTCGAGGAATCTGCGCGCTTCCTCGTCTCCGCCCGCGGTCTGATCGGCGAACAGCTCGTAGTCGGGGTGGGTGAGCTGCAGCGCGCCGCGGTACTCGCCGATCTTGCCCGCGAAGATGCCGCGTGCACCCGGCACCAGTTCTTCTTTCCGGAAGGCCTGGTTGAAGAAGGTGAGCGTGAGAATGCCCTTGCCGTCGCTGATCTTGACCTCGAGGATCGATCCCTTGCGGGCCTGCATCGAACGCTGACGCACCTCGAGTACCTCGGCGACGATGGTGACGTTCTCGTCGAGGGGAAGGTGGCTGAGCTCGGTCAGTTCACCGCGCCGGATGTAGCGGCGAGGGTAGTGGCTCAGCAGGTCGCCGACCGTCTTGAGGCCGAGACCCTTCGCCAGCGCCGCGCTCGTGCGGGGTCCGAGCGCGTTCTTGAGGGGCGCGTCGAGCGGGGAGGTCACGGATCAAGGGTACCTACTCGAGCACCTACAGCCACTTCCTCCGGCGGAACACCGCGAACAGCGCGCCGCCGACGCCGACCATGACCAGCAGCGCCACCGGGTAGCCGAACTCCCAGTCGAGTTCCGGCATAAAGGTGAAGTTCATGCCGTAGACCCCGGTCACGAGTGTCGGCGCGAAGAAGATGGCCGCCCAGGCGGAGATCTTGCGCGCCTCGACCGCCTGCCGGTTGCTCGACTCGGTGATCTTCTGCATGTCCTCGTTCTGGCGCTGCGCGACGAGGGTGGCGTTCACGGTGAGAATGTCGCGCAGCAGGGTGCGGAACTCCTCGATGCGCTCGTTGACGTGCGTCACGTGGTCGGCGACGTCGCGCAGGTACTGCTGCAGGTCGACCGCGATCGAGTACTTGTCGAAGCCGCTCGAGATCTGGTCGACGATGCCGATGAGGGGCTGTGCCGCCCGTTGGAAGTCGATGACCTCGCGCGAGAGCTCGTAGATGCGGCGCGAGACGCTCGGGTCGCCGTCGAACACCTGCGTCTCGATCTCGTCGATGTCTTTGGCGATGCCGGCCACGACGGGCTCATAGCCGTCGACCACCGCGTCGAGGATGGCGTAGAGCACGGCCTCGGTTCCCCGCGCGAGCAGGTCGGGCGATTCCTCGAGCCGCCGACGCACGACCGAGAGGTCGGGCGACTCCGCGTGCCGCACGGTGATCACGAAGTTCGGGCCGATGAACACGTGCAGTTCGCCGAACTCGACCTCCTCGACCTGGTCGAGGTAGCGGGCGGCCCGCAGCACCACGAACAGGGTGTCGCCGTAGCGCTCGAGCTTGGGCCGCTGGTGCGCCAGCACCGCGTCTTCCACCGCGAGCTCGTGCAGGCCGAACTGCCCGGCGAGCGAGGTGAGCTCGTCCACCGAGGGACGGTAGAGGCCGATCCACGCCATCGCGTCGGTGCGTTCGGCGAGAGCCGTGTAGGTCGCACCGAGGGATTCGGGCTTCTCGACGCGACATCCGGCCTCGTAGATGGCGTTGTTGATGATGCTGCTGCCGACGGATGACTCGGGGGCGATCTGCGGGCGGAGGTCGACGGGCTCGGCCACCGGTGCGGGCTTGCTGGTGCGCCACAGCCCGCGGAAGGGCATGCGGAAGTTACTGGGCATGGTGGCAGGTTACCCCGCATCGGTCGCTGAGCCTGTCGAAGCGCCGGGCCTTGCCGAGCGCCGTACGATGGGCCCCCTTCGACAGGCTCAGGGACCGAAGTCCTACAGGTCGAACGCGTAGCCTTTTCTCTGCCGCACGGCCTTGCCCAGCTGGTTCGTGACCTGGTCGGAGTTGACCTCGAGCGATCGCAGCTCCCTGCCGACCTGACGCGCGGCCCGGTCGCAGAAGTCCACGGCCACCGCACGTTCCGCACCCGCGGCCGGGACGCCGTCGCGGTGGATGACTGCGGTGATGCGGCTGATCACGGCCACTTGCGCATAGATTCCGGATGCAGCATCCGACAGTCTCTTCTGGACCAACTGCTTCTCCTGCACCTTCTTGCCGTGCGTGCGCAACGCCGCCTCGGCGCGGTCGCGGAGCCGCGCCACCTGCTCGGCGACCGCGGAGACCTGCTTGCCGACGCTCGGGTGCGCGCCGGCAAGCTTCTCAGGACGAAGCGCGCGGTTGACCCGGTCGGCGACGTACGGCGCGAGCACGCCGATGGCCTTGCCGGGGGCGCCGACGGTGAGCGCGCGCACGTCGGGCAGCGCCTCGCTGAGACCCTTCACGCCGTTGAGGGCGACGTAGGCCCGCATCACGTCGTTTGCCCCCTCGAAGATCGGGAAGATGCGGAAATCGCGCAGTGCCTTCGACAGCAGATGGTCGCCCATGTAGGCGGTGCCGCCGTGCACCTGGAATGCCTTGTTGAGCGCCTTCCAGCCGACGTCGCTGGCCACGACCTTGGTCATCGCCGACTCCAGCGAGAAGTCGGCGACGCCGCGGTCGACGAGTCCGGTGGTGAGGTACGACATCGACTCGAGGCCGTAGATCTGCGTGTTCATCCACGCCGCCTTCTCCTCCACCATCTCGAAGTCGATGAGCTTGCGGCCGAACTGCTCGCGGGTGTTCGCGTGCTCGAGGGTGAAGTCGAGGAAGGCCTTCATGCCGCCCGCGATCGACGTTCCCATCGACATGCGGCCGTTGTTGAGCGTGTTCATGGCGATGCGGAAACCGTCGCCGGGCTCGCCGAGGAGGTTCTCGGCGGGCACCCGCACGTTGTCGAAGTGCACGCGCTGCAGGTTGTTGGCGCGCAGACCGAGGGTGTCGAAGCGGGGCCCGGTGCTGAGACCCTCGGCGCCCTTCTCGACCACGAGGGCGACGTGGCCGAGGTCGCTGCGTGCGAAGACGGTGAGCACGTCTTTGCTGCCGTTGCCGATCCAGCGCTTCTCGCCGTTGAGGATCCAGCTGCCGTCGGCTTGCCGCTCGGCCCAGGTCTCGAGGTTGTAGGCGTCGCTGCCGACGTTGGGCTCGGTGAGCACGAACGCGGCGAGCTTGCGGCCGGCGGCGAGGTCGGGCAGCCAGCGCGCCTTCTGGTCGTCGGTGCCATAGAGGTAGATGGGTTTGGTACCGATCGACTGGTGCACGCCCATCACGACGGCGAGTGCGCCGTCGACGCGGCCGAACTCCTCCATCACGCGGCAGTACCCGGTCTGGCTGAGGCCCTGCCCGCCGTACTGTTCGTCGACGAAGAGGCCGAGCAGGCCACGCTCGCCCAGGTCGCGGATCGTGTCGTCGCCGACCCAGCGCTGTTCCTCGGCCTTCCACGGGTCGTAGGTTCCGGTGAGGTACTCGCGGGCGCTGCTCGCGAGGGCGTCCACCTTCGCGCGCTCGGCACCGGCGAGAAGCGGGTACGGCATCACGAGTTCGGAGTGGGTGTTTCCGAGGAAGAGTGCCTTGGTGAAAGAGGGCTTGGAAGTACGATCGACGCTGGCCATGAACCGATTGTGTGGATGCTGCGGTAGAGGCGCGAACCCGTTGTGGACTCTCTACTACGGATGACACGTGGAATCCCGGTACCGTTGGGGCAATGACCCGCATCATCTCCGGTTTCGCCGGTTCGCTCACCCTCGCCGTTCCCACCACCGGAACCCGCCCCACGAGCGACCGGGTGCGTGAGGCGATCTTCTCGGCACTCGACGCGCGCGGCGCCCTCGACGGCGCACGGGTGGTCGACCTGTACGCCGGCACCGGTTCGCTCGGGCTCGAGGCGGCGTCGCGCGGCGCCGCGGCCGTCGTGCTCGTCGAGAAGGGTCCTGCCGCCGTCAAGGCGTGCCGGTCGAACGCCGCGTTGCTGCTGCGCGCCAAGCCGCGCGGCTCGACCCTCTCGATCGACGTCTCGGGGCAGGCGGTCGACGCGTTCCTCGCGCCGTCGCGCGACACCTGGGACGTGGTGTTCCTCGACCCGCCGTACGACCTCGGCGAAGCGGAGTTGGCGCACACGCTGGCGCTGCTCGCACCACGCGTGTCGGCCGACGGGACCGTGGTGCTCGAACGCAGCTCGCGCAGCCCCGAGCCGACGTGGCCTCTCGGGCTGGAGGTGGAGCGCCGCAAAGACTACGGCGACACGACGCTGTGGTGGGCGCGGCCGGCTGAGCCGGTCGGGTAGGGCCGTCCGCGGCCCGTATCGAGACCCTGCGCCGCTCCAACAGGACGATCGTGCCCGCGCGGCCGTTCAACAGGACGATGTGGGCGACCCGGATGCCGCGGCTCCTGTCGAACGGACCGGGCGGCGGCCGCGCCGCCCGCGGCATAGTGCAGTTGTGGCGGGTGCGGGCGCATCCGCACCGTGCGAAAGTGCACGACCGGGCGGGCGCGGTTCGACACGGTCGCTGGAGCGGCCTACTCAGCCAGCAGCACCCGACCACTGCTCGTACGGGTCCCATCCGCCGCGCTCGTCGTACGGCTGACCGTCGACGAGCACGCCCGAGCCCGCCACGACCGCGCCGATCGCGCGGAACCCGCCGGGCAGCGCGGTTCCGGCCGGGAACGTCGCGAGCAGGGAGTGGTCCTCTCCCCCGTCGAGCGACTCGCGGTCGCCGACGGCCGCCGAGCTGAGGTCGACCGCGACGCCGCTGGCCGTGGCGAGGCGGCGGGCGTCGAGGGCGAGCCCGTCGCTGAGGTCGAGCATCGCCGTCGCCCCGCCGAGCGCGGCCAGGACGCCGTCGCCGATCGGCGGCTCTGGCGCGAGCTGGGCGGCGACGAGAGCCGGCTCGGCCGCGCGGAGGGCGGCGGTGGCCGTGGCATCCGGGGTCTCGTTTTTCACACCGTGCTCGAAGAGGAGGCGCAGTCCGGCGGCGGCCCGGCCGAGCACTCCGGAGACCGCGACCACGTCGCCGGGCCGGGCGCCGGAACGAAGGACGGGGGCGCGACCGTCGAGGTCGCCGAACGCCGTGACCGCGATGGTGAGGGTCGCCGACACGGAGAGGTCGCCGCCGACCACGCCGCAGCCGGGTGCCAGCGCCGCGCAGGCGTCGCGCAGGCCGTCGGCGATGCCCTCCAGCAGCGACACGGGCGAGTCAGCGGGCGCGGCGATCGCCACGACGAGCGCCGTCGGTCGGGCTCCCATGGCGGCGACGTCGGCGAGGTTGGAGGCGGCGGCCTTCCAGCCGAGGTCCTGCGGCGACGACCAGGCGAGCCGGAAGTCGGGGCCGTGGATCATCATGTCGGTGGTGACGACGAAACGGGAATCGGGCGCGCTCATCACCGCGGAGTCGTCGCCCGGGCCGACGATCGCGTAGTCAGACGACGGGAGGCGCGGGAAGATGCGCGCGAGGCTGGCGGACTCCCCGATGCCGCGCAGAGTATCGGGTTGCGTCATGCTTCACACGGTAGCCTGAACCGGTGAAATCGATGCTCCGCCTGACCGCCGTCACCCTGATCGCCCTCGGAGCCCTCACCGGCTGCGCGCAGACGGTGAGCCTCGACCCCGCCGAAGACGCGAAGAACGCCGGATGCGCGGAGGTCGCCGTGCGACTGCCCGACGCGGTGGGCGACCTGCCGCTGCGTGAGACCAACGCCCAGGGCACCGGAGCGTGGGGATCGCCGGCCTCGGTGCTGTTGCGCTGCGGCGTCGCGATTCCCGACCGCGCGAGCACCCTGCCGTGCGTGCTCGTCGAGGACGTCTACTGGTTGCGCGACGATGCGGATGCGCCCAACTACGTCTTCACGACGTACGGGCGCGACCCGGCGACCGAGGTCATCGTGAACCGCGACGTGACGTCGCCCGGATCGGCGCTGTACGACCTCGTCGACGCCGTGGGCGCGACCGAGGAGACCGCGCAGTGCACCGAGATCGAGGACAGCCTGGGCGCGCCGACGCCGACCGAGACACCGGAGCCGACGCCCGCGCCGTAGCGGAACGAAGGTCGAGTGCGTCGAAACCCGGCGTGATCGCGAATGAGGTGATTTCGGCAGAATGAGGCGACCGCGGTCGCGTCATTTCGCCGGAAGGGGCTCATGGACGGGTGTCGACCACCCGCCCTCGCGGGCTCAGCTCGCGCTAGCCGCGCGGCCCGTCGAGGCCGACGAGCTTGCCCGCGATGCCGCCCGCGGCACGCAGCGCGGCGCCCGAGCCGAAGCCCGCGGCGGGCAGCACGACGCGGCGGTCGCGTGCCTCGACGAGAGCGTCCTTGAGTACGGTGGCGGCGGGTACCTGCGGCGCCCACAGGTACAGCGACATGGCACCCGGGATCGAGTTGACCTCGTTGACGAAGAGCTCGCCGTTCGTTTCATCCAGCAGCAGGTCGACGCGCACGACGCCGGTGAGGGCCGTGACCTCGGCCACGCGGGTCGCCAGCTCGGCCGCGAGGGTCGCGATCGACTCCGACACGTTGGCCGGGAACTCGCGGGGCGCGCTGGAGAGTCCGGCCTCGCTGCCGGCACCGCCGGAGAGGTACTTCTCGGCGTAGGAGTAGAGGCCGCTCTCGCTCGAACTGCGCACGGGCTTCTCGAGCGCCGTCACCTCGAGCGACGGGAAGGTGCGGAAGGAGATGTTCAGGTCGACGAGCTCGGGCCGGTAGGGCTCGACGACGGCCCCGGCGCGCAGGTGCTGCGAGGCACGGGCGATCGCGCGGGCCGAGTCGGCGTCTTCGACGATCTCGATGCCGATCGACGATCCTCCGAAGCGCGGCTTGACGATGTACGGGCCGGCGAACGACGGCGCCCGGGTGGCGGAGAGCAGTTCGCGGCGCAGCGTGGGGATGCCCGCTACCTCCATGAGGCCGCCGAAGGCGAGCTTGTCCATGCCCACCGCGCCGGCGAAGAGGGTGGAACCGGTGGCGGGGATGCCGAGCAGCGAGAAGAGCGCGGCGGCTCCCCCACCCTCGCCGACGCCGCCGTGCAGGGTGAGCAGCACGGCCGAGATGTCGAGCGCACGCTTCTTCACGTAGAGCCCGGTGTCTCCGGAGAGTCGCACGTCGATCGCCTTCGCGCCCTTGGGCACACCGTTCAGGTAGTCCTTGGCCTCGGTCGCCGACGGCACGAGCCACCACTCACCGTTCGGCGCCCAGTAGATCGGCAGCACGCTCTCGCCGCTCGCCGTGAGCACCCGCTCCGACTGCAGACCGGTGAGGATCGAGATCTCATGCTCGGGCGACGGCCCGCCGAAAAGTACTGCCCAGGGTGAACTCACGCGTGACCATCCAAGAATCTTCTAGCGCCGCAACTTTCTGCTGCTGGCCCGGTGCGGCTGATTTACGGGTAGTGGTCCGGCAGGTCGTTCTCATAGAGGATAACGCCTCGGTCGCCGGCCTGATCGAGCGCCGCAGCGACGGCCTCGGTTCTGCGGTCGAAAATTTTGACCGAACCGGGCCCGGATGCCGCGCCTTTGACGAGAGCGGCGCGATTCGTGCGGGCGATCGCGAAGAGGTGGCCCCCGAGGGCCGACACGGCAGCAGCGAAGGCCTCGTTGCGGGCCTCCTGCACGTGGCCCAGCTCGACCATTCCGGGCGT
This sequence comes from Conyzicola nivalis, assembly GCF_014639655.1. Lineage (NCBI taxonomy): Bacteria > Bacillati > Actinomycetota > Actinomycetes > Micrococcales > Microbacteriaceae > Conyzicola > Conyzicola nivalis. The sequence continues at coordinate 1,540,658 of NZ_BMGB01000001.1, forward strand.
GACGACGACGAGCGGGCCGCCGCGCTCGGCCGCGATCGCGGCGGCACCCTCGAGCGCACGCTGCGAACCGACCGGGTTGGAGTTGTAGGTGTCGTCGATCACGACGACCCCGCTCGCGGCGTACTGCACCTCGGCGCGATGCGGCGAGTCGGGCAGGGCGCCGAGGCGGGAGGCGATGGTCGACAGCGGGATGTCGAGGGCGTGCCCGATTCCGACCGCCACGGCGAGGTTGACGGCGTGCCCGACCCCGGGGATGACGACGGACGCGGTGGCGACGGTACCGTTCTCGAGAACTGTCACGATTCCGGCGGCAGCGTCCACGACGACATCCGCAGCGGTGCCGGGAACGACCGAGACGGTGATGACACGCTTGCCTTCGGTGCGGCACCTCTCGGCGAGCCCGGAGAGTTCGACCTCGTCGATCGGCAGCACGACGGTGTTCGCCTTCTCGGTGATCTCGCTCTTGGCCTGGAAGATGACCTCACGGCTGCCCATGCGGGCCAGGTGGGCCTCGCCGATCGTGGTGATCGCGGCGATGTCGGGCGGGAAGCTCTCGCTCAGCTCGCGGATCTCGCCGCGCCCGTAGACGCCCATCTCGGCGATGAACACCTCGGTGCCGGGGATCACACGGTCGTTGACCGCGCGGGACAGCCCCATGAGGTTGTTGAAGCTCGCGGGGCTGGCGACCACCGAGAAGCTGGACGAGAGGATGTGCGCGACGTAGCCCTTGGTCGACGTCTTGCCGTACGAACCGGTGATGGCCACGACGGTGGGCTGCACCTGCTTGAGGCGCTTGCGGGCGCTGAGCATCCACTTGCGCGAGAGCCGCTTCTCGATCGGCTTGAGGATGACGAGGGCGAGGTCGGTGATCGGCGCCGCGAGCAGCAGCGTCAGCACGATGCCGGCACCGCCGAGCACGAGGGCGAGCAGCGTGCCGATTGCGGCGACGAGCACGATCCAGAGCACGAGCAGGCGCTTGAGCCGGTCGGTCCAGGCGAGCTTCGCGCTCGTGCCGCGGATGCCGAGGCTGTAGGGCAGGAAGCCGACGATCACGATGGCGGAGGCCGCGATACCGGCGAAGTCGGGGTAGAGCGAGAGCAGCGCGAGAACGACGACGAGGATCGCGATCACGAGGTTGACGGGCCGCTTCGCCAGCCAGAGCCAGGCGAGACGGGTGACCCACGGCGCGATGTAATGCTCGCGCTGGGCGACTCGCAACCAGCGGGCCGCGATCGGCACCGCGGCGATCACGCCGATGAGGATCGTGACGATGGAGAGTTGCTGGTTCATTTGCCTGATTCTTTCTGGGGCGCCGTCTGGGCGATGAGGGCGAGCAGTTCTTCGCGCACGGCGGTGCGGAGGTCTCCCTCGAGCAGGTGCCCGGCACCGGGCACGACGCGGAAGGTGGAACCGGAGATCAGCTGTGACGCGGCGAGGCCGGCATCGGCGGGCGCCGCCGTGTCGTTCTCGCCCCAGACCATGCGCACGGGCACGGTGATGCGGGCCAGGTCGTCGCCGTACTCCTCGCCGACGACGCGCACCAGCACGTCGCGCATCGTTCCCTGCGCGGCGAGGTAGTCGGCCGACCCGCGCTTCTGGCGCTGCTTCTCGAGAATCGAAGCGGGCAGGATGCCCTTCTTGGCGAGCGAGCGCACGATGCGGAACGAGAGGGCCGGCTTGGGAGCAGCCTGCAGGCGCAGCAGGGGCACGCCGGTGAGCACGATGCCCTTCACGTACTGCGGGTACTTCGCCGCGAGGCGGGCGGCGACCCGTCCGCCGAAGGAGTGCGCGACGAGGATGACGGGTCCGAAACCGGCGATCGCCGCGGCGAGGTCCTCGGCGTAGTCTTCACTGCCCCACACCGTGACCGGCTCGGGTGTCGTGCCGAAGCCGGGGAAATGGATGGCGACGGCGTCGAGGCCGTCGACGATGGGGGCGAAGTCGGTAGCCGACCGCATCCAGCCGGGAAGCGCGACCACGGCGGGCGGCGTCGCCCCGGTCTTCTCGGCGAGCAGCCGGCCGTCGGCGAGAGCGGTGATCATTGCTATTCCCCCTGGGGCATCGGGTCGGTCGTCAGGTGCGGTGCGATGTCGCGCGGGTCCATGGTGCCGGCGAGCACCTCGGCGACCTGGCTGACGATGGGCATCTCGACGCCCTTGGCGAGCGCGAGCTCGAGCACGGGGGCGACGGACGACAGACCTTCCGCGGTCTGGTTCATCTGCTTCACGACGTCGGTGAACGAATAGCCCTGGCCGAGCAGGCGTCCCGCGGTGTTGTTGCGCGACAGCGACGACTCGCAGGTGGCGATGAGGTCGCCGAGCCCGGCGAGACCGGCGAGCGTCTCGGGGCGTCCACCGAAGGCGACGGCGAAGTCGGTCATCTCGACGAGGCCGCGGGTGATGATCGACGCTTTGGTGTTCTCGCCGTAGCCGACGCCGTCGACGATGCCGATGGCGACCGCGATGAGGTTCTTCAGCACGCCGCCGAACTCGGTGCCGATCACGTCGGTGTTGACGAACGACCGGAAGTAGGGGTTGGTGGCCGTCATGGCGACGAGTGTGGCGGTCTCGAGGTTCTGCGACGAGACGACGGCGGCAGTCGGCTGCTGCTTGGCGATCTCGAGGGCCAGGTTGGGGCCGGAGACGACGGCGACCCGGTCGGGGTCGATCTCGAGGGTCTGCACGATGACCTCGCTCATGCGCAGGCCGGTGCCCTTCTCGACGCCCTTCATGAGGGAGACGACGATGGCGTCTGCCGGGATGAGCTCGCGGGCGGCGATGAGGTTCTCGCGCAGCGACTGGCTCGGCACCGAGAGGTACACCTGCTCCGTGTCATCCAGAACCTTTTCGAGACTCGAGAAACCCCGGATGCTGCGGGGCAGGTTGATCCCGGGAAGGTAGTCGCTATTGCGCTTCGACTCGGTGATCTCGCGCGCCAGTTCGGGGCGGCGGGCCCACAGCGACACGTCGGCGCCGCCGTCGGCGAGGATTTTCGAGAAGGTGGTGCCCCAGGAGCCCGCGCCGAGCACTGCGACCTTGCGCGCCCTCGAGTCGGGGGTGAGGTGATCGCTACTGTTCAAAACGGCCGGTGTCCTTCTGGTTGTGTTTGGCGGGATCCCAGCGCTCAGCCGGCGCCTTCTGCCCGCGCAGTTCTTCGAAGAGCGCGGTGATCGCGTCCATAACGAGGTCGGTCGCCTCCGCGAAGGCGGCAGAGTCCAGTTTGCGGCCCGCGTAGGCCGACAGGTCGACCGCCGGGCCGAACTTCACCTGAACGGTCTTCCGCGGGAAGAAACTGATCTTCTTGCCGTAGCGCGGCATCACGAGCTGGGTGCCCCAGTGCGCGGCGGGGATGATGGGGATGCCCTGCTCGAGCGCCGTGCGCACCGCACCGGTTTTGCCGCGCATCGGCCAGAGGTCGGGGTCGCGGGTGAGCGAGCCCTCCGGGTAGACCACGACGGCCAGGCCCTGCGCGGCGATCTGCTTCGCGGCTCCCAGCGGGTCGCTGCGACGGACCGAGTCTGCGCGCTCGACCGGGATCTGGCCGGACGCTTTCAGCAGCCTGCCCATTACCGGCACCTTGAACAACGACGCCTTCGCCATGTAGTGCGGCATGCGCCCGACCTTCCACATCGCGACGCCGACGATGAGCGGGTCGATCTCGCTGTAGTGGTTCGGCGCGAGCACGAACGCGCCGGTTTTCGGCACGTTCTCGACACCGCTCAGCTTCAGCTTCGCGATCAGGTCGATCGGGGGCACAGCGATGGCGGCCATCAGTCGGAAGACCGGTGTCTTCTCCGACCCGGCTTGGCGCTCATCGATCACGCGGATTAGCCCTCGTAAACGAAGTCGGCCCCAAGCGCACGCAGCTTGTCGATGAAGTGCTCGTAGCCGCGGCTGATGATTCCCACGTTGCTGATGGTGGACTGTCCCTCGGCCGTGAGAGCGGCGATCAGGTGGCTGAAGCCGCCGCGCAGGTCGGGTACCCGGATGTCGGCACCGTGCAGCTTGGTCGGACCGGTGATGACGGCCGCCTGCTCGAGCGGACGACGCGGCACGCGGCGCGTGACCGACTCGAGGCCGTCCTTGTGCACGACGATGTCCGCGCCCATCTCGATGAGGGCGTCGGTGAAGCCGAAACGGTTCTCGTACACGGTCTCGTGCACGACCGAGGTACCCTGGGCCTTGGTGAGGGCCACGATGAGCGGCTGCTGCCAGTCGGTCATGAAGCCGGGGTGTACGTCGGTCTCGACCACGACGGGCTTCAGCTCTCCACCGGGGTGGTAGAAGCGGATGCCGTCTTCGTGGATGTCGAACTTGCCGCCGACCTTGCGGAAGATGTTGAGGAAGTTCATCAGCTCGGCCTGCTTGGCACCGCCGACGAAGATGTCGCCCTCGGTCGCGAGCGCGGCGGAGGCCCAGCTGGCTGCCTCGTTGCGGTCGAACAGTGCGCGGTGGTTGTAGCCCTCGAGCTTCTCCACGCCCTCGATGAAGATCACGCGGTTGGGCTCGACGTTGATGATCGCGCCCATCTTCTGCAGGATCGCGATGAGGTCCATGATCTCGGGCTCGATGGCCGCGTTCTTGAGCTCGGTGACGCCCTTGGCGCGCACGGCGGTGAGCAGGACCTGCTCGGTCGCGCCGACGCTCGGGTAGGGCAGCTCGATCTCGGCGCCGGTGAGGCCGTTCGGGGCGGTGAGGCGGATGCCCTCGTAGCTCTTGTCGACGACGGCACCGAAGGCGCGCAGCGCGTCCATGTGGAAGTCGATGGGGCGGTCGCCGATGCGGCAGCCGCCGAGGTCGGGGATGAGCGCCTCGCCGAGGCGGTGCAGGAGTGGCCCGCAGAACAGGATCGGGATGCGGCTGGAGCCCGCGAGAGCGTCGATCTTGGCGAAGTGCGCGCGCTCGACGTTGCTCGGGTCGAAGGTGAGTTCGCCCTCCGCGGTCTTTGTCACGGAGACGCCGTAGGCCTCGAGCATTCCGGTCACGACGCCGACATCGCTGATGTCGGGAACGTCTTTGAGGACGGACGGGCTCTCGGCGAGCAGGGCGGCGACCATGGCTTTGGTCGCGAGGTTCTTCGCACCACGAACTTCGATGCGGCCGCGCAGCGGTTTTCCACCGTTGATCACGATCTTGTCGGACTTCAGTCCGACCCTCTCACCAGCCTTGTGGGCATCTTGTATAAGAGAATTCATTCAGGAACACCTTCACTGCTTGTGTTGCGGGATCTGCCTTATTTGGCGGGGAGTGTGAGGGGACGCCAGCGTTCGCGCCGGGCTTCGAACTCCGTTATCTGCGCTTCGTCGCGCAAGGTCAGACCGATGTCGTCGAGTCCTTCGAGGAGGCGCCACCTAGTGTAGTCATCGATCTCGAAAGGCACTGTCAGGTCGGCGACGCGCACATTTCGTGCTACGAGGTCGACCGCCACTTCGAGACCGGGGGTCGCTTCGAGCAGCGCCCAGATCTTCTCGACGTCGGCCTCGGTGACCTGGGCCGCGAGCAGCCCCTGCTTGCCCGAGTTGCCGCGGAAGATGTCGCCGAACCGCGAACTGATGACGGCCTGGAAGCCGAAGTCGCGGAGCGCCCAGACGGCGTGCTCACGGCTCGAGCCGGTACCGAAATCGGGACCGGCGACGAGCACGCGGCCCTGATCGTAGGGCGGTGTGTTGAGGATGAACTCGGGATCCTGGCGCCAGCCGTAGAACAGGGCGTCCTCGAAACCCGTCTTGGTGACCCGCTTGAGGAAGACCGCAGGGATGATCTGGTCGGTGTCGATGTTCGAGCGCTTGATCGGCACGCCCACGCCCGAGACGGTGGTGATCTTGTCCATTACGCCGATACCTCCGCGCTCGTCGTTTCGACAGGCTCAGCGACCGTGGCCTCGATGTCCCACGGCGACGACAACGTGCCCCGGATCGCCGTGGCGGCGGCCACGAGCGGCGACACGAGGTGCGTGCGCCCGCCCTTGCCCTGACGTCCCTCGAAGTTGCGGTTCGAAGTCGACGCGCAGCGCTCACCGGGTGCCAGCTGGTCGGGGTTCATGCCGAGGCACATCGAGCAGCCGGCGAACCGCCACTCGGCGCCGAACTCTTTGACGATCTGGTCGATGCCCTCGGCCTCGGCCTCGATGCGCACGCGGGCGCTACCGGGCACGACCATAACGCGCACGCCGTCGGCCTTCTTCTTGCCCTTGATGATCGAGGCGAAGGCACGCAGGTCTTCGATGCGGCTGTTGGTGCACGAGCCCATAAAGACGGCGTCGACGCGGATGTCCTTCATCGGGGTGCCGGCGGCGATGTCCATGTACTCGAGGGCACGTTCGGCGGCCGAACGCTCGTTCGGGTCGGCGATGTCGGCGGGGTTCGGAACGGGTTCGCTGAGAGAGACGCCCTGGCCCGGGTTGGTCCCCCAGGTGACGAACGGCTCGAGGGTGTCGGCGTCGAGGAAGACCTCGGCGTCGAACACCGCGTCGTCGTCGGTGGCGAGGGTCTCCCAGTAGGCGACCGCGTCGTCCCAGTCCTGCCCGACGGGCGCGTGCGGGCGGCCCTTCAGGTAGTCGTAGGTGGTCTGGTCGGGTGCGACCATTCCGGCGCGTGCGCCGGCCTCGATCGACATGTTGCAGATCGTCATGCGTCCCTCCATCGAGAGGGAACGGATGGCGCTGCCGCGGAACTCGAGCACGTAGCCCTGTCCTCCGCCGGTGCCGATCTGCGCGATGACCGCGAGGATGATGTCTTTCGCCGTGACGCCGGGGCGCAGGGTGCCCTCGACGGTGATCGCCATGGTCTTGAACGCCTTGAGGGGCAGCGTCTGCGTGGCGAGCACGTGCTCCACCTCGCTCGTGCCGATGCCGAACGCCATCGCGCCGAACGCGCCGTGCGTCGAGGTGTGACTGTCGCCGCAGACGACGGTGATGCCGGGCATGGTCAGCCCGAGCTGGGGGCCGACGACGTGCACGATGCCCTGCTCGATGTCGCCGAGCGAGTGCAGGCGGACGCCGAACTCGGCCGCGTTGTTGCGCAGCGTCTGGATCTGCGTGCGGCTGGTCAGGTCGGCGATGGGCTTGTCGATCGCGAGGGTCGGCGTGTTGTGGTCTTCGGTGGCGATCGTCAGGTCGAGACGGCGCACCGGGCGGCCGGCGAGACGCAGGCCGTCGAAGGCCTGGGGGCTCGTGACCTCGTGCAGCAGGTGCAGGTCGATGTAGATGAGGTCGGGCGAACCGTCTTCGCCCTTCACGACCAGATGGTCCTGCCAGACCTTTTCGGCCAGGGTTCGAGGCCGAGCGGCCTCGGAAGCATTCGATGCAGTCATTTCAGCGGTCCTTCTTCTTTTCGAGTGATCAGCCGACGATGAAACTCCGCGACGAGGAAGGCCGTTGGACTAGGCCTCGTCGCGGCGACGAAGAAGGAGAAGCCGCTCGAAATGCATCCCCCGACAGTATCACCAGAGTCGCGGCGGCGCCGGTAAGGCGACGGTCAGGCTTTCGGCCCGCTATCCGGCCTCGTGCTTCGGGTTGCTGCCCATGCCGGGGCTACGGCGTGACGGCGTCGGCGAGGAGGCGGCCGATGACCTTGCCTCGTTCCCCGACACGGGCGGCCCGCTCGGTGAGCACGGTCAGGCGCGCCACGGTGGAGTCCTTCTCCGAGCGGTCGCGTACGAGGTAGACGTTGCGCCAGACCTTCCCGGCGAAGAGCACGACGGCCACGAGCTGCGCCCGCTCGTCGGCGGGCTCGCCGAGCCAGGCGGCGTCGAGTTGCTCGCGACGTTCCCGCAACACCTCGGCTCCGAGCGGGGTGAGGGGGGCGAGAGGTTTGCGTTCCTCGACGACGAGGCCGAGCGCGACGAGGCCCGCAACGAGGAGCGTCGACGAACCGAGGTTCGACAGGCCCCACGTGATGCTGCGGTCTTTCGACTGCCGCCAGAGCAGTGCCCGAGCCTCGTCGAGAGCCGCGTCATCCGACACCTGTTCCGTCGCGACGATCGCCTCGCGCATGGTGCGCGTGCGCTCCACCGCGACCCGACCGCCCTCGATGAGGTCGACCAGTTTCGCGGCGGAGAGCACCTGCGCCTCGGAACCGTTCACCTTGCCGTTGCGCAGCAGCTCCCCCGTGACGGGGTCGTAGTGCAGGACGAGGTAGAGCTCCTCGGCGACGGAGAGCGTTCGGCTAGTGGGCATCGGGGCGATCGTCGGACTCGACGGGGGCGTCGACCTTGTCCGCGACCGCGGGGTTCTTGCGCTCGTCCGAACGGATCTTCAGCAGGCTCGCGATCGTGGCGACGGCCATCGATGCCACGATGACGATGAGGGACGTGAAGGTGTCGATCTCGGGTGCCCACTCGACGTGCTCGCCGCCGTTGATGAACGGCAGTTCGTTCTCGTGCAGGGCGTGGAAGAACAGCTTCACACCGATGAAGGCGAGAATGAACGCGATGCCGTACTTGAGGTAGACGAGACGGTCGACCAGGTCGCCCAGCAGGAAGTACAGCTGGCGCAGACCCATGAGGGCGAAGATGTTGGCCGCGAAGACGATGAACGGGCTCTGCGTGATTCCGAAGATCGCGGGAATCGAGTCGAGCGCGAACACGATGTCGGTGGTGCCGAGGGCGATGATCACGATGAGGATCGGCGTGAAGACCTTCTTGCCGTCGATCACGGTGCGGATCTTGGCGCCGTCGAAGTCGTCGGTGATGTCGATGCGCTTGCGCAGGAAGCCGATGATCTTGTTCTCGGCGTCTTCTTCTTCGTCGTGGTTCGTGAAGGCCTGGTTGAAGGCGGTGTAGACGAGGAAGAGGCCGAACAGGTAGAACACGGCGCTGAACTGCTCGATGACGACGGCGCCGAGCATGATGAAGATTCCGCGGAAGATGAGGGCGAGGATGATGCCGATCATCAGCACCTCTTGCTGGTACTTCCTCGGCACCGAGAACCGCGCCATGATGATGACGAACACGAACAGGTTGTCGATGGACAGGCTGTATTCGGTGAGCCAGCCAGCCACGAACTGCCCCGCGTGCTCCGCGCCGCCGACGAAGAACATGATCACCGCGAAGATGAGCGCGAGCACCACGTAGAAGGTCACCCAGAGGGCCGACTCCTTGGTGCTCGGGATGTGCGGGCGCCGGTAGGCGAGCACGAGGTCGGCGATAACGATCGCGATGAGTACCGCGTACGAGGTGATCTCGAAGGCGAGAGGCAGTTCGACGTCCATGCAGGAGTCCGTTTCAAAAAAGAGTGTGGGCAGGGGGAAACCCGAAAGTCTCTCCCGCAGTATCGACAGAACGATAGTGCCACCGAGACCGGAGCCGCGGCGGTGGGGCTCGTGTTGACGATCTCGGCGAAATGGGATACTCCCCTTCGCAGGTGCCTACGATACAGGACTCTCGGCGACGCCCCCATACAATCGACCGGCGCCGCTCTCGACGCGGAAGCCGCCGAGGGTCTAGCCTGCGAGAAGTGGATACCGACGTTGCGAGAGCCGTAGAAGAGGGCCTGCTCATCGGGCGTTCCACGGTGACGCTCGCGACGAAGAACCACCTCATCGTCGGCGCCCTCCGCGAGGGCCGGTCGCTGCACGACCTCGACCTCGACGGCTTCGTCGCCGACCAGCTGCGGCAGATGTCGGTCGAGCAGAACGGGTACGCCGCCCGCACCGCTCGCAGCGCGCGCACGGCCAGAACCGCGGTGGGCGCGCTGCGTCACCAGCACGACTACCGGCCGGCGGACGTGCGGGTGCTCGAGGAGCGCGCCCTCATCTACTCCGAGCTCGCTCGCGCCTTCGCCGACCTCGCCGCCGATGCCGCGGTCGCCGCGGAATTGGCCGAGGCCGCCCGAGTCGATGCCTGGTCTGAGCTCAGCTCGGTGATCGGCAAACGCCTCGACCTGATCGCCAGGGCCGCGGACGATCCGTCATATGAGGGCTCGCGCCGCGAGAGTATGGCCGCTGTGCGCGAGGTGGACCTGCCCACCCTCGAACCGGACTACCGGCGCTGGAGCTAGAAGACCAGTAACCCACATGCCCGACCGTGGCAAGGCGTTGCCGCAATTGTTCACCCCGCAAAGGATGGAACGATGAAACAGGTCACGTACGCAGGAACTTCGTTCATTACCGGCACCGCCATCGCTGACTCCCTGCTTTCACTCGTCGCGGCTTTGGGAGCCAGCAGCGACTCGGCCTCCGTTCATGTGCCGGCCCTCGACACCGACGACGAGGTCGGTTCGGTCGACCTGGTGATCGGTCCGGCCAGCGAGGTCGTCGCCGTCGCATTCAAGACCGACGTTCCCGAACTCATCGACGAGGCGGCCGTCGATTCGCTCGACCAGCAGACACGCGCGCTGTCCCGCCCGCAGGCCGTCGCATCGAGCCACGACATGGACCGCATCTGGTCGCTGCCCGACCTCGACGTTTCGTAGGGCGCTACACCACCGCGCCTACCGGGCCTCGGCGACGGGGACCGTTCTCGCCCGTTCGTCCGCGATCGACGCCCCGGCGAAGAGACCCGACAATCCCGCCCGGCTGCGGGTGAGGGGCACCGCGACGAAGGCGGCGAGCAGAAGCACGCCGGCAAGAAAACCGACCGTGGGGGCGAACGGGAGCGAAAGCCGCGAGACGAATACGAGCAGCCCGTAGAGTCCCCCCACACTCGCGGCACGGAAGAGCCGCCGTGCGAGCGAGGCCTTCTGGGGCCAGAGCGGGCGGAGCCACACCGCCGTCTGTCCCAACGACGCACCGGTGCGCCGGATCGCGGGCAGGACGAAGACGAGGAGCGCGGGTAGAAGTGAACCCAGCGCCGCTTCGAAGCCATCGGGTGCCTCTGGGACGCGGCCGTTGACCGCGAGGAGCACCAGCCGATAGACGACGGCGAAGGCTGCGCCGATGGCCGTGAACAGCGCCAGGTCGATCGCCATGCCCAGCCAGCGGCGCCAGACGGTTACCGGACGGGGAGTGCCGCGCGCCGCGCGCAAGGCGCGTTCCTTCGGCATCCAAGCGAGGGCGACCGGGCCGACGAGGCCACCGAGGAGGGCGCCCAGCGTATTGGCGATGAGATCGTCGACGTCGGCGAGGCGGTAGGAGCACGAGTAGATGCCCCAGATTCCGGTGTACTGGGTGAGCTCGATGAGCGCGGAGGCCACCAACCCGGCGCCCACGGTCGTGAGGAGTCCGCGCGACAGGAAGCCCCGCACGATGACCCCCAGCGGCACGAACAGGAGCACGTTGAAAACCACCTGCAGCGTGGCCGGGCTGGTGAGGGTGCCCAGCACCCCGTCTCCCGCGGTCTCCCTGGCGATGTCGGATAGGGAATGGAACGGGACCAGTTCGACGCTGGGCGCGCAGACCTTCTCCGTCGACGACGGCAAAGGAAGAAGGGTGTAGGCGATCAGAGTCGTCAGGTAGACGCTCACTGCACCGGCACCGAGGAGTCGGAGACCCGTGAAGCGCCCGTACCTCCGATATTGGACGGCGATGATGGGGAAAAACGCCGACGCGAAGAGCACCGTGCCGAAAAGGATTCCGATTTCGGCCGACCACACCCAGATGCCCATAGTCCGACATTAGAGGAAACCGCACTTTGTCCGTAGAGCGGTTTGCGGCCCTGATGGCGGCATCGTGCTTACAGGCCGGCGCCCCGTAGGTCCCGCGCAAGTTCGGCCGCCACCTCGTGGCCGATACGGATGGCGCCGTCCACATGCTGGTACCCCTCGCCGGCGATGTCGCTGCTGGCGAACCTGATCGGCCCGACGGGACTGCGAAGGTGGGCTCCCCACCGGACGAGGCCGCCGAGGTCGAAGCTCGCGGCATAGGCGCCGCCGGTCCATTCCTCCGATACCCAGTCGCTCTCGAAGTACACCGTCGGCGAGAGCGCCTCGTCGCCGAAATAGGCGGCGAGCGATTCGAGGATGGTGCGTTCCCGTTCCGCCGCGGTGAGGGCGAGCATCCGGTCGGCGGTCTCCCCCGCGACGAACGCCACGAGCGTGCCAGTCCCCTCGCCGTGGCCGGAATTGTCGTAGGCCTCGTGAGCCACCTGGAACGGGCTGAACGCGGTACCCGACAGTCCGGCGTCACGCCAGAACGGGGTCGGATACACGGCGTGCACCTTGATGACCAGGCCGAGCGAGAGGTGCTGGTGCATCTGCTGGCGCACCGGCGGGAGCGCCGGGCTGAACCCGATGCGCCCGTAGAGGTTCGGCGGCACGGCCACCACCGCGCGGCGTGCGCGCACCACGAGGTCGTCGGTCGTGACGACCACGCCGTCGTCGGCGTACTCGACGCTGCGGGCCGGCTGCGAGAGGTGCAGCCCGTCGCCGAGCCGCTCGGCCAGCAGCACCGGGACCCGTTGCAGCCCGCCGACCACACGACGGTCGAGAATGAAGTCGGCGTCGACGAGGTGTCCGAATCCGCCGGCGCTCGAGGCCATCAACAGCGCCTGCAACACCGAGAACGAGTGGGCGGGCTTCGTGAGCATCGCCTCCGCGACGAACAGCGCGACGTTGGCGCGCGCCTCGGCATCCGCCGAGTTGCGCTCGAGCCACGCCTCGAACGATTCGGCGTCGAGCTCGGTGGCGCGGGGGTGATTCCACGGCTCGGACGGGTCCACCTCGGCCGTCAGGGCGGAGAGCAGGGCGATCAGCCGCTCGATCTCGTTCTGCGTCTCCTCCGAGGTCGGAAAGAGGTCGCCGGTGAAGCGGGTGGCCGAGCCCGTGTCATCCACATAGACGCTCTCACCGTCTCGGAAACGCGCGAAAGTCTCGAGCCCGAGTTCGTCGAGCATCGCGATGAGCGCCTGCTGGTCGGGCGACACCCACTGACCGCCGAGTTCGAGAACGGCCCCGTCGACCGTCTCGGTGCGCAGGCGCCCGCCGACGCGGTCGCGCGCTTCGACGACGATGGCCGACAACCCGGCCTTCTGCAGGTCGGTCGCGATGGTCAGGCCGGTCGCCCCGGCCCCGATGATGACGACATCGCACTGCAGTTCTGTCACTGGATGATCCTTCGAGACGGGCCTTACCGGCGCGGCGATTGCTCCCGATCGTAGCCCGCCTCCGCGGCCACCGGCAGCCGGTGTGCGTGCTCGCGGGCGTAGCGGCGGGCGCGACGGATCTGGGCGACCATGATCGGACCGAGGATGACGGCGGCCGCCGCGAGCACGACAAGGATGGCGATGGACATCCCGGACACCGATCCGTCGATCAGAGATCCCAGCTGCAAGACTGCGGTGCTCGAGAACAGCAAACCGAGGAAGGCGAGTTGGAAGCCCTGAACGGTTTTCCAGACCTCGGCGTACTTTGCCGCGGCCACCGTTTCTTCGTCGTCGAGGTCGACAGCTTTGCCGCGGACCACCACTCTCATGATCGTCGACGCGAGCTTCACGTCACGGCCGGTGATCGCGCCGAGTCGGCGCGCTAGCGAAGCCGATACGAATGCGCCCGCCACCGCTCCCGCGGTGAACGCCAGCTGAAGCGCGACGAATATCTGTTGCACCGGCTCGTCGGGCAGCGCGAAGGCGAGCCCCACCGAGAGCACCACGAGCGTGCCGAAGAACCAGAACGCGATGAGGCGCACCCCGCGCACGGTCTCCGCGCGTGTGACGGGCGCCCAGACCACCGGCACCTCCGGTTTGCGGTACTTGGCTGCGATTCTCGGGCTCGCGAGTACGACCAGGCCGGTGACCGCCCCTCCCACACCGATGAAGAGGAGCGGCAACCACACGGCGACGCCCTCCAGCATCGCGTAGGCCACGATGGCGACCGATGCGAGCCCCTCGAGGACCAGCACCACCCGTAGATAGTGGCGGAAATAGCGGCGCGCGTCGCCCGACCGCACATCCCAGTAGAACGCCACCGCCGCCAGACACACGGGCCCGCACACGAAGATCGTGAGCGCCGCGATGGCAAGCCAATACGCAGCGCCGGGCTCCCCCGTCGACTGCATCGTGATGATGAGCGCCCCACCGACGGTGAGCCCGGCCGTGATGACGACCAGCGATACGAACCAGAGTGTTTTCACCGGTCCAGTAAAGCCGAATCGGCAATATCTGAGGGGAGCTTGACTTTGCGGACCCCGTGGATCAGGAGTCGGCGGGCACCCGTACGGTGAGGCCGCCGGGCTCGAGCCAGGTCTTGAACGCCATGGCCTTGCCGAAGCCGTCGCCGTCGAGTTCGATCTCCTCGGGCTTGGCCAGCCGCAACGCCAGGGTCGTGCCGGTGGTGTACTTCAGCGCGTCGACGTCGCCCGTCGACAGCTTGCGTCCGGCCTTGGTGCGGCTGAGCACGCCGTTCTCCCAGAAGACCTTGCCGAGGATCTGCAGCCAGCCGAAGACGCTCTTCGGGTCGAGGATGAGAACGTCGAACACACCGTCGTCGACGGCGGCATCGGGCATAAGCAGGATGTTCGCGGGCAGCGATCCGCAGTTGCCCACCATGATCGAGTGAGCGCGCACGTGACGCTCGCGACCCTGATCGAGCTTGTAGCGGAAGTTCAGGGTGTCTTTGTCTTTCGCGACGACGGCGATCGCCTTGACGTAGGCCAACCAGCCGGCCTTCGCCTTCAGGTCGTCGTCGGTGTTCGCGATCATTTTGGCGTCGATGCCCAGACCGGCCATCACGAGGTAGCTGTGCTGGTCGACGCTGCGGTCTTCGCGCTCGATCTTGATGCGTGCGATGTCGATGGCGCGGTCTCGTCCGGTGAACGCCGACTCGATCGAGTGGTCGAGGTCGTTGAGCGTCAGCTTCAGGTTGCGGGCGAGCAGGTTGCCCGTGCCCGAGGGCAACAATGCGAGGCTGACGTCGGCTCCGCGCAGGCCCTCCGCCACGGCGCGCACGGTGCCGTCGCCGCCCGCCGCGATCACGAGGGTGGCGCCCGCGGCGATAGCCTCTGCGGTCGGCCCCTGCCCCGGGTCATCCGCGGACGTCTCGAAAAATAGCGTCTCGGGCCAGCCGGCCTCCGCTTCGTACCGCGCGACCGACTCCTTGATGGCGTCGATGTCGACCTTGATCGGGTTGAAGACCACGGCGGCCTGGCCGACGGTCGGGCGCGAGGCCTCGGTCTGATCGTCGTTCGGACGTTCGGTAGCTGCGGACATGGTTGTTCTCCTCGGCGGGGTGGACTCCGTGTATTGAGCCTATTGAGTGGCGGCTCGGAAGTATCGACGGCTTCGGCGACCGGTAGGTCGAACGTAACGGAACGCCGCGGTATGCCGCGCATTTGGGCGTCGGCTTGCTTTCTTGTCGCAGGGATGCCTACCACGGAACGACGGGCGGCAGCCGAGCCGCCCGTCGGCCGTAGGATTTGAGCGGGGGCCTGTCGACGCGACGCGCCAGAACGGACGACAGTGGACTGGCGCAAACTGCTCAAGGCGGCACCGACCGTGCTGGCGGTCATCAACATCATCATCAGGATCGCCGCGGTCGTGCGTATCCCTCGTGACCGCCGGCCCACCTCGGCGATGGCGTGGCTCGTCACCGTCTTCGCCCTGCCCATCCCGGGCGCGCTCCTGTTCCTGCTGTTCGGAAGCAGCAAGCTGCCGCAGGACCGCCGCGACAAGCAGAGCGAGATCAACAGCTTCATCGTCGAAACAACCTCGGGGCTCGACCTCGTCCGCCAGGACGCGACGTGGCCCAAGTGGCTCGAATCGATCGTCGAGCTGAATACGACGCTGGGTTCCATGCCGCTGGTCGGGGGCAACACGGCCGAGCTGCTGCCGGACTACGCGCCGTCGATCGCCGCGATGACCCGGGCGGTCGAGAAGGCCGAGCGCTACGTCCACGTCGAGTTCTACATCCTCACCCGCGACGACACGACGGCGGGGTTCTTCGCCGCCCTCGCCGACGCGCGCGCCCGCGGCGTCATCGTGCGGGTGCTCTACGACCACATCGCGACCCTGCGTCACCCCTATTTCGCCGAGACCAAGGCCTTTCTGCGCGACGCCGATATCCCGTTCCGCGAGATGCTGCCGTTCAAGCCGTTCCGCAGCTCGTGGCGCCGGCCCGACCTGCGCAACCACCGCAAGGTTCTCGTCGTCGACGGCATCGTCGGGTTCATGGGCTCGCAGAACATGGTCGACCCCAGCTACAACAAGAAGGGCAACATCAAGCGCGGCCTGCAGTGGAAGGACCTGATGGTCCGGCTGCAGGGACCCGTCGTCGCCGGCGTCAACGCCATCTTCGTCACCGACTGGTACGCCGAGACGGGCGAGCTGCTGACCCGCGAGACCGACCCCATCCACGAGGTGCCGACCGACAACGCCATCGACTGTCAGGTGGTACCGAGCGGCCCCGGATTCGACAAAGAGAACAACCTGCGCCTGTTCAACTCGCTCGTCTACAGCGCCCAGAAGCGGCTCGTGATCGTGAGCCCCTACTTCGTGCCCGACGATTCGATGCTCTACGCGATCACGACCGCCGCCGAGCGCGGGGTCGAGGTGCAGCTCTTCGGGTGCGAGGTGGCCGACCAGGCCGTGGTCTATCACGCGCAGCGGTCCTATTACGACACCCTGCTCGACGCCGGCGTGCGCATCTTCCTGTACGAGAAGCCGGTGGTGCTGCACGCCAAGCACTTCACCGTCGACGACGATGTCGCGGTCGTCGGCTCGAGCAACATGGACATGCGCTCGTTCAGCCTGAACTTTGAGGTGTCGCTCATGGTGCGCGGACGGGATTTCGTCGAGAAGCTCCGCGCCGTGGAGGACGACTACCGCGCCCACTCGCGCGAGCTCACCATAGAAGAATGGAAGACCCGCACCGTGAAGTCCCAGGTGCTCGACAACGTGGCGCGCCTCACGGCGACGGTGCAGTAAGGCAGTCATGAGCGAAAAGACCGAAGACGCCGTCGACTCGGTGCGAAGCGGAGCCTCGACGCTGCGGAGCAGCCGCGTTTTCCAGACGTTGGCGCGGGGCGGGTACGCCGTCAACGGCCTCATCCACATGCTCATCGGCGCCATCGCGCTCACGGTCGCGTTCGGCGGCCAGGGCGAAGCCGATCAGGGCGGCGCGCTCGCGCAGGTGGCGAGCTACCCCTTCGGCGAGGTCATCCTGTGGGTGGTGGTCGTGGCCCTCGCCGCGCTCGGCCTCTTCCAGTTCGTCGACGCCGCCCTCGTGCGCGGCCGCGAGAAGTCCGACTGGGCGGATCGCGCGAAGGAGGCCGGCAAGGGCATCGCCTACCTCGCCGTCGGAGCGTCGGCTCTCACCTACGCGATGGGGGGTTCGAGCGACAGCGGCAACCAGACCCAGGGCCTCAGCGCCTCGCTCCTCGCGACGCCGGGCGGGGTCGTGCTGCTCGTCGTTGTCGGGGTGGCGACCATGGCCATCGGCGGCTACTTCGTGGTGAAGGGCATCCGCCGCAAATTCCTCGACGATCTGGCTCTGCCGAATGCGCGCTGGAAGCGCTCGGCCACCGTGCTCGGCGTGGCCGGCTACGTGTCGAAGGGCGTCGCCATTTTCGTGGTCGGGGTGCTCTTCGTCGTCGCCGCCGCCACGGCGGACGCGAGCGAGGCCTCCGGTCTCGACGGTGCGTTGAAGTCGCTCGCCGCGCTTCCCGCCGGCGGCGCCCTGCTCGTGGCGATCGGCATCGGGCTCATCGCCTACGGCGTCTACTGCTTTGTGCGGGCCCGCTTCCGGGCCTAGCCGGACCGGCCGCACTGCGGCGGTTTCGCGATGCACAGCGAAGTCCCAGCGCAGACCAGCGGAAAACGCTGCACAGAGTGCGTCGGTGCACTTAGTGTATTTACATGACCACCGCGAGCATCACGATCGACCGACGGGCCGCCCTCAAGGCGCGTCACCGTCAGGCGATTCTGGATGCCGCGGCGGCACTCATCCGTGAGCGCGGTAAACCGCGCTTCAGCGTCGACGAACTGGCCGAGCGCGCCGACGTGGCCCGCCGCACCGTGTTCAACCACTTCTCGTCGCTCGACGACATCGTGCAGATCACCTGCACCCGCGTGCTCACCGACGCCGTCGACGAGTTCCGCGCCGCCACCCGCGCCGCGCCGCCCGGCGACGGAAGCCGCTACTCGCTGTTCTCGGAGATCGCGGCCGCGGTGCAGGGCATGGACCTGCCCTCCGTCATCGGCTACCTGTGGGGCGTACTGGCCGAAGACGGCGAAGACGGCCGCTCCGAGTCGGCCATGCAGAACGTCTTCGCCAGCGCCACCGAGCAGCTCTCGCTCGAGATCGCCGGCCGCAGCGACGAACTCGACCAGTTCGAGGTGGAGGTGCTCGTCAGCTCGCTGATGAACGGCGTCGCCGTCGCTGCCCGCCACTGGATCACCCGCACGGGCGCCAGCCTCGACGCCGACTCCCGCGCGATCTGGGACGAACTGCTCGGCCGCCTGCTCGCCTCCGTGCGAGCCGGGTACGCACCCCCAGCCTGACCCGATACCGACCCACCCCTCCTTCCCGATGACGCGATGTGAGACGTACGACCCCCTGTGTCACCCACACCGCTAAGAAAGAAATCAGAGGAACATGGCATCCCTTCTCTACCGACTCGGTCGGTTCTCCGCCCGCCGGGCCTGGCTGGTCATCGTCGCGTGGGTGGTCATCCTCGGCCTCGCCGGCGGCGCATTCGCCCTCTTCGGCGGCACCCTCACCTCCGCGGTCAGCATTCCCGGCACCGCTACCCAGAAGGTGAGTGACGAACTCGCCGAGAAGTTCCCACAGGCGAGCGGCGGGCGCGGCACCGTGGTGTTCACCACGACCGACGACTCCCCGTTCACCGACGAGCAGAAGACCGCCATCGGCGACCTGCTCACCGAGACGAACGACCTCGACGACGTCAAGGCCACCACGAACCCGTTCGAGACGCAGGCCCAGCTCGACGATCAGGCCCAGCAGATCATTGACGGGCGCACGCAGATCGCGGATGCCACGGCTCAGCTCGAGGCCGGACAGGCCCAGATCGACGCCGCGAAGGCACAGGCCGCCGCCGGTCAGACCCAGCTCGACGCCGCAAAGGCCCAGGCGGGAGCCGCGGCCACCACCGGTCAGCTCGCGGCGCGGTTCGCCGCGCAGCAGGCGCAGATCGACGCGGGCACCGCGCAGATCGACGCCCGGCAGTCCACCCTCGACGAGGGTCGCACCGAACTGGAGTCGAAGAGCACCGAGCTCGAGCAGGGTTCCGACCTCCTCGACCTCGCGGCCGAGATCCGCCAGGTCTCCAGCGACGAGACCACCGCCGTCGGCAGCATCCAGTTCGACAAGTCGCTCAACCTGGTGCCGGCCGAGGCGAAGGAAGCCATCGTCGAGACCATGAGCGACGCCGACATCGACGGTGTCGCCGTCGAGGTGTCGAACGACATCGCGGCGAGCATCCCCGAGATCCTCGGCCCGGGCGAGATCGCCGGTGTCATCTTCGCGGCTGTCGTGCTGTTCGTGATGCTCGGCACGCTCATCGGAGCCAGCCTCCCCCTGATCAACGCCCTCATCGGCGTCGGCGTCGGCGTGCTCGCCTCGCTCGCGCTCAGCGGAACCGTCACGATGATCTCGGTCACGCCGGTGCTGGGTGTGATGCTCGGCCTCGCGGTCGGCATCGACTACTCGCTGTTCATCCTCAACAGGCACCGCACGCAGCTGCGCAACGGCGTGCCGCTGGAGGAGTCGATCGGTCTCGCCAACGGAACGTCGGGTAACGCCGTCGTCTTCGCCGGGTCCACCGTGCTCATCGCACTACTCGCCCTGAACCTCACCGGAATCCCGTTCCTCGGGCTCATGGGTACGGTCGGTGCCATCTGCGTGTTCGTGGCCATCCTCATCGCGATCACGCTGACGCCCGCCGTATTGCGGTTGGTCGGCACCAAGATCCTCACCAGGAAGGCGCGCAAGGTCATCGGCCAGGCGGACGCCAAGACCCGCGTGCCGAACAAGCCGATGAACACCCTGCGCGCCGTCGTGACCGTCGTCGCCGGTATCGCGGTGCTGCTCATCATCGCCATCCCCGCGCTCTCAATGCGTCTCGGACTGCCGGCAGGTTCCTCGGAGCCCGTCGACTCGAGCGCCTACAAGGCCTACAAGCTGATCGACGACAAGTTCGGCGCCGGGGTGAACGGGCCGCTGATCGTGGTCGCCGACCTCGACCAGGCCATCACCGACGACGAACTCGTCGGCGAACAGGTGCGTATCGGCCAGCTGCTCAAGGCCGAAAACGATGTCGTGGCGGTCGCCCCCATCGGTGCATCCGACGACGACCTGCTGCTCGCCTTCCAGGTCGTGCCGGAGGGCGGACCGACGAGCGAGTCGACAGAACAGCTCGTGCGCGACCTGCGCGGGCTCGAGATCGACGGTGTCGCCTCCCTCGGAGTCGCTGGAAACGCCTCGGGCAACATCGACGTGAGCGAGAAGCTCGCCGACGCGCTGCCGCTCTATCTGCTCGTGGTCGTGGGTCTCTCGCTGATCATCCTGATCTTCGTGTTCCGCTCGATCCTGGTTCCGGTCACCGCGACGCTGGGCTTCGTGCTCTCGCTGTTCGCGGCGTTCGGCGGCATCACCGCCGTGTTCCAGTGGGGCTGGCTCGCACCGGTGTTCGGGGTACACGATCCGGGCCCCATCCTGAGCTTCCTGCCCATCCTCGTGGTCGGCATCCTGTTCGGGCTCGCCATGGACTACCAGCTGTTCCTGGTGAGCGGGATGCGGGAAGCGTACGCGCACGGTGCTCCGGCCCGTCTCGCCGTCCAGCGCGGACTGCACGCCGGCCGCGCGGTCGTGATCGCCGCGGCGCTGATCATGATCTCGGTGTTCGGCGGGTTCATCTTCTCGAACTCGGTGATGATCCAGTCGATCGGTCTGGGGCTGGCACTCGGCGTGCTGCTCGACGCGTTCGTCGTGCGCCTGCTCATCATCCCGGCCGTTATGCACCTGCTCGGCGGCGCCGCGTGGTGGATGCCCAAGTGGCTCGACCGCATCCTGCCGAACGTCGACGTCGAGGGCGCCTCGCTCGAGCGTTCGCACCCGACGACGACGCACGACCCGGAGCCCGAGCCTGAGAAGGTCGGGGTCTAGCAGCGAACGACGAAGGCGCGGAGCCGGGCCCTGGGCCTTGCTCCGCGCCTTCGTCGTTAAAAGAGGTGCGTTCAGCCGGGTGCGTTCAGCGGCGGCCCAGTCGGCGTTCGCCGTGCACGCCCGTGCTGTACGGAAGCCCGAAGTGGGCGTAGAGCTCGGGCTCGCGTGCCGCCTCGAGCTCGCCGTCGGTCGTGATCGACGGGGCGTCTTTGATCAGCTTCTTGTCGAACAGCACCTTGAGGTATTTCGGCGCGACGACGGCGCCGTTGAGCGGCACGAAGACCAGCTTCTGGCCGCCCAGAATGCCCACGTGCACGGCCGCGAAGGCCGGCTGTTCGGTCGAGGTCTCGAAGTAGATGCTCTCGAACGAGCCGACCTTCGACCCCTCGGCATCGACGACCGGAAGACCGATCCAGTCACGCAGGTTTTCTGCTTCGAACATGTTTCGTGCCCTTCTCGGCGGGAAAGGTTCCAGCCCGTACCGCCAACGCTAGCCGCAGCGGCTCTGACCGTTGCGGCCTAGCGTCGCGGTACAGAGTGTGCGTCGCGGGCGCTCAGGCCCGCTCGAACACGGCGGCGAGGCCTTGGCCGCCCCCGATGCACAGTGTCTCGAGCAGGTAGCGGCCGCCCGTGCGCTGCAGGTGACGGCTCGAGGTGGCGAGGATGCGCGCGCCCGTCGCCCCCACCGGATGGCCGAGCGAGATCCCCGAGCCCAGCACGTTGATCCTGTCCCAGTCACCCGGCCCGATGTGCCACTCCTGCGTGACGGCGAGCACCTGCGCGGCGAACGCCTCGTTGAGCTCGATCAGGTCGATGTCGGCGAACGCGACACCGGCCCGTTCGAGCGCTTTCGCCGTCGCGGGCACCGGGCCGAGGCCCATGCGCGACGGTTCCACACCCGCGCGCGCCCAGCCGGCCAGGCGCACGAGCGGCTCGAGCCCGAGCTGCCCGGCCCGCTCGGGGGTCGTGACGATCATCGCCGCGGCCGCGTCGTTCTGCCCGCTCGCGTTGCCTGCGGTGACGGTGGCCTGCGGGTCGCCACGGCCGAGGATCGGTGTGAGTGCGGCGAGAGCCTCCGCGCTCGACTCGCGGGGCGTCTCGTCGCGGTCCACGACGGTGTCCCCCCTGCGACCGCGCACGGTGACGGACACGATCTCGTCGGCGAAGTGGCCGGCGGCGACCGCGGCGAGCGCCCGCGTCTGCGAGCGCAGCGCGAGCTCGTCCTGCTCCTCGCGGGGAATCCCGAAGTCGCGCCGCAGGTTCTCCGCCGTTTCGAGCATCCCGCCCGGCACGGGGTAGTTCTTGCCGCCCGCCGTCTCCCGGCCGCGTCCGAGCGCGTCGTGCAGGCGGAGGCCGCCGGTCCCGGTCACGCCGAATCGCGAGGTGGTCGTGTAGAACGGCGCCTGGCTCATCGAGTCGACCCCGCCCGCGATCACCACGTCGCTTATCCCGGTCTGCACCTGCATCGCGCCGTCGAGCACGGCCTGCAGCCCCGAGCCACAGCGGCGGTCGAGTTGCAGGCCGCCCACGGTCACCGGCAGTCCGGCGTCGAGGGCCGCGACGCGTGCGACGGGCGGTGCCTCCGCCGTCGGGTAGGCCTGACCGAAGATCACGTCGTCGACGTCGGCACCGTCGATTCCCGTGCGGCGCATCAGCTCGGCGATGACGGTGGCGGCGAGCTCGGCGGCCGTCACCTCGCGGAACACCCCGCCGAAGCGTCCGATCGGGGTGCGCAGCGGTTCGCAGATCACGACCTCCCTCATCGCAACTCCGCCCCGGTCGCCGCG
Organism: Conyzicola nivalis; assembly: GCF_014639655.1. Lineage (NCBI taxonomy): Bacteria > Bacillati > Actinomycetota > Actinomycetes > Micrococcales > Microbacteriaceae > Conyzicola > Conyzicola nivalis. The sequence goes on from NZ_BMGB01000001.1 coordinate 1,563,433, forward strand.
CGGACCTCGGCCTCCGTCACCCCGTCGGCGAGCTCGACCAGGACCAGCCCGTGATCGGCGACGTCGATCACGGCGAGGTCGGTGATGATGCGGTCGACCACGCGCTTGCCGGTGAGCGGCAGCGTGCAGCGCTCCACGATCTTGTGTTCGCCGGTCTTCGTGACGTGCTCCATCAGGACGATGATCTTCTTCGCCCCGTGCACGAGGTCCATCGCGCCGCCCATGCCCTTCACCAGCTTGCCCGGCACGGCCCAGTTGGCGATGTCGCCGATGGCCGAGACCTGCATGGCGCCGAGCACCGCGACGTCGATCACGCCACCCCGGATCATCCCGAAGCTCTGCGCCGAATCGAAGTAGGCCGCACCGGGCAGCACCGTCACCGTCTCTTTGCCGGCGTTGATGAGTTTCGGGTCTTCCTCGCCCTCCCACGGGTACGGGCCGACGCCGAGGATGCCGTTCTCGGAGTGCAGCACCACGGTGAGGTCCGACGGTATGTGGTTCGGGATGAGCGTGGGCAGGCCTATGCCGAGGTTGACGTAGCTGCCGTCGGTGAGTTCCGCGGCGGCGCGCGCCGCGAGTTGGTCGCGGGTGAGAGTCATCGGTCCTCCGGTCGGTGGCGCGTGGTCACGAGTTCGATCGGCAGGTCGGCCGCGTCGTCGGGCGACAACCGTACGATGCGGTCGACGTAGATGCCGGCGAGGTGCACGTCGTCGGGGTCGATCTCGCCGGGTCGCACGAGCTCGTCGACCTCGGCGATCGTCACGCGTCCCGCCATGCCCGCCACCGGGTTGAAGTTGCGCGCCGACTTCTCGAAGACGAGGTTGCCGTGGGTGTCGCCGCGTGCCGCCCGCACGAGCGCGAAGTCGGTGACGATGGCCTCCTCGAGCACGTACTCCTTGGGCGCCCCGAGCGACGCGAACTCCCGCGTCTCCTTCGGCGGCGATTCGACGAGCACCGAGCCGTCGGGCGCGTACCGCCAGGGCAGCCCGCCCTCCGAGACCAGGGTGCCCACGCCGCTCGCGGTGAAGAACGCGGGGATGCCCGCACCCCCGGCGCGCATCCGCTCGGCGAGGGTCCCCTGCGGCGTCAGTTCGACCTCGAGCGAGCCGTCGAGGTAGCGGCGGGCGAAGTCCTTGTTCTGCCCGATGTAGCTCGCGGTCACCCGGCTGATGCGGTCTTCGCGCAGCAGCTCGCCGAGGCCCCAGCCGTCGACGCCGCAGTTGTTCGACACCACGCGCAGGTCGCTCGTGCCCTGCGCGAGAAGCGCCCTGATCAGCACGATAGGCACCCCGACGAGACCGAAGCCGCCGACCGCGATGGAGGATCCGTCGGCGATATCGGCCACGGCATCCGCGGGGTTCGCGACGCTCTTGTCCATCATCCGTCCAGTTCTGCGAAGACGCGCTTCGCCGTCTCGAAGGCCGAGTTCGCGGCCGGCACGCCCGCGTAGATCGCGGTGTGCATGATCGCCTCGGCGATCTCGTCGCGGCGGAGCCCGTTGGTGAGCGCCGCCCGCACGTGCATCGCCAGTTCGTGCTGGTGGTTGCCGGCGATGAGGGCGGCGAGGGTGAGCAGGCTGCGGTCGCGGCGGGCCAGGGCCGGGCGCGACCAGATCTCGCCCCACGCGTAGCGCGTGATGAAGCCCTGGAAGTCCGCGGTCTCTGCCGTGATGCCTGCGGTCGCCCGGTCGACGTGGGCGTCGCTGAGCACCTCGCGGCGCACCCGCATGCCGCCGAGCCGGGAACGCAGCAGCGACGCCACGACGTCGGGGCGCTCGGTTGCCGGCAAATGTGCGGCGCCCTCGATGAGCCGGTAGGTCGCTCCGGGGATCGACGCGGCGAGCGCCTCGAGCTGGGTCGGCGGCGTCGCGAGGTCGAATTCGCCGGCCGCGCAGAGGGTGGGGACGCGGATGTCGCGTGCCGCATCCCGCGCATCGAAGTCGGCCAGCGCCTCGCAACACAGCGCGTACGACTCGTCGTCGACGTCGACGAGGGCGGAGAGCGCCGGTGCTCCCGCCGCGGGATGCGCGTCGAGGAAGCCGGGCGCGTACCACCGCTCCGCGCTGAGGGCCACGAGCGAGGCGGTCCCGCTGCGCCTGGCGCGTTCGGCACGCTCGCGCCAGCCCTCCGCGCTGCCGATGCGGGCGGCCGAGCAGATCACGGCGAGGCTCATGATCCGGTGCGGGTGGTGCAACGCCAGTTCTAGCCCGACCGCACCGCCGGCCGAGATGCCGGCGTAAGCGAACGGACCGCCCCCGACCGAATCGACGAGGTCGATGACGGCATCGGCGAGGTCGGCCACGGTGAACGGCTGCGACGCGGCCGGACTCGAGCCGTGACCGGGCAGGTCGAACCGCAGCACCCGGTAGTCGGCGGCCAGGTCGGCCGCGACGGAATCCCACAGGGCCGTCGTGGTTCCGAGCGACGGCCCGAGCACGACGAGCTCGGCGCCGCGCTCGAGCGAACGCACCGGAGTGACGGTTCCGCGCAGGAGCGGCCTGGTCACGATGCCTCCCCGGTCGGAGCACCGACGGTCACGGCCCGATAGGCCGCGAGCACGCGGTCGATGGCGGCGTCCGCGGCGGCGGTGTCGGAGTCGGAGTCGGAGTCGCCGGCGAACGCGGCCGCCACGGCGTCGCGCGCGCCCCGGTCGTACGGGCCCGCCGCAATGGCTTCGGCGACCACCTCGCTCAGCGGGCGCCCGCTGACGACGGCTTCTCGCGACGCCTCCCCGACCAGCGCGAAGGCGGCGGCACCACCGACGGTCTCGGCGAGCACCGCCGACACCCGCTCGCTGAAGATCAGTCCGCCGGTGAGTGCGAGGTTGGCGGCCATGCGCGCGACATTGACCTCGAGACCGGCTATCAGGGTGGCGGCGCCGTGGGCCGCCGAGACCGCGCTGCGCTCCAGTTCGCGCAGGGGCAGCCACTCGGCGTGCCACGCGCCGGTGGGGCGCTGGTCTTCCGAGAGGGCCGAGGCGTGCAGCGCGGCGAGCTCGTGCGGGGTGCGGCGGGCCGCGGCGGTCACCAGCACCGCGGTAATCGGATTGCGCTTGTGCGGCATGGCCGACGATCCCCCGCCGCCGCCCTCGACGAGCTCGCCGATCTCAGTGCGGGCGAGCACCGCGACGTCGACGGCCACCACGCCGACCGCGGCCACGGCGGCGGCGAGTGCGGCGGCGACGTCGAGTACCGGCGCCCGGTTCGTGTGCCAGGAGATCGGCGCGAGCCGCAGCCCCAGCCGTCGGGCCACGGCTGCGGCGACCTCGTCGGCGCTCGAGCCGCGCGCCGTCGCGGCGCGGGAGAGCGCAGCGAGCGAACCGACCGCGCCACCGAGCTGCACCGGCAGCCCGCCCCGCACCCGGTGGAGCCCGTCGATCGCCGTCGTCACGCCGTCGAGCCAGCCGGCGGCGACGAAGCCGAAGGTCGTGGGGGCGGCGTGCTGGCCGAGCGTGCGGGCGACCATCGGGGTGGCGCGGTGGGTCTCGACCAGCGACGCGAGCGACGCGCCCGCTTCCTTCAGCCGCGCGAGCACCTCGTCGCACACCGCGCGGGCGACGAGCATGGCCGCCGTGTCGAGGATGTCCTGGCTGGTGGCACCGAGGTGCACGTGGTCGGACGCGCCGTGGTGCAGCGCGTCGGCCGCCGCCCCGAGCCATGTCACGAGCGGGATCACCGGGTTGCCGCCGGCGCGGGAGGCTGAGGCGATCGCCACGACGTCGGGCTCCGCCGTCTCGAGGCCGTCGCAGACCTCGAGCATCCACTCCGGCGCCACGCCCGTGTCGACCAGGGCGCGTGACAGCGCCAGCTCGACGCGAACCATCGCGGCGAGGAACGCCGCGTCGCCCGTCAGTTCGAGGGCCCGGCTGCCCTGGGCGAGCGGGTCGAGCAGGCCGGCGTCGATCATGTGTACTCCAGGAACACGGTCTCGCCGTCGCCCTGCAGCCGGATGTCGAAGCGGTAGGAGCGTTCGGCGTCGGCCGTGGCGACGAGGGTCGTCCGGCGGTCGGCGGGCAGCGACCCGAGCAGCGCGTCGTCGACGTCGGAGAAGTAGGCGCGGGTGAACAGGTGGTGGCTGAGGCCACGCGCGAAGATGGCGACGGTCGCGAACGAAGTGCCCGGGACGAGGGTCGTGAAGGAGTACTCGCCGGCGAGGTTCGTCGCCGCGCGGCCGAAGCCCGTGAAGCCGAAACCGTCGCGCACCAGACTGCCCCGCCGCCGGCTCGGCGACCCCGTGTCATCCGCCTGCCAGATTTCGATCACCGCGTCGCGCACGCCCGTTCCGGTTCCGTCGAAGACCGTGCCGTGCAGCCGGACCGCGCGCGGGTCGGCGGCCGGGGCGACCCGCGGGCCGTCGTCGTAGGGCAGCGCGAAGTGGAAGAACGGCCCGACCGTCTGCGACGGGGTCGGCGCGAAGTCATTCATCGGCGTCCTCCGCCTCCAGCCAGGTCGACCGGGGGCCGGTCAGCACGATGTCCCAGCGGTAGCCGAGCGAGTGCTCGGGAACGCTCGAGGAGTGGTCGTACCGCCCGACGAGCCGCTCGCGCGCGGCCGGGTCGGCGATCGACTGGTAGATCGGGTCGAGGGCGAACAGCGGGTCGCCGGGAAAATACATCTGCGTCACCAGCCGCTGCGTGAACTGCGAGCCGAACACCGAGAAGTGGATGTGCGCCGGACGCCAGGCGTTCGTGTGGTTGAGCCACGGGTACGGGCCGGGCTTGATGGTCCGGAACGAGTACGAGCCGTCGTCGCCGGTGATCGCCCGGCCCACCCCGGTGAAGTTCGGGTCGAGCGGCGCCGGGTGCTGGTCGCGCTTGTGCACGTAGCGCCCGGCCGAGTTCGCCTGCCAGAGCTCGATGAGCTGCGCGCGCACCGGCCGGCCGTCACCGTCGACGACGCGCCCGCTCACGGTGATGCGTTCGCCGAGCGGCTCGCCGGCGTGCTGGATCGTGAGGTCCGACTCGAGCTCGTCGACGTCGGTGTGGCCGAAGGCCGGGGAGAAGCGCTCGATCTCTTCCGGGTCGACCCTGACGAGCTGGTGGGTCGGATGTCTCAGCAGCGAGCTGCGGTAGGGCGGGTAGTCGCGGCGCGGGTGCAGCTCGGGGGCTCCCCCGGCGCTGACGAGGGCCGCGGCATCCGCCTCGATCTGCCGGATCTCCTCGGAGATCGCGGCCTGGGTCTCGGGCTGACTCACGATTCTCCCCCTAGCGACGACGACAGGCGGGTCCAGTCTGCGTCAGCGCGTCTCGACGACGGAGCGGGTGTTCCACTCAATGGGTGGCCCGTTGCCGGGAGAGGTGCGGCTGGCTGCTGAGGCGGCCGAGGTTGAGGGCGGCGAGGTGCACGGCGGGGCCGATGCGCCGCGGGTCGAAATTGCCGATGCGGCCGGAGACCGAGAGGGCGGCGACCGGGCGCGACTCGGTGGTGAGGATGGGGCTCGCCGCGGCGGTGACGCCGGGTCCCGCCTCGGCGGTGGAATAGGCGAGCCCGGTGGCGCGGATGGTCTCGAGCTCGCGCAGCAGCGACGCGGAGTCGGTGATCGTGCCGGGCTGGTAGGCCACGAAGCCGTTCTCGATCACCCGCTCCACGACCTCGGGCGGCGAGAACGCGAGCAGGGCCTTGCCCGCGCCGGTCGCGTAGGCGGGCAGGCGTCCGCCGACGCGCGAGAGCAGGTACGAGGAGTCGTACCCGCGCAGGATGCCGATGTAGACGATCTCCGTGCCCTCGAGCACGGAGAGGTGCACGGTCTGCCGGGTGGAACTGCGCAGGTCGACCATGGTGGGGAGGGCGAGCGAGCGCAGTTCGTTGGGCTGGCCCGAGAGGGTGCCCAACTCGAACAGCCGCAGCCCGATGCACACCAGCCCGCCGCGGCGCTCGAGGTAGCCGTGTTCGACGAGGCTCGACACGAGGCGCGAGGCCGTGGACTTCGGGAGGCCCGAGCGGCGGGCGATCTCGTTGACCCCCATGCGGTCGTTCTGGGGCGTGAAGGCTCCGAGCACGGCGGTCATGCGTTCGATGATCGATACGGCGGCGTTCGGCTCGGCCACTGCTTCGTCACCACCCTTGGTCACTATCCATATTATGGATACATCATCTACGATATGAATACAGCATGGCCTTCCGCCGTGCCGCCGTCAATCGGGTAGCCCACGGAGCCGCCCCGGAGAGGACTCGCCCGTGCCAGCAGAACGCACCGACATGGTCGGTAAAGCCCTCTCCCTGCTCGTGCTGCTCGGCGACACGGCACAGGGCGCGACGGCGACCGAACTCTCGGTGGCTGCCGCCCTGCCGTTCAGCACGACCCACCGCCTGCTGCGCTCGCTCTCGCAGCAGGGCTTCGTGGCCTTCGACGCCGGCACCAAGCGGTACGCGCTCGGCATCCGGGTCTTCCAGCTCGGGCAGCGGGTGTCGAACGCGAACGGGTTGGCCGGTTCGTCCATCCCCGTGCTGCGTTCCCTCACCGAGCACACGCGCGAGGCCAGCATCCTCGGCGTGCTCGACACGAACCACGTTCTCACGGTGAGCAAGGTCGACGGGCCGCAGGCCTTCCGCGTCACGAGCGACCCCGGCACGCACAGCCCGCTGCACGCCACCGCGCTCGGCAAGGTGCTCGTGGCCTTCTCCGACGACTGGGAGGCCAGGGTCGCCGAACTCGACCTGTTCGCCCGCACCGAGAAAACCATCACCGACCGCCGGGTGTTCCGCGGCGAGATCGAGCGCGTGCGCGAGCTCGGCTACGGCACCATGTACGAGGAGAACGAGGTCGGCATGAGCGCCCTCGCCGCCCCCGTGCGCTCGGCCGACGGACGGGTCATCGGCGCCGTCGCGATCGCGGCTCCGGTGTTCCGGTTGCCGTTCGACGAGCTTCTCGCGTTCCTGCCCCAGCTGCGGGCCGCCGCCGCCGAGCTCTCCGTGCGCGTTCCCGCGCCCTAGGGCTCCACCTCGAAGTCGACGACGGCGAGGGACGCCTTCACGTCCTTGGAGACGGCGAGCACCGCCGCGTGGGCCGGATGCGTGGAGTACGTCTCGAGGTCGGCGAGCGTCGAGAAGTCGGCGACGATCGCGAGTTCGTGGGACGCCGGGCCGTGCAGGACGTCTTCCCCGACCGACATCGACAGCACCTCGGGGATCTGTTCGGGCAGGTCGCGGATCATGGCGATCCAGTGCGCCCTGGCCGCGGGCGTGAACTCGGGCACGAACGTGAAGACCGCGACGTGGCGGATCACGACAGGCCCGCCCGACGGGTGTGCTGTGCGGCGAGACGCACGGGCGCGTTCGTGGCTCCGTAGCCCGCGTAGCCCCGCCGCCTTTCGACGATCTCGAAGAAGACGCTGCCGAGCGACTCGGTATAGAAGTGCAGAAACTCGCCCCGCTCGTCGCGGTCGTACATGAGCTGCAGTTCGCGCAGCTGCTCGAGGAACGCCGGGTCGAGGTCGAAGCGCGAGTCGAGATCGTCGTAGTAGTTGTCGCCGATCGGCAGGAAGGACAGGCCGCGCTGGCGTGCCCGCTTCGCCGCCGCCACAGCGTCGGTCGACGCGAAGGCCACGTGCTGGGCCTGCACCGGATTCGCTACGTTCTCGGCCGGTGCGAGATTCAACACCAGCCGGACCGCGCCGCCGGGTGCGCTCATCACCTGGCTGCGCACCAGCCCGGTCGGCGCGGCGACGTCGAGCGACGGCTGCGGGTCGAGCCCGAGCACGCTCGTGCAGAACAGCACGGCCGCGTCGAAGTACTCCCACGACTGCGCGAGGTTGACGTGGTCGACCCGGGTGACGAGGGAATCGGCGGCCGGAACCGGCGCGTTCTCGAACTCCGCGACCCAGGCCGGCACGCCCGCGGCGCCGATGCGTCCGAAGAACACCTCGGACGAGTCGGGCGCCCTGACGCCGAGAAGCGGTTCGTCGCCCGCCCCTTCCTCGCGCGGCACCGGCGGAGCGAGCAGTCGGGCGGCCCGCTCTGCGGCCGCGTGCGTGTCGGCGACGTCGAACCCGAGCGCGGCGACCGCCGGCGCACCCGCCGTGGCGTCGCCGTTGTTGATCACGACCCGCGCGCCGCCCTGCGCCCAGAGTTCGACCGGCTTGGTGCGGTGCGATCCGCCGTCGTCGAAGCCGAGTTGGTAGAGGGTCGTGCGCACACGGTCGCGTTGGCCGTCCTCGGCGCGGATCTCGACGAAGTTGAACCCGACGGGCGGGTCCATCTCCGGCAACGGCTCGACCCGCATGTGGGCGCCCTCGCTCCCGTCGCGGTCGAGCGCCTCCGACGCGAGTTCCTGCAGCCACTCGAGGGACCGCATCGCGTCGATAGCGGTGCGGAACGGGTCGGTTCGGCGGAACGTGTCGTTGAAGATCTCGAGCGAGACCGGTCCGTCGTACCCCGACCGCAGCAGGTGCCCCATGAAGTCGGCGAGGTCGAATGCGCCCTCGCCCGGAAACACCCGGTGGTGGCGGCTCCACGACAGCAGGTCCATGGTGAGGCCCGGTGCATCCGCCATCTGGACGAAGAAGATCTTGTCGGCGGGGATCGTCTCGATCGCCACCGGGTCCCAGCCGCGGGAGAGGATGTGGAAACTGTCGAGGCAGTGACCGACGGCCGGGTGGTCGACCGAGCGCACGATGCGGGCCGCGTGCTCGTAGTCGGCCACGAAGCGTCCCCAGGCGAGCGCCTCGTAGGCGACGCGCACGCCGTTGTCGGCCGCGACATCGCCGAGGCGCCGCAACTGGTCGACCGCGAGCGCGTCGTCGGAGCTCACCGCCGTTCCGACGTTGCTGCAGAGCAGCATGGTGTCGATGCCGAGCCGGTTCATCAGGTCGAACTTGGCCCGCGCGCGGCGCAGATTGTGCCGCAGCTTCTCTTCGCTCACACCCTCGAAGTCGCGGAACGGCTGGTACAGGTCGAGGGTGATGCCCAGATCCACGGCGAGCGCCGCGACATCGCGCGGCGGCAGCGGTGACGACACGAAGTCGGGCTCGAAGATCTCCACCCCGTCGAAGCCGGCCGCGGCGCTCGCCCTCAGCTTCTCGTCGAGCGTTCCGCTCAGGCACACCGTGGCAATGGAAGTCTTCATCGACGCACCGCTTCTCCCTCATCGACCCGTTGCTGATCCCCCAGTGTCCGAGGGCGCATCTCCGGGGCACAATCGCCGCGCCCATCCAGTGGAACGGGCCGTGCGCACGCCGAAGCTGGCCCGCAGAATGGCGGGCAGAGCAAATACCGACGGTCAAAGGAGACAGTGCATGAACTCGCAGCGCCCCAGCATCCTCGTGGTGAACGGCCCCAATCTCAACCTGCTCGGCCTTCGCGAGCCGGGGATCTACGGGCACGACACGCTGGCCGACGCCGAGAAGCTCGCCCGCGACACCGCCGAGGCCGCGGGCTTCGACCTCGACTTCTTCCAGAGCAACTGGGAGGGCGCCATCGTCGACCGCCTGCATGAGGCGCGCGGGGTGGCGAACGGCATCATCGTGAACCCGGCCGGTTTCACGAGCACGTCGATCACCCTGCTCGACACGCTGCTGGCGGTCTCGCTGCCGGTCGTCGAGGTGCACGTGTCGAACATCCACCGACGCGAACAGTTCCGGCACTTCTCCTACGTCTCGACCATGGCCGACGCGGTGATCGCGGGCTGCGGTATCGCCGGCTACCGGTACGCCGTCGACTACCTCGTGGCCCGCACCTCGAGCTGACCCTCGTCAGCCCAGCTGCCGGGCGCCCTGGCTGCCGGCCGCGATGATGCGCTCGAAATGACGCAGCATCCGGTCGGCATCCGGCGTGATACCGGTGAAGAGACGGATTCCCTCGGCCGCCTGGAACACCAGCATGTACCCGCCGCCGACGGTGAGGCAGCCGAGCGCGCGGGCCGCGGTCATCAGCTCGGTCTCGAGGGGCATGTAGACGACGTCATGCACCCAGAGGTCGCGGCGCAGCAGGTCGAGGGGGACGGCAGACCCCGGATGCGACGGCATGCCCACGGGGGACGCGTTGACGACGCCGTCGGCCGAGGGAAGAAAACGGCCCGCGTCGTCGACGGATCCGCCGACGATCGCCGTGCGCTCGTGCGCCGTGTTGAGCGAGTCGGCCACGGCGCCCGCTCGCTCGACGTCGACATCGAGGAGCACCAGCCGCTCGACGCCGCTGCGCAGCAGGGCGTGCGCCACGGCCACCCCGGCACCGCCCGCCCCGAACTGCACGACGGTGCGCCGCGGCACGCCCCCGAGGTTCTTCTCGATCGAATGGGCGAAGCCGTACCAGTCGGTGTTGTGGCCGATCAGCCGACCGCCGTCGAACACGATGGTGTTCACCGCTCCGAGCACCCAGGCGTCGCGGGACATCTCGTCGACGTGGTCGACCGCGAGCTGCTTAAAGGGGTGGGTGATGTTGACCCCGCGATAGCCACCCTCGCGAGCCGCCTCGATGGACGCCCCCACGTCGCCGTATGCGGCGTCCCGGCTGCCGTCGAAGATGTCGTAGCTGTAGTCGAGTCCGAGCGCCGCCGCCTCCGCCTCGTGCAGCACCGGCGACAGCGACAGCTCGAGCCCGAGGCCGATGAGACCGACGCGATACGACTCAGTTGTGCCCATGCCTTGACCCCGTTGTCTCGTCGCTGATTTGTGCGTTGGAAGTGTGACCCGGAGCCCCGGAGGCGGCAATCGGCAGTGCCATCTAGTGGAACGCTACAGACGCCGGGCGAGGCCGAGGGCGGCGGTTCGCACCGCGGGACCGGCGCCGGGCGCGTCGAACGCGCCCGTGCGGCCGCACACCGAGATGGCGGCGACCGCCCGGCCCGCGCCGTCGAGGATCGGGCTCGCCACGCAGTCCGCGCCGCTGTCCGAGTCGAGCGCGATGCCGCCGGCCCGCACCCCGTCGAGCTGCGCCCGGAACGCCGAGACCCTCACGGGCGCGGCACCCACCAGGGGCAGGCCGGTCTCGATGACGCGCTCGACGGCATCCGGGGCCGAGAAGGCGAGAATCGCCTTGCCGACGGCCGTCGCGTGCGCGGGCAGGCGGCTGCCGATGCGCGCCCTCGGCGCGGGCGGGTTGCGTCCGTGGATCACCCCGACGTAGACCACCTCGACGCCCTCGAGCACGGCGAGCTGTACGGTGTGGCCCGTGACGTCGCGCAGGTCGGCCATCGCGGCGAGCGCGAGCGTGCGCAGGGCCTTCGGCTGCGCCGCCAGCTCGCCCAGTTCGAACAGCCGCAGGCCGAGCCGCACCCCGGCGCCGTCCCGCTCGAGGTAGCGGTGCTCGACCAGCTCGGAGACGAGGCGCGACACCGTCGACTTCGGTAGGTTCGCCCGTCGTGCCAGCTCGGAGATGCCGACCCGCTGGTCGTCCGCTCCGAAGCATCCGAGCACGATGGTGACGCGCTCGATGACCGAGACGGCGTCGCTCCACTGCGAGGTGCGCATCATTCATCCGATACCGGCGCGAGGGGAGCGGGCCTTGCCGGTCCGCTCCCCCAACCGCGCTGGCGTCAGTTCACCATCCCGCGGATGGCTTCGTACAGCTCGAGACGTTCGCCGTCGTAGTAGCTGCCGAAGAACTCTTCCGCCTGCTCGATGAACGCCTCCTTGTCGACCTCGTCTTCCTCGACCACCGTGTACGAGGAGTCTGCGCGGTACTCGTCGAGGATCTTGTTCGTCTCCTCTTCGACGCACTCGCGGTTTTCCGCCCGGATGCCGTGGATGGTTTCGTCGAGCAGTTCGGCCTGCTCGTCGCTCAGCTTGTCGTAGGTGTTCTCGCCGACGACGAGCCAGTGGATGCCGACCTGGTGGTTGTTCAGCGAGGCGACCTTGAGGATCTCGTCGAAGCTCTGCGAGTGCGTCGCCACGATGGGGTTCTCCTGGCCGACGGCGATGCCCTGCTGCAGCGCCACGTAGATCTCCTCGTTCGCCACGGCGACGGGCTCGACGCCCATGGCCTCGGCGTTCGCCAGGAACTGCGGCGAGTCGGGGAACCGGATGGCGAGGCCCTCGAGGTCGTCGGGGCTTTCGATCGGTGTGTCCTTCGTCGTGAAGGTGCGGTTGCCGAAGAACCAGCCGTCGACGATGCGGGTTCCGGTCTCCTCGTTGAAGCTGGCGAAGAGGTCGGATGACTCGTTGTCGATCCAATCGAAGGTGTGGTCGACGTCGTTGAACACGTAGGCCGCGTCGACGACGCCGATCGGCTCGTAGGTGGCGCTCAGCGCCGAGGCACCCTGCAGGTCGATGTCGATGTCGCCGGCCTGCACGGCCGCGAAACGCTCGGTGTCGGGCCCGAGCTGGCTGGCCGGGAAGAGGTCGACGGTGAAGCCGATGTCGGCCTCCTCGAGCCGCTCCTTCAGCAGCTCGACGCCGCAGTAGAAGTTGGGTGTGGTCTCGGGCTGGCTGGTGGCGACCGTCAGCGTGACGTCTTCGTTGCCACCTGAATCGCCTCCCCCGCCGTCGTCGGCGGGCGCGGCACATCCGGCGAGAAGGAGCGCTCCCGCCGTCAACACCGACGACGCGAACACGACCCGGGACTTGCTGTGAGCGTGGCTCATGTGAATCTCCCTTGTACTGTGCGGTTGCCGGAGCCACACGGCCCGGCACTGGACGGCCCGAACCGGGCCGAAGTATGGAGTTATAGCCCGAGCAGGTCGGGAACGATCGTGACGATCTGGGGGAAGACCGTGAGCAGGAGGAGCACGGCGACCAGCGGGATCAGGAACGGCAGCACCCCGCGGAAGACGACGCCCATCGGTTGCCGCGTGATCGACCCGACCACGAACAGCACCGCGCCGACGGGCGGGCTGAGCGATCCGATCATGAGGTTGAGGATCATCACGACACCCAGGTGTACCGGGTCGATGCCGAACTGCGCCGCGATCGGCATCAGCACCGGGACGAGCACGAGGATCACCGGCGGCGCCTCGAGGAACGTGCCGATGAGCAGCAGGATGACGTTCAGCACGAGAAGGAAGACGATGGGATTGTCGGTGAGCCCCGTGAGCCACTGACCGAGCACGCGGGAGACCTGCTCGCGGGCCAGCACCTGACCCATGAGGTTGGCCGCGCCCAGGATCAGCAGGATTCCTCCGGTGACGACCACGGTTTCCTTGGCCGACTGGATGAGCACTTTCAGCGAGAGCGTGCGGTAGATGGCACCGAGAACGATCATGTACGCGGCGGCGACCCCGGCACCCTCGGTGGGTGTGAAGATGCCGCCGATGATTCCGCCGAGAATGATGACCGGCGTGAACAGCGGGCCGATGACCCGGACCGTGGCGGCGCGGAACACCTTTCCGTTGAAGGGACTGCCTTCCATGCCCTCGCGTTTGCGGGCCCAGATGAAGATGTACAGCGCGAGCCCGAACGTCATGAGCATCGCGGGCAGGATCGAGCCGGCGAACAGCGCACCGGTCGAGATCGATGCCGTCGCGGCGAACAGGACGGCCGGGATGCTCGGCGGCATGATCGTGCTCAACAGCGAGCCCGACGCGCTCAGCCCGGCGGCGAATCCGTAGGGATACCCCTGTCGGATCATCTGGGGAACCTGCACCTTGCTCAGTGCCGCCGCGTCCGCGAGGGCCGATCCGCTGATCCAGGAGAAGCCGACGCTCGTGCCCAGGTTCACGTAGGCGAGGTTGCCCCTCAGTCGCGGCAGGCTGGCGAGCGCGAAGTCGAAGAGCCTGGCGGCGATCCCGAGATGGTTCGCTATCGCCCCGACGAAGATGAATAGCGGCACCGCGAGCAACGGGAAGCTGTTGATGCCGTCGACGACCGACCGGATGGCCAGACCGGCGGAATTGCCGTTGGTGTAGAAGTACAGCATGCTCGACGCGATCATCGCGAAGGCGACGGGGACGCGCAGCAGGAGCAGCGCCGACATCACCAGGAGGTAGACGGTGAGGTCCATGTCAGCCCTCCATTTCGGAGATGTCGAGCCGGGGTTCGGGGCGGTTCGCGGCGAAGATCTTCACGATCGAGTGCAGTACGCCCGAGAGGAAACCGATCAGGGCGAAGATGTAGATCACGGCGAGCGGCATGTGCAGCACCGTCGTGACCCGTCGCCAGCCCTGTTCGATCATCAGCAGCGACTCCCACGCGAGAGCCGCGCACGTGGCGACCATAACGAGGGCGGCGAAAACGCGCAGGGCCACGAAAAGTTTTTTGCCCTGCAGGATCGAGTCGAACGCTTCGATGACGATGTGGCCGTTTTTTCCGATCAGGTACCCCGCGGTGATGAACGTGAGGGCGACCATCGACAGTCTCGCGACCTCGCCCGCGCCGACCCACGCGATGGGCGGAATGTAGCGACCGATCACCTGGTACATCACGCCCGCGAAGATGAGCGCGAAGAATACGGTGCCTGCCCAGAGTTCGACCCGAGACAGCCAGCGGATCGGAGCGGGCAGGTGGTGGTCGGCTTCGGGCGGCGGCACGGCCGCGTTCGCCGGCGAGTCGGCACTGTTCGCCGGGTGGTCGCTCACGAGCCACACCGGACTCGTCGGATGCCGCCGAATGGGCGGGGCAACGATGCGACCTTTGACATCATCAACCTCTCTGTCAATGTGCGGGCTCGTGCCGCTGACTGCGACTCTGGGCGGTCGGCAGCCCGCACACAAGCGACCGTCCCAGCGAATGGAACGCACCGTCAATAGATGTGAGGATATATGTCAGATCAGATCAGCCCCTGGTGGCTCGATCGTGGACGGTCACCGAGTAGCCGTCGAGATCCTGGAAAACGAAGGTCGTGCCGAACGGGCCGTCGAAGGGCTCCTGGACTACGACGGCTCCGGCGGCGACCACGGTCGCGTGCAGCGTCACCGTCTCGGGGTCGTGCAGCCAGAGAGCGACACCGAGTCCCGCCGGGCCCGCGTCGAGATCGACGCCTGGTGCTGCGTCACGAACCGCGAAGGTCGGCTGGGTGTCGAAAACGACCGCGTGCGGCGGCGAGAAGGGTGCGCGGGTGAGTCCGACGACGTTTTCGTAGAAGGCTGCCGCCTTCTCGAGGTCGCGCACTTGAAGGGCGATGAAATCTGGACCGGTGACGGCCATGGTGGTTCTCCTCTATGTCAGTTTCCTTACATGCAAGAGTATGTCAGGATACTGACATGGGCAATACGCAAGTCGGATACGCGCTGAAGCAGGCGCAATCGCTTCTCCACCTCCGCATGGAAGAGGCGTTGCGGCCGCTCCAGCTCACCGTGTCCCAGTACTCCTGCCTGCACCACCTGCGCCGCGAACCCGGAATCTCGGCGGCGGCGCTCGCCCGGGGCACATTCGTCACCCGCCAATCCATGAACGCGATGTTGCAGCAGCTCATCGACCGCGGCCTGGTGGCACGGCCGCCCCGCGCCGAAAGCGGGCGCGCTCTCCCCACGCAGCTGACGCCCGCGGGATCCGATGCCCTGGACGCCGCGCAACACCTCGTCGACGGCGTCGAGCAGCGGATGCTCGGGCGCCTGTCGGCAACCGAGAGAGCCGCTCTGGCTCGCGGACTCGCCTCGTGCGTCGGTTCGCTCGAAGGCTGAGCGACAGACCGCGTCTCGGCCGTGCCGCCGAGGCATAAAAAATGCCCGGTTCCCCTGATAAATCAGGGGAACCGGGCTGTTGTGACCCCAACCGGATTCGAACCGGTGTTACCGCCGTGAGAGGGCAGCGTACTAGGCCGCTATACGATGGGGCCGAAAGCAACTAGATGAGTATGCCATACGCGTCGAGCACTTCCAAACCGAGGCCCCGGTGGCCCTTCGACGGGCTCAGGGACCGGCATTCAGCAGCGCCGCCTCCTTCTCGGGCGGCAGGCCGACGACGGGGCGGTCGGGTCGTTGCGGTGCGACTCCCCCGATCCCGCGCAGCCAGCGCCCCGTGTCGCCGACCGTGTCGGCGAGCGGTCGCACCGTCAGTCCGGCGGCCAGCGCCGTGCTGACGTCGGCGCGGTGCATGCCGTCGGCGTCCGCCCCTGGCGGAATCCAGATCGGCAGCTCGAGCCACGGCTCGATGCCCACGGCGGCGATCTGTTGCGGAGTGAACCAGCGCAGCCGGGCGTCGGATCCGGTCGCGGCGACGCACGCCTCGAGCACGTCGCTCATCGTCGTGACGTCGGGCGGGCCGACGACGCTCACCGCTCCGGTCGCCGCGGTGTCCAGGCCAAACGCCGCGAGGTCTCGAGCGTCGATGTACTGCACGTGGGCCTCCGCCGGACCGGGCGCCACCACCTCGCCGCCGCGAGCGATGCGGGTGAGCCACCACGGCAGCCGGCCGATGTTCTCGCGCGGGCCGAGGATGAGCCCGGCCCGTAGCAGGAGGGACCGATCGCCGAAACCCGCGAGGGCGCCCAGTTCGCCGCCCCGTTTGGCGCGGGCGTAGTCGGAGTGGTCCAGATCGTCGGCCGAGGCCTCGACCACGGGCGCATCCTCGCGCGCGTAGGCGGCCGTCGGGTACGTGTGGACCGAACGGGATGACACGTAGACGTACTTGCCGGCGCGACGAGAGAGGAGAGCCGCGGCATCCGTCACCGCTTTCGGCGACCACGACCAGGTGTCCACGACGAGGTCCCACTCGCCGACGGCCAGGGCGTCGAGACCTCCGGGAGCCGTGCGGTCTCCCACGAGCGTGGTCACGTCGGCGCGCGGTTCACGGGTGCCGCGGTTGAATACCGTCACGTCGTGCCCGCGGGCGACGGCCTCGTCGACGAAGGCGTGCCCGACGAACTCGGTGCCGCCCAGGATCAGGACGCGTTTCGCTGTCATCACCCCAGCGTCGCGCACCCGAGCCTGGTCGCCAAGCGATTCTGCTCTCGGCCTACGACCAGCCCAGCGCGAATACGACGTCGTCGCCGAGTTCCGCCCCGGTGACCCGGTCGAGGTCGGGGCGGCGTTCGAGGCCCGCGCTCAACGCCGTGCGCTGCGAACCGACGTTGCCGGGTGTCGTGTAGGCGATGAGCGGATGCGCCGAATGCTCGTCGCGCCACAGTTCGACCGCGGCGCGCGCCACCTCGGTGGCGTAGCCCTTGCCCCACGCTCGCGGTGTGTAGCGGTAGAAGAGGTTGAGCACCGTGCGGTCGTTCCAGGTGGAGAAGCGGATGCCCGAGAAGCCCACGACGCCCTCGTCGTCGCGCACCGTCCAGTAACCGAAACCGTGCTCGTGCCAGTGCGTGAGCCAGTCGCCGAACTGCCGTTGGGCGTCGCTGCGGGCGATGAGTGGTCCGGCGGGGTTGAACGCGTTGGTGAGCGGGTCGGCGTGGATGCTCCACATCGCGTCGAAGTCGACCACGGACAGGCGGTCGATGGACAGGCGTTCGGTGCGGGTCACGCTCCGGCCGCCAGGTCGAGGATCGAGCGGGCGAACTCGCGCGGTTCCTGCTGCGGCACGTTGTGGCCGACGTTCGCGAGGCGCTCCTGCCCGTAGGGGCCGACGAATTGCGAGCGGTCGTCGTCGGCGTCGGCGCCGAGCACGCCGTCGGCTCCGGACTCGAGGACGATCGTCGGCACGAGGATCGGCGGCGACTCGGCGAGCGCCGCCTCGATGGCGTCGTAGCGCGGGTCGCCCTCGACGAGACCGTAGCGGTGCCGGTAGGAGTGCACGACCACGTCGACGAAGTCGGGGTTGTGCAGGCTGGGCGAGCTGGCGGCGAAGACCTCGGGACCGAAGTTCCAGGTGGGCGACCAGGTGCGCCAAAGCAGTTCGCACAGCTCGTCGCGGTTGCGTTCGAGGCCGAGGCGGCCGCGCTCCCCGTGGAAGTAGTACTGGTACCAGTAGGTCGCCTCCCACGCGGGCGGCGCGGGCTCGCCGGCGGCAGCGAGGTTCTGCACGTTGTAGCCGCCGGCGCTGACGAGCCCCGTGACCCGCTCGGGCCATAGCGCCGCCACGATGCACGCGGCGCGTCCGCCCCAGTCGAATCCGCCGAGCACCGCGCTGTCGATGTCGAGGGCGTCGAGCAGGGCCAACAGGTCGGCGCCGAGCGCACCCTGCTGGCCGGACCGTTGTGTCGAATCGTCGAGGAACCGGGTCGGGCCGAAGCCGCGCAGGTAGGGCGCGATCACCCGGTGGCCGGCGCGCACCAGGCGTGGTGCGACCTCGTCGAACGCGCGAACGTCGTAGGGGAAGCCGTGCAGCAGCACGACCGGCGAGCCGTCGGCGGGCCCCCACTCCTCGTAGGCGATCTCGAGCACGTCGGTCGTCACCATCTTGATGTCGTTCATGCGATCTCCACCGCCGTTCCGCTCACGACGATGCCGCCGGTCGGCGGGATGTCGACGGTCAGCAGGCTCGGTCGCCCGACGTGGGCGCCCTGGTTGATCAGCACGCGCTCGGGCGCGAGACCGAGCGCACGCAGGTAGCCGCCGACGGATGCCGCGGCGGAACCGGTCGCCGGATCCTCGGTGATCACACCGACCGGGAACAGGTTGCGCGCCTCGAACTCGTGGCTCGAAACGGCAAACAGGGTGGTGACGGTGCCGGCCCACCCCTGTTCGTCCATCAGCGCGCGCATCGCCGCCGGGTCGAACGCGAAGCTGTCGAAGCGCGACCGGGAGGCGAAGACCAGCACCGGGTGCCGGTTGCCGGCGAACGAGACCCGCGGCGGGAAACGCGGGTCGAGGTCGTCTCGGCCGATGTCGAGCAGACCGAGCAGGGTGTCGAGCACGCCGTCGTCGATGGCCGCGACCTCGGGTTCGACGCTCGTGAACGCCGCCGTGATCTCGTCTCCGTCGTGCGTGGTCTCGATCGAGATCGGGCCCACCGGGGTCTCGAAGGTGACGGTGCCGGCGCCGTCGCGCCGCGCGAGCGCAACCGCGGTGGCGACGGTCGCGTGGCCGCAGAACGGCACCTCGGCGATGGGCGAGAAGTAGCGGACCCGGGCGTGCCTGGTGTTGCCGGCTATCGCGGGATCGACGAGGAACGCGGTCTCGGCGAAGCCGACATCCGCGGCTATCTCCTGCATCCGAGTGTCGTCGAGGGAGCCGGCGTCGAGAACGATGCCGGCCGGGTTGCCGCCGTCGGGCGTCGAGGCGAACGCGGTGTATCGCAAAACGGAAGTCATTGCCCCATCGTCTCAGCTACCGACGACAGCGGGCATCGCCAATCGCCGATGGGTGGCTACGGCATCAGAACGTAGAGCGCACCCGGCACGATCTCGACGTCCACCGGGAGCAGCGAGACCCGCTCGCCGTCGGCGTAGGCAGCGACCGAATCCGCCTCGACGCGCACGGTCTTCGCGCGGTGCACGGTGACCCGCCGGTCGGTGAGGTGGGTGCCGGCGAACACGCGCGGGAACACCCGCAGGAACGCGATGCGCGACAGCGGGGTCACGACGAGCACGTCGAACAGTCCATCGTCGATGACGGCGTCGGGGGTGACACGCATGCCGCCGCCGATCGACTGGTTGTTGCCGACGGCGATGAGCGCGGCGTCGGTCACGGTTTCGACCCCGTCGAGCACGAGGCGGTAGCGGATGGGGCGCAGCCGGGCCAGTTCGATCGCGAGTGCGACGAGATAGCGGCTCTTCCCGCGCGGACGCCGCAGGGTGTTGGCGCGCTCGTTGACGATGGCGTCGAAGCCGGCCGAGAGCACGCTCGCGA
The DNA here is from genome assembly GCF_014639655.1 of Conyzicola nivalis. Lineage (NCBI taxonomy): Bacteria > Bacillati > Actinomycetota > Actinomycetes > Micrococcales > Microbacteriaceae > Conyzicola > Conyzicola nivalis. Next base: position 1,582,971 of record NZ_BMGB01000001.1, read on the forward strand.
ACCAGGTGGTGCGGGGTTCGCCCGTGGAATCGTCGGTGTGGCGGATGCGCCCGGCGTCGATCGCCCGCGCCGGTCGCGCGAGGGCCGCCACGAGCACGTCGATCGCCGCGCCCGTGTCGCCGACGGGGATGCCGAGCCCGCGCGCCATGTCGTTGCCCGTGCCCGATGGGATGATTCCGAGCGGGATGGTTCCGGTGGCCAGCAGGTTCACCCCGAGGCTTACCATGCCGTCGCCGCCGACGACCACGAGGGCGTCGGGCTTCTCGGCTAGGGCGCGGTTCGCGACCTCGACCAGCCGCGTGAAGCTGGGCTCTTCGAGGGCGGTGACGGTGTGACCGAGTGCGCGCAGCCGGGCGACGACGGTGGGGCCGACCGCGCGGCTCTTACCGAACGACGCGGACGGGTTGATGGCGACAACGATCGTCAGCGGCTGCGGTGTCGGCACGGGTTCATCGTAACTGCGGATGCGGGTCGAGTAGGTCGCCCAGCGACCGTATCGAAACCCTCGCCCGGTTTCCATACCGGCCGTAGACGGCCTTGCTCAACCCGCTTCGACCCGCAGACCGGCCAGCAGCAGCGCTACCAGCCGGCGCGCGTCGTACTTCGGGTCGCTGTCGTCGCCGACGCTGAGATTGCCGATGCCGCGCAGCAGTTCGTACGCGCTGACCTCGGATGTGATCTGGCCCGCCCGCACCGCGGCGTCGATCAGCTGGCCGCACGCCGGAAGGAGGTGCTCGGTGAAGTAGCCGTGCAACTGCTCGAATCCCGCGCGGTCGTGCTGCAGGGCGCCGGCGAGCCCGTGCTTGGTCACGAGGAAGTCGACGAAGAGGTCGGACCATTCGACGAGTGCGGCGTGTGGTGACGCAGCGCTCGCGAGCAAGGTCGGAGCGGCCTCCGCGCAGGCGATGACCTGGTGGCGGAATACCGCGACGACGAGATCCGCCCGGGTCGGGAAGTGCCGATAGATGGTCGCCACACCGACGCCTGCCTTCGCCGCGACGTCGCGCACGGGAGCTTCGACCCCCGACGATACGAATACGGCGGCCGCGGCATCCAGCAACGCCTGCTCGTTGCGCTGGGCGTCCGCGCGTTTGGTGCGCGTCGACGTCTGTGATCCGTCGTCTGTCGTGGTCACGGTGGTTTCTTTCGCGGCGAGGCTTGCGAAACGGAACAGTGTTCCGTATCGTTGCGGAACAGTGATCCGCTTATCCAGTATGGCAGACACGACTATCCCGATGGAGAAACCATGAAGTACCGCACCCTCGGTCGCACCGGCGTCCAGGTCAGCACGCTCGCGCTCGGCGCCATGAACTTCGGCGCGATCGGCAAGACCACTCAAGACGACGCCACGGCGATCGTCGACGCCGCCCTGGCGGCAGGCATCAACCTCATCGACACCGCCGACCGTTACAGCAACGGCGAATCAGAGGAGATGGTTGGCAAAGCGATCGCTGGCCGTCGCGACGACCTCGTGCTGGCGACCAAGTTCTACTCGCCGATGAGCGACGAGCGCAATCACCGGGGCACGTCGCGACGGTGGACGGTGACGGCGCTCGAAGACAGCCTGCGACGACTCGGGGTCGACCACATCGATTTGTATCAGGTGCATCGCTGGGACCCGACGACGAGCGACGACGAGACCCTGTCGGCCCTGACCGATCTGCAGCGCGCGGGCAAGATCCGCTACTTCGGTTCGTCCACCTACCCGGCGTACCGCATCGTGCAGGCGCAGTGGGCGGCTCGCGAGAACCGCTCGGGCCGCTTCGTGACCGAACAGCCCGGTTACTCGATCCTGCAGCGAGGGATCGAGACGCACGTGCTGCCCGCGACCGAGGAGTACGGCATGGGCGTGCTCGCCTGGAGCCCCCTCGCGTCGGGCTGGTTGTCGGGGGCGATCCGCGCCGGGCAGGAGATCAGCACGAACCGCTCGACTGTTATGGCGGGTCGGTACGACCTGTCCGTTCCGGCGAACCAGGCCAAGCTCGACGCGGTCGAGAAACTCGCGAAGGTCGCAGATGACGCCGGTCTCAGCATGATCCAGCTCGCGCTCGGCTTCGTCACGGCCCACCCGGCCGTGACCAGCGCGATCATCGGGCCGCGCACGACCGCACACCTCGACTCGCAGCTAGCCGCGGCCGACGTCGAGCTGTCTAACGACGTGCTCGACGCCATCGACGCCATCGTGCCGCCCGGCACCGACCTCGCGCCCGAGGAGAAGTTCGACACCCCGCCGTCGCTGCTCGACGCGAGTCTGCGCCGCCGCTGAGCCGTGAGCGGGTTGAGTAGGTCGCTCAGCGACCGTATCGAACCCTCGCCCGGTTTCGATACGGGCCGTAGCCGGCCCTACTCAACCCGCTGGCCCGCTACAGCTTTACCCGCCGCAGCAGCTGCGCGTTCAGCGCCACCACGATCGTCGACACCGACATGAAGATCGCGCCGACGGCGGGCGAGAGCAGCACCCCGGCGCCGTACAGCGCCCCTGCGGCGAGCGGAATGCCGATGACGTTGTAGCCGGCGCCCCACCACAGGTTCTGCTGCATCTTGCGGTACGTCGCCTTCGAAAGACGGAACGCCGCGAGCACACCCCTCGGATCGCTCGAGGCCAGCACGATGCCGGCCGATTCGATCGCGACATCCGTGCCCGCCCCGATCGCGATCCCGACGTCCGCCTGGGCGAGAGCCGGAGCGTCGTTCACGCCGTCGCCGACCATCGCCACGCGGGTGCCGTCCTTCTGCAGCCCCGACACGACGTCCGCCTTCTGTCCGGGAAGCACCTCGGCGAACACCTCGGTGATGCCCAGCTGCGCCGCGACCCAGTCGCCGACCTCGCGCGAGTCTCCGGTGAGCATCGCGACGCGCACGCCGCTCTTCTGCAGTTCGGCGACCGCCTCGGCCGACTCGGGGCGGATGACGTCGGCGAGCGCCACGAGCCCGAGCACGCTCGTGTCGTCGAGCACGTAGACGACGGTCTTGCCCTGCGCGCTGGCGTCGCGGCCGGCGACTTCGAGTTCGGCGGGGAGGTCGAGCCCACGCTCGGTCACGACGCGTCCGCTCGCGACGGTGATGCGGCGCCCGTCGACGGTCGCGGATGCGCCCCGCCCCGAGAGCGACTCGAAGTCGGTCGCCCGCGGTACCTCGAGAGGCCCCGCCGCCGCGACGATGGCGCGGGCGATCGGGTGTTCGGAGTCCGCCTCGACGGAGCCGGCGAGCGCCAACACCTCGTCGCCGTCGAGCCCGGCGGCCGCGACGACGTTCGCCACGCCCTGCTTGCCCTCGGTCAGGGTTCCGGTCTTGTCGAACAGCACCACCTGGATGTTGCGGGCGTCCTCGAGTGCCGCACGCGATCGCACGAGCAGGCCCTTCTTCGCGCCGATCGCCGTGGACAGCTGCGCCACGAGCGGGATCGCGAGACCGAGGGCGTGCGGGCAGGCGATGATCAGCACGGTGACCACACGTTCGATCACGAACGCGGGATCGTCGGGGGTCACGAGCGCCCAGACCACGAGCGTGATCACCGCGGCGGCGACCGCTATATAGAAGAGGAGCGCGGCGGCGCGATCGGCGAGTACCTGCGGGCCCGACTTGCTGGCCTGCGCGTCGGCGACCAGCTTCATCACGCCGGCGATCGCGGTGTCGTCGCCCGTCTTGGTCACGCGAACCCGCAGCGCGCCCGAACCGTTGATGCTTCCGGCGATGACCCCGTCGCCCACGGTCTTCGCCACGGCGCTGGACTCTCCGGTGAGCAGCGATTCGTTGACTTCGGATGCGCCCTCGCTCACCTCACCGTCGACCGGTACCGCGGCGCCGGGCCGCACGAGCACGGTGTCGCCGACGCTGAGCGAGGCGACGGGCATGGTCATGGCGTGGTCGCCGTGCAGTACGTCCGCTTCATCCGGGATCAACTTCGCCAACTCGCCGAGCGCGTTCTGCGCGCCCATGATGGCGCTCATCTCCACCCAGTGGCCGAGCAGCATGATGGTGATCAGGGTGGCGAGCTCCCACCAGAAGTCCATGCCGGGGAATCCGAGCAGAACCGCGAGGCTATAGACCAGGGCCACGACGATGGCCAACGAGATGAGGGTCATCATGCCGGGCTGCTTCGCGCGCAGTTCCTGCACTCCGCCGCGGATGAAGACGAGTCCGCCGTAGAAGAAGATGACGATCGCGAACGCCGCCGGGATGAATTCGCTGCCGGGGAAGCGTGGACCGTCGAGGCCGAGGATGTCCTGCAGGCCGTGCGAGAAGACCAGGGTGGGGATGGTGAGCACGAGGCTCAGCCAGAACTTGCGGCGGAACTGCGCGGGGTCGTGGTGCGAGTGGTCGCCGTGGCCTTCGCGGCCCGCGTGGCCTTCGTGGCCCGCGTGGCCTTCGTGTCCTTCGTGGTGATCGGTCGCTGAGCCTGTCGAAGCGCCGTGATCGTGATGTTCGTGCGTTGAGCCCGTCGAAACGACGTGGCCCGTAGGGTGCTGGGTCATTACTCTCCCCTGTTGTTGTTGAGTTCGTAGACCTTGAGCAGTTCGTCGACGGCGAGCTCTTGCTGCTCTCCCCCGGCGGCGAACATGTCGGTCACGTGGGTGCGCAGGTGGTTCTCGACGAGCAGTTTGTTGAGGCTGCGCAGGCTTTTCTGGATGGCGAGCGACTGCGTGATGATGTCCATGCAGTAGTCCTCGTTGTCGATCATTCTCTCGAGGCCGCGCATCTGCCCCTCGAGGATTTTGGTGCGGTGCAGCGCGCGCTTCTTGATATCGGCGATCATGTCAAGGAGTATACCCCCCGGGGGTATCGCATTCAACGCTCGTGCACCCCCGGTCGTACGCTGGATCCATGAAGCTGACCAAGCACGAACACGCCACCCTCGTCCTCGAAAAAGCCAACGAGACGCTGGTTGTCGACCCGGGTGCATTCACCCTCCCGCTCACCGAGGTGCGCCACGTGGTGGCGATCGTCATCACGCACGAGCACCCCGACCACTGGACGCCGGAACAGCTCGACCGCATCCTCGAGATGAATCCCGACGCCAAGATCTACGGCCCGCAGGGCGTCGCGATCGCCGCATCCGCCTACCCCGTCATCGTGGTGCGCGACGGGGACGAGATCGCGGCCGGCGGATTCACGCTGCGCTTCTTCGGCGAGAAGCACGCCGTCATCCACTCGTCGTTGCCCACCATCGACAACGTCGGCGTGCTGGTCGACGGCGCCGTCTTCTACCCGGGCGACTCGTTCACCATCCCTCCGGTCGAGGTCGACGTGCTGGCCGTGCCCGCCGGAGCCCCCTGGCTCAAGATCGGCGAGGCGATCGACTACGTCGCGGCGGTGAAGCCCAAGCGCTCGTTCCCGACGCACCAGATGGTGCTGTCGGTCATCGGAAGCAACATGGCCAACGACCGCATCAAGGCGGTCACCGAGGCGAACGGCGGCGAGTTCTTCCCGCTCGAGCCGGGGCAGTCGCTCGAGCTGTAGCGGCGCTTCGGGGGCGGATGACGCGGGGCCGGCGCGGCTCGTCGGCGGGGATTCACGCCGCGGCGAGCGCGTAGGGCCCGTGTCATCCTGTCCTCCACAGGTGGTGGCCCGCTAGCGTTATCCACAGCATAAACGGTGCTTGACCTGCTTTTTTATTAATGTCGGTGGTGCCGGTGACACTTCAGGCATGAACGAATCGACAGAGGTGATCCGGCAGATCGGCGACCAGCTCGCAGCTCTTGCGACGGTGCCCGCTGCCGCTGCGACCGACGACGATCTCGTCGCCTTCGCGGTCGAACTCGAGCGAGCGGGGCGCTTCGTCGACGCCCTGCGAACGCGGGCCGCGGCCGAGCTCGACGAGCGATCGTCGAGCCGGCTCGACGGGCTATCCGACAGGTACGGCTTCCGCACCGGCGCCCAGTTGCTCGAATTCCTGACCCGCGTCTCCCCGGCAGAGGCGGCGCGTCGGGTGCGCCTCGGACGAGCGACGATCAGCACAGCGAGTCTCGTCGGCGACGAGCTGCCGCCCAAGCACCCACGGGTCGCTGCGGCTCTTCAGCGGGGCGAGATCGGAGTCGACTCGGCGAACATCATCATCCGCTGCCTCGACCAGGCGTCGCCGCACGCCTCCGTCGAAGACCTCGAGGTCGCCGAGGCCGAGCTGGTTGATGCGGCGGCCCACGACGGTGCCGACCTCATCGCTGTCCAGGCGCGGGCATGGCGCGAGGCGCTCGACGCCGACGGTGCCGAGCCGCGCGACGAACGAATCCAGCGACTGCGCTCGTTCCGGATCGGTCGCGAGAACGAGAACGGTCTCACGCCCTTCAGCGGGGCGGCCGATCCCTACTTTGCCGGCCTGCTGCGTACCGCCCTTAACAACGCGAACAGGCCGGGCGTCGAACCTCGCTTTCTTTCCGAGACCGACCGGCAGACGGGTCTCAGCATCGTCGAGTCCGACGAGGGCGAGGTGATCGAAGGTGTCACCGATCCGCGCACGCGCGATCAGCGCAACTACGACGTGCTGCAGGGTGTTGTCACGGCGGGGCTCCGATCTACCGGAACGAAGACCGGCGAGATGCGCGATCTCGCCCAGGTCACCGCCGTGATCACCATGGACGATCTCGAATCAGGCAGCGGTGTCGCCTGGATCGACGACGTCACCGAACCCGTTTCCGCCGCGACGACCGCGGAGGTGGTCTGCGCGAAAGGACTCGCCAAGATCATCATCGGCGAGAACGGCGAGCCGCTCTATCTCGGCAAGCACAAGCGCTACTTCACCGCCGCTCAGATGCGCGCTCTCGCCGTGCGCGACGGTGGCTGTGTCTGGCCGGGCTGTGGTGCACCGGCTGCCTGGGCCGAAGGGCATCACGTTCGCGCGTACGCCGACGGCGGCCCGACCGACATCGACAACGGGGTGCTTCTCTGCCGGTACCACCACCACAAACTGCATCGATCCGGTTTCCAGATCCGCATGATCGACGCTCGACCGCACATGCTGTTGACGCCGGCGATGGACCCGGCGCAGAGATGGCGCCCGGTCGGGAAATCCCGAATCGAGGCGGTTCAGGTGCGGCGGGAGAAGGCCGGGTGACGGGCCGGGCGGGGCGGGCCGGGGCGGGCGGACCGGGCGGCGCGGTCGGGCCGGTCGGGCCGGGCGGCGCTTGTCGCAACGCCGAGTCGCGAAGCGCGAGCCCGCGGGCTCGGCCGGTCTCGGCTGGGCTCGGCCGGCTGCAACGATTACCCGCGCGGCACCGGGTAGACCAGGTGCGTCACCCGCGCCGTCTGGATGATCGTGGTCGGTTCGTCGAGCACGCGGGTGGAGCCGCCCGTGAAGTACGGACGCCCCGAGCCCAACACGACAGGCGCAAGGTCGATCCGCACCTCATCGAGTAGACCTGCCTCGAGGGCCTGCGTCGCCACCTCTCCCGCCGCGACGCTGACTTCCCGTCGGCCGGCGATGGTCTGCGCCACCCGGATCGCCGCCTCCACACCGTCGGTCACGAAGTGGAAGTCCTTCGCGCCCGTGTAGCTCCAGTCGGCGGGCGGCTCGTGCGTCATCACGACGACCGGAACGTCATACGGATGCCGCCCCTTCCAACCGTCGGTGACATCGAACAGCCGCCGACCAACGACGATGGCGCCGAGCGCGAGTGTCTGATCGCGGAGATAGTCGTGGCTGGGTTCGGTGACGTGGAAGGTCAGATCGTCCATCGCGGTGGTCATCTCGATGCCGCCCGCCTGATACCAGTCGAACAGTGCCCCCGGATCGTCGTCGTCGTAGGCGATGTAGCCGTCGAGCGACATCGACGCCGTGGAATAGACCGTGCCCATCGCGCACCTCCGGCTTGTTTGCCGTCAAATGTAGGAGTCGTCGGCGTGGGAGGTCAACCGGTCGAATCGCAACCTTGCAGTTCCGCAACTTTGCACTTGCGTAACTTTGCGCATCGCGCAATAATGGACCCATGACATCCGAGACCCTGGGGCTGCGCGACCGCAAGCGCATCGAGACGCGCGAGCGCCTCGAGAAGTGCGCGGTCACCCTCGTGATGCGCGACGGCATCGAGAACGCGACCATCGACGCGATCAGCGATCTCGCCGATGTCTCGCCGCGCACCTTCTTCAACTACTTCGACAGCAAGGAAGACGCGATCCTGGGTCTACGTGATGTCGAGATCACCGACGAGGCGATCGCTGCCCACATCGCCAGCCATCCCGACGCCGACGCGATCGAGTCGATCGTCCGGCTCATCGTCACCCGGCTCGGCACGTCGATCACCGAGCGCGAGGTGCGCGCCACCCGGCTGGAACTCGTGCTGCGACATCCGCAACTCATGGGCAGGCAGTTCGCCCAGATGACGCGCATGGCCGAGCGGCTCTCGAGCGCGGTCACCGCGATCCTCGAACGCGACCCCCGGTTCGACGGCGCCGACTCCCCCACCACCGAACTCGTCCTCGCCATCTGCGGAGCCGCCGTGCGCGTCGCCGTGATGGAACTCGCGGCCTCGCACTGCGAGCCCGACCCCGAACAACTGCAACAGCGGGCCATCGTGCTCGTCAGAGAGGTAGTACAGAAACTCCAATGAGCGCCACAACCACCACAGCGCGACCCGCCGCCGATCCGGCGCTGAAACGCAACATCCTGCTCGTCTTCGCCGGGCTCATGGTCACGATGCTGCTCGCGTCACTCGACCAGACCATCTTCTCCACCGCGCTCCCGACGATCGTCGGCGAGCTCGACGGCGTCGACCACATGCTGTGGGTGACGACCGCCTACATCCTCGCGTCCACGATCATGCTGCCCGTCTACGGCAAGCTCGGCGACCTCATCGGCCGCAAGGGCCTGTTCATCGGCGCGATCGGCCTGTTCATCGCCGGCTCGATCGTCGGCGGCCTGGCGGACAACATGGCCTGGCTCATCGCCGGCCGCGCCATCCAGGGCCTCGGCGGCGGCGGTCTTATGATCCTGTCGCAGGCGATCATCGCCGACGTGGTCCCCGCCCGCGAACGCGGCAAGTACATGGGGATCATGGGCGGCGTCTTCGCGCTGTCGTCCGTCGCCGGACCGCTGTTGGGCGGCTGGTTCACCGAGGGCATCGGCTGGCGCTGGGCGTTCTGGATGAACATCCCGCTCGGCATCCTCGCCATCGCCTCGGCCGTGGTCTTCCTCAAGCTGCCGAAGGTGGAGCACGCCAGGCCGCGCATCGACTTCACCGGAATGGGCCTGCTCGCGCTCGCCTCGACGTGCCTCATGCTCGTGACCACGTGGGGCGGAACGACCTACGACTGGGATTCCGTCGTGATCATCGGTCTCATCGCCGGCTTCGTCGTCACCGCCGTCGCGTTCGTGATGGTGGAGCGCGCCGCCGCCGAGCCGATCATGCCGCTGCACCTCTTCACGGACCGCAACTTCAACCTCACCACGATCGCCGGCCTCATCACCGGTATCGCCATGTTCGGCGCCCTCGCCTACCTGCCGACCTACCTGCAGATGGTCACCGGCGTGAACGCCACCGAGGCGGGCCTGCTGATGATCCCGATGATGGCGGCGCTCCTGATCTCGTCGATCGCCTCGGGCCAGCTCGTGAGCCGCACCGGACGCTACAAGTGGCTGCCGATCGTGGGCACGTTCATCGTGGCCGCAGCACTCGTGCTGATGTCGACCATGACACCCGAGCTCCCGATCTGGATTCTCTGCTCGTACCTCGCGCTGATGGGACTCGGTCTCGGAATGAGCATGCAGATCCTCATCCTCATCGTGCAGAACTCGTTCCCGGTGCGCGAGGTCGGAACAGCGACGGCGTCGAACAACTACTTCCGCCAGATCGGTGCCTCGCTGGGCGCCGCGATCGTCGGCAGCCTGTTCGTCGCCCGCCTCACCGACCTGCTCGCCGAGCGCATGCCCGCCGGCGCCGCGGACGGCGGCGGCTCGAACTCGTTCACCCCCGCCATCGTGCGCGACCTGCCCGACGCGGTGCGCGACGTGATCGTCGGCGCGTACAACGACGCGCTCACCCCGGTGTTCCTCTACATGGTGCCGCTCGTGATCGTCGCCGCGATCCTGCTCTGCTTCGTGCAGGAGAAGCCCCTCGCCACCACGATCGAACGCGACATCCTGCCGGAGTCGCTCGAGATCGACGGCGCATCGAGCGTGGCACTCACCACCGCATCGATCCCGGTGGTCGGCGGTTCGGATGACACGGCGCGCGCAGAACGCACGCCCCGGGCGTAAACGCCCGAACCGACAACGGCGGCCTCCCCTCCCTCGCGGGTGGGGAGGCCGCCGTCGTTGGGGTGCGGCCGTCGGGCCGGGCGCTCCAGCTACTCGGGCGCTCGGGCGCGTTCGGCGTCGCGCCGACGCTGGATGCGACGCGCGACGAGCTGGCTCGCCACGATCTGCAGAACGACCACCGCCATCACGATGTAGCCCGCCACGATGACGTTGGCGGTCGAGCCCCACGCGAACGCGGCGACCGCCAGCCCGACCGCGATGCCCCACACCGCCCAGTAGGCGGACGCGAACACCCCGGTGTGCGTCGCCTCCCAGAGGGCACTGCGCTGCTTGACCACCGCTCTCTCCCTACTGGCCACGCTAGGCATAGCACCTGATGTAGGCGAGATGCGCGTAGGAGACGAAGTTAGCCTTCCACACCCGGAACCCGATGCACTGACCGCTGCCGAGCGCGAGACTGGCCTGCGCCCATGCTCCGGCGAGAACAGCCGCGCACACCGGCGCTCCACCGCCGAGGATGGCGCACGCTCCGCCCACCGGCAGCACGTTGGCCGCGAGGGCCGCCGTCTCGCCGCGTGTCAGTTCGAGCGTGCACCACAGCCGGTCACAGCGCACCCGCGGGTCGGCGATCACCGGGTAGGCCGCACCGGCGTGCGACACGTTCTGCGTGAGGATGTTGCCGGCCACCGAGTACGACGTGGGTACGGCGGCACCGGTCGCATCCTTCGCCCAGGCCGGCACGACCGAGTTCACGACGGCTCCGCTGGCACTGAGAACGTCGATGCCACCACCCTCGACCGGCCGCAATACCGCCGGCTTGCCGTCAACGGTGAACGCGAACCGGTAGGCGGTCGGTGCGGTCGGCGCGTTGATCACGACGTACCCGGCATTGCCGCCGGTGCTCGCCGCGCTGAGGGCGAACGCCGAGTCGGCCGTGTTCGCGTACACAGCCAGGCCGGACGGGCTGAGCGCCTTGGCGGAACCCGCATCGGTCACCGGCGTGATACTGAGGCTGTTCGTCCCGGTCGGAACGGTGAGTCCGGTCTTCAGCGAGACTCTCGCGCCGCTCGTGACCGCCGGTGCCTGTGCGGTAGACGAGGCATCCGGCGCCGCCAGCTTGGAGCGCGACGGGGGCGCGACATCCGCGACGGCCCCCGCCCCGCGAAGGATCTGCTCGACCCCCGCCGCATCGACACTGCCCGCGTTAGTGCTGCCCGCGTTAGCACTGCCCGCGTTGGCACTGCCCGCGTTGGCACTGCCCGCGTTGGCACTGCCCGCGTTGGCACTGCCCGCGCCGACACCCACGGCGTGTGCCGGGCTGGCCGTGAGTGTCGACGCGGTGATCGTGAGGGCCGCGATCGCGGCGAGCACAAGGACTCTCTTCGACCGTGCCCCGGTTGGGTAGGCCTGATGGGCCCGCGCCGGGAAGCCGTCGGTTGGCAAACTTTTCACAATGTTGCTCCTTTGTCTTCGGTGGATCCCGGCACGCGGAAGACGTTATGGGAGCAACAGCGGGAGCGGTGCGAATGGAAGGAAACCGGTCGGGAAAATCGGGCGGCCTGTGGATAACCCGGGCCGGCTCGCGGTGGTGAGTCGCGCTAGCGCGCGGCGCGTACTTCTTCGAGCCGCCGCAGAACGATCGCCTCGAACCGCACGTAGAGACTCTCCGGGCCATCGTCGTCGCGCGCCTCGAGGATCCAGCGGTTCGTCACCTCGAAGCACTCGAGGGTGACGTCGACCGTCAGCTGCTCAAGCAGTCCGTCACTGATCCGGCCGCCGACGAGGGTGCGGATCTGCGTGGCGATCAGCGGCCCCATGACGGCGGACATCCGCGCGTCGAGCCGGGGCGCGATCGATCCGACCCGCATCGCACGGTAGAACGCGCGGCGCCTGGCGAAGTGATGGGAGAAAGTACTCACCGTGGGCGCACCGGATCCGTCGAGACCGAGGTCGGCGGTGGCCAGGCGCAGCGCGGCCTCGATCAGCAGCTCGTCGACCGAGTCGAAGAGTGCGGATGCCACGCCGGCGTCGACCCGCGCGGCGGCGGCGATCTCGTCCAGAGTGACGACGGAGGTTCCGGCGCGCTCGACGACACCGATCGCGGCCGCGGCGAGAGCGGCACGCTGATCAGCGGTCCCCCGGCGCTCAGTCATTGCTGCAATCGTACCGAGCGCACATTTGACCCGGCTGTGCGGCCGCCGCAGGTTGGCCCTACTGCGCCCAGTCCTCCTGGATGATGCGCGGCGACGCGTGGATGTTCACCATCAGCGACCGTCGATCGGAACGGTTCTTGAACTCGTGCCACGCACCCGCCGGCACGACCGCGATCGTGCCGGCCCCGAGCATCCGCAGCTCTCCGTCGACGATCACCTCGATGTCGCCCTCGATGATCACGAAGGTCTCGTCGTACGGGTGACGGTGCTTGTCGGCGCCACCGCCCGGCTGGTTGCGGACGACGAAGAAGGAGACGGATGATCCGAGCCCCTCGCCCTCGAAGCGGGCGGTACCGCCCGCCACCCGCGTCAACGTCTCGAAGTCGATAGTTTCCATGGCGCAGATAGTAGGCCGTGGCGCCGTCACTCGTAAGTGCCGACCAGAACCCACTCGTTTCGGGCGGAGTCGAGCCGCACGTCGAACACGCGGCAGTCGCCGGTGATGGTGGTCGCCTGGAAGCGCCAGCCGCCGCCAAGACCGGCGGTCGGGTGCATCGTCCACTCGTTTATGGGAGTGGCAGGCAAAACCGTGGGAGCATCCGAAACCCGGTAACGCTCTCCGGCGTAGACCAGGCGACGCGGCACCCCGCGCTCGTCGAGCCACACCGCGACGCGATCGTGCAGCATCATGTCAGTACCTCCATCATTCGAACACACGTTCGAATGTATCGATGATGGCACTCCTCCGCGCGACACGCCAAACGAGCCTAGGCTCAAATCATGCGAATCGATCTCGAAGGCACAACCGCGCTCGTCACCGGCTCCACCCAGGGCATCGGGCTCGCCATCGCGACGGGTCTGGCCGCCGCCGGAGCCCGCGTGGCGATCAACGGGCGCAGCGAATCCAGCGTGCAGCGCGGCATCAGCGACGTGCGATCGACCGTGCCCGACGCCCAGCTGATCCCGCTCGTCGCCGACATCAGCACCGAGGAGGGCAGCGCGACCGCGGTCGAAACGGTGCCCGACGTCGACATCCTCGTCAACAACCTCGGGATCTTCGGGGCGAAGCCGGTGCTCGAGATCGACGACGAAGAGTGGAAGCGCTACTTCGACGTCAACGTGCTCACCGCGGTGCGCCTCACCCGCCTGTACCTGCCGGGGATGATGGAGCGCGAGTGGGGACGCGTTCTGAACATCGCGAGCGACTCGGCGATCGTGATCCCGGCCGAGATGGTGCACTACGGCGTCTCGAAGACCGCGCTGCTCGGCGTCTCGCGCGGCTACGCGAAGGAGGCCGCCGGCACCGGCGTGACCGTGAACTCGGTCATCGCCGGCCCGACCCACACCAAGGGCGTCGAGGACTTCGTCTACGAACTCGTCGACCCGGCCCTGCCGTGGGACGAGGCACAGCACGAGTTCATGCTCAAGCACCGCCCGCAGTCGCTGCTGCAGCGGCTGATCGAGCCGGAGGAGATCGCCAACATGGTCGTCTACCTCAGCTCGCGTTTCGCCTCCGCGACGACGGGGGCCGCCGTCCGGGTGGACGGCGGCTACGTCGACTCGATCGTGCCCTAGTCGCGCCTAGGCGGTTTCTTCCGGCTCCAGCTCTTCGCGGCGCAGGATGAGGAAGCGCGCGCCGTACGGCTCGAGGGTGATCGGGAAGCTGTGCAGGTCGTCGACGACGCCGATTTCGGTGTCGTCCGCGGCATCCGTCACCGTCGCCCGCGGCGGGAGCGACTCCGAATGGATCGTCCCCTCGATCGCCTCGTCGGTGAAGTTGAGCGCGGTGATCTGCATCACGGGCAGGCCGTTCTCGTCGAAGTCGAGCAGTTCGTGCACGAGCACGAGCATGCCAGGGCGGGCGACGTTCGGGATGTCGACCTGCGTTGCCGTCGCGATGCCGTACTTCGCGCGCACGGCGAGCATCGCCCGGAGGCGCTGGGCGAACGAGTCGGGCTCGGCGAGCTGCTCGGGGAGCGGCCCGTAGAGCGACCGCGCACGCGGCATTCCCGACGGCGACTTCGTGGCCTCGGGCGACTGGCCGAGCAGGTCGAGGGCACCGCGCTCGATCCAGCGGGTGTCACCCTCTGCGATCAGGTCGGCGACCTCGTCGCGCGGCACCGTCAGCATGCCGAGCAGGTCCCAGCCGGAGAGCGCGAAGACGCCGGGCTGCCACGAGTTGAACGCTGCCAGCAGCAGGTGCGCGTCGCGGATGGGCGCGACGTCGTCGTCTCCGATGGACTCGAGCGTCTCGTGACCGCGCGTCGCGGCGATCAGCGACGCCGTCGTGCAGGCGATGCCGTTCGTGGTGAACACGAGGTTGTAGTCGGCGGCCGGCTCGGTGAGCGCGACCGTGAGGTCGGACCGCACGGATTCGGCCAGCTCGGCGCCGGTGACCTCGCCGTTCTTGTAGGAGAAGAGGTCGTCTTTGTGCAGCGTGGCCCAGTGCACGAGCTCGTAGGTGAGCTCGTCGTGGTTCTGCAGACCGTGCACCAGGCTGACGGGCTCGACGCCCAGCTCGAGCGAGGTGCGCAGCGTGAGACGCAGGAACTCGGTGTCGCCGGTCGCGAGGGCGTGGTGGTATGCCGGACGGTTGATGAAGTCGTAGGAGAGGTCGGCGCCGACGACGCTGGTGTCCCTGATGTCTTCGATCGTGAGGTTGAGCTCCTGGAAGCTGAAGCCGCCGACCTTGCGCACCATGCCGGCGATGATCTGGTTCGCGGCGTGCGAGAGCGGGTGGCCCTCCGACCAGGCCGGGAGACCCTCCGCGCTCTTCTCGACGCCGAGGAATCCGTTGGCGTCGAGTCGCAGCGCGCTCGTGCCGAGGTCGCCGAGCGAGTGCAGGGCATCGCCGATCACCAGGCGCATACCCGCGAAAGTCGGGTCGAGCCAGTTGACCGAGGGCTGACCCTCCTTGAAGTAGTGCAGGTAAACCCAGCGGCGGGTGACACCGTCGACGCCGATCACGGGAGCGGTCGCGCTCCAGTTCGTCTCCTTGACGCCGGGCTGGTAGAAGATCACGCGCTGCAGCTCGCCGATGATGTAGCCATGCTCGGCGAGCGCGGCCTCCGTCGCCGAATCCAGGTTGACCGAGTCGCGGCCGGCCGGGACCTCGGGCAGGAGTCCCCACTCCTCTTCCGGGATCTCGACCATGTGGTAGATGCCGGGGTAGTCCTTGAACGCCATCTCGGCGAGGCGGAAGTCCGCGCCCTTGCCGGTGTGGCCGGGTACGATGTCGTCGATGATGATGCCGTCGTGTTCTTCCGCGACATCCGTCATGCGACGGAAGGTGTCCTCGTCGCCGAACGCCGGGTCGATCTCGGTGCTGATGCGGTCGAAGTGGCCGTCGACGCTGGGGGTCTCGCCCCAGCCGACGATGCCGCCGGCGCGCTTGACGGGTCCGGTGTGCACGCCGTTGATGCCGATGGCCTGGAAGGCCTCCCAGAGCTCGGGCTCGGCGAGCGCGGCGAGGAACGACTCGCCGGGGCGGGTCATGATCGAGATCGGGTAGGCGGTGAACCACACGTCGGAGATGCCGACCGCGCGACGGGCGTCGGGGCGGGCGTAGGGGTTGCGCCACATGCTCGGCTGGCCCGAGAGCTGGCGGCTGAGCACGTCGGCGTCCTTGAGCATCGCCTGACGCACGAGCCACTCGACGTACGCCGGGTTCAGCCCGTTAGCCGAACGCGGGTCGGAGAACGAGCGTCGGAGGCTGCCGCCACGCAGGTTGGCGCGGGGGCGGAGACGCCGGGGCCGCGCCGGATAGAGCTGCTCGTCGTAGGTGATCTCCGAAGGGTCGCGTTCGAGGATTTCCTCTTCCGCGTCCGGTCCGGTCAGTTCGGGATTTTCGTCGTTCACACTTGCCACCTTTTCATGCCGCGCCGGCTCCCCTCGACAGTACAGGCCGCAGGTGTCGCGCGCGGTCTTCCGGCACGCCCTGTCGCTTCCCCGCCCGGTGTGTCATACCCCGAACGACCGCTGCTGAGAAGCCGTTGATGACGCTGTCGGCCGCGCGTAGTTTTGCGTGATGACTACCGAGAACACCCGCGGGGACGCCCAGCCATCCGACGAGCCGACCGCCGCCGAGCTCGAACTCCAGGACAGCCTGCGGTCCATCCGCAATGTCGGCGAAAACGCGGGACGCGGCAGCGAGCCCGACGAAGACGACGAGGCGACGTCTCCCCACAGTTAAGGGGCCGCCCTCCGACGATTCGGATGTCTCGGCAGGAGCATTGACGTTTGGGTGATGTTTCACTTACTCTCGCACCTGTGAGATGGCCATCCGGTCGTGAAGGAGCCGATTGTGGACGACGTACTGCTGAGCGCGCGCGACCTGACGAAGAGTTTTGCGACCCGCGGCGCCGCTGACACACCACCCGCTCTGCGCGGGGTGTCCCTCGACGTGCGCGCGGGCGAATTCGTCAGCATCGTCGGTCCGAGCGGTTCGGGAAAGTCGACCCTCCTCTACTGCCTCAGCGGACTCGAACTGCCGACGTCGGGAACGGTCGAGATCGGCGGCGTCGACATCTCCCGACTCAGCCCCAACCGGCGCGCGACCCTCAGGCGGGAGCGCGTGGGCTTCGTGTTCCAGTCGTACAACCTCATTCCGTCACTCACGGTGCGGGAGAACGTCGCCCTGCCCGCCCGCCTCTCGCGCCGCCCGACCGACGACGCGGCGGTCGACGGCACTCTCGCCCGGGTGGGACTCGCCGCGCTCGCGAAGGTCTACCCCGGCACCCTGTCGGGCGGACAACAGCAGCGCGTCGCCATCGCCCGCGTGCTCGCCACCGCCCCCGATGTGGTGTTCGCCGACGAGCCGACCGGCGCGCTCGACACCGCCGCCGGTTCCGTCGTGCTCGATCTGCTGCGGGAGGCCGCTGCCGACGGCCACGCGGTGGTGATGGTGACCCACGACCTCGACGCCGCCGCCCGCGCCGACCGCGTGCTCGTGATCCGCGACGGCGCGCTGCACCGCGAACTCGCGCGGCCCACGTCGCGCGAGATCTTCGACGCCGTCGAGCAGTCCGCCCGTCGCAGCGCATCGTGACCACGCTCGTCTTCGCCGACATGGTGCGATCGGCGCGCATCTGGTTCGGGGCGTTCATCGTCGTCGCGGTCGCCGCTTTCGCGGCCACGGTTCCCGCGGCACTCACCGAAACGGGCCTGCGCGACGCGACGCTCGCGGGCTACGCGCTCGTCGCGATCGCGGCCACGATCACCCTGCTGACGGTCATCGCGACGGTCGTCGTGGTCGGCTCCGTCATGCGGCTCACCGTGGCGCTGCGCCGCCGGAGTTACGCGCTCTGGCAGACGGTCGGGGTGATGCCGTCCCGGGTGCGGGGCGTCGTGGTGACGCAACTGCTGGTCGTCGCGGCCGCAGGGGCCGCTCTCGGCGCGGCGGTGGGTGCCTTCGTGACGCCGGCGGCCACGGAGAGCGCACTCGACGGGTCGAACGGCGTGGACACGTTCGACGTCACGATCTCGCCGATCGTCGCCGCGGGTACGGCCGTCGCCGTCGCCGTCGTCGCGCTGTTGGCGGGCGACTCGGCCGCGCGCCGGGCGGCCCGCACCAGTCCGCTCGAGGTCTTGCGCGAGTCGCCCGTGGTTCGCGGCGCCCGCGTGTGGCCACGATGGGCCATCGCGGTCGTTCTCCTCGCCGTGGTGGCGCAGATGCTCTCCGGCCTCGCGGCATCGGCCGCGGCCGGCGGGGGCGCGGCGGCGATTCTCATCGGCCCGCTGCTGGTCGCGGCGACGGCCGCGCTCGGCCCGGTCGTCTTCCCCCGCGTCATGCGTCTCTGGACGGCGATCGTGCCGGCGAGCGCCTCGGCGTCGTGGTTCGTCGCCCGCGCCAACACCCTCTACGCCGTCGACCGCAGCTCGAGCATCGTGGCCTCGCTCCTCGTCGCGGTGGCATTGCCCGGCACGTTCGCGGCGGGCGAGGGCACTCTCGCCCGCGCCCTGGCGATCCTTCAGGGTGGCGAGGCGGTGCAGAACCCCGGCGGCACGACACTTCTCGTGCTCGGTGGTCCGGTGTTGTTGGCGGCGGCCGGCGCAGCCGCGGCGACCGTGATGTCGAGCGGGGCACGCGCGCGCGAAGGCGCCCTGCTCAGCGCCGCCGGCGCACCGCCCGGATTCGGCCTCGCGACCGCGCTGTGGGAGGGCGCGATCCAGGTCGTCACGGCCGGGCTCATCGCCGCGGTCGTGATCGCGGTGACAGCGACGGCCCAGGCCTGGATCCTCTCGACGGTGGCTCCGGGGGCGACCCCCGACTTCTCCCCCGTCACCTTCGGATCCACCTTCGCCGTGACGACGGCGGGATTGCTGCTGGCGACCCTCGTTCCCACCCTGGCGACGAAAAAGCAGGAGGTACCGCAGGCGCTGGGCGACGAGTAGAGCGGGGTCGCCCCGGCCGAGTTCCCCATCTCCCCGGCTGCTGCGAAGATGGATGAGTGCGGGTGGGTTCGCGCCGCACCGGACAGGGTCAACGAACATGGCAAAGCATCAGGTACCGACGGGGTCGCCATTCGGGCTCCTCACCGACGAGGAGAGCCGCGCCTGGTTCGCCTACATGAAGCTGCAGTTGCGACTGCGCTACGAGATGAACCGCCAGCTGCAGGCCGACAGCGGCATTTCGCTCGCCGACTACGACGTTATGGTCGCTCTCACCAGCGCGGAGGGCGCCCGTATGAGCATGTCGGCCCTCGCCACGCGCATCGGGTGGGAGCGCAGCCGCACCTCCCATCACGTCAAACGCATGACCGGCCGCGGCCTTCTCGCGCTGTCACCCTCGGCCGCAGACCGGCGTGTGACCGAGGTGAGTCTTTCCGCCGAGGGCTGGGGCGTGCTGCGGGATGCGACCCCCCGCCACGTCGAGCTCGTGCGCTCCATGTTTTTCTCCGGGCTCGATCCGGCGCTGCTCGACGCGCTGAGCGCGTCACTCGAGCAGGCGTACGAGACGGTCATCGAGCACGGAACGCTCCCCCGCCCCGACGACCACCCGTGAGACGCGCCCGCCCCTAACGCAGCAGCAGGGTGTAGACCTTCGCGAGCCTCTCACCTTCGACGAATCCCACGTCGACCCCCGACACGACAGCCGGTTGGCCCTCCGGCCCGAACTCCCATGCGAGATACGCGAGATCGCCGGCCTCGTAGACCGGGCCGCCCGCACGGAAGACGAAGTCCGGTGCCCCGTCGAGCACTTCCTGTGCCTTCCTGTGGATAGCGTCGTGGCCGATCGCGCTGTCGTCGGGGTCGGTGAACACGACGTCATCGGTGTAGGTGCGGGCGATCGCCGTGGTCCTGCGCTGCGGGTCGCGTTCGGCGAACACCTCGAGCAGATTGGCTCGCATAAGCGATTCGGCTGTAGACATGAAGAGCCCCTTCGAAAGTAAGTGATTTGTCACCTAAATTGAAGCGTTCGCGAGCTCTCGCGTCAAGAGCGCGTGCGGTTCGAGGGGATCAACATCGGAGCGACGGGACGTTCCGTCTCCCTACGCGGCATCGTCAGTGTCATCCGGGTTCCGTTCTCCGGCGACGACCGTTCGATCGTCACGTGTCCACCGTGCGCGGTCATGATGTTCTTGACCACGAACAGTCCGAGCCCGAAGCCCTGCACCGCCTGATCCCGCGCGTGCTGTGTGCGATAGAACCTGTCGAAGACGCGGGTCTGCTCGGAGCGTGTCATCCCGGGCCCGCCGTCGGAGACGCTGATCCGCACGGAGTCGTCGTCGGTGACCTGGGAGACGGTGACGGTGCTCCCGGACGGGCTGAACTTGATCGCGTTGGCGATGAGTTCGTCGAGCGCCTGCGAGATTCTGCCTGCGTCGATGTGGGCGCTGGCCGGTCCGGTCACCGTGTTGTCTAGCGTGACACCGCGCGAACGCGCCTTGTCGGATGCGCGCTGCACGCACGAGGCGACGAGTGCGACGACATCGGTGTCCGCCGGGCGCAGCGTTAGGGCGGTATCGGCGGATCCCGCCATGTAGGAGATCCGCTCGGCCAGGGTGTTCATGTTGCGTCGCACGATCTGGAGGTAGACGAGAGCTTCGGCGTTCGTCGTGGGGTCGAGGTCGTCGGCGATCAGTTCCAGATAGCCGACCACCGAAGTCAGGGGTGTGCGCAGTTCGTGCGAGACGGTGCCGAGAAACTCTTCCCGCACCGAGATGGCGGCGGCGAGCTCGGTGATGTCATAGGCCATGACGACCGTGCCGAGCAGTGCGCCGTCCTCTCGCTCCACTCGGCGCGAGGAGGCCAGGATGGCAGACTGCTGATCCGGTGGGCCGAGCCACTCCAGGTGGTCCTCGAGCAGTTCACCACGGAGCGCCCGCGGGATGATCTGGTCTTCGATGGCGATGGCAGTCTTGCGGTCGGCGGCCAGAACCTGCTCGCCGCCGTACGGCGGCTGGTCGAGCTCGAAGCCGACGGCCCGGGTCATTCCCCTGGCCAGCGCGTTCGACAGCAGCAGCTCGTTGTCGGAGGAGTAGAACGCCACTCCAGCGTTGACGGTGTCGAGAATATTGCGCGACAGGATCTCGTTGTCGAGGGCTCGGCGCAGGGTCACCGTCTGCTCCCGACTGGCTTCCGCGAGCTTTTCGGCATTGCGGCGTAGTTGCAGCGCCGCCAGGTTCACGACCAACGCGATGCCGATGGCGAGAGCGGGAAGCGTGATCACGTTCAACCACTCCACCCCGTTCGACGGCCACGCGCCGCGGTAGATGAACGGGAAGGTGGAGATGAAGCACGCGCCGGCAAGGGCGACGAACACGACCCCGGGACGGAATCCGTAGGCGAGCCAGAGGATGGGGAAGATGACGAGGATGCCGACAGACGGGATGACCTGGATGAGTTCCGTGCGCATAAACGTGACGCCGACGATGTCGGTGATCGCCACAAGGATCATCCACGACGGTGCGATTTTCTCCCACGGGAAGACGAGCATCGACACGGAGGCGAAAAGGATGACGGCGAGCCCGGCGGGCAGAATGAACGACTGGTACGACTCCGGCAGCACGATGGCCGTGGCGATTCCCACGAAGAGAGCGCCCGCCAGCAACGGCAGTTGGGCCTGCAAAAACACCTGGAACCGGCCGGACGGAGTCGCACTCACGTCGAACATTGACATCACGCCGGCCTTTCCAGAATCAGCATCGCTGACACAGGGAACTCTAGCCGCACATGTTCGATCCGCCGCGCCGACGCGTTCGCCATGCTCGGTCAGAGCTTGTAGAAGTCACCGACGAGCGCGACAATGCACACCGCCGGCGCAACCACGAACAACAGGAGTCCGACGCGCAGAAGCGACGTGATCCGGACAGCCGCGCGCCGCGCATCCGAACCAGATGGAAGCGCTGCTGCCGCGAACACCGACACCATGACGCCGCCGAGGAGTGATCCGGCCCAGAAAACCCGCTCCCACCGGTCGACGAGCACGCCGGCGAACCATCCCGAGACGATCACCGACCCGCAGATGATCGCCATTGTCAAAGCGGCGGCGCAGAAGAGCACGGCCGCGTGCCGTTCCAGTTCCGACCGTCGCCGCTCGGCGACGTCATCCGAGTCCATCATCGCGCCCAGTCACCGCGCAGACGGTGATGCTTCAGTCCTTGCCCGCGTGACCGGTCGGGTCGTATTCGAAGGGGGCATCCAGTTCCCCCGCATCGTCAGGCCCACCGGTACCGGGCAGCACCTTTACGTCGTCGGGGTCGATGGCCGGGTCGTCGAACGCCTCGCTGTCGCCCACAGGTTCGCCCTGCTTTGCGGCGATGTCGCGCTCGTTGGTGTCTTGGTATCCGTCGCCCGGAGTTCCCGGTGCTGCTTCGCCGTGTGTGCTCATCGTTAAACCGTAGGTAGGCGGCTCGACACTGGAAACCCATTGCGTTGCAGTGCAGGGCGTGTCTGGCAGCTCGCGATCACCCGCATCCTCACCTCACCTCGGGCCGAGGCCCGACGCCTAGCGCTGCGAAAAGTCCGCCCCGAGAGTTTCGACTTCAGCCCGGTTTCCGCCCTTGCTTTTCGCTACATACATGGCCCGGTCGGCCAGGCGGATGAGCTGCTCGACCGATGCGATGCCTGCCGGTGCGGCGTCGAGGGCGACGCCGATGCTCGCGGTGATCCGGTGGTGGGGGGACAGCTCGGGGAACGGCTCGGCGATCGCCGCACGCGCCCGTTCGGCGATCGCCATCGCGTCGGAACCTGTTGTCGCCTCGATCGTGGCGACGAACTCGTCGCCGCCATAGCGGGCCACGGAGTCGGTCTCGCGGAATATCCCCTTCAACCGTTGGGCGACACGGCCCAACAGCAGGTCTCCCGCGGCGTGGCCGAGTTCGTCGTTGACCTGCTTGAAGCCGTCGAGGTCGAGGAACATGATGGCGGGCGTGCGGGCGACCCCGTGGAACTGCTGTTCGAACAGCCGGCGGTTGGGCAGCCCCGTGGTTTCGTCGAGCATCGCGCTTCGGCGGAGACGCTCCTCCAGTCGCAGACGGGTGAAGACCTGCGCCGCCTGCTGGGCGAGGGCGCGAATCAACGGTTCCGCCTGCTCGTCGAAGGTGCGCCGGTTGGCGAAGTAGCAGGCCACGGTCCCGATCTGCGAGTCATGGTCGGTGATCGGGGACACCAGGACCGAGTGGACCCCGCTCGCTCGGAAAACGTCGGCGATCCCCACTCCGGGCAGGTATTGTTCCGCCTCTTCTGGATCCGTGATGGCGAGGATCTGTCCGAGCTGCATCGTCCGTGCTCCGGTCGGCGGCGCCTCGGTCGGCCATCGATCGACCAGCGGGTTCGTCCCGCCGATCAGCGAGAATTCCGTTCCGTCTGCGACATGCACGCTCGACCAGTCCGCGCGGAACGTCCGGCGAGCGGTTTCGGCGAGTTGCTCGGCCAACTCGGGGGCGGTCACCGAGTTAGCGAAGCTCACCGATGCGGCGAGCAGCAGCTGCAGACGCTCGCTCTGGCGCAGTGCGGCGAGATGCGCACGTTCGGCGTCGTCGTCGAGACGCAGTTGGCGGCTGGCGTCGACGACGGCCACGACGGTGTTGCCGTTCTCGATCTTGTTCGACGCCAGGAGCAGCGGTCGGGCGCCCGCTTCCGCCGGCCGAAGGACGGCTGTCCGCGGGATGAGACCGGTGCCTCCCGCGGCGACAGTGAGCGCTTCGGCTAGTTCGGATTCGCCGACCCCGAACACATCGGAGAGGTGGTTTCCCACGACGCTCTGGGCGGAAAGAGAGAACCAGCGGGCGAACAGATCGTTCGCGTCGACGATGATGCCGGCGGCTGTCAGTTCAAGGAGTCCAATAGGGGCATAGTTCGCTACCGGATCGTGCACTTTCCCCCGCCTACCTGCACTTCCTGTGCGCAGGTAAAGCATCTCGTTTTCGTTGTCCGACGTCAATTCCGCCGCGGAGCGTCAGGACTTACGAGGCAGCCAGTACTCCCCGAGCCATTCCAAGAACTGCTGCGCCTCGTTGTCGGCGTGCTCCAACCGGGTCCGGCCCGACCGGGCGAAGAAGTCCTCGAACCCGTCGAGCCGTTCTAGGGAGTCGCCGGCCGCGGCCTGGAACCCCATCGTCCACTGCGGGAACTGGCGTGACCAGATCTGCTTCTGCCTCATCGTGTGCACGTCACGGTGCCGGGGGTCCGCGGCGATTGCGGCAACCCGGGCGAGAAGGATCTCGTCGTCGCCCTCCACGATCTGCACGAAGCGGCCGCGGTGATACAGCAGCATTCCGGTGATGCCGTCACGCGCGTTGTTCACCCGTGAGACCGCGAGGATCCCCTCGATGTCTTCGGCCGTCATCGGCGCGCTCGCGACGCTCACGTATGCGATGGACAGCATTGCGACCCCCCGGGGCTCGGCGTCGGCGGCGGGCCGGCGGTTCGTCCAATACTCACACACGACGGGCAGACACATGTCGCTTAAAACGAAAAAGCCCCGGATGTCCGGGGCTATCGTCTCGCTAAAGCTGGGGTACCTGGACTCGAACCAAGAACAAAAGAATCAGAATCTTCCGTGTTGCCAATTACACCATACCCCACAGTCCCCAACCGAAGCTCGGGCCGACGGTCTACTTTAGCCCATACCCGGCCAGAGTAAAAACCGAGTCGGTTCCGACCCGGCCGGGGGTCAGGCGAGCAGGTCGCGGTTGAGCGCCGCGGCCAGTTTCGCGCCGGCACCGGCCGCGACGATGAGCTGCTGCGGTCCCGGCGCGGTCGAGTCGCCGGCCGCATAGACGCCGGGCACCGAGGTGCGTCCGCCGCCGTCGACGACGAGGTAGCCGTCCGCGTCTGCCTCGAGTCCGAGCGAGTCGACGTAGGCCAGGTTGGGGGCGTAGACGGGTCGCACGAACGCGGCGACCCGCGGCACGGTCTCTCCGTCAGCGAGGGTGACTCCGGTGAGGCCGCTACGGTCCCCCGTGACATCCGCAACCTGTCGTCTGTCGACCCGGATACCGCGCTCGGCGAGGCGGGCCTCGTCCGCTTCGCCGATGAGTCCGATTCCGTTCGTGAAGACGATGAGGTCGCGGCTCCACTGCGAGATGAGGATGGCGCGCTCGGCCAGGTCGTCGGTCTCGCCGATGAGGGCGATCGGCTTGTCGGCGTACTCGTAGGCGTCGCACTCGACGCAGCTGTGCACCGTGGTTCCGTAGAACTGGCGCAGACTGGGCAGCGCGGGGAACTTCTCGGTGAGGCCGGTGGTGATGACGATCGTACGGGTGGTGATGGATGTCGCGCCGTACGCCACCACGAACCCGTCGGCTTCGCGCGTCACCGAGGTGACCACCGCCTTCTCGAACGACGCCTCGGGATAGGCTTCCAGCTCTTCGCGTCCGAGGCGGCGCAGCTCGAGCGGCGGGATGCCGTCGCGCGTGACGAAGCCGTGGGCGGCGAACGTCGCCGCGTTGCGCGGGCGGTTGCTGTCGAGCACGTGCGTGGTGCGGCGGGCTCGCGCGAGGTTGAGCGCGGCGCTGAGTCCGGCGGGACCGCCGCCGATCACGACGACCTCTCGATCGAAACTCACAGCTGGGCCCGCAGGTTCCGCAGGCGGGTGAGGCTCGACTCCTTGCCGAGCAGCTCCATCGACTCGAACAGCGGCGGGCTGATGCGCTTGCCGCTGATGGCGGAACGCAGCGGCCCGAACGCGATGCGCGGCTTGAGCTCGAGGCCCTCGATCAGCGCGGCACGCAGCGCGGCCTCGATGGCCTCGTGGTTCCACGCGGTGACGTCGCCGAGGGCGGCGATGGAGGCGTCGAGCACGGCGGCACCCGCGTCGCCCGGCATCGCGTCGGCGTCGACGACGATCGCGCCGTCGCTGAGGAAGAGGAAGCCGAGCAGGGCCGGGGCCTCGCCGAGCAGCTGCATGCGCTCCTGCACGAGCGGGGTCGCGCGGCGCAGCAGGTCGCGGTGCTCGTCGCTGGCGACGAGGCTGCCGAGATAGGGCTCGATGCGGGCGGCTAGGTCGTCGACCGCGAGCAGCCGGATGTGGTCGCCGTTGATCGACTCCGCCTTCTTCAGGTCGAAGCGTGCCGGGTTCGGGTTCACGTCGGTGACGTCGAACGCGGCGACCATCTCCTCGGAGGAGAAGACGTCGCGGTCGTGCGAGAGCGACCAGCCGAGCAGCGACAGGTAGTTGAGCAGCCCCTCGGGAACGAAGCCGCGCTCCCGGTGGTGGAACAGGTTCGACTCGGGGTCGCGCTTGGAGAGCTTCTTGTTGTTCTCGCCCATGACGTAGGGCAGGTGGCCGAAGCGCGGGATGAACTCGGTGACACCGATCTCGATCAGAGCGGTGTACAGGGCGATCTGGCGCGGGGTCGACGAGAGCAGGTCCTCGCCACGCAGCACGTGCGTGATGCCCATCAACGCGTCATCCACGGGGTTCACGAACGTGTAGAGCGGAGCACCGTTGGGGCGCACGACCACGAAGTCGGTGAAAGAGCCGGCCGGGAAGGTGATCTCGCCGCGCACGAGGTCGTCGAAGCTGAGGTCGGTGTCCGGAACGCGCAGGCGCAGGGCCGGGCTGCGGCCCTCGGCCTTGAACGCCGCGATCTGCTCGGGCGTGAGGTCGCGCTCGAAGTTGTCGTAGCCCTGCTTGGGGTCGCGACCGGCGGCGATGTTGCGGGCCTCGATCTCCTCGCCGGTGGCGAAGCTCTCGTAGAGGTGGCCGGAGGCCTTGAGCTGCGCGATCACGCCGAGGTAGATGTCGCTGCGCTGCGACTGGCGGTAGGGCTCGTGCGGCCCGCCGGTCTCCACGCCCTCGTCCCAGGTGAGCCCGAGCCAGCGCATGGCGTCGAGCAGCTGGGTGTAGCTCTCTTCACTGTCGCGCGCGGCGTCGGTGTCTTCGATGCGGAACACGAGCTTGCCGCCGGTGTGGCGCGCGTAGGCCCAGTTGAAGAGAGCGGTTCGGATGAGACCGACGTGCGGGGTCCCGGTGGGCGACGGGCAGAATCGCACGCGCACATCGGCACCGGCAGCGGTGGAGAAGGTGGCAGACATATCGCCCCAATCCTACCGGCGCGAGAGGAGCCGCAGCCGGATCGCCAGCACGACGGTCACGGTCACGATAACGAGGGCGAGCGAGGCGAGTCCCGAGTAGCCGAGCAGGGCGAGCACGGGCCCGGCGAGCGCGCCGCCCAAAGCTCCCGCGATGTTCATCGCCAGGTCGGACCGGCCCTGCAGGATCGACCGCCGCTCGGCCGCGACCGACTCGGCGAGCAGGGCGGAACCGGCGACGGTCGACGCGCTCCAACCGAGCCCGAGCAGCACGAGTCCGACAGTGACGCCGGTCTGGCTGTCGGCAGCCACGGCGACGGTGACGAGTGCCGCGACGAAGATGCCCTGGCCCAACAGGATCACCGGCACCCGCCCCGCGCGGTCGGCCAGCGCGCCGAAGACGGGCGAGAGCAGGTACATGCCCGCGATGTGCAGGCTGATGACGAGGCCGATGATGGTGATGGATGATCCGTGGCCGCTCAAATGCACCGGGGTCATCGACATCACCGAGACCATCACCGCGTGGCTGAGCGCCACGGCCGTGATCGCGAACGCGGCGCGGCGCGGGCTGCCGACCGCGGGCGCCACCGACGAGGGGGTGGCGGGCGCGGCATCCAGCTCCTGGCGCAGCAGCAGGGGGTCTGGGCGCAGTCCGACGACGTAGACGACCGCCGCGACGATCTGCGCGACGACGGTGAAGACGAACGAGCCGGCGAGCGGCGGCAGACCGAGGGCCGCGCCGACCGACTCCCCCGGTCCCACGAGGTTGGGGCCGACGATGGCGCCGAGCGACGTCGCCCAGACCACGAGCGACAGGTCGCGCGCCCGGTGCTTCGAGCTCGCGAGGTCGGTGGCGGCGAACCGGGACTGCAGGGCGACGGCGGTTCCGCTGCCCAGCAGGGCGAGGGCGAGCAACAGCAACGGGAAGGAGTCGACGACCACGCTCGTGATCGTGACGACGGCGCCGAGTGCCGCTACCAGCGCGCCGACCGTGAGTGCGACGCGGCGACCGCGGGCCCGGGCGAGTCGCGCGAGCGGGATGGCGGCCGCCGCGGCACCCAGCGTGGTCATGGTCGCCGCCATGCCGCTCCAGGCCGGCGAACCGGAGAGTTCGGCGGCGATGATCGCGCCGAGCGAGAGGCCGGCGCCGAGACCGAGTCCGCCGAGCACCTGCCCGACGGATAGCAACGCTACCGAGCGACGCTGGGTCGCGCGGTAGTCGTCGAGCGAGGTCATGCGCGAGGGCGGGTGGTGTTTCCGAGGGTGCCGATGCCGCTGATGCCGACCTCGACGAACTGGCCGGGCGCGATGTCACCGGAGCCTGCCGGGGATCCGGTCATGATGATGTCGCCGGGCAGGAGGGTCCAGATGCCGGAGGCGAACGCGACGAGTTCGGCGACGGTGTTCTTCATGTCGCCCGTCGAGCCGGAGAGGCGGTTCTCCCCCTCGACCCTGGTCGTGATCGTGGCGTTCGACGCGTCGAACTCGGTCTCGATGATCGGGCCGATCGGCGCGAACGTGTCGTAGCCCTTCGCCCGCGACTGCTGGCCGGCCTCGCCCATGAGGTCGATCGCCGTCACGTCATTGCCGACCGTGTAACCGAAGACGAAGTCGGTGGCGTCGTCGGCCGAGACGTTCTTGGCGATGCGGCCGATCACCACGACGAGCTCGCCCTCGTGCACGATCGTTCCGGCATCGGACGGCAGCAGGATCGGGTCGCCTGGGCCGACCACCGAGGTGTTCGGCTTGAGGAAGAGCAGCGGGGCGGCGTCGGTGTCCTCGTCGGGGTTCGCCGGGTAGTTACCCTCGACCGCGATCACCTTCGAGCGCGGGATGACCGGGGCGAGCAGCCGCACCGACGCGATCGGCACGCGCTCCTCGGTCGTGTCGAACCCGCTGAACATCGGGTCGCCCTCGAGCACGACGATCTCGTCGCCGTCGACGATGCCGAAACGGGGGTCCCCACCAGTGCTGAAGCGCGCGATTTTCACGCTGTCAACCATAGCGAAGCTGCGCGGCCCGCCCACCGCACGGGGTTAGCGTGGGACGCATGGAACATAGATATCTCGGAAACAGCGGCCTCAAGGTCTCGGAAATCACCTACGGAAACTGGCTGACCCACGGGTCGCAGGTCGAGAACGAGGTCGCGACCCGCTGCGTGCACGCCGCCCTCGACGCCGGCATCACCACCTTCGACACCGCGGACACCTACGCGAACACCGCCGCGGAGCAGGTTCTCGGCGACGCGCTCAAGGGCCAGCGCCGCCAGTCGCTCGAGATCTTCACCAAGGTCTACTTCCCGACCGGGCCGAAGGGGCCGAACGACACCGGGCTCAGCCGCAAGCACATCCGCGAGTCGATCGACGCCTCGCTCGTGCGCCTCGGCACCGAGTACGTCGACCTCTACCAGGCACACCGTTACGACTACGAGACCCCGCTCGAAGAGACCATGCAGGCGTTCGCGCAGGTCGTCCACCAGGGCAAGGCGCTCTACATCGGCGTTTCCGAGTGGTCGGCCGAGCAGCTGCGCGCCGGCCACCAGCTCGCCACCGAGCTCGGCATCCAGCTGATCTCGAACCAGCCGCAGTACTCCGCGCTCTGGCGCGTGATCGAGGCCGAGGTCGTGCCCACGTCGGTCGAGCTCGGCATCAGCCAGATCGTCTGGTCGCCGGTCGCGCAGGGTGTGCTCACCGGCAAGTACAAGCCCGGAGCCGAGCTTCCCGAGGGAACGCGGGCGACGGATGCCGCGGGAGGAGCCGACATGATCGGATCGTGGCTGCGCGACGAGGTGCTCGAGGGCGTACAGAAGCTCGAGCCGATCGCCGCCGAGAACGGGCTCACGATGGCGCAGCTCGCCGTGGCCTGGGTGCTGCAGAACGACAACGTGGCGTCGGCGATCATCGGGGCGTCGCGTCCCGAGCAGGTGACTGACAACGTGAAGGCGTCCGGCGTGAAGCTCTCCACCGACACGCTCGCCGCGATCGACGCGGCCATCGGCGGCGTCGCCGAGAAGGACGCGTCCCTCACCGTCGGCCGCTCGCCGAAGACCCGCTAGCCGCGGTCGCCGCCCGGTGCGCGGCGTATTTTCGCTGGCGCGCTCGAATGTTCGGGCGCGCCGATGAAAAAACGCAGCGCGAGCCGGCGGCGCTGCCGTTCGGCTCGAGTGCGGGCGTGCGAACAAGCGCACTCGAGCCAGACGGGCGCACCCGGTTTCGAGACCGCCGCGGGCGGCGCGCTAGACCGGCTGAGCTAACGGTAGGCGGCGATGGTGAAGCTGATTGCGATAGTCAGCAACCCAGCGGCCCAGAATGTCGCCGGGGGTGCCCAGAAAACAGGGTCCAGCCAGAACGGGCGACTCGTCGCCGCGCCCGACGACCTTCGCTCGCGGCGACGTTCTGTCCCCTTGCTGACCATCTGAATGGCCAGCTGGATGCAACCGAAAAGGAGGAGGGTCGCCCCGAAGCCACTCATGAACCCGAGGCGAATCTGCCGAGTATGGCCATCACAATCCATAGAAATCCGAGAACCACCCACCCGGCCGCTATCACACGCACCAAGACGGGATGAAAAAATTGCCTGGCCGCTCTCGACTCCCCGTAGATGCGCCTATTGAGGGTCGACATAACCCTGACGAATGGTCCGGCATGAATGAAAATGGCGATCCCGGCGATGAAGACGACTCCGCCGACGATCAGGCCGATCGCGTTGTCGAACGTCATCTATTCGTCGCCTTTCTTAGGGTGTGAACGGCGGCGCTGCCGTCTGGCTCGAGTGCGGACGTGCGAGCGGGCGCACCCGAGCCAGACGGGCGCACCCGGCCTCGAGACGGCCGGCGCCCTACGCGTCGAGGCGCATCATCCAGCCGTGCACGTCGTCGCGACGCCCGTACTGGATGTCGGTCAGTTCCTCGCGCAGTGACAGCGTGAGTTCGCCAGCGGGCGCATCCGCACTGCCGATCTCGAAGTCTGCGCTCTTGACGAGCGCGATCGGCGTGACCACCGCGGCGGTCCCGCAGGCGAAGGCCTCGACGATGTCGCCGGATGCCGCGCCCTCACGCCACTCCTCGAGGCTGACGCGTCGGCGCTCCACCGTGTGGCCGCGGTCTTCGGCGAGCTGCAGGATCGAGTCGCGCGTGATGCCCTCGAGGATCGAGTCGGACTCGGGCGTGACGAGGGTGCCGTCCTTGTAGACCAGCACGACGTTCATGCCGCCGAGCTCTTCGAGGTAGGTGCCCTCTTCACTGTCGAGGAACAGCACCTGGTCGCAGCCGTTGTCGTAGGCCTCCGCCTGGGCGACGAGCGAGGAGGCGTAGTTGCCGCCGGTCTTGGCCGCACCCGTTCCGCCCTTGCCGGCGCGCGAGTAGTTCGTCGACAGCCAGACCTTGATCGGCACCACTCCGCCCGACGCGAAATAGGGTCCGGCCGGGCTGGCGATCACGTAGTAGTTGACCTTCTCGGCCGGGCGCACACCGAGGAACGCCTCCTTGGCGAACATGAACGGACGCAGGTAGAGGCTCGTGTCGGGTTCCGACGGCACCCAGGCGTGGTCGGCCTTGATGATCTCCTTGAGCGAGTCGATGAAGTACTCGGTGGGGAGTTCGGGCATCGCCATGCGGCGCGCGGAACGCTGCATCCGCTCGGCGTTCTTTTCCGGACGGAAGGTCCAGATCGAGCCGTCCGCGTGACGGTAGGCCTTCATGCCCTCGAAGACCTCCTGGCCGTAGTGCAGCACGGCCGCGGCCGGGTCGAGGGCGATCGGGCCGTACGGCTGCACGCGCGGGCGGTGCCAGCTGCCACGCGCCGACCAGCAGATGTCGACCATGTGGTCGGTGAAGTGCTTGCCGAACCCCGGGTCGGCGAGGATCTCCATGCGCTCCATCTCCGACTTGGCCTCGGGGTTGGTGGAGCGCAGGAACTGCAGGGTGGTTGGCGCGAGGAGGTTCTTGATCATGCTGGCTGGTCCTGTCGGGTCGGTGAACTAATTCTTGGTGAGCGAGGCCGCGATGGCGTCGCCGATCTGCGCCGTGCTGCGCGGCGTGGAGCCACGGGCGGCGAGATCGGCAGACACGGCTGCGGAGACGCGAGCCGAGGCATCCGTCTGCCCGATGTGCTCGAGCAACAGGGCCACGGAGAGGATCGCTGCGGTGGGATCGGCTTTCTGCTGGCCGGCGATGTCGGGGGCCGATCCGTGGACCGGCTCGAACATGCTCGGGAAGGTTCCGTCCGGGTTGATGTTGCCGGAGGCGGCCAGTCCGATTCCGCCGCTGATAGCGGCAGCAAGATCGGTGATGATGTCGCCGAAGAGGTTGTCCGTGACGATGGTGTCAAACCTACCCGGATTCGTGACCAGGAATATAGTCACCGCGTCGATGTGCAGGTAGTCGACGGCCACGTCGGGGTATTCCAACGCGACCCGGTCGACGGTGCGCTGCCAGAGCGAGCCGGCGAAGACGAGCACGTTGGTCTTGTGCACGAGGGTGAGTTTTTTTGCGGGTCTGGATGACGCGGTCTCGAAGCCAAACCGCACGAGACGTTCCACGCCGAAGGCCGTGTTCACGGAGATCTCGTTGGCCACCTCGGCGGGCGTGCCCACGCGGATGGCGCCGCCGTTGCCGACGTACGGCCCCTCGGTGCCCTCGCGCACGACCACGAAGTCGACGTGTCCCGGGTTCGCGAGCGGCGACTCGACGCTGGGGAACAGCATGGTCGGACGCAGGTTCACGTAGTGGTCGAGCGCGAACCGCAGCTTGAGCAGCAGGCCCCGCTCGATGATGCCGCCCTTGAGCCGCGGGTCGCGCGGGTCGCCGCCGACCGCGCCGAGCAGGATCGCGTCGTGCTGCTTGAGCGCGTCGAGATCGGCGTCGTCGAGAATGCGTCCCGTCTCGAGGAAGTGCCCCGCGCCGAAGGGGTACTCGGTGGCGGCGACGTCGACGTCGGAGTCGACCGCGGCCCGCAGCACCTTCAGGGCTTCGGCGATGACTTCGGGTCCGATGCCGTCTCCGGGAATGACGGCGAGATTGAGGGAAGTGGGCATTGGTAAAGCGTACTGCCCGGCGGTGTTTCACCCCATAGCAGCGCGGACGCGACGCGCGCAAGGTGGTGTCGCTGTGGGGTGAAAGCGCTTCGTGTCGCTATTCTGAGCGCATGAGTATTGGAAGCGGTATTGCCCTGTTCGTAATCGGCGCGATTCTGGCGTTCGCCGTCAATGTGCAGATGGACTGGATCAACCTCGACATCATCGGCTACGTGCTGATGGGTGCCGGAGTCCTGATCTTCATCCTCGGCCTCGTGCTGATGACCCGTAAGCGCCAGTCGACCACCACGGTGCGCTCGAACGTCGATCCCGCCAGCGGCGAGGCCGTTCAGCAGCGCTCGACGATCACGCCGAACGACACGATCTAAGTTCCACCAGCGATTCGGTCGCTGAGCCCGTCGAAGCGCCCCCACCCGGGTGCCCTTCGACAAGCTCAGGGACCGTTTCGTCGTTAACCCCGCACCTTCCGCAGTGTGACCAGCGTCACGGTGATCGCGACGGCCATCAGCGCCACCGCCACCCATGACGTGGTCACCACGCCGAAGTCGAACGCCGCCCGCGCCGACTCGAGCAGCCGCTCGCCGAGGTCGTCCGGCAGCGTCGACGCCACCTCGACCGCCCCGCCGAGAGTCTCCTTAGCGGCGCTGGCGTCGGCGCCGCCCACCCCGTCGGGGATCACGATCGACGTGCGGTACGACGCGGCGAGGATGCTGCCGAGCACCGCCGTGCCGAGGACCGCGCCGATCTCGTAGGCGGTCTCGGAAACACCGGATGCGGCTCCCGCCTTCGCCGACGGAACGCTCGAGATGATGAGGTCGTTCGAGAGCGTCTCCGCGGCGCCGATTCCGGCGCCGAGCACACAGAACGCGACGATGAGGCTGACGATCGTGGCATCCGCGCCGATCAGCGCGATCGACGCGTACGCTCCGAGCGACAGGGCGAGACCGCCCGCCATGATGAAGCCGGGGCGGATGCGGCGCACGAGCGGCACGACCAGCAGGCCGGCGACGATGATCACGACGGTGCCGGGAACGAGCGCCATCGCGGCGTCGAACGGTGTCATGGCGAGCACGAGCTGCAGGTGCTGGGTGAGGAAGAACAGGAAGCCCACGAGCGAGAAGACGCTCACCAGGTTGACGACGACGGCACCGCTGAAGGCGGGGACGCGGAACAGCTTCATGTCGAGCATGGGGTTCTCGCGACCGAGCAGTCGACGCACGAACAGTACTCCCGCGGCCACGCCCACGAGAACGAGCGCGACCGGCAGCACGCCGAGACCCTCGGTCGCGAACGACTTGATCGCGTAGACGATGGGCGCGAGCGCGGCCATCGACAGCAGGATGCTCGGCAGGTCGAACGGGCCGGGCGACGGGTCCTTCGACTCGCGGACGAGGATGGGGGCGAGGATCAGCAGCGGCAGCAGAACGGGCACCGCGACGAGGAAGGTCGAGCCCCACCAGAAGTTCTCGAGCAGCAGCCCGCCGACGATCGGGCCGATCGCCGAATCGGCCGAGAAGCCCGTGGCCCAGATGGCGATGGCGAGGCGGCGCTCCCTGCGGTCGGTGAAGATCGTGCGCAGCAGCGAGAGCGTGGAGGGCATGAGCATGGCACCGAAGAATCCGAGCAGGACGCGGGCCGCGATGAGCCAGGTCGCATCCGGGGCGAAGGCGGCGACGATCGAGACGACTCCGAAGCCCACGGATCCGATCATGAGCATGCGGCGGCGGCCGTAGCGGTCGCCGAGGTTGCCCA
Organism: Conyzicola nivalis; assembly: GCF_014639655.1. Lineage (NCBI taxonomy): Bacteria > Bacillati > Actinomycetota > Actinomycetes > Micrococcales > Microbacteriaceae > Conyzicola > Conyzicola nivalis. The sequence continues at coordinate 1,617,579 of NZ_BMGB01000001.1, forward strand.
TGGCTACGAGCAGGCCGGCGAGCACGAGCGGGTAGGCGTCGACGATCCAGAGCTGGGCGGCGGCGCTGGGCAGCAGGTCCCGGGCGATGTGCGGCAGGGCGAAGCTCAGCACGGTGTTGTCGATCGACACCAGCAGCACCGGCAGCATGAGCACGGCGAGGGCGGCCCAGCGCTGGGGCGTGGCAATAACGCGGGGTTCTTCGAGGGTGCTCATGGCATTTACTGTACCGTCTGGACGGTACAGCGATCAAGCCCGCGCGACTACGCTTGAGGGCATGGTCCAGAAGACGTCAGCCAAGGAGTCGGTGCTCGACGCGTTCGAACGCGTGGTGATCGAGCGCGGCGAGCGGGCCGCCACCCTCGAGGCCGTGGCCGTCGAGGCGGGCGTCTCGAAGGGCGGCCTGCTCTACCACTTCGGTGCGAAGAAAGACCTCGTCGAGGGGCTGGTCGCGCGAATGGACGCGCTCGCGGCGGCCGATCTCGAGCAGTTGGCGGCGGCCACCGACGGGATCGTGAGCCGGTTCATCCGCTCGTCCGTCGTCGTCGGAACCCCCTTCGACAGCACCTACATCGCGATGACCCGGCTGGCGCAGTCGGGGTTGTACCCCGAAGCGAACGCCGCGCTCGCGAGCGTGGAACACGGCTGGCGCACGCTCATCGAGGAAGCCGTGGGCGACCCCGCGGTGGCGCGGCTCGTGCTGCTCGTCGGCGACGGGCTGTACTACAACGCGGCGCTGTTCCCGTTCGACAAGCTGCCGACGCCGCGCACCGAGCTCGACGACGTCATCGCCGCGATCGAAGAGCTGGCGCGCTCGCGTAAGGCCTGACCGCTACTCGGTGATGTCGATCTCACGCATGAGGTCGGCGTCGATGGCGAGGCGCACCTTCTCGAGCAGGCCCTCGGGCGCGGGCGAGTCCACGGTGAGCACGCTGAGCGCGGCTCCCCCGGCTTCCCGGCGGGCGACCTGCATGCCGGCGATGTTGATGGATGCCTCGCCGAATTCCTTGCCGTACACGGCGACGATTCCGGGGCGGTCGGTGTAGACCATCACGATGAGGTGGTCGGCGAAGGGCACCTCGACGTCGTAGCCGTTGATCTCGACGATCTTCTCGATCTGCTTGGTGCCGGTGAGCGTGCCGGAGACCGAGATCTCCGAGCCGTCGGCGAGCGAACCGCGGATCGAGAGGAGGTTGCGGTACTCCTCGCTCTCGCTCTCGGTGATCAGGCGCACGGTGACGCCGCGCTGCTCGGCGAGCAGGGGCGCGTTGACGTAGCTGACCGACTCGCTCACGATGTTCGAGAAGATGCCCTTGAGGGCGGCGAGCTTGAGCACGCTCACGTCGAACTCGGCGATCTCCCCGCGCACTTCGACGTCGATCGACGTGACGGGGCTGTCGGCGAGGCCGGAGAACACCTGGCCGAGCTTCTCGATGAGCGGGATGCCCGGGCGGACGCTCGGGTCGATGACGCCGCCCGCGACGTTAACCGCGTCGGGGACGAGTTCGCCGCCGAGCGCGAGGCGCACCGACTTGGCGACCGAGACGCCGGCCTTCTCCTGGGCCTCGTCGGTCGACGCACCGAGGTGCGGCGTGAGGATGATGTTCTCGAGTGAGAGCAGCGGCGAATCGAGCGGCGGCTCGTTGACGAACACGTCGAGGCCGGCGCCGGCGATGCGGTTCGACTTGAGCGCCGCGTAGAGCGCGTCCTCGTCGATGAGTCCGCCGCGGGCCACGTTCACGATGAACGCGGTGGGCTTCATGATCGCGAACTGGTCGGTGGAGATCATGCCCGTGGTCTCGGGCGTCTTCGGCATGTGGATGGTGATGAAGTCGCTCTGCGCGAGCAGTTCGTCGAGCGTGAGCAGCGTGACACCGAGCTGCTGGGCGCGCGCCGCCGTCACGTAGGGGTCGTAGGCGACGACGTTCATGCCGAACGCCTGAAGGCGGGCGGTGATGAGCGCGCCGATGCGGCCGAGGCCGATGATGCCGACGGTCTTCTCGTAGAGCTCGACGCCCGTGTACTTGGAACGCTTCCAGGTTCCGGCGGCGAGGCTCGCGTGCGCGGCCGGGATGAACCGGGACAGGCTGATGATGTGGCCGACCGTGAGCTCGGCGGCCGAGATGATGTTCGAGGTGGGCGCGTTCACGACCATGACGCCGGCGGTCGTCGCCGACTTGATGTCGACGTTGTCGAGACCGACACCCGCGCGGGCGATCACCTTGAGGTGGGGGGCCGCTGCGATGGCCTCCTGGTCGACCTTGGTCGCGGAGCGGATGAGGATCGCACTGGCGTCGGAGAGCGCGGAGAGCAGCGCCGGACGGTCGGTTCCGTCGACGTTGCGCACGTCGAAGTCGGGACCGAGGGCCTCGACCGTAGCGGGGGAAAGTTCTTCGGCAATCAGCACGATCGGCTTGGTCACGAATCAAGTCCTAACAGGGGTGCAGTGGATGTCGAACGGTATTCGCACAACCCGGCGAGTCTACTCCGAGGCAGAATGGCCGGATGGGCGACGCTGCACTCGACGTAATACAAGCGATAGTGCTCTGCGCTCTCGTGCTGCTTTTCGTGGGCATGGGGGTGAACCACTTCCGGAGGGGTCCGGCGCGAGTGATGGCCGCCATGATCCCGCCCCGGCTCCGTCGCCGCGGCCTACCGAAACCGATGACCCTGGTCTACCTCACCGGCGTGTGCGAGATCGCGGGAGGGCTGGGGCTCGCTTTCCCTGTCACCCGGCTCGCGGCATACGTGGCTCTCATCGTCTTTCTCGTCGCCGTCTTTCCGGCAAATGCCTACGCGGCCAAGCACCCCGAGAAGTTCGGGCGTGGCGCGATCCCGTTCTGGCCGAGACTTGCCGGTCAGGCGGTACTTATCGCCCTGTTGGTGTTCGTCGTTCTGTAGGCCCCCGGATGCCACGCCCCGGCCTATAAGCCACATGTCTGTTACCGTGGTGGCAGGAAATTCATTTTCATTCATCTTGGACGCGAATGCTCGGCTGCCCTTCGGGAGGCGCCGTGCGTGCGTACGGTGAGCCCCTGACGGACACGATCCCGCGATCGATCCCGCACGGTTCCAGAGCACGATTGCCGGAGCCGCGCAGCCTAGGGCTACCCGTCCACAAAGCACAGTCGCCCAAGTTTCGTTTCCGCTTAATCGCGGAAGTTTTGTGGCGCGCACGGGAGTTTTCGCGTGACCGAATCGCAACAACAGTCCAGCATCCTGACGGCCACCGGTCTCGGTAAGACCTTCGGCAAGAACCGCGCCGTGATCGACGCGTCGTTCGACGTTCAGCGCGGCGAGATCTTCGTCGTGATGGGCCTGTCCGGCTCGGGCAAGTCGACGCTCATCCGCATGCTCAACGGCCTGCTGGAGCCGACGTCCGGCAGCGTGACCGTCGCCGGCACCACCATCTCCGGGCTGCCTGCCGCGAAACTGCGCGAGGTGCGCAAGCGCAGCGTTTCGATGGTCTTCCAGCACTTCGCGCTGCTCCCCCACCGCACGGTGATCGACAACGTGGCCTACGGCCTCGAAATCCAGGGCGTAGCGAAGGCCGAACGACTCGAGCGCGCCAACACGATCATCCGGCTGGTCGGGCTCGACGGGCGGCAGAACAGCCTGCCGTCGCAGCTCTCCGGCGGAATGCAGCAGCGCGTCGGCCTCGGCCGTGCGCTCGCGAGTGACACCGACATCCTGCTTATGGACGAGGCGTTCTCCGCCCTCGACCCGCTCATCCGCCGCGAGATGCAGGAGCAGCTCATCGAGTTGCAGAGCGAACTGGGCAAGACCATCATCTTCATCACCCACGACCTGAACGAGGCCATGTTCCTCGGTGACCGCATCGCGGTCATGCGCGACGGCCGCATCGTGCAGATCGGCACGCCAGAGGAGATCCTCACCGACCCGGCGAACGACTACGTCGCCCAGTTCGTGCAGGACGTCGACCGTGCCCGCGTGCTCACCGCCGCGAGCGTTATGGAGCCGGCCCGCTCGGTGGTCACCGTGACGGCCGGCCCGCGGGCGGCACTGCGCACGATGCGCGACCTGCAGTCGCAGGCGACCTTCGTGCTCGGCCGCGACCGCACCTTCGCCGGGGTGGTGCGCGACCGCGACGTGCTGCGCCAGGTGAAGCGCGGCGAGACCGACCTCCGCAGCATCCTGCTCGACGACGCCACGACGGTCACCTCGGACGTCGTGATCAGCGAACTCGTCGAACTGTCGGTGGGCAGCGACCTGCCGATCGCCGTTCTCGACGACAGGAAGCGGCTGATCGGTGTCATCCCGCGCGTCACGCTGCTCGCCGCCCTCGGCAACGTGAGCACCCACACCGGCGAGATCCCCGTCACCGAGACGATCGCCACGATCACCGTGAGCGAGATGACCGACACGCTGCTCGATCCCACCCTGCTGGATCCCACCCTCGAAGGAGCAGACCGTTGAACGACTTCCGCATACCCCTCGGCTCGTGGGTCGAGGGCATCATCGACTTCATCACCGACACCTTCGGGTTCCTCTTCGACTTCGTCGCCACGGTCGTCTCCGGGGCCTACGACATCGTCGACGCCGTCTTCTCCACCCCGCCGTTCTGGGCGGTCATCATCGTGCTCGCGGTGCTCGGCTTCGCCGCCCGCGGCTGGAAGTTCGCCCTCGGCACGATCATCGGTCTCACCGTGATCGTGGGCGTCGACCAGTGGGACAACGCCATGGACACGCTCGCCCTCGTACTCGTCGCGAGCATCATCGCCATCCTCATCGCGGTGCCGCTCGGAATCGCGGCGGCCAAGAACCGCACGACGTCGAACTTCCTGCGCCCCATCCTCGACTTCACGCAGACGATGCCCGCTTTCGTCTACCTGATCCCGGCCCTCATCCTGTTCGGGATCGGCGTCGTACCCGGCGTCGTGGCGACGATCATCTTCGCCGTCGCGCCCGGGGTGCGGCTGACCGAGCTCGGCATCCGCGGCGTGGACACCGAGGTCGTCGAGGCCGGCCAGGCGTTCGGAGCATCACCCTGGCGCATCCTGCGTCAGATCCAGCTGCCGCTCGCGATGCCGAGCATCATGGCCGGAATAAACCAGGTCATCATGCTCTCGCTCTCGATGGTCGTGATCGCCGGCATGGTCGGCGCCGGCGGCCTCGGCCAGCCCGTGGTCGCGAGCCTGAACCGCATCGACGTCGCGCTCGGCTTCGAGGCCGGACTGTCGGTCGTTATCCTCGCCATCTTCCTCGACCGGCTCACCGCCGCGCTCGGCGGAGGAGAGACACCCGTCGGTCGCCTGCTGGGCCGCCGTAGCCGGGCACGCCTCGAAAGCGGCGCCGCGACATCCGACATTCAGACCACGGATGCCCCGGCTCGCGAACTCGCGGACAGCCGCGCCTGATCTCCACCTCCCGCACCAAACGCTCCCGCTCCACAAGAAGAGGACCACAATGAAAAACCGCACAACAGCATTCATCGCTCTCGGCGCCGTCGGCATGTTCGCCCTCGCCGGCTGCGCGCCCGCCGCATCCGAGAAGGTCGGCGACGGCAACAAGGACAACAAGGAGTTGAACCTCGCCGTGTTCAACGGCTGGGACGAGGGCATCGCCGCGTCCGAGCTGTGGAAGGCCATCCTCGACGAGAAGGGCTACGACGTCGAGCTGTCGTACGCCGACGCGGCCCCCGTGTTCCTCGGCCTCTCGAAGGGCGACTACGACCTGACGCTCGACGTGTGGTTGCCCGACACGCACGCCGCGTACCTCGAGTCGTACGGCGACGACATCACCGACCTCGGCGCGTGGAACGAGGAGTCGAAGCTCGTCGTCGCGGTGAACGAGGACGCTCCGATCGACTCGCTCGCCGAGCTGGCCGACAACGCCGACCTGTTCGACAACGAGATCGTCGGCATCGAGCCCGGCGCCGGCCTGACCGCCGCGATGGAGGAGCGCGTCATCCCCGGCTACGGCCTCGAGGACATGGACTTCACCACCTCGTCGACCGCCGCCATGCTGACCGCGCTGACCAAGGCGACCGACGCCGGCGAGAACATCGTGGTCACCCTTTGGGAGCCGCACTGGGCGAACGCCGAGTTCCCCATCAAGACGCTCGAGGACCCCGAGGGAACCCTCGCCGACCTCGAGAGCCTGCACGCCTTCGGCAGCGCCGACTTCGAGACCGACTACCCGCAGGTCGCCGAGTGGATGGACGGCTTCGAGATGGATCTCGAGACGCTGTATTCGCTCGAGCAGGCCATGTTCGTCGACTACGACGGCACGGACTACGAGCCCGTCGTCGAGAAGTGGATCGAAGACAATCAGGAGTACGTCGACTCGCTCACAAGCTAGTCGCCCCCTCGGGATCAGAGGGGCAATGAATCGACCTTCCGCCGTCGTGCGGGGGCCGGTTCATTGCCCCTCTTTCTCGTTAAGCGGGTGGGGCGTCAGGCGACGGCGAGCGCGTTGACGCTGAGGCTCAGCGCGGCGACGGCCACCAACGCGAGCAGGAAGATCAGCGCCTTCATCGCGAGCGTGTGACGCCGGCCGGCGACGAACGCGACGACGTAGGCCAGGGGCGGGATCGCGATGCCCACCGCGATCAGCAGCCACGGCACGTCACCCGCGGGAAGGCCGACCGCTTCGAGCTGGGCGTAGAGCTTGGGGAGTTCGATCGCGTTCTGGATCGCCTCCCACAGGTCGTAGGCGAAGAACAGCGCGAACAGCAGCGCCACGGCGAGGCCCGCCCAGCCGAGGCGGCGGCCGGTCCGTACGTTGTCGGTTTCGGTCACGTCACACCCCCAGGAAGTACGGGATCGGGGCCAGCAGCACGAGTCCGAGCAGCAGCCAGAGCAGTCGCGTGATCGGCTTCGACTCGCGGGTGAGCCCGAACACGCCGAGGAACCAGAGGGGCGCCGCGGCGACCGCGAGCACACCGCCCAGGCCGGTCATAAACGCGCCGAGGGCGCTCGGGTCCACGTAGGCGTTGCGTCGCACGGTCGTGAACCAGCCGATGGCGTACAGCACAAACGCGCCCGCGATGATGCCGTAGGTGACGAGCAGGATGGAGCTGACGGGCGCGTCGGCCTCGGTCGCCGAGCGCGCCTCGGTCGCCGAGCGCGCCTCGGTCGCTGAGCCTGTCGAAGCGCGCTTCACCCGCACCGGCTTCTCGGCCGCCGGCTTCGGCCCCTCGACATAGCTGGCGTCGCGGATGCTCGTGTCCCAGTTCAGGGCCTCTTCGAGCTCGTCGTCGGCCTCGTCGGTGCGCGGCGGGTCGTCTCTGCGCGGGTCGTCGGTCATGCCGAAAACCCTACCCGCCCGCCGATCACCGACGCCTGAGTGCCCGACGCCTGTGTGCCCGACGCCCGTGTGCCCGACGCCCGTGTGCCCGACGCCCGTGTGCCCGGTCAGGCGTTCGGGTCCCGCTCCCAACGCCAGCCCGCACTCGACCGGGCGAGCGGCGCCTCGGCGACCGGCTTCACCGTGATCGCCGACGTGTCCACGCGCTTGACGTACTGGAAGCCGACGGATGCACCGAACTCGTCGTCGTCGGCGGTGTACCGGTTCTGTACTCCCGCTTCGATGATCCGCCACGGGCGTCCGTTCGCGAGGGTGTCGCCTCTCCCGTTCTCGGGGCGGAACTGCTGGTAGTCGTAGTCGAAGCTGGCCGTGGCGTCCAGCCGCGCCGAGAACGTGTCGACCGCGACCCTCGAGCTCGCGAGGTCGATCTGCAGCAGCCGCTGGAACCCCGTCGCCCGCTCCCCCGTATGCGTGCGGAACTCCTGATAGTCGGCCAGCAGCTCGACCACGTCGTGCCCTTCGATGCCGCCGGCGTTCTCGGTGACGATCTGCCCGATGCCGTGGAAGTGGCCCGACAGCACGACGACCACGTTGCGGTTGGGCGCGATCACCCGATCCCACAGCTTCTGCCCGTTCGACACCCAGCGCGAGTTCGCCGAGCGGTGCGCGTCTTCGAGGTCGGTCTTCGGCGTCACGTGCTCGTGCGTCGAGACGACGACGTTGTGGTCGGGGTGCGCGGTCACGACCTCCGACGCCCACGCGATCTCCGCCTCGCCGTACGCGTACGGCAGCGACAGCATCAAGAACCGCGCGCCACCCTGCTCGAAGGTGGAGTAGTTCGCGCTGTTGTCGTCGGGCGCGATCGATCCGGCGTACGTCTCCGTATCGGCGTAGCGCGACGGTGGGAAGTACTCGTTGAAGAGGCCGTTCGTCACGCCGCGCTTGTTGTCGTGGTTGCCCGGCAGCACGCTGTTCGGCACCCCCGCCTCGTCGAGGATCGCCTGGGCCGCACTCGCCCGCTCGAATTCACGGCGCGCCCTCGTGTCATCCTGATTCGGGTCCACCCAGTTCTGCACTAGGTCTCCGGTGTGCGTCGCGAAGGCGATCTTGCGGTCGTCGGCGCTCTCGGCGATCCAGCTGACGAGCTCTGCGTACACCGCGGGATAGGTCTCGGTGAGGTACTGCGTGTCGGTGATGTGCGAGATCGCGAGGTCGTAGTCGTCGGGGTTCTCGAGCGCGCCGTCGGCCTCCGCCGCGAGCGTCGGCTCGGTGCGCGGCCCGTTCTGGGCGAGGAGGGTGACGGTTCCGGCGTCGATGTCGTTCTTCTTCAGCTCGCCCTCGAGCGCGGACGTTCCCGCGTCGAGCAGGCGCCATTCGGATGCCGCGGCATCCCACACACTGAACTGGATCTCGTTGCGGCCGCTCGTCGAGCCGGCCCAGGTCACCACGGATCCGGCGCCGAGACCCTCCGCGTCGATCACGAAGCGTTGGTACGGATACTCCCACGCGTCGTTTTCCGCGGCTGCCGGCGCCGCGGGATCGAGCTGGGTCTCGGCGGCGCCCACCCGCTTGGCGAGCGGCGCAGCGCTCGAGCCCGAGTACGCCTCGAGCACGGTGACCGCGGCGCCCGGCGTGACGACCGGCTCGGCCGCGACCGTGCGCGCGGGCAGCGGCGTGCCCGCCGACACCGCCAGCGTCGGGTCGACCCACTCGTGCTCGTCGAGCTCGCCCGGCGTGGCGGGGGCGGTCACGAAGTCGTCGTCGTCGACCCCGGTGAATCGTGTGCGCTGGAAGGTCTCGCCGCGCATCCGGTCGGGCGCGAAGGTGGCGATCGCGACACCCTTGGTGCACGGGCTGGGGGTGACGAGGCTCTCGTCCATCTCGTTGAGCGCGTAGACCCCCGCGCTGTCGATGCGGTGGCCCGTGGCATCCGCAACCCAGACCCCACCGCCCAGGAAGTTGAGCGACGTGTCGTACGTGACGTCGCCCGCGATGCCGGTGCCGGCGCGCGCCGCGACGAACGTGGCTCCGGGGTTCAGCTCCGTGCCGTCGGGAACCGTCGCCTGCACCTCGCGGCTGCGGATGCCGCTCACCTCGCAGCGGCGGATCGTGTACCCGCCGATGTCGACGGTCTGCTCGCCGTAGTTGCCGAGCTCGATGTAGTTGTTCGGCTGGCGGCCGCCCGGCAGCTGGTCGCTCGACGGGTCGTTGCCGATCTCGCTGATCGCGACCGACGGCTCGCCGTACGCGAACTCCTGGGCGAACACGCTCGCCGCGCGGCTCGCGTTGGCCCGGCCAGGCGTGCGCTGCGCGACGATGAAGCCGTCGTCGGTCAGCTGGTACGACTCGTCGGCGACGAAGTCGAGCACGGCCGGGAGCTTGTCGTTCTGGCAGGCGCTGTCGTCGTAGTTCGAGGTCGCGACGCGGTCGACGAGGCGGTCGTCGGCGGTCTGGAGAAGGACCCCGGATGTCACGTCCGCCAGTTCCCGCCCGTACTCGGCGTCGGCGTCGCCCGTGAAGCCCGGCCCGCCGATCACGAAGCGCTCGCCCGGCGCGATCCTGGTGTGGTCGGCCACCGTCAGCTGCAGTGTGTCGGGCCGAACGCGCCCGCTCGCCGTGCAGCGGAAGAGCTGCCAGCCGCCGATGTCGACGCGCGCGTCAGAGGTATTGAGCAGCTCGACGAACTCGTCGTCGGGGGCGTCGGCGCCGGCCGCCGCGAACTCGGAGATCACCACACCAGTATTCGCGCGGGGCGTCGGCCGGGTGGTGTTGGCCGCGCCGATCGTCGACGGCGCCGCGACGAAGTCCTCTGCCGGGTTGCCCGTGGCGGTGACGCGCTGCCAGCTCTCGCCGAGCGCGAAGTTGAGCGTGTTAGTCAGGTTCGAGCCGACGGTGCACTCGCTGGTGGTCGGCCAGGGCTCGTTCGGGTAGACGCCCACGGCGTCGGCGCGCACCCCGCCCGGTGCCTCGAGGTAGAGGCCGAAGCCGTTGATCGAATACGGCTGGCTCACGTGCGCGTCGCCCGGCATCCCGACCTTGCTCACGGTGAAGATCTCGCCCGGCTGCAGCACGACCCCGTGCAGGTCGCCCTCCGGCCGCCCGAAGTTGGCGCGCAGGCCCTGCACGCTGCAGCGGTAGACGCTCCAGCCGGTGAGGTCGACCGCGGTCTCGCCCCAGTTGCGCAGCTCGAAGAAGCCGTCGGCGTCGGACCGCGGCCCGCCGTTGCGCACCTCGTTGAAGAGCACGGTGCCGGTGCTGGCAGCGTTCCCGGACGACGCGGCGAGCGCTGGTTGCGGAGTGGCGATCACCCCCGTCGTCGCGACAGCGGAAACAAGCAGAACGGCGATCAGCAGCTGGCGCACGCCTCAAGCGTGGGCGGCCCCCGTGTACGCCCCGTGGCGGCCGGGTGTGCCGCCGGTGAACACTAGCCCCGCTGCCTTCCCTGCCAAATGAAGGAGATTTCACCGGCGAGGCCCGCCGATCGCACCCAACGTGTGACCGGGCGCCATAATTTCCTTCATTTGGCAGCCGGCGGCTGGGTAGGCTCATGCCATGTCGACGAAAACTCGAGTGATGCTGGCAGCGATGGTGTTCGCCCTGGCGGTGAGCGGATGCGCGACCGCCACCGACAACGTCGTCGAGCCGGCGGCGCAGGCAACGCAGACGCCAACCCCGGCGCCGACGCTCACCGAGTCGGAACTGCTGGCGTGGCAGCAGTTCGCGGCGAACAACCCCGGTTCCCTGGGTCCGGGCGAGGGCGAGATCGAGTACGCCCAAGCACGGCGCGACTTCCCGCTGGCAATGCCCGAGGGAACGACCATCCCCGAGACGACCGCGTTCGACTTCTACGCGCCCGGCGGTGCCCTCGGGCGCGGGGCGGGATACGGGCTCGTTTCCTGGACCTGGCTCTGCGCCACGGAGACGGAACTGCTCGACGCCATCGACGAGGGCGACGACGCCCGTGCCGACGAGTCGTTCGCGCAGCTCGAGGCGTGGATGGCCCTGCCGTCGGAGTTGCGCGTGCTCGAGGGGCTCGACGCGTTCCGCTCCGTGGTGATCGACCCCGCCCGCGCGGGCGACACGGAGGGCCTGGAAGCCGACCGGCAGTCATGGTGCGCCCAAGCCCCGTTCGACACCGAGTAGCCGCGCACCCACGCCCGCCCCGCAGCCGGCCCGCAGGCGCCCGCGCACCCCGCCCGCAGCGCGGCGTTACACGCGCGTCACATGAATGATGTTGACTCGTCTGAATCATGGATCTCATCACTGTGCGCGAAACCCGGGTCGCCCGCACCCGCGACGACCTCGTTTTCGCGCCCGGCGAAGAGCCGCTGGGCGGCGGCACCTGGCTGTTCTCCGAGGAGCAGCCCGGACTCACCGGCCTGGTCGACCTGACGGTGCTCGGCTGGCAGCCCATCGTGGAGTCCGAGGCGACGCTCACCATCGCCGCCACCTGCACGATCGCCGAGTTGGCGCGCATTCCCCGGCGCGAGGGCTGGAAGGCGCATCCGCTCTTCTCGCAGACGGCCAATTCGCTGCTCGCGAGCTTCAAGATCTGGAACATCGCCACGGTCGGCGGCAACATCTGCACCTCGCTGCCCGCGGGTCCGATGATCTCGTTGGCGAGCGCACTGGATGCCACGGCTCTCGTCTGGGCGACCGACGGCTCAGATCGCCGCCTGCCCGTCGCCGACCTCGTCACGGCGTCGCGCGAGAACCTGCTCGCGCACGGCGAGGTGCTGCGCGCGATCGAGATCCCCACGACCAGCCTGGAGGCGCGTACCGGTTTCCGCCGCATCGCGCTCTCGCCGCTCGGCCGCACGGGCACGCTCGTGATCGCGCGCGTCGACGCGAGCGGCGAGGCGGTGTTCACCGTGTCGGGTGGCACGACCCGTCCGCGGGTGCTGCGGTTCGACGGACTGCCGTCGCGGGAGGCGCTCCAGTACGCCGTCGAGAGCATCACCGAGTGGTTCACCGACCCGCACGGCGCCGCCGACTGGCGCCGCGCGATGAGCGTGCTGTTCGCCGAAGAACTGCGGGAAGAGCTGAGCGCATGAGATTCGAGATCAACGGCGAGAGCGTCGAGGCACAGCCCGAGCCCGGCCAGGTGCTGCGCACCCTCCTGCGCGACCTCGACCATTTCGAGGTGAAGAAGGGCTGCGACGCCGGTGACTGCGGCGCGTGCTCCGTGCTGCTCGAGGGCGAGCCGATCCACTCCTGCATCTACCCCGCGCACCGGTTGGAGGGCGCCCACGTCACGACCGTCGCCGGACTCGGCACACCCGACCACCCGCATCCGATGCAGCAGAGCTTCGTCGACGCGGCCGGCTTCCAGTGCGGATTCTGCACCGCGGGCATGATCGTCACCGCGTCGACCTTCACCGAGGAAGACAAGGACGACCTGCCGCGACTACTCAAGGGCAATCTCTGCCGCTGCACCGGCTACCGGTCGATCAAAGACGCCATCTGCGGCGTGCGCAACACCGTCGAGGCCCCCGTGGGCGACGCGGCCGGCCGCAGCGTTAAGGCGCCCGCCGGCATGCGGGTCGCGACCGGCACCGAGCCGTACACGCTCGACATTCCCACGATCGACGCGCCCACCCTCGACGGCACGCCGACCGCCGTGCTGCACCTCGCGGTACTCAAGAGCCCGCACGCGCACGCGCGCATCCTCTCGATCGATGCGAGCGCGGCCCAGACGCTGCCGGGCGTGCACGCCGTATTGACCCACCGCGACTCCCCCGCGACGCTCTTCTCGACCGGACGCCACGAGATGCGCACCGACGACCCCGACGACACCCTCGTCTTCGACACCGTGCTGCGCTTCCGCGGGCAGCGCGTCGCAGCGGTCGTCGCCGACACCGTAGCGATCGCCCAGCGCGCCCTCGACCTCATCGACGTCGAGTACGAGCTGTTGCCGGCGGTCTTCGATCCGGATGCGGCCCGCCGCCCCGGCGCGCCGCTGTTGCACCCGGACAAGGGCGACGAGAGCCGCATCTCCGAACCCGGCCGCAACGTGCTGGCCCAGATGCACAGCGAGATGGGCGACGTCGACGCCGCCCTGGCCGGGGCGCACGCCGTGGTCGAGGGCGTCTGGCAGACCCAGCGGGTGAGCCACGCCGCCCTCGAGACCCACGCCACCCGAGGCTGGATCTCCAGCGACGGCCGGCTCGTGCTGCGCACCAGCTCGCAGGTGCCGTTCCTGGTGCGCGACGAGCTGTGCCACATCTTCGGGCTCGACCCCGACCGGCTGCGGGTCTTCACCGCCCGCGTCGGCGGCGGTTTCGGCGGCAAGCAGGAACTCATCACCGAAGACCTCGTCACCCTCGCCGTGCTGATCACCAAGCGACCGGTGCAGTACGAGTTCACCCGCACCGACGAGTTCACGGTCTCCAGCCCGCGTCATCCGATGCGCATCGGCGTCAAGCTCGGCGCGACGAGCGACGGCATCCTGACCGCGCTCGCCGTCGACGAACTGATGGACACCGGCGCCTACGGCAACCACGGCATCGGAGTCATGTTCCACAGCGTGCACGAGTCGGTCGCGGTCTACCGCTGCGCCAACAAGCGCGTCGACGCCGAGTCGGTGTACACGAACAACCTGCCCTCCGGAGCGTTCCGCGGCTACGGTCTCGGGCAGGTCATCTTCGCGATCGAGTCGGCGATGGACGAACTCGCCCGCACACTCGACATCGACCCGTTCGAACTGCGCCGCCGCAACGTGATCGTGCCCGGCGACCCGATGGTCGTCACCAACCCGCTCGAGGAGAGCGACCTGGTGGTGGGCAGCTACGGCCTCGACCAGTGCATCGACCTCGTCGAGGCGGCGCTGAAGCGCGGTAACGGTGTCGCTGCGCCGACCGGCCCGACCTGGGTCGAGGGTTCCGGCTCGGGCATAGCGATGATCGCGACCGTTCCGCCGCGCGGACACTACGCCGACACGTCGATCGCCCTGCTCGCCGACGGAAGCTACGAGATCGCCGTGGGCACCGCCGAGTTCGGCAACGGCACGACGACGGTGCACACCCAGCTCGTGGCGACGGCGCTCGGCACGACCGTCGACCGCGTGCGCATCCGCCAGTCCGACACCGACGTGGCCCGCTACGACACGGGCGCGTTCGGCTCGGCCGGCGTCGTCGTGGCAGGCAAGGCCCTGCTCGCCGCGTCGATGAAACTGTCGACGATGATGATCGAACGGGCCGCCGGGTTCACCGACGCCACGGGCGTGCGCACGGTGGTCGCGGGCGGTGTACTCGTCGGGGACACGTTGGTCGCGGCATCCGACCTGCTCGCGGCCGGTCCGCTCATCGCCGACGGCAGCCACGACGGGACCCCGCGTTCGGTGGCGTTCAACGTGCACGGCTTCCGCGTCGCCGTCGACCGCGCGACGGGAGAGGTGCGCATCCTGCAGTCGGTGCAGGCCGCGGATGCCGGGACGGTACTCAATCCGGAACAGCTTCGCGGTCAGATCGAGGGCGGCACGGCACAGGCGATCGGAACCGCCCTGTACGAGGAGATGCTGCTCGACGGCGAGGGGCGCGTCACGACGACGGCGTTCCGCAACTATCACGTGCCGCAGTTCGCCGACATCCCGGAGACCGAGGTGTACTTCGCCGCGACGCACGACGGCATGGGGCCGCTCGGAGCGAAGTCGATGAGCGAGGCGCCGTACAACCCGGTGGCGCCGGCGCTCGCGAACGCGGTGCGCGACGCGATCGGCGTGCGCCCGATGGAGCTGCCGATGTCGCGCGACCGGCTGTGGCGGCTGCTGAGCTAGCTACCTGATGTCGCCGTAGAGCGGCTTCTCGGGCGCCTTCTTGCCGGTCTCCCGCTCCCACGCCTCGAGCTGCTGCGCGAGCGCCTTTGCGAGTTCGAACACCTGCTCCGGGGGGATGCGGATGCGGCTCACCACCTGGCCGGGGACGAGCACCGACTCCGCGCCGGTCTCCGCGTCGACGGTCGGCTGCGGCGGCTGGGTGAGCGCGACGAAGTCCATCACGAACACGTTCGGCGTGTGCCAGACGCTGGCGAAGTCCGCGAACAGGCCGGCGACCGCGGTCGGCGGAAGATCGATCTTGAAGGTCCGCGGGGTCTCGTGCTCAGTCATGGGGCAAGTCTAGGAGCGCGTGGG
This sequence comes from Conyzicola nivalis, assembly GCF_014639655.1. Classification (NCBI taxonomy): domain Bacteria; kingdom Bacillati; phylum Actinomycetota; class Actinomycetes; order Micrococcales; family Microbacteriaceae; genus Conyzicola; species Conyzicola nivalis. The sequence goes on from NZ_BMGB01000001.1 coordinate 1,632,974, forward strand.
CGCCGCGAGGCTCGTGGATGCTCCCCCGCGTCTCACGCAGCGGCTCCGTCGTTGCGCCGGTGCGCGCGGAGATGACCTCGGCGAGGATCGACACCGCGGTCTCCTCCGGTGTGCTCGCGCCGAGGTCGAGGCCGATCGGCGAGTGCAGCCGGGCGATTCCGGCTTCGCTCACGCCGCGGTCGCGCAGCGATGCGAGCCGCCGCTCGTGGGTGCGGCGCGAACCCATTGCGCCGACGAACGCCACGGGCAGGGCGAGCGACTGGGCGATGATCTCGGCGTCGAACCGGTCGTCGTGCGCGAGCACGCAGATGACGGTGCGCTCGTCGACCGCCGTGCGCGCGAGCCAGGTCGTCGGCCACTCGACGACGACCTCGGCCGTAGGGAAACGGGCGGGCGTCGCGAACAGTCCGCGCGGGTCGCAGACGGTCACGCGGTAGCCGAGCGCGCCGCCCGCCGCGGCGAGCGCGACCGAGAACTCCATCGCGCCGAAGATGATGAGTCGGGCCGGCGGTGTGGCGACCTCGAAGAACACGTCGACGAGCGTGCCGTCGCAGTCGATCGCGCCGAGCGCCGTCTCACCCATCGCCACGCGGGCGTCGAGCTCGGCAGCGACGCGGCCTTCGAACCGGGAGGGCACGTCGCCGAGAGCGACGGCTACCCCTGTCGGCTCCCCCGCCGCGGCCGCGCGCAGCGCCGCTTCGATCTGCGGGGTGACGACGGTGACGCGGATGCGCAGTTGCCCGCCGCAGGTGAGCCCGACCGCGAAGGCCGTCTCGTCGCTGACACCGTAGTCGACCGTGCGGGCGACACCGTCCGCGAGCACCAGCTCACAGACATCCACCACCGCTCCTTCGACGCAGCCGCCCGCGATCGACCCGATCACCGACGTGCCGTCGAAGGCCATCGAGGTGCCCACCGTGCGCGGCGCGCTGCCCTCGATCGAGACGGCGGTCGCGACGGCGAGCGTGCGCCCGGCGTCGAGTGCGGCGACGAGCCGGTCGGCGATTTCGAACATGCTCCCAGCCTCGCACACGCATGTTTCGCGGGCGTCACGATCGCGTCGGTAGAGTCGGCGCATGAGCGATGCCGTCGACGTGTCCTACCCGCCCGAGCCCTGGTTTCTCGGCGGTTCCCTCTGCGTCTCGGTGTTCCTCGTGCCGATCGCCGACCTGCCGTTCGCGACGCTCCCGATGATCCGGCTCGGGCGTCACGCTATCGTCGGCGCCGCCTTCGCGAACTACGCGCCGGGCGGTGTGCTCGCCTACGACGAACTGCTCGTGGCGACCCCCGTGGTCGTGCGCGGACGGGCGCGCATCACGATCCCGCAGATCTGGGTCGACAGCGCGGAGTCGCTGGCCGGCGGACGGGCGCTGTGGGGCATCCCCAAGCACCTCGCGACATTCGATTCGACGCGAACGACGGATGCGGCCACCGTCTCCGCCCGCACGATTGGCCCGATAGCGGCTCTCTCGGCCCGGTTCGGGCGCGCCCTCCTGCCCGGGTCGCCCCGGCTGCCCCTTCCGATCGAGCAGCGCAGGGCCGGGCGACGCATCGTGTCGCACAACTGGGCCGCCGGACGACTCACCGCGTTACACGCCCGCTGGACCTTCGACCCGGATGGCCCGCTCGGCTACCTGCACGGCCGTCGCCCCGTCGCGAACTTCGCCGTGCGCGACGCGGCCATCGTCTTCGGCCAGCGGGTGGAACGCCCGTGAACGCCGGACCCGTCGCGGTGGTCACCGGGGGCGCCCGAGGCATCGGCCGGGCGACGGCTGCGGCCCTGATCGCCCGCGGCTACCGCGTCGTGCTCGGCGACCTCGACCTGGCCGTGACCCGGGCGACGGTGGAGGAGACCGTCGGGCCGATCGCCGTGTGGATCAACAACGCGGGCATCATGCCGACCGGCCGGTTCACCGACCAGGGTGCCGCGCTCTCGGGGCGGGTCGTCGACGTCAACTACCGGGCGCTCGTCACCGTCAGCGGCCTGGTGGTCGCACGCATGCTCGAGCGCGGGAGCGGCACCGTGGTGAACATGGCGAGCGCCACGGCCACCAAGCCCCTCGCGGGCCTCGCCGTCTACTCGGGCACGAAGGCGGCGGTGGTGGCGTTCAGCGATTCTCTACGCCGGGAGCTGCGCGGCACCGGCGTCCGCGTCCGCGTGGTGCTGCCGAACCTCGTGGCGACCGACCTGGGTGCCGGCATCACAGCGCCGCGCGGGTTCAGCGCGTTGACCGCCGACGACGTGGCCGCCGCGACGGTGCGCGCCATCGCCTCCCGCCGGTTTGCGACCACGGTCCCCGGGTGGCTCGGGCCCCTGCTGAGCGTGTCGCGGCTTCTGCCGCATCCGGTGCAGGACTGGATCGATGACCGAGTCGACTCCGACCGCATCGGCCTCGGCGGCGACCCGGCGGCGCGGGCGGCCTACCTGCGCGGGCTGCCGCCGGCCGAGTAGGCGGCTACTCGACCGGCGGCGGGGTCGATTCTAGCTATTTCTTGAGGAAGCCCAGCAGTACCTCGTTGACCTCTTCGGCGTGGGTCCAGAGGAAGCCGTGAGGGGCGCCCTCGATCTCGACGTACTCGCTCTCGGGGAAGGCCGCGTGGAACGGGCGGCCGCTCGAGTCGATCGGCAGGATGCGGTCTTCCGTTCCCTGCACGATGATGCTCGTGACGCCCGAGGCGCGCACCTTGGCGACGTCGTCGCGGAAGTCCTCGATCCAGGTGGGGACGACGGCGTAGGCGGCAACCGGTGCGCTCGACGTGGCTGTGTTCCAGCTCGCGGTCACGGCCTCCTGGCTGATGCGGCTGCCGAGGTTCTCGTCGAGGTTGTAGAAGTTCTCGTAGAAGCCGGTGAACCAGGCGAAACGGTCCCCCTTGGCTGCTGCGGCGATGCCGTCGAAGACGTCCTGCGGAACGCCGGTGGGGTTGTCGTCGGTGTGCAGCAGGAAGGGCTCGAGGGGCGCGAGGAACGCGATCTTCGCGATGCGGTCGGTGCCGTAGGTGGCGACGTAGCGGCCGACCTCGCCGGTGCCCATGGAGAAGCCCACGAGAACCACGTCGGTGAGGTCGAGGGTGGTCAGCACGGTGTCGAGGTCGGCGGCGAACGTGTCGTAGTCGTATCCGACGGTGGGCTGGCTCGACTTACCGAAACCGCGGCGGTCGTAGGTGATGACGCGGTAGCCGGCGTCAAGGATCTCGCGCTGCTGGCGCTCCCACGACGTGCCGTCGAGCGGGTAACCGTGGATGAGCACGACGGGCTGGCCGGAGCCGTGGTCCTCGTAGTGCAGTTCGATGGCGGTCGAGTTCTCGGTACCTACGGTGATGACTGACATTGTTCGTCCTCTCCTTCTGCGGCTGAGAACGGTCGTTCTCAGTTCGTATTCGTTATAGTAGAGAACGTTGGTTCTCAATGCAAGGGACATTTTCGATGGATGACACAACAGCGAGTGAAGCAGTGGTGAACGCCGCGGACCGCCTGTTCTACGGCCGCGGAATTCAGGCGGTCGGGATGGACGAGATCCGCGCGGCGGCAGGAATCTCGCTGAAGCGGATGTACTCGCTGTTCCCCTCGAAGGAGGCGATCCTCGCCGAGGTGCTGCGACGCCGCAACGAGCAGTGGACCGCGGGCATCCTGCAGGCGGCACACGACGAACCCACCCCCAGCGACAAGCTGCTCTCCATCTTCGACTTCCTCTCCGACTGGTTCGCCCAGGACGATTTCCGCGGCTGCGCGTTCATCAACTCGTTCGGCGAACTCGGGGCGACCGCGCCCCTCGTCGCCGACGCGGCCCGCGCGCACAAGATCGGCTTCCAGCGCTACGTCGCCGATCTCGTCTCCGAGGCCGGCGCCCCGCCGTCGCTCGCCCCGCAGATCGCCCTGCTTGCCGAGGGCGCGCAGACCACGGCGGCCATCTCGGGATCCCCCGACGCCGCGACCGACGCGCGCTCCGCGGCGCGCACCCTGCTCGACGCGGCCCGAGCCGCGTGAGCGCGCCAGCCGCGCGCCGTAGCCACTTCGTCGATCTCACCCCGTTCCGCCAGAGCCCCGCGTTCTTCCGGCTCTGGTTGGGCACGGGCATCGCCGGCGTCGGCAGCCAGATGACGGTCGTCGCCGTCGGCCTGCACATCTACGACCTCACCGGATCGACCGGGGCCGTCGCGCTGGTGGGTGTCGTCGGCCTGCTGCCGATGATCATCGCGGGTCTCTACGGCGGCGTGCTCGCCGACACGTTCGATCGGCGTCTCGTGGCGATCATCGCCGAGACCGTCGCCTGGGTCGCGGTGCTCTGTCTCGCCGCGTTGGCCTGGCTGCACATCGACGTGCTGTGGTTCTACTACGTGCTCACGACCGTCATGGCGGTCGCGACGACCATCGTGGGAGCGACCCGCGCGGCGATCGTGCCGCGCCTCGTCGACAAGGAACTTCTGCCCGCAGCATCCGCTCTCGGCGGTATCAGCCTGGGAATAGCGATCACGCTCGGTCCGGCTCTCGCCGGGGTGCTCGTGGCGGGCGTCGGCATCCAGTGGACCTACACGGTCGACGCCGTGCTGTTTCTGGCCGCGTTCACCGGTGTGCTGACCCTGCCCGCGATCCGACCGGAGGGCGCCGGAACCACCCGCGGCTTCGCGGCGGTCGCGGAGGGCATCGTGTTCCTGCGCCACGCCCCCAACATCCGGCTCGGCTTCCTCATCGACATCATCGCCATGACCTTCGGCATGGCGCGGGTGCTCTACCCCGCGGTCGGCGCCCTGGTGATCGGCGGCGGCGCCGTCACGGTGGGCATCCTCTTCGCGGCGGGCGCGGTCGGCACGCTGCTGAGCTCGCTGTTCTCAGGCCGGCTCGGCCACGTGCGCCGCCAGGGGCTCGCGATTCGCAACGCCGTGCTCGCGTACGGCGGGTTTATGCTCGCGTTCGGACTGGTGCTGCTGCCGCTCGGCACACAGCTCAGCGGGTCGATCACCGACTCGCTCGAGACCGCGAACCTACCCGCGCTGGCCCTCGCGGCGCTCGCTCTCGCCGGAGCAGGGGCGGCCGACAACGTCAGCGCCGTCTTCCGCACCACCATGATGCAGTCGGCGGTGCCCGACGCGGTGCGCGGACGCATGCAGGGCATCTACACCGTCGTCGTCACCGGCGGGCCGCGTATCGGCGACGCGTTCGTCGGCCTCGTGGTGGCGACCACCCTGCTGTGGTTGCCGTCGGTGCTGGGCGGGCTGCTCATCCTCTCTCTGGTCACCGTGCTCGTCCGGCTCAACCCCTCGTTCCGCGCGTACGACGCCCTCGATCCGAAGCCGTAACGTTTAGGCATGACCTCCTACGACCTCGTGGTGCGCGGCGCCTTCGTACTCATCGGCGACAACTGGCGGGCTGCCGAGATCGGCATCACCGACGGCGTCATCGCGGCGATCGCCGCCGGCCCCCTCGACGGCGCCGAGGTCATCACCCTCGCCGACGACGAGGTGCTCGTGCCCGGTGTCGTCGACACCCACGTGCACGTGAACGAGCCCGGACGCACCGAGTGGGAGGGCTTCGCGAGCGCCACCAGGGCTGCCGCGGCCGGCGGGGTCACCACCATCATCGACATGCCGCTCAACAGCATCCCGGCGACGACGACGGTGGAGGCGCTCGACGTGAAGCGAGCCGTCGCCGCCGAGAAGGCCATGGTGAACGTGGGCTTCTGGGGCGGTGCGGTGCCCGAGAACCTCGGTACCCTGCGCGAGCTGCACGACGCCGGGGTGTTCGGTTTCAAGGCGTTCCTCGCGCCGAGCGGCGTCGACGAGTTCGGCCACCTCGACGCGGAACAGCTGGAGCGCGCGCTCGAGGAGATCGCCGAGTTCGACGGCCTGCTGATCGTGCACGCGGAAGACCCGGGCGTTCTCGATGCGCACGCCAACGACGGCGGCGTCGACTATCACCGTTTCGTCGAGTCGAGACCGGATGCCGCCGAGACCACGGCGATCGAACGGGTCATCGCCGGGGTGCGTCGCACCGGTGCTCGCGCTCACATCCTGCACCTGTCGTCCGCCGCGGCCCTCCCCGCCTTGCGTGCCGCGCGTGCCGAGGGCCTCAAGATCACCGTCGAGACGTGCCCGCACTACCTGACCATCAGCGAAGAGCAGATCGGCGACGGCGCGACCCAGTTCAAGTGCTGCCCGCCGATCCGCGACGACGCCAACCGCGACGCGCTCTGGCAGGCGCTCGTCGACGGCGACATCGACATCGTCGTCACCGACCACTCGCCGTCGACCGCCGAGCTGAAGTACGCGCACGGCGGCGACTTCGGCCTCGCCTGGGGTGGCATCGCCGGACTGCAGACGGGGCTCGCCGCCGTCTGGACCGAGGCCGCCCGCCGCGAGATCCCGCTGGAACGCGTGCTCGGCTGGATGTCGTCGGCCACCGCGCGATTCGCCGGGCTCGGCGCGAAGGGCCGCATCGCCGTGGGCGCCGACGCCGACCTGGTCGTGCTGGCACCGGATGCCACCTTCACCGTCGAGGCGACGCAGCTGCAGCACAAGAACCCGGTGAGCGCCTACGACGGACGGGAACTGCGCGGCGTGGTCCGTCGCACCCTGCTCGCCGGCCGCACTGTCGACATCGCCGCGGGCGCCAGCCCGACGGGGGCGCTGCTCGGGGCCGCACGCCCGTAACACCCCGGTCACATGGCGATGGCAGAATCGCCGCATGGCAATAATCTTGGGCGACAACCAGTACGGCAAGGCTGAAAACCGCGTCGTGCGCATCTACCGTGACAGCGCCCGGCACGAGATCCGCGACCTCAACGTGTCGACCGCGCTGCGCGGCCCGTTCGAACCCGCGTACCTCGACGGCAACCAGACGAACGTGCTGCCGACCGACACGCAGAAGAACACCGCGTTCGCTTTCGCGAAGTCCCACGGCGTCGAGACGATCGAGAAGTTCGGCCTCGACCTGGCCCGTCACTTCGTGCACGACGTCGACCCGGTCGTCGGCGCGCGCATCGAAATCGAGGAGTACGCCTGGGAGCGCGCGGTCGTCGACGGCGTCGAACACGACCACACCTGGCTGCGCAAAGGTCAGGAGATCCGCACAGCGGCCGTCACGGTCGACGCGAGCGGTGAGCACGTCGTCGGTGGTCTCAAAGACCTCGTGCTGCTCAAGTCGACCGGCAGCGAATTCGCCGGCTTCCTCGAAGACGAGTACACGACGCTGCAGGAGACCCACGACCGCGTGATGGCTACGTCGCTCGTCGCGCAGTGGCGCTTCACGAGCGTCGATGTCGACTGGGACGCCACCTACGCCGGCATCAAGCAGATCATGGTGAAGCAGTTCGCGACCCTGCAGTCGCTCGCACTGCAGCAGACGCTCTGGCACATGGGCCGGGCCGTGCTCGAGGCGTATCCGTTCATCGCCGAGGTGCGGCTCAAGGCCCCGAACAAGCACCACTTCGTCGTCGACCTGTCGCCGTTCGGGCTCGACAACCCGGGCGAGGTCTTCATCGCCGCGGACCGTCCGTACGGCCTGATCGAGGCGACGGTGCTGCGCGACGACGCGCCCGACGCCGGAGACGCCTGGAGAATCTCGGCGGGACTCGCGTGACCGACGCGATCGAACCCGCGGATGCCGCGGCTCTCGCACGCGAAGATGCCACGTGGCTCGCCCGCGCGATCGAGCTCGCCACACTGAACGTAGCGAATGGCGGCGGCCCGTTCGGCGCGGTCATCGTGCGCGACGGTGAGCTCGTCGCGGAGGGCCAGAACCGCGTGACCGCGAACCTCGACCCGACCGCCCACGCCGAGGTCACGGCTATCCGCGCGGCGTGCCAGGCGATCGGCGACTTCTCGCTCGCGGGCATGACGCTCTACACCTCGTGCGAACCGTGCCCGCTCTGCCTCGCGGCCTCGCTCTGGGCTCGCCTCGACCGGGTCGTCTTCGCGGCGGACCGCGACGATGCCGCCCGCGGCGGTTTCGACGACCGGGAGTTCTACGAGCTGTTCGCGCGCGACCGGTCGACCTGGGGCATGGCGGTCGACTCGCTGCGACCGCTCAACGCGCCGGAGCCGTTCGACGCCTGGCTCGACCAAGAGGCGCGCACCGACTACTGAGCCGGCGCCCGGCTACTCGTCGTTGCCCTTGCCCTTGTTGCCCTTGTCGTCTTTGTCGTCTTTCGCGTCTTCGGCGGCCTGCTCCTGTGCGATGCGGTCGGCCTCGGCCTGCTCGGCCGCGACGCGGTCGGCCTCAGCCTTCTCCGCCGCGATGCGGTCGGCCTCGGTCTTCTCATCGGCTATGCGCTGGGCCTCGGCGGCCTCCGCCTCGGCGATCCGCTGCGCGAGGTCGGCGCGCACGAGGTCGATTTTCGCCTGCACGGCCTTCGCGCGCTCGTCGCTGATGTCGCCGTCCGCCACGGCGGTGTCGAGCTTCGCCTGCAGGGCATCGAGCTCGGTCACGGCCGCGGCGAGTTCGTTGGCGGCGGCGTGATTCGCGACGGTCTGCACCGAGGTCTGCAGGCCGGTCGCCGCGTCGTCCGCGAGATCGGGCGCCCCGGCGCAGCCCGCCAGCGCACCCGCGCCGAGAAGCACTACTACGAGGGCTGAGGTCAGGCGTCGGTTCACGGTGTCACGCTTTCCAAGAGTTCGTCGAGGTGGGTGCCGAGCTCGCCGTCGTTGGCTGGCAGCGTCGGGACGGGGTCGGGCGACGTCTCGTTGCCCGCGGTGACCGTGCTCAGCACGAAGCCGCCGATGCCGAGCGCGACGAGCGCCGCCGCGCAGACGAGAAGGATGCGGCTGAGTCGCCGACGCTTCGCGACGGATGTCTCGTCGCCCGTCTTCGCGGAGGGCGCGGCATCGACCGGCCCCGGTAGAACGGTCGTCGCGGCGTCGTCGTTCGACGAAGCGGACATCACGCGCGTGGGCGGATCGAGCGCGGCGGTCCCGCCGAGCGCCTCGGTCTGTCCTATGGAATCGGTCTGGCCCATGGCGGCGGTCTGGCCCAGCGCTTCGGTCTGGCCCAGCGCCGCAGTCTGACCCAGCGCGGCGGTCTGGCCCAGCGCCGCCGTCTGGCCCAGCGCCTCGGTCTGACCGGACGGGTCGACCGGCCCCAGCACCGCGGTGTCGCCCGTCGACGCCGCATAAAGCCCGCGTTCGATCTCGCGCGCGAGCTCCGCCACTTCGAGCGCGGACGGTCGGGTGTCGGGGTCGCGGTCGGTCATCCGGGCGAGCAGCGAGCCCCACGCGGCACCGAGGGTGCTCGGGATCAGCGGGTCGCTCACGAGCCGCGCCGACAGCGACTCGATCATCGACCCCTCGAACGCCCGCGCGCCGGTGAGCGCCTCGAGCGTCACGAGACCCAGCGAGTAGATGTCCGACGCCGGTCCCGGCGCGATCCCGCGGGCCTGCTCGGGGCTGAGGTAGGCGGCCGTGCCGATAATCGTGCCCGGCATCGTGAGCCTGGTGCTGTCGATGAGGTAGGCGATGCCGAAGTCGCTCAGCTTCGCGCGGAACTCGATCGAACGCGACATCGACGGGCTGAGCAGGATGTTCGCCGGCTTAACGTCGCGGTGGACCACCCCGTTCGCGTGAACGACGTGCAGGGCCTCACCCAGGTCGACGAGCATCTGCGCGGCGTCGATCTCGCCCACCCGTCCCTCGTCGATGCGTTCCTTGAGGGTCGGTCCGTCGACGAGTTCCATCACGAGGTACGACTGGCCGACACCGTCGACGCCCTCGCCGCGGTCGATGTTCGCGTCGAAGAGCGTGACGAGCGCGTGGTGGTTGAGGGACGCGAGCAGTTGGATTTCCGACGACTCCCGACCCAGCTGCTCGGAGCCTTCGGTGTCGATCGAGAAGACCTTGAGCGCGACGCTGCGACCGAGGGGGACGTCGGTCGCCCGGTACACCGCCGCCATTCCTCCGCGGCCGAGCAGCGACTCGACCGTGTACCGGCCGCCGATGACGGTGCCGGCTGTGATGCCGGGCATGCGCGAGGTGTTCATTGCCACTTTTCTGTCGGGTACCCGAGCGGGTCTATCAACGGTAGCCCAACTGACGGACTTTCAGTCCTCCAGCGCCTTTCCGCGCAGGTCGGGCAGCGTGAGCGCTACGATCGCCGCGACCGCGAAGACGGCGGCGAACACGCCGAACGGCAACGCCACTCCCCCGGCCGCGAGCAGCACCGGAACGCAGAGCGGCGCGATGATCGAGGCGAGCCGGCCGAACCCCGCGGCCCAGCCGGCACCCGTCCCGCGCACGCGCGTCGGGTACAGCTCCGGCGTGACCGCGTAGAGCGCGCCCCACGCCCCGAGGTTGAAGAACGAGAGCAGTGCGCCGAACAGGAGGATCGTGGGCACACTGTCGGCGGTGCCGAAAAACCCGGCGGACACCGCGGAACCCGCGAGGAAGACGGCGAGGGTGACACGGCGGCCCCACTTCTCGACGAGCCAGGCCGACACCGCGTACCCGGGCAACTGGGCGAGCGTGATGATGAGCGTGTACTCGAACGACCGCACGAGCGAGAACCCCTGCGCCACGAGCAGCGTCGGCAGCCAGATGAACGCACCGTAGTAGGCGAAGTTCACGCAGAACCACACGATCCAGAGCGAGATCGTGCGCCGGCGCAGGCGGGCGCCGAACAGGGTCGCGATCGGGCGTTCGGCCGTGACGACGGGTTCAGGAGCCTCGGCGGCCTCCGGCGGGGTGGTCGCGCCCGCGGCATCCTCGAATTCTCTGACGATCGTCTCGGCCTCCGTGTGTCGGCCCTTCGCCTCGAGGAAGCGCACGGATTCCGGCAGACGCAGCCGCACGAAGATCGCCCACACCGCGGGCACGGCGCCGAGCGCGAGGGCCCAGCGCCAGCCGTCGTCGCTGGTGGGGATGACGAAGTAGCCGATGAGAGCGGCGGCCGTCCAGCCGACGGCCCAGAACGATTCGAGGATGACGATGATGCGTCCGCGGATGCGCGCCGGTGCGAACTCGCTGACGAGCGTCGACGCGACGGGCAGCTCGGCGCCCAGGCCGAGCCCCACGAGGAAGCGCAGGGCGATGAGCGCGCCGACCGACAGCGACAGCGCCGAAAGCCCGGTGAAGACGCCGTAGACGAGCAGGGTCAGCGCGAAGACCTGGCGGCGGCCGAGCTTGTCGGCGAGCAGGCCGCCGAGGCTGGCGCCGATCGCCATGCCGAGGAAGCCGGCCGAGGCGACGAAGCCGAGCTGACCCGCGTCGGCCTTCCAGACCACGGCGAGTTGCGCGATGACGAACGAGATGAGTCCGACGTCCATCGCGTCGAGCGCCCAGCCGATGCCGCTGCCGCCCAGGACGCGCGAGTGCTTGCGCGTCCACGGGAGCTTGTCGAGCCGCTGTGAACGCGTGAGGGATGAGGTCATTGTCAGCTTCCGCGGTAGGTGGAGAAGGCGAACGGGCTGAGCAGCAGGGGCACGTGGTAGTGCGCCGTGGCGTCGGTCAGTTCGAAGTCGATGGACACCCGGGGGTAGAACGTGGGTGTCGCGGTGCGGGCGAAGTAGACGCCCGTCTCGAAGACGACGGTGTACTCGCCGAGGGGCAGCGCGTCGGGTCCGAGGTCGGGCACACGGCCGTCGTCGTTGGTGACACCCTCGGCGACGAGCGCCCCCTCGGCGTCGTAGAGGGCGACGGCGATGCCGACCGCGGGGCGGCCGACCGCCGCGTCGAGCACGTGGGTGGTGACGTGGCTCACAGTTCGGCTCCGAACGTCTTCTCGAGACGCAGCAGGGCGATCTCGCGCAGCTGTTCGCCGACGATCTCGAGCTCGCTGGCGTTGGGCAGTTCGAGCCGGCGGGTGAGCTCCTCGAGGATCTCGGCGCGCGTTCGACCGGCCGCCCGGATGATGAACACGCGCCCGAAGCGCTCCTCGTAGGCCTCGTTGCCCGCGGCGATCTGGGCGGCGAGCTGCGCGTCGTCGTCGCCGAGCCCGGCCTGCTCGCTGCGGCTGAAGTTCTGAGCGGCGCCCTCGCCGACCGGCTTTTCTCCGATTCGCGGATGATGCGCGATAGCCTCATCGATCTCGGACGGGCTGAGCGGCGTCGCCGCCTCTGCCGCCGTGGCGAGCAGTTGCGCCACCGACTCGTACGGGTGCCCGGAGGCCACCTCGTCGATCCAGCGGTTCACGGACAGGCTTGCGGCGAGGCCCTCGCGCAGGGCGGCTTCGGAGACATCGATCATTGTCTGCCTAACATTACTCATGACCGTTACCGGGGTAGTGCTGGCTGCCGGCGCCGGCAGCCGCCTGGGCCTGCCGAAGGCGCTCGTGGTGCGCGACGGGGTCCCGTGGGTGGCGCGTGCCTCGGGCCTGCTGCTTGCCGCCGGCTGCGACCGGGTCGTGGTGGTGCTGGGTGCATCCGCTGCCGAGGCGGCCGCTTTGGTGCCGACGGATGCCGCGGTCGAGACGGTCATCAACGATGACTGGTCGAGCGGTATGGCGTCGTCACTGCGCGACGGGCTCGCCTCGGCGACGGGCGACGCGGCGCTGGTCACGCTCGTGGACACTCCCGGACTGCCCGTCGAGGCGGTACGGCGGGTTCTGGGCAGCGGGCGGTCGCTCGCCCGCGCTGTGTACGACGGGAGGCCGGGACATCCGGTTCTCATCTCGGCGCGCCACTGGGCCCCGATCTCGGCTACCCTCCAGGGCGACCACGGAGCCCGCGCCTACCTCGAGGCCCACGCCGTCACCGATGTCGAGTGCGGCGACCTGTGGGACGGCCGCGACATCGACAGCTGATGCAGGTGGTGTAGCGCCCTCTGGGGCGCGTCTCGAAACCAGGTCTCGATACGGTCGCTGAGCGACCTACTCAACCGGCGAGAGACTCCAACGGCGCCCACGCCGGCTCGCGCAGCGCCGGGCAGTGTTCGGCGGTCGGGTTGTGCGCGATGTCGATCATGCGGTCGAGCGCGTCGCGTGCCGCAGCCAGGTCGGCCATGGCGGCCGTGATGCGGGCGCGCTCGGCTTCCAGGAGCGCGAACGCCTCGGCCGAGGCCTCACCGGAGTCGACGCACGGAAGCACCCGCTGGATAGTGCGGCTCGCCAGGCCCGCGGTGAAGAACTGCTGGATGAGCCGCACGCGTTCGACGGCCGACTCGGGGTAGGTGCGCTGACCGGTCGACGTGCGTTCGGACGCGAGGAGGCCCTGCTCCTCGTAGTAGCGCAGAGACCTCGTGCTGACTCCGGCCCGCTGTGCGATGTCGCCGATTCTCATTGCGCGCCCGACTTCCAATTCTTTGTGCTCGATTACTTGCCCTTAACGTCAATGTCAAGTTATAGCGTAGCCGACGTTGGGTCGCGACCGACCCGTTCCACACCCGAAAGAAAGCACGCCAGCCATGAACATCACCGACCAGATCGTTCTCGTCACCGGAGCAAATCGCGGCATCGGAAAGCAGTTCGTGCTCGAACTCCTCGAGCGCGGGGCCACCAAGGTCTACGCCACGGCCCGCCGCCCCGAGTCGCTTGGCTTCGACGACAGCCGGGTCATTCCGCTGCAGCTGGACCTGTTGGACAACGAGTCCATCGCCGCCGCCGCGGCAACCGCGAGCGACGTGACGCTGCTCGTCAACAACGCGGGCATCTCGACCGGCGCCCTCCTCGTCACGGGCGACCTCACTGATGCGCGCCGCGAAATGGACACCCACTTCTGGGGCACGCTCGGCACCATCCGCGCGTTCGCCCCGGTGCTGAAGGCGAACGGCGGCGGCGCGATCGTCAATGTGCTGTCGGCGTTGTCGTGGTTCGCCGCCCCCGGCGCCGGCGCCTACGCCGCGGCGAAGGCCGCCGAGTGGAACATGACCAACGGCGTGCGCCTCGAGCTCGCGGCCCAGGGCACGCTCGTCCAGGGGGTCCACCTCGGCGCCGCCGACACCGACATCATGGCGGAGTACGACGGACCGAAGATCGACCCCCGGGACGTGGCGCGCGCAACCCTCGACGGCTTGGCCTCGGGTTCGATCGAGGTCGTCGTCGACGACTGGAGCGCCATGGTCAAGGCGTCCCTCGCGGGCGACCCGGCCGCGTTCTACAAGCAGATGACCGAGATCCTCGGCGCGTAGCTAGACGATCGCGGCGCGCAGCTCGGCCGCCGCGGCACCCGGGTCGGTGGCGCTGTAGATCGCGCCGCCGGCCACGGCGACGGTCGCGCCGGCTGCCTGCACGGCGGCGATCGTCGAGACGTTGACCCCGCCGGCGACCGAGAAGTCCACGCCCGACTCGGAACCGTCGGTGAGCAGGGTCTGGAAGGTGAATCCGTCCTCGGCCTGCTCGTCGAGTCCGGCGTGCATCTCGACGAACTGGGCGCCGAGGGCGATCACCTCGCGGGCGCGGGCGGACTTGTCGGCGACGCCGATGAGGTCGACGACGATGCCCTTGCCGTGCTTCTCGGCGGCCTTGACCGCTCCGACGATCGTGCTGTCGCCGGCGACGCCCAGGACGGTGACCAGGTCGGCACCGGCCGTGAACGCGATGTCGGCCTCGAGCTCTCCGGCATCCATGGTCTTGAGGTCGGCGAACACGATCTTGTCGGGGTGGGCGGACTTGATCGCGGTGACGGCCGAGAGGCCGGCGGCCTTGATGAGCGGCGTGCCGAGCTCGATGATGTCGACGTGGGCGGCGACCTTGCCGGCGAGGGCCAGCGCGTCGTCGGTAGTCAGTACGTCCATTGCTACTTGAAGCTTCACGGGGTTCTTCTTTCTCTTGGGGTGGGGTCTATTCGAGATTCGAGTGCCGCGGCCAGAGGTCGTCGGCGCTGAGTCCGCTCTGCTGCCAGAGCGAGTGGAACAGCGCGTCTCCGATCGTCACGACGGTCTGTTCGAAGAGGCCGCCGGCGTACTGCACGCTGACCGTGCTGTCGCGGTCGAGCTTGCGGGCCGCCTCGACGAGGATCGTGACGGTCGCGAGCTTCGCGAGTTCGGATGACGCGTCGGCGGTGATCGCGACGACACCGGCTTGCACGTCGACGGCGGTCTGCGCCGCGCGCACGATTCCGGTGGTCGAGCCGGAGCCGCTCGCGACCACGAGCACATCCCCCTCGCCGATGGCGGGAGCCGTGACTTCGCCGACCACGTGCACGGTGAGGCCGAGGTGCATCAACCGCATCGCGGTGAACTGCAAGGCGATGCCCGAGCGCCCGGCGCCCAGCAGGAACACCCGCTCGGCGTCGCGGATCTGCGCCGCCGCGTCGTCGAGGGCGGTCGAGCCTTCAGCCGTCAGTGCGCGCACGGCGGTCGCGTTCTCGGCGGCGATCAGGGCGAGGGCGGTTTTCACTGGCATGGCTCCAGCCTGCGCCCGGTCCCCGTCGCACCCCGCCCACCCATCGAGCGGTCTTCCCTACCCGTTCGGGTGGGACACATCCCCGGCACGTACCGTCGGGGGTATGCCTTCCCCCACCGACGACCTGCTCGACGACGTGCGCGGGGTCATCTCGCAGTCCCTGCTCGGCATCGCCGCGGCACTCTCCGACCTGCTGCGCCCGATGGTGCCGCACGAGGCGCTCGTGATCTTCACCGAGGACTGCACCGGCCGACCGCAGAAGAAGGCGGGCGCGGCGCGAATCGTGGAACACGTCACGATCGCCGAGCTCGACGAGCTGCGCGGCCGGGCAGCAGGCCTGCAGCCCGCGCGCTTCGAGGATGCGACGGTCGCCGGCGGGGCGCATCCGGTGGTCGTGTTCACCGCGGACACGGCGGCGATCCTGGTACTGGTCGACGTCGACGGGGCCGAAATCGCGGATGACACGTCGGATCGCATCGCGCGCATCTGGCAGCTCGTGGCCCTGAGTATCCGCCAGCAGGTGGCCACGGCGTCGCCCGCCTACCTCGCCGACTCGCGTTCCGCGTCGCGCGAGCGGGCGAGCCTCATTGCCGACCTGACCGACGCCCACGCGACCGCGCTCGAGTCGCTTCTCGTCGTGCTGCGCTCACCCCAGCACGGCGACGCGGCCGCGAGGCAGCGCGCCACCGACATCGCGGCGGGCGCCATGGTTTCGCTCCGAGCCGTGTCGGACCGCGACCGGCTGCTCGCCGAGGAGCCCGTACACAGCGCGTTCGAGCGCCTGCGCGACGACCTCGCGCCGCTCGTGCGGCACGGCGGCCTCGACGTGGAGTTCGTGCCGCCGCCCCCGACCGGACGCCCGCTGCCCGGCGAGGTCGCCCACGCGGCCCGCGCGGTGGTGCGCGGCGCGGTGCTCGCCCTCAGCGACGCCGACGGGGTCGACCGGGTGCGCATCCAGTGGGACTGCGACGGCTCGAACCTGCTCGTCGACGTCCGCGACAACGGTGCGGGTGACCTGACCGCCGAAACCCCCGGTCTCGGCCCGCTCGCCGCGCGCGTGGCGGTGCTCGACGGCAGCTTCACGGTCGCCGGAACTGCCGGCTGGGGCTCGCAGTTGCAGATCGTTCTGCCGCTGGATGCCGCGTCCCCCGCGCTCAACGTCGCGGAGGTCGGCCAGCTCACCCCCCGCGAACGCGAGGTGTTGACGCTGTTGGCCGAGGGCGCACGCAACCGCGCGATCGGGACGGCGCTCACGATCAGCGAGAACACCGTGAAGTTCCACGTCGCGAACCTGCTGCACAAGACCGGCACCACGTCGCGGGCGCAGCTCCTGGCTCTGGTCGCCAACTCGGCTGGTTGAGAAGGTCGCGAAGCGACCGTATCGAAACCGAAACCCACCTTCGCGAAAACCGCGTTTCAGTTCGCGTTGATATTCAGCACGAACTGAACCTAGATTTTCGAAACCCTTTTCTTTTTCGCTATGCCACGAAAAGGTGGCATACGGAATTCAGAGCTGCCGCTGCGGCTGGAGAGCAGATAGCTGCGCGGCAATCGCGCGCACCCGCCGTTTGCTCATTGGCACGCGAGCCCCGGGAACGATGTACTGCACGTCGCCGCTCGCCAGCCTCACGGCCAGTTCGCCGCCTACCTCCGCGACATGGTCGACATCCGACCACGGCACACGCACGAACGTCCGGGGAGACTTTCCCGGTGTCAGATAGCGAATGCCGTCCTCGTCCGCCACAACGATGAGCGTGAGACCGCGAGCGATTTCCGCACCCGGGGCCATGTAGTCGCCGACGTGCACGAGTGCTCCCGGATAGTTGTACGCACCGAACACGACAGCACCCGGAGACGCTTGGCGGGCCGCCTCGCCGACACGATCTGCGCGAGTCACCAGGATGATCAGCGCGGCTATGAAGCCGAGAAGGGCGAGCAGTCCGCCAGTGATGAAGACCCGCATCTCGGGTTCGGCAATGAACAGCGCGACGAAGATGAGAACCGGAAACAGCTGGCTGGTACCGAGCACCAACCAGAACGCGTAGAGGTGCCGCCGATGAAACGACATCCCGTTACCGCGCGTCGCGCGCGACAGCCTCGAGGCGGGCGCGGTAGCCGTCCCACCACTCCCGCTCGGCCTCGGGCAGGTTGCTGTTGTTCGCGCGCAGTCCGGCGGCGCCGTCGATGAGCTCGCGCACGATGTCGGCGTGGCCGGCGTGACGGTGGGTCTCCGCGATCATGTGTACGAGGATTTGCTGCAGCGTGACATCGCGCGTCTCCTCCCGCCACCACGGAACCACGCCGGGCGCATCCAGCGAGAGGGCGGCGACCGTGTTATCCGAACTCTTCCAGACCCGCTTGTAGAGGGCGACGATGTCGTCCCGGCTCTCTTCGGGCGTCGCCCACATGTCGGCGTTGGGCTCGGCATCCTCGGCGAGCCAGGGCAGCGCCTCGGCGAAGGGGCGACCGAAGACGTCGCCGAGGTAGCCGGCCTCGGTGCTCGCGACGTGTTTGACCAGACCGAGCAGGTTGGTGCCGGTGGGTACGAGCGGGCGGCGGACGTCGTACTCCGACAGGCCCTCCAGCTTCCAGAGGAGGGCGTCGCGGCCCTCCTGCAGGTAGCGCAGCAGAACGGACTTCTCGTCGGGATCGGTCATCGACCCAGACTGGCAGATCTGACGCTAGCGCGGGCCCAGCACACTGTCGCCCGGCGACCCCGCGGCCTCGCCCTTCAGCTCGATCAGCACCGTGTGGGTGGGCGTCTCGCCGATGTTCTCGCCGGAGTGTTTCTGTGCGGGCAGCCAGACGGCGGCGCCCGAGGGCAGTGCGGTCTCGAACTCCCGCCCGCCCGCCGAGAGCCGGCGTTGGAAGGCGCTGAGGGTGACCATGACACTGTTCGGATGGTCGTGCGGCGTGGTGCGGGTGCCGGGCTCGTCGGTGTACTCGAGCACCCGCACGAAGTCGTTCTCCCACATCAGCCGGTAGTGGTCGGGGTTCGTCAGAATCGGATCGTCGTCGGTCATGCCGGCGACTGTACGCGCGCCGGACCGACGAGCGGAAGAGGTCATTCCAGCTCGTCGAGCTCGCGGTAGGCGTCGCCGATGGCCGCGATGCGGGATCGTCCGGCGGCCAGGTCCGCCGCGAGCACGGCGGCCGCGAGGAGGCTGATAACACTCGCCGCCGCGGCGTAACTGTCGAAGGCGGTGACGCTGTCGACCGGGCACTCGATCACGACGTCGGCACCCAGCCGTGGTGCGTCGGTGAGCAGCACGCTTCGAGCCTCGGATGACTCGACGAGCGCCAGCACCCGCGCGAACCCGCGCGGCCTGCGCCGGAACCCGACCAGCACCACGACGTCGTCGGCGCCGAGGGCGGCCAGTTCCTCGCCGATGGACTGACCGGGCAGCGGGGCGAGCTGCACGCCCTCCCTGGCCTGCGCCAACTGCTGCCGCAGGTGCAGCGCCATCGGGTAGCTGTTGCGGAACCCGACGACCAGCACCCGGCGCGCGCCCGCGATGAGCGAGGCGGCCGGCGCGAGATCGAGACCGGCCAGGGCGGAGCGCAGGTTGGCGAGCTCCCGGTCGAGATGTTCGGAGTGACTCGTGGTCGCATCGCTCGCGAGCGGGGTGCCCGAGGCGCGCAGGCCCCGGACGTGCTCGCGCAGCGCCTCGGCGTTCTCGAACCCGAGACGCCGGTAGAGCCTGCTGACCGTGGCTTTGGAGACGCCGCTGAGCCGGGCGACCTCGGTGGAGTTGTAGACGGCGAGGTCGGCGATGTGTTCCCGTAGGAAGTCCGCGGCCCGCTGCTCCTGTGGCGACAGGTAGCCGTACCCGGCTTCGATGCGTGCGGCGAGGTCAGCCACGGTTCACGAGCTCGCGCACGGCGGCCTCGTACGCGGTGAGTGCTGCCGCGACATCCGCCTTCTTCACCGCCTCGTCGGGGTGATGGCTGATGCCTCCCTTGCAGCGCAGAAACAGCATGGCGACGGGCGTGACGGCGACGACCGCCATGCCGTCGTGTCCGGCGCGGCTCCAGATCGACAGCGGGTGCTGGTCACCGCTGGCGCGGATGCCGGCCGTGATCGCCTCCTGCAACCCCAGGTCGCAGCGCACGGCGTCGGCGCGGTAGATCTCGGTCGAATGGAAGGCGAGTCCACGTCGTTCGCAGATCTCGTGCGCCGCCTCGGTGATGAGCCGGATGCTCTCGTCCCTGTCTTCGTCGAACTCGGCCCGCAGGTCGAGACTCAGCTCGACCAGGCCGGGAATCACGTTCACCCCGCCAGGAAAAGCCTGCAGCCGACCGACGGTGCCGATGACATCGCGCTCCTTCGAGATGCGCTCGATCGCGACGACGAGCTCGCTCGCCCCCACGAGCGCGTCACGGCGCCGGTCGAACGGGGTGCCGCCCGCGTGGCCGGCCTTGCCCGTCACGGTGAGCGCGAAGCGGCGGGCCCCCGCGATCGATGACACGACGGCGAGCCGGCGGTCGGCGTCGTCGAGGATCGGCCCCTGCTCGATGTGGGCCTCGAGGTAGCCGACCAGCTCTTCCGGTCGGCGGAACGCGCCCGGCAGCCGTGCCGGGTCGAGCCCGAAGTCCTGGAACGCCTCGAACAGGGTGATGCCGTTCTTGTCGGTGAGGTTCCACCAGTCGTCGTGCCAGGTCCCGGCGAGCGCGCGACTGCCGATGAGCGCGGTGCCGAAACGGGTTCCCTCCTCGTCGCTGAACGCGACGACCT
This sequence comes from Conyzicola nivalis, assembly GCF_014639655.1. Taxonomy (NCBI): domain Bacteria; kingdom Bacillati; phylum Actinomycetota; class Actinomycetes; order Micrococcales; family Microbacteriaceae; genus Conyzicola; species Conyzicola nivalis. The sequence goes on from NZ_BMGB01000001.1 coordinate 1,652,968, forward strand.
CGAGGGCGAAGGGCAGTTCGATTCCAGAATCGCGGATGCGGCTCACGACCTGGATCGCCAGCAACACCCCGAGCATGCCGTCGTACCGGCCGGCATCGGGCACGGTATCGATGTGGCTCCCCAACAGCAGCGCGGGCAGGTCGGGCTCGCGCCCCTCGAGACGGCCGCACTGGTTTCCCGCCGCGTCCTGCCAGGTCTTGAGCCCGGCCTCGCGCATCCACCCGGCGACCAGGTCGTTGGCGGCGCGGTGCTCGGGCGAGAGGTGCACGCGTTCGAGTACGTCGGGCCGGCTCGAGATGGCGGCGAGCTCGTCGCAGCGGTCGAGCAGCAGTTGGGCTTGCGTCTCGCTCATGATGCCTCCTAGGCCGAGTGGTAGTAGTCGAGCGCGGCACCGGCGCCGCTGCCGGCCGTCACGCCGAAGCCGCCACGGCGCAGCACCTGTTCCAGCGCGGCGAGCGTGGTGAGCACGGTGTCGCGGCGGGCGTTGTAGCCCATCGTGCCGATGCGCCAGACCTTGCCGTGCAGCGGTCCGAAACTCGTGCCGATCTCGATGCCGTAGTCGTTCAGCATCGCCGAGCGGGCGCCGTCGCCGTCGATGCCGTCGGGGATGAGCACCCCGACGACGTTGTTCATCTTGTACTTCTGGTCGCCGAACAGTTCGAGGCCTAGCGCCTTCAGCCCGGTCGCCATGGCGGTGCCGTGCAGGCGGTGCCGGTCGATCGCCTCGGGCAGCCCCTCGTTGACGAGCAGGCGCGCGCACTCCCGGGCGCCGTAGAGCGCCGTGGTCGCCTCGGTGTGGTGGTTGAGACGTTTGGGGCCCCAGTAGTCGAGGATCTGGCTGAGGTCGAAGTAGTTGCTGCGGATCGGGCTCGCCGACACGGCGTCGCCGTCGGCGCGGATTCCGGCCTCGATGCTCTTGCGCGAGTTGACCAGCTCGACTGCGCGCTCCGACAGGGTGATCGGTGCGCTGCCCGACGGGCCGCCGAGGCATTTCTGCAGCCCGGCCGTGGCGACGTCGATGCCCCAGCGGTCGGTCTCGAAGTCATTGCCGCCGAGGCTGGCCGTGGCATCCGTGTACAGGATCACCCCGTTCTTCTCGCACAGAGCGCCGATCTCGGCGAGCGGCTGGGCGAGCGTTGTGGAGGTGTCGCCGTGCACGATCGCGAGCAGCTTGGGGCGGGTCTCGGCGATGGCGGCGGCGATCTGCTCGGGCGTGAACACGGTGCCCCACTCGGTCTCGATCACGTGCACCTCGGCGCCGCAGCGCTCGGCGATCTCGCGCAGCAGGTGGCCGAAGCGGCCGAAGATCGGCACGAGCACCCGGTCGCCCGGCTCGATGAGCGACACGAGAGCGGCCTCGATGCCGGCGCGGCTCGTGCCGTCGACGAGCAGCGTGGCGCGGTTGCGCGTGCGGAAAACGCCGCGGTACAGCTCCATGGTCTCGTTCATGTACTCGGTCATCGCCGGGTCGTACTGGCCGACCAGCTGGGCGCTCATGGCGCGCAGCACGCGCGGGTCGGCGTTGATCGGACCGGGGCCCATGAGCAGCCGCTGCGGGGGGTTGATCGGATCGAATGCCATGCGCGCTCCCGTGAATCAGTTGTTCCAGAGTCTCAGGCTACTGGAACGCGTGTTTCAGTGGGGTAAAACCTGAACCCTCGTAGGCTTGCCCGCATGGCCTTCGTTCAGTTCGAACTCCCCGACGACCTCGCCGAGGAAGCCCTCGACGAGGCGCGCAGCCGCGGACTCACCGTCGCCGAACTCGCGCTGTCGTCGTTCGAGGAGTACCTCGGTGACCGGCGCGATCTGCGGTCGCTCGGCTGATCGACGCGTAACTCAGGCAGAATTCCGCGGGTTCGTGGGCGTCCGCAGTGTTCGCGCGGGCGCCTGTGGACGCGCGCGCGGTTCTGCCTGAGTTGCGAACGCGCGCGACTACCGGTCGACCAGCTCGCCGTGCAGCTTCGCCCCCGTGATCACCGTGCCGAGGTCGCCGAAGCGGGGCCCCACGACGCACAACCCGACGGGGGCGCCGTCGACGGTCAGCGCGGGAACCGACAGCGCGGGACGCCCCGTGATGCCGGCGACACACGTGAGCCGCAGGGTGCTCGCCCGCGTGATCTCGTTGGCCGCGGCATCCGCGGTCGTCGACGGCGCGACCGACGACGCCGACGGCAGCAGCAGGGTGCGCCCGTCGAGAACGCGCTCGATCTCGAGGCGTGCGGCGGCGAGCGCGACCCGGGCGCGGGCCTCGGCTTCCGAGGAGATCGTCGACGCCCAGGCGAACCGGGCAGCGATGTCCGCACCGAGCGCGCCCGGGTGCTTTTCGATCCACGCTCCGTGGGTCGCCCACGCCTCGGCGCCCTGCACGGTGCGGAACGTCTCGAACAGCGCGTCGATGTCGCCGAGGTCGACGTCGACGAGGTCGTCGACGACTCCCGCGTCGCCCAGGCGGGCGATGGCGTCGTCGAATGCGGCGCGCACGCCGGGCGACGCCTGCGCGGTGAGGGCGGATGACACGGCGAACCGATTGGCCGGGGGCAGCACTTGCTGCCCGAGGTCGAGCGACGTGGTGGCAACGGCGCGCATCAGCCACGCCTCCCGGGTGAGCCAGCCGACGGTGTCGAAACTGGGTGCGAGCGGCAGCAGGCCTTCCACGCTCACGGCGCCGTGGGTCGTGCGGAGTCCCCACAGACCCTGGTACGAGGCGGGCACGCGCAACGATCCGCCGGTATCGGTGCCGAGACCGATCGACGCCTGCCCGAGCGCGACCGCCGAGGCCGGACCGCTCGAGGAACCGCCGGGGATCGCCCCGATCACCGCGCCGTTGGGCGGGGTCCCGTAGTGCGGGTTCTTGCCCGCGATGCTGTACGCGAACTCGTCGGTTCGCGCGATTCCGGTGACGTCGGCGCCGCTCGCCAGCAGCGCGGCCACGGCGGGCGCGGTGCGCGTCGCGGGCGCGGCTTCGGCCAGATAGGCGGGCACTCCCCCTCCGGTGGCGTAGCCGGCCACGTCGAACAGGTCTTTCACGGCGATCGTCTGGCTCGCCAGCTCGGGAACGTCGGCCCCGGCGACGAGCGGCGTTCCGACGATCCGCCACACGGTCGGGTTCACCGCGGGCGCGGGCAGGCTCACGTGGGCGACCTCAACCGCCCAGGCGCCGTCGATCAGGCGCCAGAGCTGGGTCTGCTGACCGCGTCCCCCGGTCGCGGGAGCCGTGACCGCGATGACCATCGCGGCATCCGGGGCGATCTCGCGCACCAGCACGTCGACGATCTCGCGCTTGGGCGCCCCGCCGCGTCCCCTGCGGAACGCGCTGATCGCGTCGTGGCCGACCAGGATGCCTCCCGCGTCGCCGCGCAGGGTGTCGGCTCCGGGTGCGAACAGCCGGTCGAGCGCCTCGAGGTCGTTCGCCATGAGGGCGGTCTCGTACTGCCAGAACGCCTCGAGGAGGCCGGCCGGGGCGGTCTCGTCGAGCCCGCTCATGCGAAGTCCCCGACCCGGATGCGCGCGTGCACGCCCTTCACCAGGTCGACGACCTGCGAGATGTTGAAGTCGGTCGCGGCACTCAGGTAGGCGTAGGCGTGGGCGGCGTCCATGCCGAACCGCGCCTGCAGCAGGGCGATCGCGGCGCGCACGCAGTTCTGCACGGCCTCGTCGAGGTCGGGGCTCATGCCGGTCGGAACGAGGTATTCGGATGTCTCGGCGAGCGGCCCCACGAGGGCGCCGAACGCCAGCTCGGCCTCGGCGGCGGTGACGACCTCGAAACGCAGGGTCACCCTCAGCGAGGCCTCCATCGCGGTGAGCGAGACCTCGCCGTCGCCCTGGGCGAAGTGCGGGTCGCCGACGTAGGCGAGCGCACCGCGCACCTGCACGGGCAGGTAGAGGGTCGAACCCACGGTGAGCAGGTTGATGTCGATGTTGCCGCCGTGCGCTCCCGGGGGAACAGAGTGCGGACGCTCGTCGCCGGCCACCGCGACCCCCATGATGCCGAGGAAGGGCGCGAGCGGTAAGCGCACCGAGTGCTCGCCGCCCGCGACGCGGGGCATCGTGCCGTGCGTCGCGGCACCGAGCTCGCCGTCGACCGCCGCGAAGACGCTCACGGTGTCCGGCCCCTGCGGGTATTCGCCCGGCAGTGCACCGCGCCCGTGCCGGTTCGAGATGATGCCGTAGGGCACGCGGGGCGTGGCCTCGAGCACGGTGATCTTGAGCAGGTCGCCCGGCTCGGCGCCCTCGACGAAGATCGGTCCGGTGACGACGTGCGGGCCGTCGGTCTGCGGGTCGCGCTCCCGGGTCGCGGCGAGCAGGATCGCGTCGTCGAGCACCCGCGATGCCGGAACTCCGAAGCCGCCGAAGAACGCGACCGGGTCGCTGCCCTGGTCTTCGAGCAGGCCCTCGTGGCTCAACGTGTCGATCGTCACCGCGGTGCCGTCGGGGATCGTCAGGACCGGTTCATCCGTCTCGCACGGAAGGCGACCCCAGAACACCGCGCCCGGATCCGAGGGCAGGTAGACCTCGCTGGCGATGTGACCCTCGCCCGGTTGGAGTGCGTGTGACAAGTGGTCCCCGTAATCTGCTCGATACTTGACTCTCGTAGTGTCAAAACCCTAGCGACTCTCTGAGGGCGCACGATTCTCAAGGAGAGACATGAAGAAGCGACTGCAGGCACACCCGGCCGGACTGCACCTCGGGCTGATGCTCGCCCTGACCTTCTCGACCGGTGTGATCGACGCGGTCGGCTACCTCGGCCTCGACCGGGTGTTCACGGGCAACATGACGGGCAACGTCGTGATCTTGGGCATGGCCCTCGCGGGCGCCGACGACCTGCCGATCGTCGGACCGGTCATCGCGCTCGTGCTGTTCATGCTCGGTGCGCTCATCGCCGGACGCACGCTGCGTCCCGTGCCCGCGGGCTGGTCCGGACGCAGCACGCTGCTCTTCACCTTCGTCGGCATCGTGATCCTCGCCGCGGCCGTGCCGTTGCTCGTGATCGACGAGCCCGCGGAGTGGGTGAAGCTCGCCGTCACCGGAGCCCTCGGTCTCGCGATGGGACTGCAGGCGGGTGCCGCCCGGCACATCGGTGTGAAGGATGTCACGACCGTCGTGGTCACGTCGACGCTCGTGGGTCTCGCCTTCGACTCGAAGTTCGGGCAGGGCAACGGCCAGCCATGGAAGCGCCGCGCCGGCGCCGTGTTGCTCATCGGACTCGGCGCGCTCGTCGGCGGACTGCTGCTGAACGTGCACATCGGTCTGGGCATGGCGGTCGCGGCGGTCATCACGCTCGTCTGCGCGCTGCTCGGGCACCTGGGTCGCCCGCACACGCCGTAGCGAGCGGTCGCTGAGCTCGTCGAAGCGCCCCTTCAACAAGCTCAGGGATCGAGTTCAGGCTCAACCGGCGTAGATCTGCACCGCAGCCGGATCGAACGCGAACCAGACCGTCGAGCCGGGCGCCAGATCGAGGTCGGCGACGACCGCGGGGGCGACGTCGGCCGCGAGGTGGCGCGACCGCACCCGCACGAGGTCGCCGCGCGGCTCCACGTCGAGCACTTCGCCGCGCAGTCGGTTGACCTCGGCCGGCTCGTCGAGCGAGACGCGCACCGCCGGGGGGCGCACCGCGGCCGCCGCGGGAGTGCCCGGCGACAGGCTCGAGGCGCCCGCGATCTCGGCACCGTCGTCGAGGCGGATGCCGCGTTCCGTGCGCACCCCGACGAGCAGGTTGAGCGCCGCGAGTCCCGCCGCGAACCGGCTGCGCGGGCGTTCGAGCACGTCGCGCGTGGGGCCCTGCTCCACGATGCGGCCGTGATCGAGCACGACGACCCGGTCGGCGAGCGTGAACGCGTCGAGGATGTCGTGGGTGACGATCAGCACGGTGCGGCCGGCGAGCACACGTCGTAGCATCCGTCGCAGGGCGGGCGCGACCGCCACGTCGAGGGCGGCCAGCGGCTCGTCGAGCAGCAGCAGCTTGGGGTCGCTCGCCAGCGCCCGGGCGACCGCGATGCGCTGCGCCTGACCGCCCGACAGCTGCGTGGGTCGCCGGTCGGCGAGGTCGAGCGCCTCCACCTCGGCGAGCCAGTGCCTGGCCGTCTCGCGCGACTCGAGCCGCGAGACCCCCGAGCTGCGCGGCCCGAACGCCACGTTCTCCAGCACGCTGAGGTGCGGGAAGAGCAGCGGTTGCTGCGCGAGCAACGAGACGCCGCGCTCGTGCGGCGGCGTGAACCGCCCGCCACCGACGGCATCGAACAAGACCGTGTCATCCAGAACCGCGCGCCCCGAGTCGGCACGCAGCAGGCCCGCGGCAAGGTCGAGCAGTGTCGACTTGCCGGCGCCGTTCGGTCCGAGCACGGCGACGGTCTCGCCCGGCTTCACCTCGAGCGACACGTCGAACCCCCGCGAAGCGACCCTGGCGTCGAAGACGAACGTCACAGCGCACCCCGCAGGTACCGCGTCGATCCGGCGCGGTGCGCGATGCCGACGACCACGACGGCGGCCACCACGAGCACCAGCGACAGCGCCACCGCCGTGTCGGGCGAGGTCTCGCGCTGCAGGTAGATCTCGAGCGGCAGGGTGCGGGTGGTGCCCTGCAGGCTGCCCGCGAACGTCAGTGTCGCGCCGAACTCGCCGAGCGCCCGCGCGAACGACAGCACGGCGCCCGACACGAGGGCGGGCAGCACGAGCGGCAGGGTGATCCGCCGCAACACGGTGGTCGGCCCGGCGCCCAGCGTCGCCCCGACCGCCTCGTAGCGGGTGCCGACCGTGCGCAGCGCCCCCTCGAGGCTCAGCACGAGGAACGGGAGCGCCACGAACGTCTGCGCGAGCACGACGGCCGTCGTCGAGAACGCGATCGAGATGCCGAGCCCGTCGAGCGCCTGCCCCACGAGCCCGCGCCGCCCGAACGTGTAGAGCAGCGCGATGCCGCCGACGACCGGGGGAAGCACCAGCGGGAGCAGCACGAGCGACCGCAGAATTCTCTGCCCGCGAAACCGCGAGCGGGCCAGCACGAGCGCCATCGGCACGCCGAGCACGATGCAGAGCGCGGTCGCCGCGAGCGACGTGCGCAGACTGAGCAGAAGAGCCGATACGGATGACTCGGAGGTGACGAGCCCCACGAACTCCCCCCAGTTCACCCGCGTGATCATCGCGGCGAGGGGAAGCAGCACGAACAGGGCGCCGATCGCGGCGACCACCACGACCCAGCGCGGGATTCCCGCGTAACGCGACTGCTCGACCACGGCTACGGTGCGCCGAATCCGGCGGCCGCGAGCACCGTGCGGCCGGCCGCACCGGTCACGAAGTCGACGAACGCCCGAGCCAGGTCGGGCTCGACCGAGTCGCCGAGCGTCACGATCGGGTAGGTATTCACGGCCTCGCCCGCCTCGTCGAACCCGATCCCCTCCACCGCGTCACCGGCGGCCAGGACGTCGGTCACGTAGACGAGCCCCGCGTCGGCCTCGCCCGACGTGACCTTGCCGAGCACGTCGGTGACCGACGACTCCTCGCTCACCGGCGCCAACTCGACCCCGGCGGCGGTCGCGACGGCGACGGTCGCCGCTCCGCACGGCACGGCGGGCGCGCAGACGACGACCTTCACGTCGGGGCCGGCCAGATCGGCGAAACCAGCGATGCCCGCGGGGTTGCCGGGCGGCACGGCGATCTCGAGAGAGTTGGTCGCGAAGTCGACCGGATCGCCCGCGTTCAGGGCCGCATCCGTCACCTTCGCCATGTTCCTGGTGTCGGCCGAGGCGAAGACGTCGGCGGGCGCTCCCTCGGCGATCTGGGTCGCCAGGTCGCTGGAACCGGCGAAAGCGAGTTCGACCTCGGTGCCGGGGTGTTCGGCCTCGAACGCGCTCGCGAGCTCCGTGAAGGTGCCGGTGAGCGAGGCCGCGGCGAAGACGGTGATCGTTCCGGAGAGCGAGCCGTCGGCGGTCGGGGCCTCGGCGGGCTGCGCGGCGCAGCCGGCGAGGGCGAGAACCGCGGCGAGCGCGACGCCGGCGGAGCGCCTCATGCGCCGTGGTCCGGCAGTTCGACGACGACGGTCGTGGCCTTGACGCTCGCGGTCGCGAGGGAACCGGGTTCGAGCCCGAGTTCGTCGGCGGCCTCCCGGCTCATCAGCGACACGATGCGGAAGGCACCCGCCTGCAGCTCCACCTGCGCCATCACGCCGTCCTTCGTCACCCGGGTCACGATCCCGGTGAGCCGGTTGCGCGCGGATGCCTTGCTCGCGGGGAACGCCGCCGAGAGGGCGGACTCGGCTGCGAGTTCCTGCGCGAGGGCCGCGACCTGCGCGCCGTCGATCACTGCCGGTCCGGCCTCGTCGCGGCGTAGCTCGATCCGCCCCGCGTCGGCCCAGCGCCTAACGGTGTCGTCGCTTACGCCGAGCAGGGCCGCGGCCTCGCTGACGCGAAACTGTGTCACTGCCACGATCCCTCTTTCCGCAGATGCGTCTGAATGAGCTGATATTACCCGTTTCTGCGAATCGAGCAGTGATTGAGGTCTAGTCAAACCTCTGCTCGCCCGTTACCGTGAGTCGGATGAGACGCCCGGTCGCCTTCGCCCTCTTCCCCACCTCGCTCGTCGCCGCCGCGGCCCTCGTGCTGGTCGCGGGGGTCTCCCCGGCGAGCGCCGCCCCCTCCGACGGGTATGCCACCTGGGCGATGACGGGCACGACCGGCGCCTACGCCGGCACGGTCGCCCTCCCCGCCGGTTTTCCCGCCACAACCGTGACATCCACCTCGCGCACCTTCGCGACCTCGTCGGGCAATGCCGCCTGGCTGCCGGCCACCTCGCCGGCGGGGCAGCTCGTCGGCTCGAGCCAGGGCAAGCCCTACGTGAGCGTCAATCCGACGTCGACGACCGTTCCGTCCACCACCACCTTCACCTTCGCCACGCCCGCGCCGGCGGGAGTCTGGGGCGCCGCCTTCGGCGACATCGACGCGGAGTCCATCACGATCTCGGCGACGGATGCGACCGGAGCACCCGTGGCCGCAACAGACCTCGGTGTCACTATCTTCAACTACTGCGACGCCAGCCCGAACTCGTGCACCGCGCAGGCGACACCGCTCGTGCTGCCGACCCTCACGAGCACGGCCACCTCGGTCAGTGCAGAGGACCCGCTCTGTCCCACCACTCCCGTGAACTGCAACACCCAGGGCGGTTCGGTGTGGGTGGCGCCGCGGGTTCCGCTGTCGACGCTGAGCATCACGTCGACCTACAAGTCCGGCAGCCCGGCCGCGCAGCTGTGGTTCGCGTCCGTCGCACGCACGGTCGCCGGTGTGGTCACGCTCGGCGGCCTTCCTCCCGTGGTGGTCCAGCTGGTCGAGCCCGACGGTGACGTGGTCACCTCCACCACCACCGCGGCCGACGGCAGCTTCACGCTGCCGCCGGTGATCCCACGCGCCGACTACGCTCTGCGGATCGACCCCGCGGTCGCGCCCGACGCGCCGGTCGTGCCTGTCGACGTGAGCACGGGCGACTCGCTCGCCGTGGCGCTCGACGCGGCACCGGCGGCGGCTCCCGCTCCTGCGCCCACTCCCGGTCCCACCCCCGCTCCCGCTCCGGCCGCGACGGCGCCCGCCGGCACCGTCGTCGCCGTGCCGGCGGCCACCGAACTCGCCGACACCGGTGCCGCCGCCGGCGCAGCGCTGGGTCTCGGCATCGCGCTGTTCGCCGTCGGTGCCGCGGCGGTCGTCGCCGGTCCGATCGTGCGCGGCCACCGAGGTCGGCGCGAAAGCTAACCAACTGACACAATCGAAGGCATGCAGTCCACCCCGGCAGACCCGATCGCGCTGGCAGATCCGAACCGGTACGCCCGCCAGATCGCACTGCCCGGGTTCGGACTGGCCGCGCAGCGCTCGCTCGCCGCGACGCGTGTGCTCGTCATCGGCGCGGGCGGGCTCGGCAGCACCGTCATCCCGGCGCTGACCGCCGCCGGGGTCGGCACGATCGGCATCGTCGACGACGACACCGTCGAGCTGAGCAACCTGCACCGCCAGTACATCCACGGCACCGCCGACGTCGGCATCCCGAAGGTCGTCTCGGCGGCGAACCGCGCGCACGCGATCAACCCCGCGTCGAAGGTCATCGCGATCGAGACCCGCCTCACCGCCGAGAACGCGCTCGGCATCTTCGCCGACTACGACCTCGTGCTCGACGGTAGCGACAACTTCCCCACCCGCTACCTCGCGAACGACGCCGCGGCGATCACCGGCATCCCGCTCGTCTGGGGCGCCGTCGCGCAGTACGCCGGGCAGGTCGGGCTCGCCTGGGCCGCCAAGGGACCGCAGTACCGCGACCTGTTCCCCACTCCCCCGCCCGCCGGCTCGGTGCTGTCGTGCGAGCAGGGCGGCGTCTTCCCCACGGTCGTCGCCGTGATCGGCGCACTGATGGCCGGCGAGGCCCTCAAGGTGCTCACCGGCAGCGGAACGCCCCTGCTCGGCCGCGTCACCACGTTCGACGCGCTCACGGGCGCGTTCCGCGAGCTCGCCTACGAGAGCGATCCGACCGCGTCATCCATCACCGAACTCATCGACTACGACGCCTTCTGCGGCGTCGTACCCCGCGCATCAACCCCCGAAAGCGAGTCCGCCATGAGCGACACCATCTCCCCCTCCGACCTGGCCGCATCGATCGAACGCGGCGACGACATCGTTTTGCTCGACGTGCGCGAACCGTGGGAGGCCGAGATCGCGAGCCTGCCCGACTCGCTGTTGGTGCCGCTCGGCTCGCTCGAGAGCGTGATCGACAAGCTCGACCCGAGCGAGAACTTCGTGGTCTACTGCCACCACGGCATGCGCTCCGAATCGGCGCTGCGCGTGCTGCAGCAGCGCGGCTTCGAGCACGCGCGGCACCTCACCGGGGGCATCGACGCCTGGTCGCGCGACGTCGACGGCGACGTGGCCCGCTACTGATGGGTCACACGTCGACGCCCCATACGAGCGTTGACCAGCACGCGGCGCTGGTTCGCTCGCTGCTCGCGCGCGCCATGGCGACCGGCACCGAACGTGTGCCGCTCGCCGATGCGCTCGGCCGGGTGACCGCCACCGCGGTCACCTCGCCGGTCGACCTGCCGCTGTTCCGCAACTCGCAGATGGACGGCTTCGCCGTGCGCGCGGCCGACCTGCGCGACGGCGACACGATCCTGCCGATCCTCGGCGAGATCCCCGCCCAGCGCGGCACGCCCGAACCGCTCATCCCGTCGACGACCGTGCGGATCATGACGGGAGCAGTCGTGCCCGAGGGGGCGGATGCCGTCGTGCCGGTCGAAGACGCGACGATCGAGGGCAATCTGGTCACCATCCACCGAGGCAGGCGGGCGGGCGAATTCGTGCGCGAGCAGGGCAGCGACGTGCGCGCCGGTGCGGAGCTGCTGCCGGCGGCCCTGCGGCTGGCACCCCGCCACCTCGCCGTGCTCGCCTCCGCGGGCATCCGCGACGTCGAGGTGCGCTTCCGGGTGCGCGTCGTCGTGATCACGACCGGCGCCGAACTCGTCGACCCCGGGCAGCCCGTCGACGACGGCCAGATCTACGACTCCAACGGCGTCGCGCTCGAGGCGGCACTGCGCGCGTGCGGCGCCGAGATCGTGGCGTCGATCCGCAACAGCAACGACGACGCCGACCAGCTGCACGACGCCATGTTCGCCGCCGCGGCCGGCGCCGACATCATCATCACCTCGGGCGGCATCTCGATGGGCGACCACGAGGTCGTGCGCGACGTGCTCACCCCGCTCGGCGGGCGCATCGGCCACATCGCCATGCAGCCCGGCGGACCGCAGGCGACCGGGTCGTTCGAGGGCGTGCCCGTCATCAGTTTTCCCGGCAATCCGGTGAGCACGCAGATCTCGTTCGAGGTCTTCGTGGCACCGCTTCTGCGCCGGGTCGCGGGGCTGCCCGCCGCCACCCGCGCGCCGCGCACCCTCGTGGCCGACCTCACCTCGATCCCCGGCAAGCGACAGTTTTTGCGCGGGCGTTCAGTCGAGGGTGGCAGAGTGGAGCTGGTCGCCGGGCCCGGCTCGCACCTCGTCGCCGGCCTGGCCGCATCCGATGTTCTTATCGACATCCCCGAGACGACAACCGAGCTGAAAGCGGGCGACACCGTGGAAACGATCGAACTGTGAGCGAACGCTCCCTCACCCACCTCGACTCGGACGGGCGCGCCCGCATGGTCGACGTCGGCGACAAGACCGTGACGAAGCGCACCGCCACCGCGACCGGTCGTCTCGTGACCCGTCCCGACGTGATCGCCCTCGTGCGCGCCGACGACCTACCGAAGGCCGATGTGCTCGCGACCGCGCGCATCGCCGGAATCCAGGGCGCGAAGAAGACGAGCGAACTCATCCCGCTCTGCCACACCATCCCGCTGTCGAGCGTCAAGGTCGACTTCGATTTCACCGCCGACTCGATCCTGATCACCGCGACCGCCAAGACCGTCGGCCAGACCGGTGTCGAGATGGAGGCGCTCACGGCCGTGACGGTCGCCGCGCTCACGCTGCACGACATGATCAAGGCGGTGGATGCCGCGGCCACGATGACCGACATCCAGTTGCGCGACAAGTCGGGCGGCAAGCACGGTCATTGGACGCGTCCCTCGGTCCCTGCGCCCGTCGAAGGGTCCTCGGGCCCCGCTGAAGGCACTCCCACCAAGCGTCCCCGCCGCTCGAAGCCGCGCGCGAACACCGCGGCCGTCATCGTCTCCTCGACCGCCGGTGCGCTCGGAACCCGCGAAGACACCACGGGCCCCGTGATCGCAGAGTGGCTGACCGCCGCCGGCTACACCGCCGAGGTCACGGTCGTCGCCGACGCCGACATCGCCACCGAGATGGTGCGCGTGCTCAAGTCCGCGCCCGCCGTCATCCTCACCACCGGCGGCACGGGCGTGAGCCCCACCGACCGCACCCCCGAGGCCACGCTCGCCGTGATCGACCGCGAACTGCCCGGCGTCGCCGAGGCCATCCGCTCGCACGGACTCGCGTCCACCCCGATGGCCGCGCTCAGCCGCGCGGTCGCCGGAACCGCACGAGGCACCGTCGTCATCAACCTGCCCGGCTCGCCGGGCGGGGTGGACGACGGGCTCGCTGTGCTCGACGACCTGCTTCCGCACCTCGTGGCGCAGGTGTCGGGCGGCGGACCGCATGCCTGACGTGATGACCTCGATCGCCGAGACCGTCATCGACGCGGCTCCGTTCGAGGAATTCGTACTGACGCCACAGAACGGCGCGCTCGTGACCTTCCGCGGGATCGTGCGCGACCACGATCACGGCGAGAGCGTCTCCGCGCTCGACTACCAGGCGCATCCGGATGCCGCACGCTTTCTCGAGGAGGCCTGCGCTCTCGTCGCGGCCGAGACCGGGTTGCGCATCGCGGCCGTACATCGAGTGGGGGCGCTGACGATCGGCGACACCGCGCTCGTGGCCGCCGCCGCGGCTCCGCACCGCGCGGAAGCGTTCGCGGCGTGTGAGCGTGTGGTCGAGATCATCAAGCAGACGGTGCCGATCTGGAAGCGCCAGCACCTGACGGCCGGCGTCACGGAGTGGGTCGGGCTGTAGCGCTCGCCCGCCTTTCGCCCGGCCTCTAGTCAGGAGTGTCCAGCTCTTCGGCGACGCCTGGAAGGATCATCGACAAAGAAACTCGTATCATCGAGTTTCGGTTACGCGCGAGTCTCCCAGCCGCTTCGCGTGAGTGACGAAAGCGCGGGTAGTGAGATCTCGTCAGCCATGGCCGCACTGCGTACCCAACTCGTCGCAAGCGACGCCAGGAAAAGGTCCACGGCCCGAACCTCCCGGCGCGCACTTCCTTCTTCTTGCGCGTCCAACAGGAATTCGTTCGTGTCGGTGATGAAGCCCTGACACGTGACTGCCAGCGGTGAGGAACTCGTTGTGGTCGCTGCCCGCAGCGGCTCGGGCAACCCGTCGAATGCACCGGCCCACTCCGTCATGGCGTCGAGCCAGTGCTCGAGAGCTTCAGCGGCGTTCGCGGATTCCGCGCGGATAGCGTCCCTACGCGAGACGAGTGCGTCGTCGCGTGCAGTGAGGAGTGCAGCAAGAAGTTCTTCGCGGTTGGGGAAATGCCGATAGAGCGTGCCGACGCCGACGCCGGCCTGCTTGGCAATCGCCTCGAGCGACCCGGTCACACCGTGCTGGGAGAAATGTTGCTCCGCGACATCGAGGATGTGGTCCCGGTTGCGTTGGGCGTCAGCCCGCGGCCCACGGACCCGGCCAGACACGATTTCCGACATTGTCGCCCCCATGTTGACAATACGGAGCCTGCCTCCGTATAGTTTCTTTCTAACAGGAGGGTACCTCCTTTTGCGTCCGCGTGTCACCTCGCCTTCGCGCAATTCGGGCCAGTCACGCTGGTCCTCCACTGAAGGGTCCGCTATGTCCAGCTCGTCCGACCGTCATTTGCTCTTGGCTCTACAGATCGCCAACGGGTACGGGGCCCAGCCCGGTGCCTGGCGGATGCCCGGCACCGATCCGTCGAGCTACACCGACATGGACGTCTTCGACCGGTACGCTCGGGCGGCCGAACGCGGGAAGATCCAGTTGATCTTTTTGGCCGACACACCCGTCCTGGATGTCGACCTTGAGAGGGAGGCGCCCCACCACGCCATCGATCCGCTGCTCGTTCTGACATCGATGGCGCGTGCGACGAAACGCATCGGATTGGTCGCGACGAGTTCGACCACGCTCAACGAGCCGTTCACCATCGCCCGCCAGTTCAAGGCCCTCGACGTCGCCAGCCACGGCCGCGCCGGATGGAACGCCGTCCCCACCTCGCACCCCGCCGCCGCAGCGAACTACGGGATCGTCCTGCCGTCGCGGGAGGAGAAGTACGAACGCGCCCACGAGGTCGTCCAGATCGTCCAGGCGCTCTGGGGCAGCTGGGGCAAGAACGCGTGGGTGCGGGATGTCGAGAACAGACGTTTCGCCGACATGTCCCAGATCCGGCCGGTAAACCTGCAGGGCCGCTACGTCGCATCCGCCGGCCCGCTGCCGATCCCGCCGTCCGAACAGGGCCAGCCGGTGATTTTTCAAGCCGGCGGTGGCGGGAACGGGTTGGAGATGGCCGGCCGGTACGCGTCCGGCGTGTACGCGAATCCGTTCACGATCGAGGAGGGCCGTGCGCACCGCGAGGCGCTGCGCACCGCCGCAGAACGTGCCGGTCGCAATCCCGACGAGGTGAAGCTGTTCGCGGGCTTCATGCCCTCGGTCGCCTCGTCCAAGCGTGCTGCACTGGACCGGCGGCTGAAGTTGGACGAGTCGGTCGATACCCACCAGCGGGTCCGCTATCTCGGTTCCATGATCGGCCTGGACCTCAGCCCCGCGCAGCTCGACCAGCCGATCACCGAGCAACAGCACAGTGCAGCGCGGGCCAATCCGGGCGACCCGCGGGCCCCACGGGCTCTCGAACTGGCACGTGAGGGGTGGACCTTACGTGACGTGCTGGCGCACGGCGTGATCGACTACCACCCGGTCGTTCCGGGAACCGCGTCCGACATCGCCGACCACATGCAGGAATGGTTCGACGCCGGCGCCTGTGACGGATTCTCCGTAGCCATCGACGTGTACGCCGACGGAATCGACACCTTCGTCGACGAGGTCGTGCCCGTGCTGCAGGAACGCGGCCTGTTCCACGAGGACTACGCCGGGATTACCCTCCGCGACCATCTGGGCGCACCCGCCCAGTACGGCCAAGACCCCCGACTTCCGTAAACCCTCGCTACACCCGACCTGCTTTGGAGCACCGAAATGACCAACCCGAACCCCGCAGACCCGGCCATCCCACCTTCCCGCACGGGGAAGAGCCGCGTCGAGAAGCTGGCCCCCGGCAGCGCCCTCGTCATCGGCCTGCTCATGGGATCGACCTTCCTCGTTCTCCTCAACGAGATGCTGCTCGGTGTCGCCCTCCCCACCCTGATCACTGACCTGGATATCACCCCCTCGTCCGGCCAGTGGCTGACGACGGGCTACCTGCTGACCCTGGCGGTGTTGATCCCCGCGACCGGGTTCGTCATGCGGCGCTTCCACATGCGGACCATCTTCCTCACCGCACTGACACTGTTCATCATCGGCACCGCTATAGCAGCCGCAGCCCCCGGCTTTGAGGTGCTGCTCGCCGGCCGGATCGTTCAGGCGGCCGGCACGGCCGTGTTCGTCCCGCTGCTGATGACCACCGCCATGCGACTGGTCCCCGAAGCACGCCGAGGCAGCATCATGGCATTGGTGACAGCGGTGCCGGCGATCGCACCCGCCCTCGGCCCGGCAGTCTCCGGTCTCGTGCTGTCGTTCCTGCCGTGGCGGTGGCTGTTCATCCTCATCCTCCCCCTCGCAGTCATCGCACTTGTGCTGGGAGCCCTCAAGCTCAAAAACATCACCACCCCCGAACACGCCACCCTCGACGTCCTCTCCCTGCTTCTGTCCGCGATCGGCTTCGGCGCCCTGGTCTTCGGCCTGTCCTCAATCGGCGAATCCGCCTCCGGGCACGCGCCCGTCTCACCCGCCATCCCGATCGTGATCGGCATACTCGGCGTGGCAGCCTTCGCTTTCCGCCAGAGCTTCCTGCGTCGACGGAACCGCGACCCGTTCCTCGACATGCGCGTCTTCCAGACGAAGTTGTTCGCCGTGCCGCTGCTGATCATGCTGTTCATCGCACTGAACGGTTTCGGAATCCTCCTGATCCTCCCCCTCATCCTCACCGGGTCACTGGGACTGGGAACGTTGGCAATCGGCCTCTTCCTCGTCCCGGGCGGCGCCGCGATCGCACTCGTCTCCGCCATCGGCGGTCGGATCTACGATCGCTTCGGCCCGCGCCCCCTCGTCATCCCCGGCGGCATCATTTGGACAGCAACCATCTGGTTCCTCAGCACATTGGACCAGAACACCAGCGTCTGGCTATATCTCGTCGCGTACCTGGTCATGTCCGCATCCCAGGCGATGATGTGGGCCCCCCTGACCACCGTGGCTCTGTCATCCCTGCGCGCCGAGCTGTACCCCTACGGAAGCGCGGCCTTCACCACCGCGCAGCAACTCGCCGGCGCCGCCGGCGGCGCAGTCCTCGTCTCGGCCTACACGATCGGAGCGAACGCAGCACATGCCGGCGCCCTGACCGTCGCCCAGACAGTCGAGGCAGGACAGGCAGCCTTCACCACCGCGGGATTAGTCGCCTTCGCTGCCGTCATCGGCACCCTGTTCGTCACAAGGCCCCGCACACCCGCCATCTCCACCGGCGCCACTGCCGACGGACGACCGTAACCCTCATCGAAAGAACAGGAGCATCATGAAGATCGGCATCATCGGCGCCGGAGCAATCGGCACCACCCTCGCCCAGCGGCTAAGCACTGCAGGCCACGACGTCTCCATCGCGAACTCCCGAGGCCCGGAGACCATCGACCCCGCCGCTCTGAGCACCGGCGCACGGGCAGTGCACGCCGACGACGTCACCGACAACTCCGACGTCGTCATCGTCTCGGTCGCCATCAGCCGCGTACCCGACGTCGCCCACCTCGTCCGCAACGCACCCGCGGCCGCCGTGATCATCGACACGTCGAACTACTACCCGCTCCGGGACGGTCACATCCCGGCCCTCGTCGACGGACAGGTCGAAAGCCTCTGGATCACCGAGCACTACGGCCGCCCGCTGGTCAAAGCCTGGAACGCGATCACCGCCCAGTCCTTCAGTGAGAACGCCACCCCAGCCCGAACAGCCGGCCGCATCGCCATCCCGGTCGCAGGCGACGACGAGCAGGCCAAGCGGGTAGCGACGTCCCTCGTCGAGGAGACCGGCTTCGACGCCTTCGACGCCGGGTCGCTTGCCGACTCGTGGCGGCTGCAGCCCGGCACCCCGGCCTACTGCACCGACCACACCGGCGACGAACTTCCGGAGATCCTCGCGAAAGCCGATGCGAGCCGCTCAGCCCGCCGCCGGGA